>NZ_NOZG01000021.1:0-93170 GCF_002258575.1 Rhodococcus sp. 05-2254-5 | reverse complement strand
TAGTCGGTGTGCTCGCCGATCAGGTTCACGCGGCCGGGGCCGGCCCAGACGCCCGCGGCAGGGCGGCCGAAGGTGCGCTCGAAGGCGGCGGCCGCGCTCTCGGCGCCGGCGGTCAGGGAGGCGGGAGCGGCGGTCATCGGTTCTCCTCGGCGGCAGCGGCGGCGATGTCGGCGGCGCTGGTGGTGGTGGCGGCGGTGGAAGTCGCCCGAGCCCACGACCGAACCTGACCCCACCCTCGCCAGGCGGTTCGCCGTCTTCGGCATCAGGCCGACAGAGTCAGAGCGCCAACGGATCTCGCGGAGGCTCAGGCGGCGGATCGGGATCGAAGGCAGCCAAGGCGGTGGGGTCCGGAGCTGCGGGCGCAGGACGTTCGGCCGACGACCTCGCCGGTGGCCGAACCTCGAACAACAGCAGCAGCGGTAACCGACACGCAATACCACGATGACCACCCCGACATCGGCCACACCGGTTGTGGCGCAACGCAGTTTCCCCTATCCGAGGAGTGAGTAGATGGCGACGAGAACCGAAGCAGGTCTGCTCTACCACGGGTGGACCAAGCCCCGAAACACCGGATTGTTCGGTGCGACATGGGCAGCGACGATCATCGGGTTCGTCCTGGTGATCTCGGTGATGGTGACCATGATGTTCGCCGGCTTCGGCACAGGCGTGGTCGTCGCATCAATCGCGACAGTTGTTGCCGCACCGCTGGTGTGGAGCAGAGATGGCCGATCCGGATACGAAATGACGGTGCTGAGAATGCAGTGGATACGAGCACGACGCAGGAAAGAGAACATCTACCGAGGCGGGCTGTTCTCCGAACTACCCGGAGGCAAAGCGTTCCTCCCGGGCATCATGGCCCCGACCAAACTCTACGAAGGCGAAGACGCCGCCGGGTTCCGGTTCGGGATGATCCACATGCCCGCCAAGCACTGCTACACCGTGGTGCTGCGCGCCTGGCCGCAGGGCGACGAAGCAGTCGATCAGTCCCTGATCAACAACTGGGTCGGCGAATGGGGAGTCGTACTCGCCGCGATGGGCCAGACCTCCGACATCGTGGCCGTCGTCCCAGTCATCGACACCGTCCCCGAAACCGGCAACCGGTTGCTCGCCGAAGTCGACCGCAACACCGCACCGAATGCACCTGCCCTGGCTCAGCATTCGATGTACGACCTCGCCGAGTCGCTGCCCACCGAACAGGTCCAGCTCGAAGCCCGGATCGCAGTGACCTTCCGCGCCACCACCGATGCCCGCAAGAAGGACCCCTCCGAGCAGGCCGTCGAGATCAGCCGTCGACTACCCGGGCTGTGCGCGGCCCTCAAATCGGCGTCGGTGATGGTCCGGCCCATGCCTGCGGCCGACATCGTCGCCTTCGTCCGGCGCTCCACCGATCCCGCTTCACAGGCAGATCTCGAACGCGCGTCGTCGAGCTCGGCCGGACACGGACTTCACTGGGACGACGCCGGACCGGTCTCGCACGAGGAGAAGTTCGACCAGTACGTCCACGACGGTGGCCGGTCGGTGACCTGGGAAATGGATTCCGCTCCCGCCAGCGCCGTCGACGAGGGCGTCCTGCGGCGCATCCTCGCTCCCAATCCCGACGTGCCTCGCAAACGTGTCGCGATCATCTACCGACCGCACACCGCGGCAGATGCGGTCAAGATCGTCGACACCGACTACAAGAACGCACTCATCGCCGAGCAAGGCGGGCGCGGCATCGGATCGGTGACCGCCTCGATCAAGGTCGAATCGACCTCCCGCGCCCGCGAAGAGCAGGCCCGTGGCCACGGACTGGTGCGCTTCGGGGTGCTCATCACCGTCACCGAGCCCCTCACCGGCGACATCCCGGCCATCGAAGCCATCGTCCGCGATCTGTCGGTGCAGTGCCGTCTCAAGATCCGCCGCGCCTACCGATGGCAGGCCGCCGGGTTCTACGGCTCCCTCGGCATCGGGGCAGTGCTGCCCGAACACGCCACCCTCCCCGGCGCACTCGCCGGATAAGCACCCGAGACGAGAAGAGGACCCGTCCATGGTCAAGATCCTCGACGACACCGCCCGCGCGGCCCTGGTCGTCGCCGCGAACCGTCCCGGCGTCCGCAGCATGTTGGCCAAACACAAGCTCGCCACCGACGACCGCCGACGCCGCAACCGCGACGCCGCGGACTACTCGTCCTCGGCCGACGGCTTCGCCCGCTCCACCCTGCGCCTGACCGACCGCGGATTCGCCGGTCCAGGGGGCGGGCGCACCAACACCGTCGGCCGACAGATCGAGTACCGCGCCACCTCCGTCCAAGCTGCCGGCCTGTGGCCGTGGTCGGTCGGTGCCGGAGCACCACTGATCGGGACCCCGATCGGGCAACACCTGCTCACCCGCGCCGCGGTCTGCTTCGACCTGCTCAACTGGTTCATCGAAGGGCTGATCACCGCACCGGTGGGCTTCGTGCTCGGACTCAACGGTTACGGCAAGTCCTCGTTCGTACGACGCGTGGTCCTGGGCGGTATCGCACAGAACGTCACCACCCTCGTCCTGGCCGACGTCAAGCCCGACTACCGCAAGGAAATCGAAGCCGTCGGAGGCCAGGTGATCGACCTCGGCTACGGATACGGACGCATCAACCCGCTCGCCGGTGGGGTCCTGGGATCGGTGATCCCCACCCTCTCGGCATTCCCCGACCTGCAGCGCCGCATGCTCGCCGAACTGCGCGGCCGCCAGGTCCAGGTCGTCTCGGGACTGATCGAACTCTCCCGCGGCGGCCCCGTGCAGGACTTCGAGGAAACCATCCTCGCGACCTCGCTGAACCTGCTCTACGGCGAGATGGGCTACACCCCCGATCGCCCGCCCCTGCTCGGCGACCTGCTCGCCCTCGTCATCGACGGACACCCCGAACTGATCGCCGACGCCGGCGAAGACACCGTCGAGGAGTACCGGCGCTCGACCAAACGCCTCCGGCAATCACTGCGCGGGCTGATCAAAGGCCGGTTCGGTGAAGTGTTCAATGGACACACCACCACCGAAATCGATATCGACGCCGTCGCCATCTGCATCGATGTCTCGCACATCGCCGAAGGCGACACCAAACTCAAAGCGGCCGTGATGCTCGTGTGCTGGTCCGATGGCTTCGCCGCCATCGAAGCCGCACACGCCCTCGCCGACGCGGGCCTGGGACCGCAGCGCTACTTCCAGGCCATCATGGACGAGCTCTGGCAGGTCCTGGGACTGGGCGACTTCATGGTCGACCGCGTCAACGCCCTCACCCGCTTGAACCGAGCCATCGCCACCGCGCTGTGGATGATCACCCACACCATCACTGACCTCGAATCGCAGTCGACGACCGGATCGGCGAACAAAGCCCTGGGCTTCCTCGAACGCGCCCGCGTCAAGGTCATCGGCCCGATCCCGGAAAAAGAAGTCGAACGCCTGGCCGGCATCGTCAAGTTCACGGCCACCGAATCCGACATGGTCAGCGGATGGTCCGCGCCGCCGCCCATGACCGGAGATCGCCGCAAACACGATGAGCCGATCGAGCCCCCATCCGGACTCGGCAAGTTCTTGATCAAGATCGGCGAGAGCGAACTGAGCCCCGGCATCCCGGTACAGCTGATCTTCTCCGCCGCCGAGATCGACGCCGGCATCCACGACACCAACTCCCGGTTCAGTGAGTTCGCCGACGCGAACCTCGTCCGCGAGGTCATCGAAGCCGACATCGCCGCACCTGAGCAAGCAGGAGCGCTCGCATGATCGCCGAACGCAAGTACAAGCGCCTCACCCCGGAACTGCGGGCAGCAGCAGTACAGACCGTCGCCAAGGTCGCCACCGAGGTGTCCTCCCGGTGGAGAGCGATCGAGCTCGTCGCCGAAACCCTCGAGGTCCACCCGAACACCCTGCGCAACTGGGTCGTGGCCGCCGGCCGCGACGCCGCCCCCGTCACCACCGAAGAAGCCGAGCGCCGCGCCCGCGAACACAAAGTCCAGCTCGCGGCCGCGACGGAGCTGATCGCCACCCTGACAGCAGGAATGGGCCCGCACACCGGTCGGCGCGCATAGCGACGTGGACGCCAAGAAACTTCTCGTCGCCACCGCCGCGACACTTCTCGGGCTGGTCCTGATCGTGGTGGTGATCCTCGCTCCGGCGTCGACGACCATCGCCTGCGCTCCCCCGTCCGGTGCCGCGGCCGGCGCGATCGCGCCGGCCGGGACGCTGGTCAAGCCCACCGCCAGCGACACCACTACCGACAGCTCCGGTTTCGGCCCCCGGTGGGGCACCGTCCACCAGGGCATCGACCGCGCCGGCCCGGTCGGTACACCGATCTACGCCTTCACAGACGGACGTGTCGCCGAAGCCGGGGAGGCCGCCGGATTCGGGCACTGGATCGTCCTCGACCACGAGATCGACGGTCGGACCTACTCCACCGTCTACGGTCACATGTTCGCCGACGGTGTCCTCGTCTCTGCCGGCCAGCACGTCTCGGCCGGCCAGGAGATCGGAAAGATCGGCAACGACGGCGAATCGACGGGCGCACACCTGCATTTCGAGGTGTGGGAGGGCGCGCGGCTCCCCGACGGCGCTGGAACCGCAGTCGACCCCGCTCCGTGGGTCGCCAAGGCAGCCGAGCCCGGCACCGCCGCCCAGCCACAGACCTCGAGCTCCCCCGGTGCAGGAACGGGCGGTCTCAATGCCGCACAGCTCGCACTGGCGAAACAGACCGTCGCCATCGGCGAGGCGATGGGGGTACCCGAACAGGGCATCGTCGTCGCGCTCGCCACCGAAGGCCAGGAGTCGACCTATCGGATGCTCGCCAGCTCGAATGTCCCGGACTCCACGAACTACCCCCACGACGGCATTGGATCGGATCACCTGTCGGTCAATCAATTTCAGCAACAAGTCACGATCTGGGGCACGACGGAAGAGCTGATGAATCCAGTGACCGCGAACATCAAGTTCTACACCGCCCTGCTGAAGATCCCCGGCTGGCAGTCGATGGCTGTCACCGACGCCGCCCAAGCAGTGCAAGGGTCTGGCCACCCCGGGGCCTACGCCGACGACGAACCACTCGCCCGCCAGCTCTACGCACAGTTCAAAGGTGCCCGCGCCGACCTGACCGCCGACGACCTCGCAGCGATCGCCAACAACGGCACCGGCGCGGTGGCCACCGCCGTCGTCGACGGCGGTACCGCCCCCGGTGCCTGTACCCCGCCTGCCAGCGGAACGAGCGGAGGACCGACCTTCGTCCCCGGCGGCCCATTCGGAGCCAATGTCATTGCCGCAGCGTCGAGATGGATCGGCACACCCTACGCATGGGGAGGCGGAGATTCGAGCGGTCCGACCCGAGGAATCAGCGACGGCGGAGGCGCAGCCGACGCGAACGGCGACACCTCCAAAACCGGGTTCGACTGCTCCGGATTGACCCTCTACGCCGTCTTCCAAGCATCGGGCGGAAAGATCACGCTCCCGCACTACACCGGCGACACCTCCAACCCCGGACAGCTGGGTGACCCACGGGGGCAACAGATCCCGTTCGAGGACAAGCAACCCGGAGACCTCATCTACTTCGGCTCCGGAGGCAACACCCACCACGTCGGTATCTACACCGGCACCGAAGGCGGCCAGGACATGCTCCTCAACGCCCCTCAGTCCGGCCAAACCGTCTCGATCATGCCGCTCTCCGGCTGGGCCGGAGAAGACATGTACGTCAGGAGATTCGGATGAACACCACACCACGCACCCACCGACGCGCCGCTCTGGCCCTGCTGGCGGCCCTCACCTTGGTCATCGGTGGCTGCGGCAGCGACGACTCCGGTCAGGACACCGGCGACCAGCCTCTCGATGCCGGCGGACCGACGACCTCGCTACCCGCGCCCTCGACCCCGGACCTGCCACAAGCCTTCGCCGGGGTCGACCAGACCGATCCCGAGCAGGTCATGCTCGCCGCCGCGACCACCCTGTTCTCCTACACCCCGGCAGACGAGCCCAACCAGCTCGCCGCAGCGAAGCGGGCGCAGCCGCTGTTCGACGAGCGCTACTACGCCGACAACGCCGCCTCGTTCATCGCCCTCGCCCCGATCACCGGCAACCAGTGGCAGGACTGGGCACAGGCAGGTGCCCGCGTCATCGCGGTCGCCGCGATCGGCGGCGACGACCATCCCGCCGATCAGAGCGGACGAGTCTCACGCGTGGTCACCGTCACCCAAACCGCCACGACCCCCGACGGAAAGACACTGGGAACCAACACCTTCGCGGCATACTTCACCGCCACCAAACTCGGCGTGTGGCGCATCAACGCGGTGGCTGTGCGATGAGCTTCCTGGTCCTCTACGGCCACGGCACCGCCGCCGGACCTTCTCCCGCCCCCGCCCTGCAGATCGCAGCCGACAGCATGATCGGCTACATCGACGAGCTCGAACGAGGCCACACATTCGTTGCCGTACAGGGCCATTCGCACGCCGTGACACCGCTCCAGGTAGCCGATCCACCGGGATCGCGCACAGCCCCCGGCTTCACCGTCACCATCACCGCCATCGTCGAAGTCTCCTGACACACCCGCCCACGAACGAGAAGGACTCCTCACATGAGCACTCGCAGCGTCAAAGACCCCGCCACCACCGACGGCTCCCTGGTCCTGCTCGGCATCGGTTCCGCCGTCGCCGCCCTCGCCGGAGGCGGACTGTGGGCCGGCATTCACCTGGGCACCGACCAACCCGCCCCGGACAATCCCATCGCCATCGCCAAACGCCTCTTCCGCGGCGATCTCGTATGGCAGACCGGCTCGACGATCGTCGTCGTCCTCGCCGCACTGGTGCTGCTCGCGGCGGCGGTCGGAGCGCTGGTGCTGCTCGGCCGCCACCGGAGCAAGAAAACCCGCGTCGACGACAAAGCCCGCTACCTCGGCCGTGGCCGCGACATCGAATCGCTCAGCGAGAAAGGATGCAGACGCAAAGCAGCGGACCTGGCGATCGAGCTGACACCCACACAGGTACCCGGCGTCCAGGTCGGCCGCCACCTGCTCTCCAAGCAGATGCTGCGCGGCAGCTACGAGGACCTGCACTGCGACATCTGGGGGCCGCGGACCGGTAAGTCCTCCTCGCGGGTCATCCCAGCGATTCTCGACGCCCCGGGCGGGGTGATCACCACCTCCAACAAACGCGACGTCGTCGACGCGACCCGGCTCTGGCGCAGCGTCCGCCTTCTCGACCGCGTCACCGGGGAACCGGTCAAGGCCGCGGCGGTGGACTGGAGCACCTACGGCGACAGTAAGGCCGTCCCGGCCAAGGGCATGGTGTCCGTCGAGTCCCTCGAGCGGCGCCCGGTGTGGGTGTTCGACCCTCAGCAGGTCGCCGACGAACAGCCCAGCTGGTGGTGGAACCCGCTGACCTGGGTCACCGACGAAGTCAAAGCTGCCGACCTCGCCGAACACTTCGCCTCCGGCGACGACGGAGTCGAAGCCAAGAAGGACCCGTTCTTCGACCCCGAGGGCCAGGACCTGCTCGCCGGGCTGATCCTCGCCGCCGCGGTGGCCGGACGCCCGATCACCGACGTCTACACCTGGGCAACGCAGGAAAAGAACAAGGAGCCCGTCGAAATCCTCCGAGGCACCGCCGACGGCCGATACCGCCTGCAAGCGGATGGCCTTGCCGCACAGTACAACCAGACCGAGAAGCAGCGATCCGGCGTCTTCACCACCGCCAAGAAGATGATTCGATCGCTCAAGCTCTCCGCAGTGCACCCGTGGATCCGTGCGAGCGGACCCGGCGATACTCGCCCGCACTTCGACCCGCGGGCGTTCGTCGCCGAGGGCGGCACGATGTACAGCCTCTCCCGCGAAGGAAACGGCTCCGCCGGTCCCCTGGTCACCGCCCTGACCGTGGCCATCATCGACGCCGCCGAACAGCTCGCCACCACTTCCCCCAAAGGCCGTCTCCCCGTCCCCCTCCTCGCACCGCTCGACGAGGTCGCCAACGTCGTGCGCTGGGCGAAACTACCCGGCCTCTACAGCCACTACGGCTCCCGCGGCATCATCATCATGGCCGTCCTCCAGTCATGGTCCCAAGGCGTGAACGTCTGGGGCACCGAAGGAATGCGCAAACTCTGGTCCGCCGCCAACGTCCGCATCTACGGCGGCGGCGTCGCGATCGACGACGGCGAATTCCTCCGCAACATGTCCACCGCGATCGGTGATCACTGGGAAATCAGCGGATCGGTCTCCACGAGCGATCACGGCCGCAGCGTCTCACGCTCGCGCACCAGACAACGCACCTTCACCGAAGCCGAACTCGAAGCCCTCCCCCGCGGACGCGCCATCGTCCGATCATCGGGCAACACACCGGTTCTCGTCCGGACCGTGCCGTGGTGGGAAGGACCGAACCAGGCCGCCGTCGTCGCATCCATCAGAGTCCACGACCCCGAAGCCGATCGCACCCTCGCCGGCGCAGTCACCCTCGTCGGGAACGTCGACCTGACCAAAGAGGGTGCAGCGTGAGCGAGGATTTCAGCTTCGACGGCCTCGACGACACCGCCACCGAGGCTGCCGCGGGATCGTTAAGCGAGCCGATGCAGGCCCGGGTCCAGGCGGGCGTCGACCGACGCCTGAGCGCCGAAGTCGACGCGATCGCCGCCGCACAGTTCGAGGAGCTCCTGACCCCCGAGCTGCACCACCAGCTCGCCGAGGCGACACGGGCCCGGATGGAAGCCGAGCTCGACGCCGCACTCGACGCGGCCGGCAACGAGCCCGAACCGCTCAAGTTCGGGTCAGTGGAGGAGTTCGTGCGCGACCACCTCGCCGTCCTCTACCGCCGCGAGGTCGAAGACGTACCGCACCGGTGCTGGTGCCCGCAGTGGTGGCGGCACGCCGAAGCCGTCGCCCGCCTCGAAGCGCTGTGGCGATCGTTCGAGCACCTGCGCAAGGACCCACACACCGGCATGAGCGTGTGGCTGCGCGATCACGCCGACCACCACATGGAAAAGCTCTTCGCCTCCGACGGCCCCTTCCAGAACTGCGATACCCGCACCGGACACTCCGACCGGCTGCATCCGCTGCCCGTGGACCCCGCGCCACCAGCGATGTTCCCCGACCAACGACAGCGCTGACCCCCACCGATCCGGTAACGAGCCGGACCGCCAATTGAAAGGTGACACCACATGTCCGATGACGAGCTCGGCTCCGCCAGTAGAGAAGTGGGGATGGTGTTCCGCGTCGGGATGCAGCTCGCATCCCGTTTCGCCGAACAGAGCGCCCGCCGACGTGAACAGCAGTCACGCGAGGCCGAACAGCACAGCAACCAAGCTGCGCGCGAATACAGCGAACGGCTCCGCACCGAACGGATCGCCGCCGAAACCCAGCTCCGCAGGCCTCTCGACCCTCAGTGGTGGGACCGGGCGACACCTCACGACATCACGACCGTCTACGAGCAGGCCAAGGCCTGGGAAAGCGAGTCGGCGATCGCCACGCAAGCCGCAGCGGCAGTCCGCAGCGAAGTCCACCGTCGATACGGCGTCGACATCGCTCACGACCGCGACGCGCGCACGTTCATCGACGACAGTGCGAACAAGCAAGCCCTCGCACAGACCGCCGAACAGACGGCCGCAGGTGATCGCATCCAGGCCGCAGCACTCATCGCGGACGCCGAGCAGCACGACGCCGCAGCGCAGCAGCGTCGCGCCGAGTACGACCGAAAGTCCGACGACGCCAAGGAAGTCAACTACGGGTTCCTCACCTCGCAAGTCAGCAACGTCGCCATGGCCAAACGCTCGCACCTCGAATACCTCGACACCGTCACCGCAACCGACGACCCTCTCACTACGACAGACAAAGCCGCACTGGAACAATTGGGCCAGGAAGTAGCGGACCTCGAGCACTCGATCGAGGACGCATTCGGTGGTGCCGGCCTCGTCGCTGCAGCACGCTTCACTCAGCTCTTCACCGACACAGAGGCGTACGACCACTTCATCAAATCCACGACCTCGAGTGGCCTGGTCGACGAGCGCGCAGCGCAGATGGCGAAAGTCTCTGACTTCTACGAAGAAGCCCTCGCGCAGGGGGAACTGGGCGGGCACGAAACCCCATTCGAGCCGACGGATCGGACGGAGATCCGGCAGGCGCGTTCGAAGGCCGGAGCGAGCTACGACAGTGCCGGACGCCGGGAGCAGTTTGTCTCGGACATGCGCGCGGCCGGCGTCGACGACGAAGCGATCGCCGCGCGGATCTCCGCAGACATCTGCCAGGGCGCACCCGCCGGCGCCATTACAGTGCCTTCGACGAAATCACCTCAAGCACGCAAAGGACGTCCCGGCAACGGAAAGCACACCGACCGCGAACGTTCCGGCCGCTGACCCTGTCTCACGCCCAACCCCCATCCAACACAGGAGAACCCATGAACACCATCACCCGCACTGTCGCCACCGCAGCCATCACCGCCGCAGCATTGATCGGCGGGACCGGTCTCGCAGCAGCGGACGTGCCACCTGCAACCCCGAGCCTGACCGGCGACGACATCGTCACCGTCGGAGACAACGGCGGCTGCAACGGACCCATCCACATCGACCGCACCACCGACCGCACCAACCCCGGCCAACTGACCATCACCGCCACACCCCGCGGAGACCTAGGCACGCGTCCGGGCTGCGGAACAACCATCCAGGTCGACTGGGTGAACGGCATCGCACCGTTCACCCACTCCGCACAACACACCCTCGACGGGGGCCCCGCCACCATCACCGTCGACGCCGGACTCGGCGCAAGCTGGGTGACCGTCTCCGTACTCCCCCAGCGAGCATTCGCCGTATCGAACTACATCTGGATCGCTCCGTAGTCGCGAACTCGGAACGAACACGACTGCCCACTTCGAGCTTCGAGGTGGCAGTCGTGTCGGAGCGCTTTGCGACAATCTGCCGTCACAAGGCACCCACCCACTCTGTTCGACTGCTCACCAGCGGAGGTATCCCATGACCGGCTACTTCATCGGTCGTCCGAACGATGATGTGTTCCCGTCCCCGCCCCAAGCTGCCGTGCGGGCGGTTCGATCGCCGCTGCCCAAGCATGTACCGGCTCTACTCGACGGCATCGATGCGGTTGTACGACCGCGGCTGGACGATGTGCTGCGCTACCACCAGAAGATGGCACCCAGATGGGACCACCCGCAACCACAGTTGAGCGAGGCAGAACGATTCGAGCGGTACAGCAACTTCGCTGTACGGCTGGCACTTTCGGCTACTTCCGGCGCAATCCAGGGCGAGACCTATTACGCCTCTCCCGAAGCATCGGCCCTCGTGCAGGAGGCATCGGCGCAGCCTGCCGAACTCGTCCCCGCGACAGTGGCCGATCTACCGTCCCCCAGCGGGTTCGCGTATTTCGGTGCGACCGTACCCGAGGAATCGTTCTACCTGCTGTGGCACACAGACAGTGATCCCACGTCCTCCAACAGCGTCGGCATCCAGATGGCGACGGCCGCCGGCTTCGAAGCATTCCTGCTCCAGAACGGTGAAGCAGGGTGGGGCACCGATCGCGCTCTACACATGCCACTTCAATCGATGACCATGGACATCGGCGAACCTGCGGACGATGCTCCGCCCGGTCTGAGCGCAGGCTGGGGGTTCCTCACCCAGCCACCGCATGCTCCCCGTGCCCCCGAAGGCTTTCGAAACACTTTCTGCTGGGACGATCCAGCCCTGTTCATCCGCGTCCTGATGGCGTTCACCGACCTACTGCGGATGGAACGATCCAACCTGACCACCAGCGACGAAACCGTTCTGTCCAAACGCACCCACAGTCGAGGGCGCAGGGTGGAAACAGTCGTACGCCACCTCAGCTACCGCGGCTCGGCCACTACTGCCGACTCAGTCGGACAGGGAAACCGTCTCAAGAATCGACACATTGTTCGTGGCCACTGGCACACCTACCGCTACGGTCCGGACCGGCAGGAGCGACGACGACGCTGGGTCGAGTCCCACATCAAGGGCCCCGACGGCGCACCGCTCGTCGTGCGCCGACGCGTCAACATAGTGCCTCCACCACCCGAGACAAGCTCCGCGAACTGATCACGCTATTGGGCTTGGTAGGCCTCGTCGGCATCGAGGATGCCTACAAGTTCGGCAATCTTCACGGCGATGTCCTCCATGGAGTCCTCGGCCGTATTAAATCCACCACGCGTCGCCAGCATGGGGCTGACCTGGTCGAGCTCCTCGAAGGTCACACCATGCATCACTGGCACCAATAGATTGCGGCGTAGCAGAGCGCTGAGCTCACTGTTCGCGATACTTCGATCGGTGTTCAGCTTCTCCAGCATCGCGGGCGTCACCAGAACGAGGCCCATGCGGGACTTCGCGAGCCCTTTATCGATCGCAAGGCGCATGTCCGTTCCCGGCATCAAGGACACCTCGCTGAACCACACCGACACTTCATTACCGAGCAGCAACTCATACACCACTTGCGCTTCGGTCCGTCGGTCCGGCCATGCGTGGCAGAGAAACACATCGGTCGGCTGCGTTCGGTCCAGGATTGCTGTGCGTACCGGCTCAAGCTGGCGAACCTGATCCGCCGTATAGGAGACAGTCGAGTTCTTTGGCGACCAGCTGGGACGGGCGGGGCGGCTTCTACTACGCCCACTGCTGCTGCTATCTGTCGAACCGCCGCCCCTGGCGACTGGGGTGGGCTGCGGTGAGTACCGCGGGTTGGACGGCCTTGAGTAGCCTCCACCCCGTCCGTGGACTGGGCAGTCCGCACCGCCACCCCTGATGTGGCCTCGCTTGGGAGCTGTACACCCAGACATAGATTGGTCCTCCTTGGAACCGAGCGCCGTAGGCCTTCGACGGCGATCCCTATCCAGACATTTCGGTTGCAAGTCGACTCTACTTGCACCCACCGACAGAACTTGCTCGACGAGCTCTCCAGCTCTGGTGCGGCGGGCCTGCGTAGAGCACCGACTAGTCCGCCGGCCGGGTGTATTCGAACCGGTGCGGTCCGGCCTCAGGCCACGTACCGTCGACGAGTTTCTCCGTCGAAGTGACGGACGGCCTCGCTACGCAGCTCCGTCCTCCCACTCTTCGTCCCTCGTCGACCGGTCCGTCCCGACCGTGTCGTTTGTGCGAGTCTCAGGACGCTGCGGCTTGCCGGGCGTGGGGTCGGGCTCGATCGCTGAGCCCGTTGTTGTCCGGTTCAGGCTATCTTCGATTCCTTCTAGAAGTATGACGAGCATCATCAACCCCGGAATGGCGAGAATGAATGCGATGGCTGGCATCCAATGAGGGGCAGCAACGAAGACCATCCCCAGGAGGAGCCCAACGAAGACAACGGTGGCCATTACCGAGAACATGAGCTCGCCCAGGTTCAACGGCTCGCGGAGTGGTAGCGGTTTGAAAGGACGCGGTCTCGGCTTGTATAGCCGCCGCAACGAATAGGCGTTTAGTACAAGGTGAAACCCGAATGGGAGCGATCGGAGTGCGCGCTCTCCGGGCAGTCCATCGGTCGATGCGTACAACTTCTCTGCGTCGCACACCCACTCCCGATGTACGTCATCACGAACTTCGTTCGGCAGCAATCTAGCTGCGATATCGATCATGGTCGTAGGAAGGCGGTCCGAACGGGTTCGAAGATCGTCACCGACCACTTTTCTGGCCCAAGCTCCCAGGATCCACAGCATCGTGCCGACCAGAGCGACCGCAACCCATCCCAGAACAGTCACCACCCTGCCCTCTTTCGCCGTGCAGCCCCTGTCTGGTTCACGTGCTGCGGTGCCACGATCGGGAGCGATCCGTCGAAATGGCCTCCGGAACGCGTAACGGCTGTTTGCGCTAGGGGAACCGCGGAACGACGAATCCGGTACGAAACGCGAGGAGGGCCACCGCTTTCCCCATCGACTCGATGGGCTCGCTCGATCCAGCCCGAGTTCTCCAAGCGCTTCAGGATTTTGTATGTCTTGGCGCTGCTGAAACCAGTTTGCTTCATCAAGGCGTAGCCGTACTGCGGACGATTCGTGTCCTCAAGAAATTCTCTCAGGACAGCGGCAAGCGCCCTAGTCACTCGGACTGTGCTGGCCATGATGAAATGTTACATAGTTTGAGTCCCTGAGATGAGACGAACCGGATTTCTGCACCAATCGATGCGTCGGCCTAGCTAGCGCCCATCTCGCCCGCCTCGCTCCCGGTCGTTCTTGTCCGGGCGGAACGGCCGCGCCTGCTCGATGTTTGCTGAATTCGGCACATGCGGAGTTGGCGACGAGCGCATCGTGTACGCGACGCGTGCCGCCTCTTCGGCGTCCGCGAGTTCAGTCTCGGTATACGTCACCTCTCGGGCTGTTGCAGTGCCATCACGCTCGGCCACGGCGACCGAGGTCTGCCCTGGCGCGGGTTGAGTGGCTTCGAGCCGGCTGTGCACCGCACTGAGCCGTTCCCGGGTGACGATTTCGAGATCGTGCGCGTACGAGGCATCACCGGCCGCGCGTGACGCCGCCGCAATGGCTTCGGTTGCTTTCATCAACTGCCTCAGCAGAAGGATGTATCCGGTGGTGGCGTCGAGTCCGGGTTTGCAGGCCATCACGATCAACGCCGCCCCGCCGGCCGACACCACCCCGGCCGGTTTCGCGGCGCGCTGGTGCGCCGGCAACTGCGCCGCGCGGGCGAGCTGCTTCGATGCATGTGCGAGTGGTCCCGGACGCGTCTCGACCTTCGCCGACCACGCTGCGAACACTCCCGAAGTGCGGCCGGCCGCGCGCGCCCACTGCGCGCGGTCGGTGACCGGAATGCTCGTGAGGTAGTCGTTCCACCGTTCGAGATCCTCCGCTGCTCGCGCGAGCAGTCTCGGATCGGCCACAACAGCTTCCGGTCCGCTCCGCCTGGCGGGCTTCCCTGCTTTGGCTGCAGTCCATTCGTCGACGGCGTTCGCCACTTGCTCGGAGGAGGTATCCCATTCGCTGCGCAGGCGCGGCAGCGTCAGATCTTTCGACAGCTTTCCTCCGCCGTACCAAACAGGGGCGGCCGCGGCCTCGCCGCGATTCGGTCGCAGCGCCACCGAATAACCCTCGACAGCGTCGGTGGTTCCCTTGGTGAAACGTGGCCTCACCAACACACCACTGCCCCGTAGACGACGCACGAATTCCGCTTCGGTCGTCGACGCGGTAGCCGCAGCACGCACGCGACGCTCCAACACATCTCGACCGGTCTCCGGCAGATGCGCCCGGTCAGCACGACCTTGCTCGGCGGGCTTGGTTCCGCGGCCACCGAGTTGCTGCTGGCGGGACTGCAGAACTTCCAGACCGTACCGGTGTTCGAGGGTGTTGCACGCAGCCTGTGCCCGCTTACGGTCGTTGAACGTGTTGACCTTCGTACCGTCCTCGCGAACAGCGGATGCCGCGATGTGGATGTGGTCGCCGCCGGCCTTGGTCTTGCCATGGCGGATCGCCACCCAGCGAGCTGGTGCGCGCGGGGAATCCGGATTGTCGAAGTCCATTTCCTTCATGAAGTCGGCCGCGATCGTCGCCCACTTCTCATCGGGCAGCTCGCCCTCGTCGGCCTTGAGTGACAGCGAGCAGTGCCAAACGTTCTGATCGCTTGTCGCGTCCGCGACCGCCACGGATCGAGGTACCCCAGTGTCGACCGCAGCGTTCGCCTTACCCCTGTTGGTTACCTTCACTTCGGTACCGAACGCCAACCGCGCTTCGTCGACATCGTGCGCCAGATGTACCGCGTCTTCGTGCGTCAACTCACCAACCGGGGCACGCAGCAGAACGACATCGTGCCCTGCCACCACATGAGGGTTCTCGTGTTCGTTCGCGCGTCCAGGACCGGCGAGGTACACCATCAAACCGGTCATCTTCGCGCCACGCGAGATGTTCGGCATCATCTGCCAACCAACTCCGACCGAGTAGCTTCCAGCCGGTCGACCATCCGCCGCACGGCATCGAGTGCAGCGGCAGTTTCCGGCTCCAACTCGCCCGTCGCGTTTGCGACTTTGGTGAGCTGATTGAGGTTCCGACCGACCGCCGCTACCAGACGAGACAGCTCGAACAATCCCGCGAGATCCTCGTGCGAGATCGCTGCCCGCGGCTGCGACAACGCAGCATCGGCCAGCAACCGAGACACCGTCACTCCAGCGACCCTGGCCTTTGCCTGCGCCGCCAATTCCTGCTCATCGGTCAGCTTTACGACGTGTCGATTCTGCCGGCCACCGTCCTCGTTGGACTGACGAGTTCGACGCCACGCCATGCGCTCGCTCATCTCGACCGCCCTTCGTGTTCTGCCCGGCTTTCACAGGCCTAGCGCAGCGACCCCAGCCGGGGACCACACGGCCAGTGTGCCAGGCGCGCGCCCAGTGCGCCACACTTAGGGCACCTAAGTTATAGCTTGCTCCGCCTGGGGCACCGCTGGTGGCCCGCGGAGCCTGCGCAGTGGGTCACCAGAAAAGACGCTCAGGACGAGCGCCGCGAGTTCCGATTTCGCGCGCCACAGGTGCGCGGCCGGCGGTTGTCCCCGGTTGTGGATTTCGGAGCCGATTGTGGGTGCCTGAGATCGAGCGGAGCGGCCTGGGAACTCTCGGACATCCACATGAGGACCACGTCCGATCCCCAGCTGGGGGCAACCGCTCCCGTGTGCCTGGGCATGATGGACGGATGGGAGTCTTCGTTGGTGGTCAGCTGTTGAGCATGTTCCTCAAAGAGCAAGCGGCCTCCGCGTTAGCCGCGGCTGAGAGAGTCGACCTGGACCGGATCACAGAGGAAGCGCTCGACGACCTGGAGGCGGCGATCTGGGAGCAGGCCGGAGTCGAGCCGCTTGAGGTGTCGTGGGACGACAAGTGGTCGGCTGGAGCGGCGGAGAAGTCGATGCCGATTCATCGAAGCGACGGACCATCTGTAGACCGGAAGGTGCGAAGCTTGGAGGTGTACGTTCCGTACACCGGCACCAAAGAACTCTGGTCGAAAGTCATCGACGGCGCACAGGACCTCGTACGCAGCGGTGAAAACCTACTTGGCCGGGCGAAAGTACACAGCGACGAAGAATTGATGATCGAGATGTTCGTTGGCGGCATGGAGCTTCGTGATGTCACGAACGAACTCAGCTGGACCACGAACAAGGTGAAAACGTACGTCGGCTGGTGCAACGAACGCGTCGAAACGTGGAGCACCACCGTCCGTGCGGACGTGCGCGCCCGCCTGCAAGAGCGCCGCCTCGAAGCACAACGGGGGGCCGCCTTGGACGATGCTCTCGGGATACCTGTACGGAAACGGCCGACCGAAGAACAGATCCCCATCCCGCTCACGCGAAAGAGCCTGAAGCTTCCCCCCGCAGGGATGGCGCGCAGGGGTCAGCCAGACCATGTCTTGGAAGAAGAAATCTACGAGGATGTCGTGCGGACCATCGACCGTCTGGCGGTTGCAATGGAGCGCACGTCCACCGCATTCGGGCTGAGCGAGCCAGAGATCAGAGACCTGATTCTGATCGTGCTCAACGCCAATTACGACGGGCAAGCGGTGGGTGAAGCATTCAACGCGGCCGGCAAGACAGACATCCTGCTGCGATGGCAGAACCGCCACGCGTTCATCGGCGAATGCAAGTTCTGGACCGGACAGAAGTCGGTCACCGACGCAGTCGACCAACTGTTGAGCTACACCACCTGGCGTGACACGAAGGCCGCCCTCGTGGTGTTCATCAAAGACCGAAAAGACATCGGGGCCGTGATCAAACTAGCGAAGGAGACAATGGAATCCCACCCCGACTGCAAGGGCTTCGATTCGACCAGAACCGAGTGGGACAGCTGCACTCGCTACATCCTGCGAAAGCCCGACGACGCAGACCGTACGGTCGCCGTGGCCCTCATCCTCGTACCGCTATATGCGGGCAAATAGACAGCTGCGCTGTTGCGTCCGGTAGCCCGCAGGCGACCGCCCCGGCAGATTGCAGATCGGGCCACCCGGTGTGATTGAGTTGGCTCCACAGAAGTAAGGCGATGGAAGGCTACGGCGTGAAATCCATTTTCCCGGAGTGGTACAGCGGCGGCTCGGCAGAGGACAGGGACGCTCACGCGGCCGAGTTCATTACGGACGCTAGTGCGACGGTTGCGTTCGACGCCAGCGCACTCCTCCAGCTGTATCGCGCGGACCCCGCTGAGCGCTCCGAAATTGTTGCAGCAATCGGGGCAGTTGGTGACCGACTGTTCGTCCCGTATCACGCAGCTCTTGAATATCAACGTGGCCGCGAGGGTGCGATCGCCGAACAATACGAGCGTTTTGCCTCCACACAGTCCAGCTTTCAGAAGTGGAGAAATTCGACCGCAGAAGGCTTCGCTAGCTCGGCAATCGGAAAACGCGTGCGGGCCGCATCAGAGCATGCCTCCGCAGAGTTGCGGAAGCTTGTAGACGAGCTTAGAGCTGAGTACGCACTCACAGTTGACAAGGACGACGTGAGGGACGCTCTGGATGCGCTGGTGACACCCGACCGTATGGGTGCAAGGCCCACAACCGCACAAATTCTCGAGCGTGCTGCTGAATACGAACGCCGCGCACCCCTGGAGATCCCGCCCGGGTATCTGGACGCCCACAAGGGAGCGCCGGCCATGTACGGCGACTACCTCATCTGGCGCGAACTCCTGGACAAGGCGAGTGCGACCAACCGGCCTCTGCTTCTCGTGACCAATGATGAAAAAGGCGACTGGTCGTACACGAACAGAACCCCGCGCCGAGAACTCGTTGAGGAGATGGGCACGGTCGCTGGTGTCGCGTACCACCACATGAACCTCAAGACCTTCCTGCGTCTAGCGAAAAAGCACCTCGATGTTTCTATTGCGGACGACACGATCGAAAGTGTCGAGGAAGGTTCGCAACTCTCAGACGAGGAGGTTGCAGCAGTAGCTCACTTGAAGACAAGCCTCGCCGAACAGCTCGCAGAGATCGGCCAGCTATCACGAAGCCCGATCGCCGACTTCCTCGCCGAATCACAACGAACAGGCCGCAACCCGATCGCCGAACAGCTCGCAGAGATCAGCCGGCTATCACGAAGCCCGATCGCCGACTACATCGCCAAATCACAACGAACAGGCCGCAACCCGATCGCCGAACAGCTCGCAGAGATCAGCCGGCTATCACGAAGCCCGATCGGCGACTACATCGCCAAATCACAACGAACAGGTACAGACGCGGAGAATGGCGAAACGCGCGCCTCGTCGGAAGAACCCGGCCCTGACGATAGTGATGATGGATCCCTCGGAGATACCTCGCCGGCCAACTAGTCACCGCCCCACGGCGCGTGCGCAGACGATCACTAGCCGCGTACAGGTCAGCCGCTCACGCGAAGGCGTCGAGGTCGAGTGCGATTTCGACGCCGTCTTTCTCGACGACGATCTTCGGGTGCACAGCGCCGGTCGCAGCGAGGTACTGCCGCAAAGTTGACAGCAACAGATCGTCGCGGCCCTCGATCCGCGACACCGCACCCTGATTGGTCCCGAGCAGTGCAGCCATCTGAACCTGGGTGAGGTTGCCGGCCTTCCGAATGTCGGCCAACCCTTCGGCGTACACCCGGTTCATCGTCTCCCGCTCGGCCGCGTACTCGCGCACCGTCTCCGCAATCGCCGGCTTGGTACGCAACTGCTCGATCCGGTCGTTCGCACGCCGGAACGACTTCTTCTCGCTCTTGCTCATCACTGCTCCCCTTCTGTCTCGCGCAACCAACGCTCGATCGCGACATCGGCCCTCGCGCCGACACCGTCGTAGAACACATCACCCATCCGCGCCTTGTCGGCCGCGAACAACGCCACCACCACCGAGCTACTGCCGGGCGGGAACCAACAGATCAACCGCAGCGCGATCTGCGCATCGAACGGATGCGCCGTGCGCCACACCGGAAACTTCTTCGACTGCCGCACTCTCTTGAGATCCGGCCGATCCTCCACCGGAACGCCGTCGAGCTCGCGCAACTGCACCAACGCATCGGTCACCCGCGCGAGGACCCGCACCGACGCAGCATCCCCGGCGTCGGCCTTCGCCTCCACTCGATCGAGCCAGTCGAAGAACTCTTCCGGTGCATCAACATCCACCAACCGAGTATACCTCGCACGGCATATGTCACGCAAGGCATATCCGGGTCGGTGGGGTGCATCTGTCGGGCCGATTCGATAGCGTTGCCCTCGGATATCGGACGGCGTGTGGGCCGCCCGAGACCGCGTTGTCACTCAGCGCTGCGCCGTCTATGGGCGCGTGCTGCACGCCGTCTCCGAAAGGTCCCACACATGTCGCTCACCCCTCTCGATCCCAACACCGTTCGCGCCGCCGCACAGGCCGCACTCGAGACCCGTCTCGGTCTCATCGACGCCATCGTCGCCGCGCAGAACGAACGCGCCGCAGCGGCGTCCAGGGTCGCCGAAGCCCAAGCCGCCGAACGCGCGGCCGCCGCGACAGAGCTTGCCGCGATCAAAGCCGCACTCGACGGCGGCTGGTCCGCACCCGAGCTCCGCAAGGCCGGACTGAAAGTCCCCACCTCTGCCGTCTCCGGCAAGAAGACCGCGACCACCGCGGCCACCAAGACGGCACCTCGGCCCCCACGCCTGCAACCGTCGTCGACGCCGGCCAAGAACGAGGACAACGCTCCCGAGTCGACCGGCGGTGAGGTTGAGCAGAAGTCGCCGGATGAGAGCTACGCGAACGCGAGCTGACCGATGGCATCCCTGATCGGCTCGACCTGGGTTCTGGTGTTCGTCGGTGTCGTCGCAGCAGGTACCGCCGGGCTACGCCTGGCTCTCGCCGATAGCTGCGAGCCGATGGATCGAACCACCACCGCCCTGTCTGCGGCCGCTGCGGTGTGCGGACTCGCTGCACCCGCGCTCGTCGCCCTCGCATAACCGCTTCCTTGCCCGGACCTCTCGAAGGCAGACCTTCATGGACACCACCGATCCCCAATCACTCCAGCCGGCCGCAGAGTCCCCCTCAGCCGCGCCCTCGACTCGTACGCTGATCGAGATCGAGATCTCCACCCTCGACCAACACGGCGACCCCGGGTTCGTACACACCCGCGGGCACTTCCACTCCCCCTCCACGGCGGCCCGGTTCGCGGTGAGCCAAGCCGAAACCGTCGCGGACCTCCGACAGGTCGATACCGTCGCCGCGAGCTTCACCCAGACCGTCGACGACTCGCTCTGCCTCATCGGGACCCCCGGCGAGATCGCGTGTGCTCTCGCCTCGATCCCGGTCTACGCAGCGGGTGCCCGGTCGGCGGAACTGCCGCCACCGGGCTACGTCACCACCTCGATCGGGGTCTGGACCGCCACACCGATCGAACCGCTTCCCGGCGTCGACCCGGCCGACCTGATCGACGTCACGGTGCGTTCGACCCGGCCCGATCCGTTGCCGGACTCGACCACGATGGCCGGCGACTTCCCCGCCCACTCGGCGCACATCTTCGCCGGCGCTCTCGCCCGCGAGATCACGATGCGCAGCGGCGGCCACAGCGAGGCGACCGTGAAGACGGTCCCCGGGCAACGGCGGCTCGTCGTCGAACACCCGGTGGAGGTCGACGAAACCGACGCCGCAGCTGTCGCCCGCTACACCCGAATCACCCAGCTACGGGCGAACCTCGCTGCCCTCGATCCGGTGGCCGACGCCGAATGCGCGGTCGGCCTCACTGCCGAGCTCCACGTACTGGAAAGCCATACCCGCCGGTCGTTCGACGACGAATCGGACGCAGTGGCGTGATCGACATCCAGTGGCACCTCAGCCTCGTCGGACACCGCACGGCCACCGAGATCCCCGGGGTTATCGAGCGCCTCCAGGCGTGCGGGATCACTGCGGAGATCCTCGACAAGGTTCTCAGCGCCCCGGACTCGCTGCTGTACGCCCCCGAACGCGACGGCGAGGACTGGGCGCAGGACTACGGCGGGCCGATCGGTGCCGCACTGCTCACCTCCGAGCTGCTCGCCTACCTGTCCCATCAGCACCGCCTCGCCGCGCTGATCCATAGGGATCTGGTCACCGAGATGGTGGCCACCGACTCCGTGGCCACCATCGCCGGCCATCTCGGGACCACCGAAGCCGCGGTGTCCCGAATGTTTCTCGTCCCTCCCACGTCTCCGGCCACCGGCGACGCACCGACCGAAGGACCCACACCATGAGCACACCCGACTCCCCTGCCCTGTCCGACCTCGACAGCATCGAACTCGCGATCCTCACCGAACTGCGCTCACCGGAAGCGGTGGCCGCGTTCGAGATGCTGCACGGCACCGTTCCGGTGGAGACCGGGTCCCGGTTCGCCGAGCTGCTGGCGATCATCAACGACATTTCAGGCCCGAACTTTGCCGTCGACGCATCGTTGAACCTGCTCGACGCGGTACAGGACTCGGGCGACCTCGCGTTGGTCGTCGCGGCCGCGCCCACGCTCGACGATCCGATCACCGCGCTCGCGCTCGCTCAGCTGTTGCGCACCATCCGCCAGGACTGACCTACGCCACCTGCATCGGTCCGCGAGACATCAGAAAGCCCCGACCATCGTGTGGTCGGGGCTTTCTGCTGTCCGGCGGGTAACTAGTGCTGGGGCCAGCCGCGGACAAGCTTGTCGGTGCTCGCGTGCACGGCGTTGAAGGCGTCGACGAGGTATGTCAACCATGACGCTGCGGTCTCCGGGTTCGGGACCAGCGTCGACGGAACGGCATCCTGTTCCTCGTCGGAGAGCTCGTTGAAGTCGGCGGGGTAGTCGGTGGTGTCACCGTCGACGATGTTCGGTGCGCCGTCGATCTCGTAGGTGATCACGAATTGGAGCTCGTGCCGGTTCGGGGCGGTGAACTCGGCCGACAGTGCGAGCTCGCCCCACAGTCGCCGGTCGTAGGTGACGGCCCCGGAGTTGATCGCGGCCTGCAGCAGCCAGTGCGGCGTCCACAGTGCTTGTGGGGTACCGGGTTCGGGCCACTCGAAGTCGTCGTCGAGCACGTCGGCTTTGGCGAGGTCGAGGGTGAGCAGCGGCGCGGCCGGCGCGCGGGTTCCGTCGGCGGTGGGTGCGGTCATGGCCGGTGCCTCCAAGGTGTCGGTGTGGGTGTGGGTGACGATGAGGACACCGAGGTCGGTGCCGATGTTCGCACTGTCCCCGAGAGCGTCGAGCAGTCGTTCGGCCAGGGCTGCGGCGTCAGCGGCGCGGTAGGTGCCCAGGGTGCTCCACGTCGCGGCGTCGTACGAGGTTTCCGATGCCGAGCACACCTGCACAGTCAGTGCGCCGCCGCCGGTCGGGACGCGCTCGAGGTCGCCGGACGCGTCGACGACAGCAGCGATCTGCTCGCGGACGTGGACGGGCAGACCCGCATCGACAGCGGCGCCGGTTGTCGGTGCGTTCGTGCGGTCCGGCGCGTCGTGTGGCGGCCGTTCGGCGTGCTCACCTGTCTCTGTCACTGTCCTCGTCTTTCGATTGTGGCCCGCAGTGCACCGTAGTGCCCTGGGCGTCGTCGACGCGCTCACCGGTGTCCCTGTGGGTTCGTTCAGGAGATCGGTGGTTGCCGAAAGCTGTTGAGCCTGTTGAATGCTGCCCGCTGCCGGGTGCCGAGTTCGACCATGTAGTCGAACAGATCAGCTTCGGGTGCCTCTTCGGCGGCCTGGGCCAACCGTTGGCCGGCGACATGGAAGCTACGGCGGTAGGACTGGGACAGGACGTTGTCGGCGTAGTGCACGGCGGCGACGGAGTGCGCGCCGGCGGTGACGATGCCCATGAGGCGTTTGCGTAGCGGGGCGTCTTTGGCTCCGTCTGCTCCGGATCGGATGAGTGCGCCGGTGACGGAAGCGAAGTCGTGGGGTTGCCCGGCGGCGATGAGGTCGACGATGTGGCCGTACATGCGTGCGTGCGCGGGATCCTCGAAGTCCGCCGCGGTGAGCGTGCTGGTGATCCGCTCGACGTCCGCACCGTTGGTGCTCTGGTTACGGACGTCCATCAGGGCGCACAGGAGCATTGCTTCGGGGTCGGTGGCCGGGTCGTAGCCGGGTTCGACCGCTGTGTCGAGGTCCTCGACGGGTGCGAGGTCCGCGCGTGCCTGCGCTGCCGGGTCGTCGCCGGGTGTGGGGACTGCGCGTAGTGCGTTCATCGTCGGGCCTCGCGTTCGTGTCGGTGTCGGGTCAGAAGTCGTCGTGAACGGATACGGGATTACTGGCGGCCACGCCTTCGGGGGTGGTCACGATGCGACTTGCTCGGCGTCGCCGTACGGGGTGTCGTTCTGTTCGGTGTCGCGCTCTGCTGCGAGTTCGGCATCGATCTGGCGGTCGATGTAGTCGGCGTCGGGGATGTAGGCGGGGACGAGGTGCATGGCGGTTCTCCTGTGTCGGTGGGGGTGTCAGGCGGCGAGTGCGTCGAGTCGGCCGATTCGAAAACCGGACCAGTCTTCGCGGTCACCGTCGCTTCGATCGACGACCACGACGGGCGCTTGGAGGTAGCCGAGCTCGGAGGTGACGAAGTGGCGGGCTGTGTCGTCTTCGGTGATGTCGACGATTCGGTATTGGAGACCGTGCTTGTCGAGCCGTCGTTTCGTTGCATCGCATTGGTCGCAATTCGGTTTCGTGTACACGGTGATCGACATGGTTGCCTCCTTCTCGGAATTGTTCTATTGGCTTCTATTCTACGTCACAAATAGCTTTTGCACCAGGTGTAAATGCAGTCATTTATGTTGCGCTATAACGTTTTTCGACGTTTTGTACTTACCCATTGCAATGCCCGACAGACCCCTCGAAAACGGGTGTGGATACGTGTATCGGGCTGCCTTTATTGCATTCTTTTCGCTTACGGGTGGCGCGGAGAAGAGACGGCGGCGCACGGCGTCGATGGTCAATGCCTGGCCGGTGCGGGTGTTCACCCGGGGAGCGCAGCGAGTGCGGGTCGGGCGAACAGTCGTGCTGGGCACTGTGGGCCGAAGCGTGAGCGGAGTGAAGGGGTTGATCCGGGAGACGAAGGGTGATGCATTCTCGTCGCGCAGTCAGACGGGCCGACAAGAACTCCTCCCTTGTCTCGTCGGACGGCGGAGCTCGTGGCCGTAGTTGTGTTCGTGCTGGTCGGTAGGGTGCTGGGGTATGGAGCGCTCGCGGATCGAACATGCCTTGTCCAAAGCTGTGGTGAACGCTGAACCGCCGCCGTCGGAGCTGGCGCTCGATGCGATCGTGGCCGGTGTTCGGGTCGAGGACACCCGTCCACCCGCCGCCGACGTCGATGTGGTGTGGCCGGCCGATCCGACGTCCCTCTGAGCGCTGTTCCGCTCTTTCTCTGCCACGCCTGACCTCACCGCACCCGCCTGCTCTTCTGTCGTTGCTGCGGGCGGCGCGTTTGTCGGTGTGAGGGCTCGATGCCCGATGCACCGGCCCCGCGCCCGCGACCTGCGACTGCCGGGCGTGGCCACCTCGAACCGGTGGCCACGCTCGGCGGCGGGTGTCAGGTGTAGCTCTGCACTGCGCCGATGTGAGCGGCGACGTAGTCGGGGGTGATGACCGCGCCGATCCCCCTGACCTCTTCCGGCGGCATTCCGGCGTTGAGGACACGCAGGAGAATTCCCGTCAGGCTCGGCAACGGCACGTTGGCTCGTTCGGCGGTGCGCTCGGCGGCCTGCAGTGCTGCGTGAGCTGCTGCGCCGTCGCCGGTGCAGTACACGAAGTAGGCGGCGATGGTGAGAGCATTCGCGCGGGCGGTGCCACGTAGCGGGGCCGCGATGCGGGTGAACGCGTCGGCTGCGTCGGCGTCTCCGTGAACGGACATGGCCAGGAACGCGTCTCGGACTTCGAGGTGCCCGGTCGCCAGTGCCAGGCCGACGCGGGCGGTGAGGTCGGCGCTGGGGATTTCGCGGGCGTGGATGACGGCGGCGAGCTCGTCGAAGGTGACGGGCAGGAAGTCGGCGACGCCCATCGTGGCGGCGGCAGCGAGGGCGAGAGATTCGGGAATCTCCGTGGTGGGGGCGTATCGGGCCTCGAGGTCGGCGCGTGATGCGGCAATGACGGCACCGTCTGCGATGCGGGCGGTCGCAAGCTCGGTGGTGGCGGGGTCGGGGATGGTGCCGTCGGTGAAGCGGTCGAGGTCGGTAAAGGTCGTTCCTGCAGTGAGGCTGTAGGTGTGCAGGGCGCGGATGGTGCGGATTCCGGCAGCGGCGAGCGCGTCGCGGATGGCGTCGAGTCCGATCAGGGCTGCGCCTGCATGGGTGGTGTCTGCGATGGCCGCAAGGATGACGGCGGTGACGGGGGTGTCCTGCCGGGTGAGCGCGTCGGTGATGATGCCTGCGGCGGCTTCTGCCTGGTGGGCGTCGACGCGGGCGGTAGGCGCGACCAGGTGCGAGCCGTTCCCGTCGTCGGCCAGGGCGATGATGACGACGGAGTTGTCGGGGGTGAAACCGAGCAGGGCGGGGATGGCGGCGAGGGTGTCCGCGGCGGTGGTGAGGGACATGCGCTGTTGGGTCATGGTGATGCCTTTCGGGAGTGTGTGCGGGTTGGGTTGGGGTGGTGCGGTTTTCAGTGGCGGAGTTCGCGGCGAGCGGTGCGGCGGTCGCGGCGTGCGCTGGCGCGTTTGACGGTGCGGCGCATCTTCGGCTTGCCCTGGCGGTGGACGATGATGTCAATTTCGTCGGCGGTGGTGGGGTGTTGTGCTCGCATGACGGTCCTTTGTTGTCGGTGGCTGGTGCGGGGTCTCAGCGTGTGCGGGTGAGGTTTCTCAGGAAGCGGCGGATTCGTTCGGTGATGGACGGCGGGCCGGTGATGGCTTCGTCGAACCAGCCCATGGCGTGCTCGTAGCAGGTGGGGCAGTCGTGGTCTTCGCATGGCGAGTTGTCGGGAGCGCCGCGTGTGTCTTCGTTGATGCACGGGAGGTCGGGGACGGCACCTGCGGGGCAGTTGTAGTCGCGGCAGTCGCAGAGCCTGCCCGCGTAGAGCCGGGTGTTGTCGTCGCTTGCTGCGTTGTGGTCCTCGTGCATGACGGGCCTCTTCCCTCTCGACTGGTGGCCGGACCTTCGCCCTGCCAATTTCTTTCGCCGTGGTGGCTGGGGAGAGAAACCAGTGCACGGGGACGACGGGGCAACCCTTCGGCCGGACAGTTTTCGTGGGAGCGCAGCGACTGCTCGACGAAAAGCGTTCGGAGCCTTGGCCGTAGCGCAGCGGAGCGAGGGGTTGAGCCGGCGGGCACGGGTGATGGATGCTCGGAGAAGCCACCTACGTCGAAAGAAATTGTTTCTTTTCGCTCTTTTGAGTGCGGAGCGCAGCGGAGTTCGATTCGGTGCAGCCCGTAGGGGTGCGTGTGGCCCTCCAGGGCCTGCCCGTCACGTGGCCGGCCGCTGGTGGTGGGACGCGAAACGCTGCCGGAGCTGGTGCTCTACGGCGGCGTGGTGTGGGGTACGACTGTGAAGGTGATTGTGCGGGAGCGACGGAGGGTGACGACGCTCGGTGTTGCGGTAGCGCTGATTGGATGTGAGGGGGTGTCTTGCCTCGCGATGGCGGGGAGTTGTGTCGGTAGCCGGACTGTGGTTGTCGGTGGCCTGTGGCAGGGTCACCGCCTATGGATGCACAGGTGGAGGCCGTGACGAGTCGGTCGCATTTCGATGATTGTCCGCGGTGTAGTAGCCCGATTCCGTTGCCGCTGGACAACTTCTGTTCTCAGTGTAGGTATCCGTTGCGGGTCGATTCGGAGGAGCGGGCGGCGAGGCTTCATGCTGCGAATCCGCGTCGGCTCCGTCGGCGTCGTGGTTAGCGCGGTCAGGTGGTGGCGGGTACGAGGGTGTCGGGTTTGACGAGGTAGGGGTAGACGCCGGGGCCTGGTGTTTCGTTTTCGACGAGGATGAGGCCCTCGGGTTGGATGTCGCGGACGACGACGATGCCGGGTGCGCCGGGTGCGAGGTGGTAGCGGTCGCCGATGTTCACGGTCTCTCCTGTGCTGCTGCGGTGGTGTGGGTTGATTGTCGGTGCTCGAGGCCGATCCTGATGGCCTCTGCGGTGGTGGTGTCGGTCATGTGATGGGTGTGATGGCGGCGGCGGGGCACCATTGCCGGTCGAGGTCGAGTCGGCCTTTCTTGTTGCCGGTGGGGATCGAAAACGACACTTGCGCAAGCCAATCGCCGGTCCCGGTCCGTGCCCAGGCGTACAAGGTTCCTTCGACGATGCTGTCCATGGCCAAGCCCTCGGCCCGGACTTTCAAGGGTGTGGTGTCGCGGAATCCTCCGCTTCCGGATCGTCCGATGGCGAGCGCGATATTGACGTTCACCGATTTGGGTGGGTCGACGATGCGGCGGGTGGGTGGCTCGAAGGTGGTGGGCCAGGCATCGAAGATGCCGGCCTCGTTGTCGGTGGTCATTGCGCGACGGCTACGGGCCGGTGGGCGGTGAGATCGGCGGCGGGTGTGGGTGTCCAGCGCAGGCCTGTCTCGCCGAAGGTGGGGGCGGTGAGGGTGTAGTGGCCGGTGCGGTGTGGTGTTCCGCGGCCGTGGACGGTGGTTTCGAGGGTGAGCGATTTGATGCGCCCTCGGCCCTGTTCGATGCCGCCGTAGCCGCAGACGGTGGAGGCGATCGTGAGATCGGTACCGGGCATGTGCCCATCCGTCAGGACCAGGATGCTGGCATGTCGACGATTCCTGGCTAGCAAAGCCCTTGCGCGCGTCGGTGGTACGTCTCGGCCGTGCACGGTGGTGACGACCAAATCCAGCCCGTCGAGACAAATGCTGGCGGCGTCGAGCGGGTCGCCTGCCCCGGGATCGACGAGGTGGACTTTCGCGAGGTCACCGCCGTGTTCGTGGACGGCGAGCAGGCTCAGTCGGGGTTGGCCGATGAGGGCGACGTGGTGGCCGGCGGCGGATGCTTCGGCGACGAGGGCGATGAGCATGGACCCGGCGCCGGTGACGGTGATGGCGGTTCCGCGGGCCAGGGCTCGGCGTGGGAGCAGTGCGGCGAGTGGTGGGGGTACGGGCATGGTGCGGAGGGTTTTGCCGCGTACAGCGCCACTGAGCGGTTCCGGGTCGTCGGCCTCGCCCGCGAGGTTCGTATCGCCTGTGGTGGGTGCCGCTGGTTCGGGTGAGGTGATGGTGGGGAGGTCGGTGGGTGCGTGGTCGCGGCGGCCGCCGGGGACGGTGGCCATCCGTCGGCGTAGGACGTCGAGTTGGGTGGCTTTGTCGAGTCCGGTGAGGTCGGGGATGGCGTCGGCGGTGGCCATGTGGATCGACCTTTCGCCGTGCCGGTAGGAACTTCCGCCAGATTACTCGAACACGCGTTCGACTGTCGAATGTGCTGGTGAGCCGGTTCAGCGGGGTAGGTGGTGGCCGTCGAGGTCATCCACGGTGAAGGTCCAGGCGAGGTGCCGGTACTGGCGCAGGGTGCGTTTGACCTGGTCGATGGCGTGAAAGACGGCCGGGTGGTCGGGGTCGTGGCCGTCCGCTCGGATGGCTGCACGTTCGTCGTCGTCCATGTCTGGTTGGACGCACGGGACGGTGCGGTGGTTCCGGCAACAGTCATTCACTCGAACGACTGGACGGGGTGACTGCGGCGGCGGGGTGTTTCGAACGAAAGCAGGGCCGCGCATGTGGTGCGCGGCCCTGCTTTCGGTGTTGGGTGACGGTGTTCGCCAGTGCGCCTCTCGGCAGGTGGCCGCTCGTAGCGGCTGATGGTTGGTACCCGGGGCATTGGGATCGAACGCCGTCGAGTCCTACAACGACCGTGCTATCGGTGGTATTCCAGCCCGTGCGGGAGGCAAAAAGGGGGTCCCGGCCCCGTGGTGGGACCGGGACCCCGGAGGGCCTGGCTCAGTGGGTGCACCAGAAGGACCCGACCGGGATGGCTGCTCCCGGCTGCCCGGCGCACCACCGGCAGGTGGTGTCGTGCTCGATCCGGCTGAGCACTCCCTCGGCCTCCTCGATGAGGATGGGCAGCTCTGCTGCACTGGCGAGCGCGAGCGCCTCGCGGGCCCACCGGGCCGCGCGCGGATCTTCGGCGGGAAGCTGAGCGGCAGTGCCGATGAGCTCGGTGATGATCTGGTGATCGTTGAGCAGGTTGTTGTTCATGGCAGGGACACCTTCCACAGGTTCGGATGAGACGTCCCCGATCGACATGACGAGGGTGGCCTGTCAACCCCGAAGAGGGAGCGTGCGACCGTGGGTTGATTGGACGGGGTCCCCGGCATGTCAGACTCGGGCGACTCGTACGACAAAAATTGGTGACCCATATGGGGCGGCCCCGGAGGGGACGTGCGACCGCCTGCGGTCGGCTTTCGATGGTTCGCAGATCCCCTACGCGGGCATCCGTCGTCGATGCCCCCGAATCCGTTGTCTCCGATGCTCGCCACTCCTGGGCCGCTTCCGTCCGGACCGGCCTGGGTGTGGGAATGGAAGTGGGACGGCCAGCGCGGGGTCAGCGTTGTCGACGGCACATCGCGGGTGAAGCTGTTCTCGCGCAACGGAAACGACATCTCCGCCTCATTCCCGGACGTGGCGGCGGCGTTGTCGGACTCGACGGCGGGTCGATCGGTGACCCTCGACGGCGAGTTGGTGGCACTGGATTCGGGCGGTCGGCCCGATTTCGGGCTGCTGCAACGCCGAATGCATGTCGCCCGCCCGTCGGCGGCATTGCTGCGGTCGACCCCGGTGACGTATTTCGTGTTCGATGTCCTCGACGTCGACGGCGAATCGGTCCGGGCACTGCCCTACACGCAGCGCCGTGCGCTGCTCGAGGGCCTTGGTAGCCGACGGGCGGCGAGTCCAGGTGCCGCCGAACATGACGGGAATCGATGGCGTCACGTTGATGAGCATTGCCGCCGACAACGGCATCGAGGGGGTCGTCGCCAAGAAAGCCGGGTCGCTGTACCGGCCGGGGATCCGGTCGCCGTCGTGGATCAAGGTACCGATCCGGAACACCCGCGAAGGCGTGATCTGCGGATGGGTTCCTACCGGCGGCCGCGCCGGTGGAACACTGGCCGCACTGCTCCTCGGAGCGTACGACGAGGCGGGCGAGTTGGTCTACATCGGCCGTGTGGGAACGGGTTTCACCGATCGAATGCGCCGCGAACTGCGGAGCACATTCACCGCGTGCACCCTCCCGGACAGTGCGCTGCACGGGCCGATTCCTCACACCGACGCAGTCGGAGTGTCCTGGGTGACACCGGAATTGGTGGCGACCGTGGAATACCGCGAACAATCGACAACGGGGCGTTTACGGCATCCCACATTCAAAGGCATCCGATCCGATATCGCTCCCCGCGACGTCGTCAAATGACAAGGCTGCAGCTCATCGCCACATTCGTTGGTTACGCTGGCCGCTACCCGAGTCCCTGACAAATGTGTGTGATCGAAAGGTTTTCCGGCTGTGGCCAAAAGAGTGACAACCCAATTGGTGGACGATATCGACGGGTCGGTCATCGACGACGAGTCCGGCGAAACTATCGACTTCGCAGTCAACGGTGTCGAGTACGTGATCGACCTGAAAGCGAAGAACGCCACCGAGTTTCACCGCAAGCTCGACTACTACATCGAGCATTCCACTCGGGTCGGTGGCCGCAAACGTAAGCCCTCCCCCGCCGGCGCGGCGACGCCCGCGAAGACCGGGACACCGGCCAAGCGTGATCCGGCGCAGACACGCGCGATCCGGCAGTGGGCAGCAGATGAGGGCTACGAGATCAACGATCGCGGCCGCATCCCGGCCGATATCGAAGAGGCGTACAACGCCGCTCACTGACCTGCCGTGAGCCGCCTGCCCGGCGTCAGCAGTGCGGTGGTGGGGCGTCGAGCGGGGGAGCTCGAGGGCGGCGGCAGCCCCCTCGACCCGGGCCGGGGAACGAGGCCACAGGTGGCGGGCACCGTCGAGGTACCCGCCACCGGCCCCGGCCCCTACTCGGTGGACGCGGTGAGCTGATCGTACGCCTGCTCAGGGGTCAGCATTCCGGCTGCGGCCTGCTCTACCACGGTCAGCACGTGGCCGTGCTGGTCGAGAAAGCCCAGGTAGTTGTCCTGGTTACCCCAGGACGTACGCCGCCACGAGTCGTGGCCCTTGCCACTCACTCGTGCTTCGTAGGCGGCGAGGATCTGCGCGAGCAGGATCACCTGCGCGCGAGTCTCGCTGGCCTTGTCGATCGTGGCGGCGAGCGCTCGACGCGCGGCCTTGTCCGCGACACCGGGGTACCCGGCACTGGGGCTGGTGTCGGCGGGCACGGTGACACCGAGCAGCTCCGCGAGGTACTGCGGCGCTTTGTTCTCGGTCAACAGTCCCGGCTCGTCGACGAGTGTTTCGGTGATCCACTTCCCTGCCCCCTTCGGCAGAGTCTTGCGGGTCAGGAACTTCGTCAGCCATTCCTTGCGGACGATCGTCGCGGCGGCGCTGGCCTTGTTCAATGCGACGGTGCGCCGCCGAGCGGCCTTCTCGGCTTCCCTCTCCGCGAGCGCTGCCTGCGCGGCATTCTTCTCGCGTGCCTTCCTCTCGGCTGCGGCCTGGTCGTCCGCCTCATCGGGTTCGCTCGACGCTGCGGCCAGGATCGGCCCCAGTTTCACACCGGCCGCATCGGGGTCGGCAGTGAAGTACTCCGGCACCCACACCTGCGCGACTGTCACGTCCTTGTGGTGGCGGTAGCCCTCTGCGGCGACGGCTTTCGGGGCTCCTTCGGTTCCCCAGTCGATCGACTCGGATTCGATCACCTCGCCGCTGGCCGTGAGGGTGATCTGCTCGTCGGCAGTCAGCCACACCGCCCAGTGCTCGGCTGCGCCGTCGATGACGGCCTCGGTGATCGGGTCTCCGTCTGCGGTCACCAAGTCCTCAGCAGCGACGTAGGGGCTGTCGTAGTCGGGTTCTTCCTCGAGGACGGTCAAACCTTTCTCGGCATACGGGGTACCTGCTGCGGCGCGGGCCTTGCGCTCGGCGCGGTCCGCGATCAGCTCCCGCGCGACAGAGTGGAACCACGACCCGGCGTCGAGCAGCCTCTCGACGGCCTCGGTGTCGCCGTCAGCATCGAACACCGCGACCATCGCGGCTTGCTCGAGGTCGAGCTGCCCGGCGTCGAGGGCGTCGAGGGCGGTCTGCGACCGACCCGCTGTCCCTGCGGCTTTAGCGGTGTCTCGACTGTCGTACTGCATCGTCTTGGCGATCTTGGTAGCCGACAGGCCCAGCTCGAACATCTCGGTTACGGCCTTCGCGCGTTGACCATCAGTGAGCGCGATACGGCGGTCGTTGGTGCACACCTGCTGCGTGAGGCGTTCGATCTCCTGGTCCTTGGTCTTACTCGCAGTCGGCCGAATCAACACCGGCACACTGTCGACCCCGGCTTCGATCGCTGCGAGGGTGCGGACCTGACCGTCGATGACGACGATGCGTTCCTCGTCGCGTCGCGCGAGGATCGGCAGCAGCACACCGTGTTCGGTGATCGAGGCGACGACGGCGCGGAACTCGTCCGAATCGGTGTCGACCTCGTCGCGGACGTTCGGGCCGACCTCGAGGACGGTGGGGTGCAGGCGGGCGAACTCCTCGCCCGCCCCCACGACCGGCGTGGTGCCGGTCATGGGGGCTTCGGTTGCGGCGGTGGCGGTTTCGATGCTCGCGGTCATGGTGGTGTCTCTCCCTGGTAGATTCTTCGGTTGGAGACACCGGGCAGGTAAGAGCTGTCCGGTGTTTTCTTGTTTTCCGGGGCCGGTGTGGCCCTGGGGTTACTGCTGAGCGGTGGCTGCCCGGTGGTGGCCTGCGAGCCGTGCGGCGTGGATTTCGTCCTCGCTGGCTCCGTTTTCGCGGGCGATGCAGGCCCAGTACGCGGCCCGCTCGAGGTGCGCATCGACGGTGGTCGAGTTCGCATCCGCTGCGGCCCGGTTGACCTGCTCGGTGTAGGCGGTGACCTGCGCGAGTGCGTGGGTCTTGACCTGGCCCGGTACCTGACCGATCGCGGCCATAATCGCCGTGTGCAGTCCCACCGTCCTCGGTTCTGTGATGGTGTCGTGCATGTCGCTACGTCCCTTCTCAACTGGTGGCCGGACCTGCTGCCCTGCCACGTTTTTTCGCCGTTTCTGGCGTGAGGAGAGAAGTCAGCGCACGGGGACGACGGGGCAACCCCTCGGCCGGACAGTTTTCGTGGGAGCGCAGCGACTGCTCGACGAAAAGTGTTCGGAGCCTTCGGTCGTAGCGCAGCGGAGCGAGGGGTTGAGGCGGCGGCCACGGGTGATGAATGCTCGCCGGTAGCCAGAACCGGAGTGAAAAAACGTCTTTGCTCTTCCACGGTGCGGAGCGCAGCGGAGCTCCATTCAGGGGACGCCCGCAGGGTGGCCGGCACCGCCGGCAGGCGGAATGCGGGACCGTTGGTCGACGCCGGCGGCGGGGCGACGGAGGCCGGTGGGCCGGGGTGCGGAAGTGCGGAAGTGCGGAAGACAGCGGAGTTCGATTCGGTGCGCACACCGCTGTTGGCCGGCTAATGCGGTGTTGACTCACCACTGGACACTCTGTACCTTTAGGTACACACTAAACCAATCAGTACACACTGTATCAATCGGTACAGTGTCCATTCCTGCCCGAGGAGACGACATGTCCCGTCCACCGCTGCCACCGTTCACCGAAGCCACCGCCATCCAGAAGGCACGCGCTGCTGAGGATGCTTGGAACACTCGTGATCCCGAGCGCATTTCCCTCGCGTACAGCGAGGACAGCTGGTGGCGTAATCGGTCGACGTTTGTGCAGGGTCGACCCGCCATCGTCGAGTTCCTCGCCGACAAGTGGGACCGGGAGCTCGACTACCGCCTCATCAAGGAACTGTGGGCGTACACCGGCAACGTCATCGCCGTGCGCTTCGCCTACGAGTACCATGACGCAACGGGTCAGTGGTTCCGTGCGTACGGCAACGAGAACTGGCAATTCGACAAGGACGGCCTGATGACGCACCGCCACGCGAGCATCAACGACGTGGCCATCGACGAGTCCGAGCGCAAGTTCTTCTGGGACGCAACCGGACCCCGCCCAGCGGATCACCCCGGCCTCAGTGAGCTCGGCCTGTAATGGCCCGAACCGTCCTCGACCGGGCAGACGTAGTCCACGCTCTCGCCGGAGTCTTCCGCAAGCGAGGCTTCGACGGTGCCTCCTTGACCGTCATCCAGCGGGAGGCGGGCGTCGGACGCGGCAGCCTGTACCACTTCTTCCCTGAGGGGAAGACGGACATGGCTCGCGCCGTCCTCGAGCAAGTGGACAAGTGGTTCGAGGAACGAATCTTCATCCCCCTGCGCACCGCAACCGATACCGCGACGGCGGTCGAGGCGATGTCGAAGGAAGTGTCCGAGTACTTCATCTCACGCGAACGCGTGTGCCTGTTCGCTGCAATTGCATTGAGCGAGGAGCAGGGCATCTTCACCGACGCAGTCCGGTCCTATTTCACCGACTGGGTCGACGCTCTCACTGCGGCATTGTGTTCTGGTGGACTCGATCCGCAGGAAGCGGCGGCGCACGCGCTCGACGCGGTCGCGTCAATCCAGGGTGGTCTGATCCTGGCCCGCGCCTACGACGACGATGCGACGTTCCTCGGGATCGTCTCCCGCACCCAGCAGCATCTTCTCGCCCCGTTCACCAGTTGACGGCGTAGAGCGCTGTTCCAGCGATAGTGTCCGCCTCGACCGCCGGACAACCCTGACCCGCGCAGGTGCGTCTTCCACTGGGCTGGTGTAATTCGTTGAGCGACAGTGCGACTGCGGTGTGCGCGGCGACTTCCGCGGGTAGTGGCGGTCCGTCGATTGTTCTGATTCGCATGGCCACGAGGATCGCAATAGGTACCGACAGATTGCGTTGCGCTGCAACGGGTTGAAGACTCGAGCGCACGTGCACGGGCGGCCTGTGTGCGCTGTTGTCGTGGTGTGGCAGTGCGGAGCGCAGCGGAGCTCGATTCGGTTGGACGCCCGCAGGGTGGCCCGGCCCTGCTCCCTCACGCTTTCCCGATCTTGGGCAACGGAGAAGGCCCGCACCCGGTGTCGGGTGCGGGCCTTTCGGTCTGCGGCTGGTGCCTGTGTCAGGGCTGCTCGGCCGGTGGGGTGGTCGGGCGCCCTTCGGCGGCGTCGCGGATCCACTGGGGTACCTCACGGCCACTGCGTTCACGGAGTGCGATCGAGGCGCGGGCTGCTGCGGCAGCGACACTGCGCCGTTCGTTAGGGGTCCAGGTCTTGCGAGCTTCTGCTGTGGTCATCGTGGGTCCTCCTGCTCGTTCTGGTTGTCAGTGTCCTCGGTTTCGTCGGGTTCCGCCAGTGCGCGTCGGGCGGATCGATCGGCCACGGCGACGAGGACGTCTTGTTCGGTGGTGGTGATGAGCGGCGAGTCGGTGACGGTGGCGTAGATGTCCCATCCGAGCTCGGCTTCGGCAGGGTCTGCGCTGGTGGTGCGTTCGAGGCACCAGGTGATCCGTTGCCAGGCCTGGGCGCGTTTGTCGGCCACGGTGCGTTGGCGGACAGTCAGGGCGACGCCGACGACGGCGAGGACGCCGACGATCAGGGTTACCCATGCTTGAGCGGGCATCAGGGGCGTTCCTTCCAGGTGGTGCCCGGTGCCGTCAGGCACCGGGGCGGGTGTTCTACCGGCGTGAGGTTCCGCGGACGATGTCGCCTTCGATGTAGGTGAACCCGTCCCCGCGGCCGTCACGGAGCGCGAAGTGGTAGTCCGCTTGAATCCAGACGGTAGCGAAGTGTCCGGCGTCGGTGAGTGTGCCGACTAGGTCTCGGTCGGCCCCGTTCGGGAAGAACGCCACTCCGGACGAGGTCGGGTAGTAGCGGTTCAGGGTGTCGATCAGCGATTCGACGCTCCGACATTCGGCGGCCGCGTCGAGGGCCCTGTCGTAGATGGTCCAGTAGTCGTCGATGCCATCGCTGTCGTTGGTGGTCATGGTTTGTACTCCTCGGTCTGGTCGGTCGGATGGGGTGTGGTGTGGTGAGCGGGCCGGGTCAGTAGTCCTCGTCCCAGTGCTCGCCTGCGTAGGTGGGGTCGAAGTCGGCGGGTGCGTGGGCCGGGTAGCGGCGTCGGAGGTCGTCCCCGAGGTCGAGGCGGTCTTGCCAGTGCTTGTCGCATCTCGGATGCGCTACTCCGGTTCCGGACAGTGCGTCCCGGTATTCGACGTCACCGGTGCAGTCGGGTCCGTCCGCGATGCAGGTAACGGGCTCGGTGTTCGTGGTCTCGGTCATAACTGTTGCTGCCCTTCAGAACTGGTGCCGGGTCGGTCTTGCGTCCTCCCCCACGTTTTTCGCCGTTTCTGGCGTGAGGAGAGAAGGCAGCGCACGGGGCCGACGGGGCAACCCCTCGGCCGGACAGTTTTTCGTGGGAGCGCAGCGACTGCTCGACGAAAAGTGTTCGGAGCCTTCGGCCGTAGCGCAGCGGAGCGAGGGGTTGAGGCGGCGGGCACGGGTGATGAATGCTCGCCGGTAGCCAGAACCGCTGCGAAAAACGTCTGTTCGCTTTTCGCGGTGCGGAGCGCAGCGGAGCTCGATTCGGTGGACACCGCAGGTGGCCTGATCCGCCGGCCGGAACTCTCGGCCGGCGAACCCTCCCCGACCGGCTACGCGGCCTCCCCGGTCCCGGTGTCCTCGGCGTCGTCCGACTCGGCGGCGGCAGGGTCGAGGGCGTCGGCCAGCTCATGGACTGCGGTCAGTACTGCTTTCGCGGTGGCGGTGACCTGCTCAAGGTCTCCTGCTGCCCATCCGGCGATGTAGCCGACGCTGTAGGCGCTGGTGTCGAGTCCCAGCATCCCGGCCAGGACGTAGGCGACGGATTCGGCTTCGACTTCCATCCGGCCCCGGTGCAGGTCTTTCCGGGCCTCGGGGCCGATGAGGTCGGGTGCGTGCATGATCGCGTGCGCTGCCTCGTGAATCATCGTTTTCGCAGCCGCTGCGGGTTCTAGCGCAGCGTCGACGACGATCCGGTGGGAGCCGTCGGTGGTGGTGTAGCCGTTCGCACTACTGGCGATCGCCTCGCGGGTGACGGTCCAACCACGTGCGGTCATGATCGCGTCGACGCGGTCGTAGATCGCGTCCGGATCGGCGCCGGTGAGGAGCTGCGCGATCTCCTCGGGTTGGGGGTGTCCCTCGATAGGGTCGGTTTGGGAGTGGTCGAACACCGACAGAATCGGGAAGATGGGCACCTTGCGGGTCTCTTCGTCGCCGGTGTCGGGGTCGGTCTCGGTGACGGTGCGGGAGCTGTAGCCGTAGATTCGGATTGCTTTCTCGCCCTTGCGAACCTGCCGTCCGCGTTGCTGCCAGGCACGGAATCCGGCGACCTGCGTTGCCTCTGGTTTCTGACCGAGGATCAGCAGGACGTTGTTGAAGCTGTAGGAGTGGAACGAGGCCACGTGGTCGAGGTACGCGCGCCAGGTGTCGGAGCTGGTCAGCTCGGCTACCTTGTCGGTGATCGAGGTGTGCAGTGATGCCGCCAGCTCGCGGCGTGCTTCGGCTTTGTCCGCTGCGCTGGTCTTGGTCCGTGATGCCATGACTGGCCCCTCTCCCTTGTGACCGGTCCCCCGGCCTGCTCTGCCAATTTCTTGTCGCCGTCATCTGGCGTGAGGAGAGACAGCAGCGCACGGGAACGACGGGGCAACGCCGCGGCCGGGCAGTTTTTGTGGGAGCGCAGCGACTGCTCTACGAAAAGTGTTCGGAGCCATGGCCGTAGCGCAGCGGAGCGAGGGGTTGAGGCGGCGGGCCCGGGTGATGCAGTATCGCCGGGAGCCAGATGTTCGACAAGAAATTCGATGTCTTTTCACGGTGCGGAGCGCAGCGGAGTTCGGTTCGGTGGACGCCCGCAGGGTGGCCGGCACCGCCGTTAGGCGGAATGGCCGACTGCTCGTCGACGCCGCGGAGGTGGCCACCTCCCGGTCGTGGAGATCGCGAGGTGATTGTGCGGGAGCGCCGGAGACCGACCACGCTCGGTGTCGCGGTAGCGCTGGTGGGTGGCGGCAAGACCTGGGTTGAGCACTGCTCCGACATCGCTTTATGGGTTTGCTGGTGCAGCTACTCTGGTCGGACTACAACATGATCGAGTTAGGAGCCTTGTCTTGGCGTCTTCCGTATGCGACCGCTGGGCTGCAGCCGACAAGGCGGTTCGCTTGACTCCTGGCTTCCGATTTCAGGTGGGACTCGATGTGGTCGCCTCCATGCAGGAAGTGTTGGTTCGCAACGCTTACGAGCTGCGGGCGCATTTGTACGTTGAGGACTTCACGAACATCGGCGAGAAACTGACAGGTGAGTTCGTCCAAGAGACTGTGCGGTTGTTGATCAACTACTGCTCAGCTCGGTCGGCGCTGGTAGATACCACTCGGGCGCACATCGCAAAATTGTGCGAGAAGGTCGGTGGCGAGCCAGCTCGGTGGGCAAAGGACGACTACGCCAAAAAGACGGAGTTGCACTTCGATAAGCCGAAGTACAAGTTCCTGCAGGACCTTCGAAACTACTGCTGCCACTACGGTGTTCCGACGTTGAATGCCTCCCTCAAATGGCCTGTCGGCGAGGTCTCCGGCGATCTGCGGCATGAAGTGACGCTCATGGCGGAACCCATGTTGAAGTGGTCCAAATGGTCGTCGCCCGCGCGGGCCTACATCGAGCAGAACGTCACTGAAGGTATTGCGGTGGTTCCGTTGGTTTCGGCATACCAGGACGATGTCCTTGCCTTCTACGACTGGTTCCCCATCGAAGCAGCTAGAGCCTTCACTGACGAGCGTCTGGCGACGGCTCGGCAGTGGCAAGAGGTTCAGGACCTAAAGAAGGCGTGTCTGTCGAGCCAGCACTGATCTACCGGGCCCGTGAGCTGGCAAATCTGGCCGAATCGAGCATCGTCTCGTGCCCGCTCCCCTGCGCCACCCACAATAACTTCTATATATGGCGTCACGGATGCGGTGAAACGTAACTTTGCGATACTCGACGTATGGACCAGGCCGAATACGTCGCTCTCGCTGTGGAGCGCGTACGGGCCGTCCTTGCGGACCACCACGCGGTGGTCCATTCCGAGTTGGAGAGCCGGATCGCGGAGGCCAATTGGGCGGGTTCGGCCGGCAACGTCGACCCTCACCACATCACCACAGCGCTGCAACAGCTGAAGCGCGATGAGGAGATCGTCTGGGAGGAAGGACGGGCAACCCGCGGCGGCAAGCAGATCGCCACCATTCAGCCCGTTGACCGGCGTCGACGAGCAACGAAAATTGACCGGTCGGCTGCCAGGAAGCGGCTGCTGTACTCGCGGTATCAGGGCTGGGCACAAGGTACTAAACGCTATCCGCAGGGCTTGATCGGACCAGCCGGAGAGACCGCCGTACGACTCGCTGTGATTGAGTCCGGCGCGCTGCAGCCCGCAGTTCCTGGTGCCGGAGAGGCATCGACACTGCTGGGTGTGCAGCTCAGCGGGCCAGTCGATAGCGCGGGGTTCATGGTGCCACTGAAAAATGGACTTCCTATGTCCCCGGTCACGGTGCTCATCGAGGTCAAGAACATTCGCGGCTGGATCTATCCCAGTTCCGTTGAGCTGTACCAGCTACTCGGTAAGGCAAGCCGTTTACAAAATAGCCGTCCTGACCAGCTCATCCTACCGATCCTGGTATGCAGGAAAACCCACCCGACGACTTACTGGATGGCCAAGCAGCTCGGGTTTTTCGTGATCGAGACCGGACGTCAGTTTGCTGGCGAGGTCGACGAGGATGCATTGCTCGAGGTTCGGAACGAGCTTCACTTCAACGACCTGTTCAAAGGAGCCGACCCGAGCGTGCGGGTACGGGATCGGTTGAGCAAAACCATCCCCAAATACTCTTCGACTGCCGCTGAGCAGTGGCGCGAGACGAGCGCAGAGTTAGAGGCTACTTTCAGCAGTCTTGGTCGAAAGCGTCTGTCCAACAGCACGAGACGAATCATGACGAACCGTCTGCGCGAACAGAGTGCAGAACTGGGCCACCCTGGGGGCTGGTGAAGACCTGCCAGCCGTTCCGTCAGTGGTTGTCGACGCCGGGGCGTGACCACCTCCCGGCCGTAGAACGCCGCGCGGGACCAACGGAGACCGACCCCGCTCGGCGTCACGGTAGTGCGCGACTAAGTGCACGCTTTGCTGCCACCGCTCGCACGCAGGATCTACGATGAACTGTGGTCGAACACGTGCAGGGGGTCGTTAAGCGAACGACATCGAACCCCAGAACCATTCTCGCCTTTTGGGGTGTCGCATTGTCGGTGATTGTATCCGGCACGGTTGGCACCGTCGGCTTTTTGGCATCATCAGAGTCGAAGTACCTTGTGTTGCCGACTTTAATATTCGGCGGATCCTTAATAGTCGCAATTATCGTTGGGCTATTTGTCCTATGTATCGTAAAGCCGCAACGGCTAATGCTGGGCCAAATATCGGGTACAGAATATGTCGCGATCGAGCAGCGCATCTACGGAGATAGCGACAACGGAGAGTTTGTCGGTGGCTTTGCTGTCGCACCATTACCTGCGGGAACGCGCACTGAGAACACTATCGGCGAGGTCGAGGAAGAAGAAGAGGAGGAGTGATGGCGGCACCCAACTTCGTCGTAATATGCAGCGTAACTGACGCTAATCGCCAGAAAGAAGTACACAAGCGAATCAAAGCAATCAGCCGTAAGTGGTGGCATCACGTTGACAATGTGTGGATCGTGGAGTCCGACCTGCCTATCAGCGAGTTTCGCCGTAAGGCGAGTGAATCTTTAGAGACGACAGATTCCCTTCTGGTGCTGGCATTGAAGGCAACTTCCGGGTCCCGATGGTCTCAGCGCGGTTTTGACTCTTCCTGGTTCAGGAAGGCCTTCACCAAGCCGGAGTGAGCAAGACTCATTTTACTGCTGGAAGTGACGATAGAGAGTACGCTTGCTGACTCCTAGTGCGTCTGCGATGTCTCCGATTGTGTTGCCTTGGTTGCGCATTCGGGTGGCTTCTCGTTTTTTGGTGACCGTGAGTGCGGGTGGTCGTCCGCCGACCTTTCCTCGTTCGCGTGCTGCGGCGAGGCCGGCGTGTGTGCGTTCGCGGAGGAGTTGGCGTTCGAAGCTGGCGAGTGCGCCGAAGATGTGGAAGACGAGTTCTCCGCCGGCGGTGGTGGTGTCGATTTGTTCGGTGACCGACGCGAATGCCACTCCCCTGGCTTTCAGGTCTGCGATGAGCTCGATGAGGTGCGGAAGGTTGCGGCCGAGTCGATCGAGTCGCCACACGGTAAGGGTGTCACCGGGTAGGAGGATCTCGAGCAGTTCAGTCAGTGCCGGCCGGACAGTGGTGGATCCACTGACCGTGTCGGTGAAGATGCGTTCGCAGCCGAAGGCGGTCAGAGCGTCGCTCTGTAGGTCGAGGTTCTGTTCGGCGGTCGAGACCCTGGCGTATCCGTATTTGTGGCCCACAGGCGCTTACTATGCCACAACTCATCGGTTTCGAGGTTTTGACATGCAGGGGTATCGCGTACGTTTTTGGCACTACTCGACGGCTGGTCAACTGATTGGTTGTCAGTTTCAGAAGACGGCTGCACTTGTTCAGAAGTGAACTGCACTAGCTCAGTTGCGGTTCGATGGCTGAATCCTGCGTGTGGTGAGCCTGCGTTGCAAGTTCGACGTGTCGACGACCGTTGTCTCCGGACACTGTGCGATCACGAAGCGGTTCCGCTGTTCAGCCAAAATAGGTATCCCGCAGCCTGTGGGCGCGATTGAGTGCGTGACCTCCTGGGCGCACTACTCCGGGCCGGCAGAACAGGCACCTCCCGTTTTGCGCGGTCCGAGTCGTGCAGGTGCGTTTGCCTATATTCGGTTCAGGAGCGTTGTACCAACGTGGTGATCAGTCGCAGGCTTTGCCTTGGGGACAGGTCTGGTAGATACGCTTTGGTGATCGCGGTGCCGATGCTGGGCAGGGCCGCGGGATCGGCGTACGCCATGTACATGGGCCTGTATTCGGGTTGGAACTTCGATTTGAACGCGAGCAGCGATCGAAATCCGTAGACCGGTTCGAGAGTTCGACCGAGCAGGTCGAGCCCTCGGTCCATGACTCCATCGGTCGATCCTTCGGCCGCAGTGGGTGTCGATACTGCAGTGGGCGTCGAAGCTTTGGCCAACGGGGCACCGGACAGGCTGAGGAACTGCGCACCCTCGTCTTTCGCCATCACCGCTGCGGAAGCGATCAAGAATTCGATGGCCGGCCGAAACCCGTCTGCTCGCCGGCGCATGAAATCCATCGTCCACCCCACCACCGCTCCGTCCCGATACACAGGCATCCACGAGGTAATCGCGTGCACGGTCCGGTGCTCGTCCACAGCGATGAGGCATCGAACGTCTCGGTCGTCGAGCTCGTCGAGCCCACCGAGCGTGAACCCCATCTCCGGCATGCCCTTGTCGGATACCCATTCCTCGGAGATGGCAGCGATCTGATCGGTGATCACGAAGGGTGCGTCGGGGTACGAGAGCCACTCCGCGTGCACACCGGCCTTGCCCGCCCGATTGATCGCAGTACGCACATCCTGAAACTTCTTCCCGGTGAACGCCAGGTTCGACAGGGTCAGCACCGCTTCCTGGGCGACCTGCACACTCGACCACCCCAACGAGTCGGTGACCGACCGAACCTCGGCCGAGACCGAATACAGGCAGGGTGTCCATCCGTTGTCGACACAGAAATCTGCGAATCGAACGACCGTCTCGTGCACGGTGCCGGGCGGGCACACCGGGCTTCCGGTGGTGATCGCGACACGACCGATCACTCGGTAGGCAATGAAGGCTGTTCCTGCCTCGTCGAACCAGTACTGATTTCCCTGCCATGTGGTCATCCACGACAACGATTCGCCGCCGCAGGACCGCAGAACGTCGCGGGCGCGCACGACATCACCGGTTCCGACCGTGGAGGCAGGTTTGAGAAAAGTCCTGAACATGGCCACGGTCAGAACGATCCAGAACACCACACCTGTCCACTCGAACAGCAGCGTTGCCGACGCGTTCGTGGGCAGCAGACGCGGGTCGAGCCAGGTCAGGTCCACCGGCGGGATCAGCCGGTTGGGAAATTCGGCGATGAGCGCGGTCGGTGTAGCCACCGGATCGAACCCCGCTCCTGCGAGCAGACCACCGACGACGAAGACCACGAACAGAGTCGCCACAGTTGTCGCGGCCGCGTAGCCGAACCGCCGATACGTTCCAGGCGGCGCCGCCGCGTCGAACAACTCCCGAGACCACAGCAGCAGTGCCAAGATCAGGATCGGGGTCGCTACCGGTATGGCAGACCTCGCGATCTGCGAAGTCTCGTCCAGGCCGTAGAACACCGAACCCGGTGTGACACTGTCGATGTAGCGCAACACCATGTTCAGAACGCCGAACCCGATCAGGATGCCTTGGGCGGCCACTGCCGTCCACCAGGCTCCGCGCCGACCACGCCGCAGACCGTCCGCCACCGCCAACACGAATACGGTCGGCATGATCGCCAGCATTGTGGGACCGAACCCGGAAAGCCGGATCGCAGCGAGACCTTCCCGGCATTCGCGCGGATCCCCTCCCGCCGAGCACAGTGCCCGGACGTCACCGACCGTAGCCTCGGATCCACCGAACACATCTTTCAAGCCGGCGAACGGGCCGATCGCATTGGGAGACAGTGCCGCGAGGATGGGACCGATCGCACTGGCCGCCACCACGAGCGCAACCAGCAACCGACCCTCGCGTTGAGTACCTGCCACCGGTTGCCGCCGCGGAGCCCGGCCGAGCAGAAGAGGTCCCAGAAGCAACCCGGTCGACGCGGCCATGAGCCGGATGACGTCCTGCAGGTGTCCACCGAACAGAACCAGGGTGATCAACAATGTCACCATCACCACCCGCACCCGCCATCGCCACAAGGTGCTCATCGAGACCGTGGACGCCATGACGACCCCCACGATCCAGGTGGTCGGGCCCACCGCGACGCCGCTATGCAACGTAGATGCCCACCGCAGACCGATATGTTCGGTCACCGAGGTGAACAGCACTCCAGCTGCGGTGCCGCCCAGCTGTGTCAGCACTGCGGCCGCGACCCAGCTACGCGTGCCCAGCCGTCTCTCAAGGGGCGCAGCCACACACAGCACCAAGACCGTCGCGAGTAGATACCCGGTCAGGCTCGGTGCCCAGAGACCAGCCGAGAGCAGGGTCCACACCCGGCCCTGCTGCAAGGACTCGCTCCCGACACCGACCTGAGTCAGCACCGACCGCCCAGGACCGTGCCCCACACTCCCGGTGGCAACCCCTGCCACCCACATCCCGGCCACGAACACAGCAGTCGCCGGCGCACGCAGCACGGTCTCACGTACGAACGCCACCGCCTCGTTCATGCGCCGCGGCGTGACCCGTACGGCTGAGCTGGCCGCGGCTGCCCAGCGCTGTGGTCGGTCCAGCTCACGATCGCCGGCCGTCACAGCACTCGGGTGCACCGCAACGCGTGGCTGCGTCACTGCAGGGCGGCGGCGAGGTCCGTCAGCGCAGCAGTCTCCGCGGCGGAGTCGGGGGTGTTGGAGCGGATCGCGGTGAGCACGATATCGATACGCGAGTCCAGAGCGGTCCACCCCGCAGCGTCGAGCGGCTGCAACACGGGTTGATCGTCGTCCCAGGTGTTTTCGAGATTCTTCGCAGTAGTCTTCGCCTCGTCCTGATGACCGGACCGAACGGCCCCGGCAGTGTCGTCGACGATCGAGCGGAGCTCGACTACGCGCTCAGGCGGGAAATTCGCGATCGCCTCCCCCGGCGCGAGATCGACGATCGCAGCCCCGGAACCCTCCGCCTCATTTACCGGCGCTGAATGTGGCTGCGCGGACGCCCACGACAGAAGCCCCGCCGTGGCAACCGCGACTGCCGCGAAATAGACGAGCATCGTGCGCTCACGGCGTGAGTCTGTGGCGACCGGTTCGGGCTCGACGCGGTGATTCCCGATCACGTCTCGTTTCGTTTTCGTCAGGTACAGCACCGTGGCCAGGATCGCGACCAGGAAGATGACGCTGGTGAGGAATGTGCCGAGACCGAGACCGTGCTCGGTGCTCGGTTGAGCGAACCAGTCTCCGAGATTCGCACCCAGCGGACGGGTGAGGATGTAGGCCAACCAGAACGCCAACACAGCGTTCGCGCCGAGCCGCCAACCGGCGACGACAGCCACGATCAGGCCGGCGGGCAGCAGTACCGACGTGCCCGGGCCCCACCCGGTGATGCTCAGCGTCCAGTCACCCGCCGCGGTACCGAGTGCGAACGTCACCAGAATCGCCAGCCAGTAGAACAACTCTCGGGGCACCGTGACGATGCTGTGGATCGACAGAGTCCGCTCCCGCACGAACCACACCCCGAACACCACCGCCAACAACACAGCGAACACCGACATGCTCACCGCCAACGGAACACCACGACTGTCGGTGAGGATGTCGGTGTACAGCGTTCCCGTGACACTGAGCACCACCACCGTCAGCCAGTACACGGCCGGTACGTACCTCGACAGCCAGATCTGAACCGCAAGCACCACAACGAGAATCACGGTGAACAATCCCGCCGTTGCGGTCAGTCCGACACCGAGGGTCATGTTCACCCAGTCCGCGACACTCTCCCCCACTGTGGTGCACAGAATCTTCACGACCCAGAACCAGACCGTGATTTCGGGGACCTTGCTCAGCGCCCGGTGGTGGACCGCCAAGTGCTCGGAATCGGTGACATCGCTCATGAACCGGGACCGTACCCACGTGATGCTGAAGGTCCGCTGAGGATCACCCACCGCGTACCCCGACCTCGCCGAACCACCCGTCTACAGCCTCCGGTGAACCGATCCCCGCGCGACCAGTTCCACGGTCAGCGCGACGGCGACGGTCTGCCCAAGCAACAACCCGGCGAGCACCAGAATCTGTACGGCCCCCGCCTGCAGGGCCGAACCACTGGCCAGCAGCACGCCCACGAACGCACCCGGCAGAGTCACCAGCCCCACCGTCCGTGTCTGATCCAGGCCCGGCAGCAGCGCGTCGTTCGCGGTGGGCCGCACCACCTCCACGCGCGCGTCACGTTCGGTCATGCCCAGGCTCAGTCCCGCCTCTACTTCTCCGTGCCTGTCGGTCAACGCGGCCAGTGCACGGCGCGCGGACAGCGATGTTGCGGTCATCGTCCCGCCCAGGATGATTCCGCCGACCGGCACAATCGAGATGCCCTGCGCCGGAACGACACCGGTGAGCAAGCACAACGGCACCACGATCCCGACACCCACCGCCAGGGGAACCACGAGCCAGATACCTGACCTCCCCGACTCCGAACGCCGAATCGATGTGAACGCCGCGGCCACGAACATCATCAGCAGCACCAGCAACGACGACCACAGATGCTCGAGCGCCGCAGCGAGAATCAGCGAGATCGCCGCCAATTGCACGAAGCCGCGCAGAGCAGCGGCCGGAGCGGTGATCATTCGCCCGATCGAGGAGACCCGATAGATGATCGCAGCGAGCGTCACCATCACGCAGCAGAGAACCACGAGCGGCAGACCAGGCTCGGCCAAGGAAGAACTCACCGGTCAAGTATGTGGCGTGACCCAGCCCGTGTGTCTCGTCGATCTGTCTCAGCGATCGTGTCTCGGCGATCTTTCAGCGGAGGACGGTCATGGTGGCGTTCACGTGACCGTCAACCACAGGGGTGATCTGGCCCCGCCCAGTTCAACACGGTCTTCGGCAGTGTGCGTGTGCTCCATCACGTCGTTCGAGACCGCACGCGGCCTGTGTTCTCGATCAGGGATGTAGATGGTCGGAAGCGTCGGGCGAGGTCATCGGGATGGCGATCTGGAAGCGTGCTCCACCGAGGGTCGATCGACCGACGGTCACCGAACCACCGTGTGCCGCGACGGTGCCGGCGACGATCGCCAATCCCAACCCGGTACCGCCCTCGTGACGGGTGCGGGAGGCGTCGAGTCGTACGAACCGGTCGAACACCCGCTCACGTTCGGTCTCGGAGATCCCTGGCCCGTCGTCGTCGATAGTGATCACTGCAGATCCTGCCGACTCGGTGCAGGTCAGTTCCACCCGGGTCCGTGCGTGCCGGACAGCGTTGTCGACGACGTTGCGCACCATTCTCGCCAATGCCGGTTGGTCACCGGTCACTCGAACGGGGACGATCGACGTCCCGACATCGAGGTCTGTCACGGCTTCGATCCGTTTTCCTTCTTCGTACAACACGTCGTCGAGATCGACATCGACCGTGCCGTGCGGAGTCTGCATCTCGTCCGAGCGGGCGAGCAGGAGAAGATCTTCGATCAGTCGTCGCATTCGACGCGCTTCGGGCAGCAACGATTCATCGATCAGGGACGCATCGATGAGCTCGGGCCTGGCCGCTGCGAGTTCGAGAGCGGCAGTGATCGTCGACAGCGGACTTCGAAGTTCGTGTGAGGCGTCGCTGACGAATCGTTGCTGCGCTCGTTGCCCGGCGTTCAATCGTGCCAACATCTCGTTCATGGTCACCGCCAGGCGCGCGATCTCGTCCCGGGTCTCTGGGACCGGGATGCGTTCTCCCAGATCATTGTTCGAGATCGAGGCCACGCGGGTGCGGATCCGCTCGACGGGGCTCAGCGCTGCCCCGACGAGTCGATAGGTTGCCAAGGCGACGAGCGCGACGACTACCGGGCCGACGATCGCGAGCAGGATCGCGACGGTGGTGACCACCTTTTCCACCGGCTCGCGGTCGGCACCGACCAGCACTGTCACCGGCCCGTCGGCCGTCGCAGCACCGACACCCGTGACCCAGAAGTCGCCGGTCTCGTCCCGTTCGATGCGCCCGAGGTCCTGTGTGGCCGTGGGCGCAATCTCGACCGTGGACAGCGGCGGGCCGCCGTCTGCAATCGAGGATGCCTGCACCGCCCCGGCCGCGTCGATGACCTGGAGGATTCCGATCTGTCCGTCCGTGGCCAGCAGCGACTCGTCGATCTGTCCCGGTAGATCGGTTTCCAGTTGTTCGCTGACCTGCACCGCTCGGGCGGTGGCGGCGGTGCGAGCAGAGGACTCGAGGGAGCTGTACAGGACACACAACAATGCACCACCGGCCGCGATCAGGCACACGGCCAGCACCAGTGTGGAGGCCACAGCGGATCGCACGCGCACCGTCCACGATCGTGGCCGCAGAACATCGACGAAGGCACTCATGCCTCTGAGTCTGCTACCCGGCGGCCTGAAGGTCGTTGCCGTCTTCAGCATCGCTTCAGGAACGCTCTGTCAGAATCCACGACCATGACCACCCCCGCGGCGAGGATCCGCGTGTGCCGCTGCAGATGACCGAAGCTGACCTGGCGGTCACTGCGGCTGCGGTCGGTCGGTGACCGGCAACGCCGACGACGAGCAGGCGCGCGCGTTCGTCACCATGTTGCAGGCCGAGATCGATCTTATTTCGGCGCGGATCGAACGCGCCGAGCACATGTCTCGGACGGCTTGGGAGGTCGGCCGAACCTCGTCGCGCCGTTGGTATGCCGACGATGCGCGCACACAGCGCCGGATTCTCTACGATCTCCATCGCCAGCTCGATTCCCTGCGGAACCGATTCCCGGGGGTGTAAGCGCCGACGTTCGGGCCGCTGCGCCGAACTCTCTCAGCTCTCCACAGGGATTCTTCAGGAGCAGGCGAGCATATTCGGGGCTGTAGCGCACGCAAGTGGCACGTGCATCCGACAACCGAAGGAACCCTCGTGAACGTCAAGAACAAGATCGTTGCGGTCTCCGCCGTCGTGCTGGCCGGAGCATCCATCGGCGGCGGCATCGCCGCAGCCCACACCCTCGGACACTCCGCGGCCTCGCACGACAGCGTCGTCGACACTCCCGAAGCGGGCGACACACCGGACGCACCCGGTGCGGTCGATGTACCCGAGGCAGGTGACACCCCGGACGCACCGGGCGCAGTGGACGTTCCCGAAGCAGGAGATACACCGGACGCAGTCGACGCGCCAGAAGCAGGAGACACCCCCGACGCACCCGGTTCGGTGGACCTACCCGAGCCCGGTGATATCGCCGACGCCCCGGGGCAGTAGATCCGCCGCGTCACCGCAGCGCCCGTCTGCTCACACGCGACGGGCGCTGCCCTCTCCGAATCTCAACCCTGCTGCACACGAGTAGGTTTCAGCGTTTCTTCAGTGTCGTCCGCGCATGATCGAGTGGTCCTCGGATCACTTCTGGCAGGAGCTACCCCATGCTCGCACCGACCCTTCCGACGCCGCCCGAGCACAGCTCCGATCGACAGATTTCACCCCGCGAAGTGTCGATCTGGAAGCTGGTCTCGGTGGCCGCGCTGATCGTGTTCACCCTTGCCTCGGTGTCCTATGTGCGAGCACTCGCGACCCCGGGATATGCGAGCTGGAACGACAAGACCTCGTCGTGGATCCGCGACCACGGCGGCGGCCCTGCATTGGACGCGTACGAGAACTGGCGGTACGCGAGCCCGCCGCCGGACACCTCACCCGATCCTTCTCAATTCGTCTCGGCTGCAGCCATTCCCGGCGGTACAGTGACGTCCTTGGCCGCCCTTCCCGTCCTGCCGACAGTTGCCGGATCGCCGACTCCGACATGGACACCTGGGCGCGTGGGAGCAGATGGAGCTCCTGTTGCCTACATTTCGCACTTTCAGCCCGACCCTGCCCACCGCAGCGCCGTGGCCGGGGTGGCGATCGTCTCCGGTACCGCCACGATCGCGCACCTCGTCGACGGTACGAGCCAACCCCGCGGCGACGATAATGCCGCCGCATCGGTCCCGGCCGCCGAGGTGCCGAATCTGGTGGCTGCATTCAATTCAGGATGGAAGATGAACGATCTTGCCGGCGGGTATTTCTCGAACGGCGTGGCGGACAAGGCCTTGAAGAACGGTGAAGCCTCGGCAGTGGTGGACGATACGGGCCATCTGAGCGTCCTCGACTGGACGGGCGGCGCAGTCGTGGACCCACACATCGTGTCCGTGCGGCAGAATTTGCCGTTGATCGTCGACCACGGTTCGATCGCGGCAGGGGTGCAGTCGAACGACGACAGCAGGTGGGGTAGCGCGAAGAATCAGCTGCAGTACACCGAACGCTCCGCACTGGGGACCACCGCGAACGGCGACCTCGTCTACGTCGCTGCGTCGAAGGTCGATCTGGCTACGCTGGCGCAGGCTCTCGTGGCCGCCGGCGCGGTGACCGGGATGGAACTCGACATTCACGGCGGCCTGACCGAGTTCAATTCCTGGGCAGCGGACCGCACTGGAACCTTGACGCCCACAACGATTTTGCCGACCGTCCAGAACCGTCCCGACCGATACCTGGCACCGGATCAACGCGATTTCTTCTATCTCACGCTGTCGACACCGACGCCCACTCAGCAGTGGGCCGCAGAAGACACCACGACATCGGGGCCGAGCACATTCACCGCCGCGAGCATCTCGGGCGCGAAGTGACGCCCACCATCGGCTGCCCTACGTCGAAAGCTGTTGAGGGACGGTAGGTGTCGCACGTGACGATAGGTTCCACGCACGTGCCGCAGAGCGAGGTGCTCAGTCGGTCGCTCCGGCGGCCAGGCGATACCCGACCCCGCGGATCGTCTCGATGCTCTTGCGCCCGAAGGGCTGATCGACCTTCTTCCGGAGATACCCGATGTAGACCTCGACGATGTTCTCGTCCCCGTCGTAGTTCACGTCCCACACCGACCGGACGATCTCGGACTTGGTGACCACGACGCCGCTGCGCCGCATCAGGAACTCGAGCACGCTGTACTCACGCGGGGTCAGCGCCAGTTCCGTACCGCCCCGGGTGACACGGTGACGCGCGGGATCCAACTCGAGATCGTCGGCTGCGAGCACGGAAGGGCGTTCGGGAGCGCCCCGTCTCACCAGCGCGCGCAAGCGAGCAACCAAGACCACGAAGGAAAACGGTTTGACCAGATAGTCGTCCGCGCCGAGATCGAACGCGTCGGCCAGATCGTATTCACCGTCCTTGGCCGAGAGCATCAGGATCGGCGTCCACACACCCTGCGCGCGGAGATCGCGCACGATGTCGTACCCATGCCTGCCCGGCAGCATGATGTCGAGAACGAGAACGTCGAACTCCCCCGTCGCGGCACTGTGGAACCCATTGTCCCCGTCGTGCTCGACCTCGACGGTGAACCCGTCGGCCACCAGACCACGGCGGACCATCTCCGCCAGGCGCACTTCGTCCTCGACCACCAGAACCCGCATCGACAGCTCCGTCCGTGTATGTCGGGCAAGTACAACAGACCCACGCCGACACGGACGAGCCGCTCTCAGCGGTTCTTCAGGAGCTGCTCGGCACACTGACGGTCGTGCTCCTCTCCTCATCGATGTCCGCCGTTCACGCAACGGCCACCGAAGTGCTCACCGAAGCCGCCACCGCCGACGTCGAGATCGCCGGGTTGGTGATCGCAGTTGGCCTCCTCGGTGCCGGGATCATGCTCCGCGTCCGCTCCGACCGGGCCGGAGCGGCGATCTTCGGCACGCTCGGCTTCGCTTTCGCAGTGGTGGTGCTCGCCGTCGCAGTGCACAGCAACGGATGGCTGACCAGTGCCGACGCGCCTGTCGCGGCCTGGTTCGTCGATCACCGAACGCCCGCGCTCGATGATCTTGCCCTTGCCGTCACGACAGCGGGTGGCCCCGCTGAGACCGCCGCGTTGGGCCTCGTGGTCGCGGTGCTTCTGGTGTGGAGAACCAAACGCTACGGCCCGGCACTGGTGATGCTGGCGACCGTCGGCTCGGCATCGATGCTGTGCACGATCGTGAAACTGGTCGTCGGACGCGAGCGGCCGCCGCAGTCGATCCAGCTGATGCTCGAAACCGATTTCTCCTTCCCGTCGGGTCACGTCACCGGGACCGCTGCCCTGTCACTGATGCTCGCCCTCCTCGCAGGCACGCGGCGATCGAGGGCGGTACGGACACTGTTCCTCGGAATCGCCGTAGCGATCGTCGTTGCCGTTGCGTGCACACGGATGTATCTCGGCGTCCACTGGCTCACCGACGTTCTCGCCGGCGCGCTCCTCGCAGCCTGCGCAGTCACCCTCGGCAGCTACGCACTGCATCGTCTCGACTCCGGCGGCGCCACCGATGCGACGCCACCTCGCCTGCTGATGAACAGGATCTCGCTGTGACGTCGGGATTGACCGGCGGCGTCCTCGACCCGAGCACGCTCGTCGCGACATTCGGGTTGATCGGGCTGCTCGTCGCCTTGTTCGTCGAGACGGGTCTGCTGATCGGGTTCTTTCTCCCCGGCGACTCTCTGCTCTTCACCGCAGGAGTGCTCGTGGCGCAGGCCGATCCGTTCGTTCCATTGTGGGTGATCCTGGTGTCCGCGCCGATTGCAGCCGTACTCGGCGATCAATGTGGCTACATGATCGGCCGCGCCGCCGGCCCTGCTGTCTTCGATCGACCCGGTGCCAAACGGCTCGGCCCTGCGCAACTCGCCCGCGCGCAGTCGTTCTTCGACACCTACGGTGCACGCACTGTCGTACTCGCAAGGTTCGTGCCCGTCGTCCGGACACTCGCACCCGTCATGGCCGGCGCGTCGGGCATGAGATACCGAACGTTCCTCGTCTACAACATCATCGGAGGGATCGTCTGGGGTGTCGGCGTACCGATGCTCGGCTACCTACTCGGCGGAATCCCGTTCGTGCGCAACCACATCGAGGTCATTCTCATCGGGGTCGTCGTCCTGTCGATACTCCCGATCGCCGTCAACTACCTGCGCTCCCGTTCCAGAGCACGCAGAACAACACCTCGGCACGGGCACCGCCCCGACCCGGATGCGGGCGTTCACCGCCCCACACTGAACGAAGGATGACCGGCGCACCTCGACAGACCGGGCCGACTCGAGCACCGTTGTTGGTGGACATGTCCTCCGTCGAACGTCCTCGATCTACACCTGCTGCCCCGACGTCCAACAGAAAAGTGACACTCATGACCTCGCTCGACATCGCTGCACTCGGGGCTGTTGCCGGGTTCACCATTTTCCTCGGATTGCCGCTGGGTCGGTTGCGTCACGTGTCGGTAGAGGTGCGGGCGTTGCTCAACGCCGTCGCAACCGGCGTGCTGGTGTTCCTGCTGTGGGATGTTCTGGCACACGCCGCCGAGCCGGTGGAGGGGTCGTTGACCGCCGCTGCGGTGGACGGCACGGGGAGCTGGTGGCGGTTCGGCGGCCTCGCCGTCGTCGTCGCCGCAGGCGTCACGGTCGGGCTGATGGCCCTGGTCTATTACGAACGGTGGATGTCTCGGCCTCGAACTGCCGTGCACGAGCGTGTGCCTGGTCCGGGGGCCGCTGCACTCACCGAGATGACCGATCGACCTCTGGATGGGGTGAGCGCTGCCCGTCGATTGGCGCTGCTGATCGCCGTCGGTATCGGTTTGCACAACTTTTCGGAAGGTCTGGCGATCGGGCAGTCCGCTGCCAGCGGGGAGATCAGTCTTGCGGTGTTACTGATCGTCGGCTTCGGTCTGCACAACGCGACCGAAGGATTCGGGATCGTAGCGCCGATGGCCGGGCAGTCCAGCCGTCCGAGTTGGTCGTTCCTCGCCGCACTCGGATTGATCGGCGGCGGACCGACTCTTGTCGGAACTCTGATCGGACAGTCCTTCGTCAACGACGCCGTCTCCGTCGGGTTTCTCGGACTCGCAGCCGGGTCGATTCTGTATGTCGTGATCCAGTTGCTTGATATAGCGCGCACCCTCGGCCGCCGTGAGCTGACCTGCTGGGGCCTGTTGCTGGGACTGTTTCTCGGGTTTGCCACCGACTTCGTCATCGTCGCGGCCGGGGCGTGATCGCCCCAGACCGGCCACGCTGCGAGCGGTTGATCGTCGTCGTGATCAGTCGCGGACGACACCACCGGTGGTGCGATTCGATGGTCAACTGTCGTCGCAGGCCCGTCCGTCGAGAATGTCGACGAGAGAGCGCAGAAGGTCGTCGGCGCGGTCGCTGATGTCCTCGAACCGATCGTCGAGATCGGACAGGCGGGTGTGGGCGTCGCGGCGGGCACGAATTCCACGCTCGTAGTAGGCATTGTCCAGCACGATGCGCGGGTGGTGTAGTTCCTCGTCGTGTAGAACATCCCTGTCGATGACGTTCTCTGACCATAGGACTCGCGGTCGATGCGCGGCCGGCCGGCCGGTCAGGTGCGCGCGCGTCAATGCGGACAACGACTGCACTGTCAGCGGTTCCGGCATCCACGGTGTGTAGCCCCAGCGGTCGATGCGAACGACAAGCGGCTCCCCCGCCTGCGTCGCTGTCACCGTCCCGGTTGCGGCCAGCAGAGGTGCAGGATCGTGTTCGAGAAATTCACGTAGCACCGCGATGCTCGCGGAGCGATCGAGCATGGACTGTATCTGCGCCCAGCGCTGATACACCGCCACCGGACCGGACTCACCGTGGCTGCCGAGCATGGTCGGGGTGACCCGGTGCAGGCCGGAAACAACCAGGTCCGGCCCTGCGACGTTGATGTCGCCGCGGCGCAGAGTGCTGATGTCACGGTAGGTAAGACCGGCAGAAACCAAGGTGAGTATCAGTGCATCACGTCGGCCGAACAGCCCGTACGGCCATCCAGTCGACGGAATCCCGTCGATGATCGACGCAGCGCAGACACGGATTTCGGTGAGACGTTCCCGGCGACGCTCTGCGAGTGCGAGTCGAATGGGAACCGAGCGACCGGGTTCGGCCATGCCGCGACTGCGGTGCGCTGCGTTGACGGCGGCGACCCTACGACGCTGCGTGGCGTCGGCGGCGGGATGATGATCGAGGAACTCTGCCAGCGTGGAGGGTGTCGCAGGCAGCGCCGATCGGGCGGTGGCGGTGCACCAGTCGCAGAACAGTGCCCATGTGTGTTCTGCGGAGCGGTCGAGACCCGAGATGCTATAGGGCACCGAGTCGAACGCAATTCCGTTCGATTCCGGTTTCATAGTCCGAGCTCGGTGACGGCGTTGCCGAGCATGGGTGCGTGCTCACGGGCGTAGATTTCGACCATCCCGGGAGTGGTGTGCCCTGTCTGGCGCATGATGGCGTGGGCGTCGGCGCCGTTGCGGAATGCTTGGGTGACGAATCCTGCCCGCAACGAATGCCCACCCAACTGTGTGACCGTCTCAGGATCGAATCCGGCGCGGGCGGCGCGTCGACGGATCGCGGCGTGTACCGCAGCCCCGGAGAGGGCAGTGTCGGAGAGATTGCCGTTCTTGCGGATGGACCGGAACAGCGGCGACTGTTTCTCGGCGGTAGGCAGAATTCCGCGGCATACGTGTGAGTCGAATTCTACTGCGCGGGACAGTAACCGAATGACCGCGACTCTGCCGCCGGTGTCGAACGCGGCGACGATCTGCAGCCATCGCACCCATGCGCAGACCGGGCATGACTGGTGGCCGCCGGTGAACGGTAGTGCTTTCACGGTTCCGGTTCCGTCCTGGTCGGTCTTCGAGTGCCGGACGCGGACGTGGGCACCGTCGAGACGGTCGCGGTGGACATCGCGGCATTCGAGCGCTACGAGTTCGCTGCGGCGGAATGCGCCGGTGTAGCCCATCAGAAGCAGGGCAGTATCGCGCCGTTCGAGAACTTCCGACGCCCAGCCCGCTGCAGTGCGTCGGGCGTGGTCGACGATCGTAGTGATGTCAGCGGTGAGGAGCGGGGCACGGGGATTGCGGGGCCGCTCCCCCGCAGACGCGTATTCCCTTCGGATGCCGGCGAGAGTGGCGCGCACGATCTCGTGGCCGCCGGGGTTGTCGTGGCCGGTTGCGCGGTGGCGGTCGGCGATCGCGGCGACCCATTTGCTCAGCGTCGACGGCGCATATGCCCGCGTCCCCTCGACGGTGACAGTGTCGGCCGCCGCTACGAGGTAGGCGGCCACGGTCGCGGGGTGGGCCGGCAACGGAGTGTGTCCGGAGGCGGTACACCAGGTCTCGAATCGTCGCCACGCCGAATCGTAGGCGCGGCGGGTAGCAGCAGACCGTGCCGACGCAATCGACCGTTCGATTCGCGCGGCGACCTCGCCCGACAGGTCCGGGAACACCGCCACACCACCCGCCGGGGCGACTGAACCCACGTCCAGGACCTCTCCGAGCTGCCGTTCTGCCATGACAGGGACTGTAGCGAGCCCTCCCGACAGACTTCTTAGGCCGAAAGCACGCTGAGCAGGCGCTTCCGTGGAGACGGTGCGGGAAGGAAAATTCTCGTCGGTTACCGCACACAAATTGTGGGTGACTACAGGGGCGATCGATTTCCGCCTGAAAGCCACCGTGAAGAAACGTGTGGAGATCACGCGCGCTTTCAGTCCCAGTCCAGCCGGATGCCGAGTTCGACGAAGGCAAAGGCCAATTCATCGACGTCTTCTTCGGTGCGGCACCCCGTTCGAGCGAATCCGAACAGAGATCGGGCGGCGTCGCTGTCGACGCGGGCGGCGGCGACAGCGGCATCGATCGCCGCAATCACACCGTCCCAAGCGCTGCGGGCCGGTACCGGACTGCGAGACCTCGTCGGAGCGGTCCCCGGATCGACCGGCTCGTGCGAACGTGGGCGCAGTAGAGCCGCATCAGCACCACCTGCGAATATCTCGTCGTTCTCGACCGCGATCATCGCGGTCGCGGCAGCGAGCATGACTGTCGACTGCTCGTTCCACCTCAGGTCCTCGAACGGAACCCACGCGGTCCGGAGAGGTCGAGAACACCCGGTGGACTTCCAGATCGCGCTCAGTGGCTTCGCCCACCATCCAGTGCGGACCAGCGGTGTGGACACTTCGTCGACGACGGTGCGCAGCAGCCTGAACCACACTGCTGCATGAACACGGCCTCCGCCGAGCTCGACCGACCCGCTCGTCAACGCGGTGACGCTGCGTCTGTCGATTTCTGCGACGGCCGCCGCGACCGGTATCGGTGATGCGTGTTCGTCCGCGCCGGGCGGTGTCCTGTCCCAGAAAACCAGTCTGCCGGGCACCACAGCGCAGAATTCCAACCGGCAGAGGTGCTTCGTGCAACTGGTCAGTATCGGGTATTGATGAGCCATCATGACCGCGATATCGGTGTCTGTGTCGAGGTCGTCGATACACAGGGGGCATGCCCGCGTAGTCAGCGTGCTCACCCAGGGAAGCCATGTGCCGGCAGGCGGTGTGCGTCGACGTCGATCTGCCATCGCCAGACCCGCCGGTAGTAGGACAGAGAACTGGTGGACGTAGGTGTCGAAGTCGCATTCGGTGAGGTCGATGCTGTCGAGCAGCCAGGGCGTGCAGCCCGCCAACGTCATCTCACGCAGCCGTTCCGCAGTAGAGGTGCTCCTCTGGGCGAGCGCGTTCAATATCGGCTCGGGTGTGTAGCGGTCCAGGTTCACGCCCGAAGTCTCGAGGCCGAGCCCGTCGAGGAGGTCCGCGGCGGTGATCGACGAATACTGTTCGCTGGTCCGGGCCAGCCACGACGTCAGAGTCTCACCAGGTAGTGGTTGCGGGTGCAGTGGCCACCGCGGATGCGCGCTGTGGTCGAGCGCCGTGTGCGCTGCAGGGGCATCGGCTGGTGTCATGCCAGGTGCCGTTCGAAGTGGCGGCGGCGTTCGGTGGGCCCGGAGTAGGCGGTTTGGGTCAACACCTGTGAGGTGATCGATTCTTCTCCGGCTTCTATTGCGGTCACTGCGGCCGCGGTCAACAGCGTGGCCAGTTCGCCGATGGTGCCCTCACACCGGGTGAGGAGGTAATCGGTCATCTCCGTCGATGTCAGGTGAGAGGGCGCACGCAACGGGAAGCTGGCGGTGAAGCTCGCCAGCAGGGAGCGGGTGTCGGTGTCGTTGGTCCAGATCGGCAGCGTCATGGGGTGAAAACGGTTTTCCAACTGTGCATCACTGCGGATCGCGAGGTACGCCTCTCGGGTACCGACTCCGACGAGAGGGATCCGTAGTTCGTTGCCCAGAAACCTCAACAGGTTCAGAAATTCTCGGCGCACGTTGTCGCGGCCGGCGAGAACATTGTGGAGCTCGTCGATGATCAGCATCCGAACCCCGGTTGCTCGCAGCAGCGTGACTGCTTGCTGTTCAAGTTCGTGAACGCGGCTCCGTGGCCGGGTCGGCGTTCCGAGGGCAGCGAGCATCGCGAGGTAGAACCGTGTGGGTGCCGGGTCAGGGGGCATCTGCATACACAACACCGGTATGTGCTCACGGTCGGGCGAGCTGACAGCGAGGTGCGCACGCCGGAACTTCTCGATGATCATCGACTTGCCGTTGTTCGTCGGTCCGATCAGTAGCAGGTTCGGCATTCGTTGCCGATCTGGCCATACCAGCAACGTCTCGAGGTGCTCGATCACCGACCGTGCACGCGGATACCCGATCCACCGTTCCGTACGAATGTGCCTGATACGTTGCGCTGCAGGAAGACCCGCTATCGATCTGACCGAACTTCGCAGGTGGGTCAGATCCGCACTACCGGGGTCGATGTCCTGGCAGCTGCGGTCGTCGCCGTCGCCTGCGGGAGTAATTCGGGGGTCGTTGTTCACCGTTTCACCATTCTTCGATGTCGTCGAAGATCGGAACCGACACGTCGTCGGTGCCTGGGCCGAGCTCGGGCGGGCCCATCGCGTTCGGTGATGTCACGACGCTGCTCAGGTGCGCACGACGACTGCGGTTACGTCGAGCCCGTCTGGTGTCCTTCTGCGCCGATGTAGCGATCTCTCGCATCTTGTCGATCATCGAGAACAAGGCGTGTTCGTCGATATGCGCTCGGCCGTGTTCGCGCAGTCGTGTCACTGCTGCGCGATGCTCCCACAAGGTCACCGCTGGATGTGACATCGTCCGGTACGGCACCTCGATGTATCCGCCGCCGCTGTCGGGGTCCAGGACCCACACCCTGCTCAGATCTCGTGGATCCCGCCGGATCACGAACTGGCCCAAAGTCTCTCGTCGGGCGATCCACGGTTTCAGAGCGTTCGAGAAGTACTGGATGTGGTCGATGACGAACCCCGTCCGGGTCAGGCGACGGCGGATGACGGGAAGGAAGTCCACCAGGAATGTGGTCTCGTCCACCACCGTCGACGTCGACAAAGCGGTGCCGGTGCTGCTGGTCCACTGTGCAGCCGGACTCTGCCGCAGGCTGGTGTGCACCTCTGCGTGATACGCCGCGACCGCCAGGATCAGCCAGCGTTCCAGTTCTCGTAACGTCAACGCCGCCTTACTATCCGAGTCGTAGCTGCCCCGCTGAGTTGGGTTCGAGAATGTGGTTCCGGGGAGTTCGTGAACCTGAGTCATGACGGTGCCGATGATGCGTTCGACGATCCCGCCGTAATGCGGCCTGCCGGGTGGGCGGTAGCCGAGGTCGATTCCGTGTTGCTCGCAACCGCGTTGTAACGCTTCGCTTTTGAACTCGGAGGCGTTGTCGACGTACAGGCGGTGCGGCTTTCCGGCCATCGGCCATCGCACATCCGCACCGAGGCCCAGAGAGTCGATCCATACGCTTTTGTCCGAGCACACCCGGCCCAGACATAGCCCGACCGACACTGCGGACGGAGGATCGAGTGTCACCACGAAGCCTGGTACGCAGCGGCTGAAGACATCGATGGCAATCGTGAGGTAAGGACGTCCGATCGGCGCCCGGTCGTATTCGTCGACGATCATCAGATCAACCACGGTGTGATCGATCTGGACTTGCTGGAGAACGGCCGTCACCGGCGGCGGGACATCGCCCGCGGATTGCCGCGACCTGGCGGCGTCCGGTCCGCCACGTGAGCGTGCGACACGGCCTGGGTGCATTGCTGCGATCCGGGCATTGACTGTGTTGCGGGCTGGGATCGGGAGTCCGGCGCGGTGACAGGCCAGCGCGATACGCCGATGCAGTGCAGCGACACTGAGCTTTTGGCGAGCCAGGAATTCACGGTTGATGTGCTCGGTGATCACGTCTTCCACCTCGACCGGCACACGGGAGCGTCCACGTCCGCCTGCGGGCACGGAGACCAGCAGATCGGTAACCACCCCTTCCCCATTCCGGAGCCGGGACAACAGCACGTACACACGCCGGGCCGAGACCCCCAACTGTTCTGCTGCATCCTCGACCGCTGCGGCACCGATCGAGCCTCGATCCAACAGCCCGCTGAGCACCGCAAACCGCGACCGTGCCTGCTCCCACTGCTCGGCCGACGCGGTCAGCACACCCGCCTCTACGACGTCGAACCTGTCCGCATCCATCGCAGCCTCCGAACACCCAACCCAGGTGACCGATTGTGAAGCCCACTCCTGCACTCAGAATGTCAGAAGACGACTGCAATCAGAGGTGAAACCCCAGGAATTTATGACGCCCACTTCTGAAACTGACACATACTCGGCGCGATTGCCGAATTCGAGCACGCCTTGATGTCGGAGCGGACCGCCGACGGCCTCACCGCTGCCCGCGCTCGGGGACGCACCGGTGGCAGAAAGCCGAAACTCGGTGCAAGACAGGTCCAGATGGCGCGCGCGATGTACGACGAAGTCGGCACAGACGGAAAGCGTGCGTACACCGTCACACAAATCGCGGACGAGTTCGGAGTTACTCGACCAACGATCTATCGACATCTTCAACGTTCGACCGAGACGAAAACCATCTGAGTCGGTACAAGTTAGTGTCGGTATGTCTGTTCATACTTGGAGCTATGCCCGCCACCCGACATCAATGAAATCATCGACCACATCGCCCACTGGGCTGCCGGCTACAGCACCGGGTTGAAGTGGAACGAAGTTGCCAAACTCAAAGCGGACATGATGAATGTTCCACAGCGGTGGGCACCGGTGACTTTGGAGGCTCTTCGATCCAAATGCCTTTCAGCGGGACTCGGTGCGGACGATACTGACACCATTGTCGGTCTTCTCGAGAAACGGAAGGACGGCCGCCGCCTGGTCCCCCAAAAGAGCTACAGCTCATACAGGTTTCGGCAGGAACCTGGGAAGCCGCTACAGGACCCACCCGCAACGTGACGTGACGTGAGATCGACGACGCGACTCACTCTGCAGGGAAGCAATAGAGAAGCTCAGGTGCCAGGAGCGACGAATGATCGCTTACTGAAAGAGGAATCGGTGAAGGGTGCCGACGCCCTTCTGCAAAATGACCGCCTGATGAAATCGTGGACATGAACTACGAGCTCGCCCTTCGATCACTACTGCAGTGGGCATCGCACAATGCGAATGTTCGGGCAGTCGTCCTGACAGGCTCTGCCGCTACTGCTAGCGACCATCCGCTCTCCGACCGGGACATCGAACTTCACGTTCGCGACACCAGCCCACTCGAGGTCGACGATTCCTGGTGGTCGGGCCTGGGGACGGTGCTTGCTGTCGAGCGTTTAAAGGACGGCGACGATCAGCCAACGCGACTGATCTACTACGTCGGGGGCAAGCTGGATTTCACGCTCGTAGGCGCGGGTGAAAGGTCCGGAGAATACGATCGGCCGTTCACGGTGCTCCTCGACAAAGATGGAGTAGCGGAGGGCTTTTCGTTGCGTTCGAGACGGCCCGAGATTCCGGATCAGGGCTTGTTCGATCAATGCTGCAACTGGGCCTGGGCTGCGGCGCTGATGACCGCCAAGTCGATTGTCCGAGATGAACCGTGGTCAGTGATGACCAGGGACGCAGATCTGAAAACCGAGCTGCTGCGCATGATCGAATGGGATCACAACATTCGCTACGGAACGAAGCGAGATGTGCGCTACCTCGGCACGAGAATGCGTCAGTGGATGGACAGCGACATACAGGATCGCCTCGGCGGATGCTGGGCCACGTTCGGTGGGGACAGCGGCAAGGCACTGTTGACAACTGTCGAGCTGTTCCACGAGCTTGCGAGCAGAGTAGCGACGCAAGATCACCTGAGCGATTTCCATCATGCCGCCGTACGAGAGGAGATCAACCGGATACTGACTATTTCCCTCTAGCTGAAGTTCAGTTTTCCAATGTGGGGTTCACAGAATCCTGCCCCCACTCGGAGGTTTCATCCTGTCGCCGTGCGGAGTGCGGTAACACCCCCTCCAGCGCGATTGGAGAATTGGGCATACAACCAACACAACGACGAGCAGGTGCTGCAGAAGAACACCTCCCGCGCCGGTGTGCATCGCGCTGCCGAAGCCCTTGTGGCCGTTACGCGCGGTGAGGCCCGCGAATCAAACCTCATTTCCTATGCCCGTCGACCGGTAGCCCCGAGAACCGTCGGGCATCGTCACGCATCCGCTCGAGCACGGCGAAGTTGCTCAGCATGATCTCCGGTTCATTCGTAGCCGGAGCTCTTAGCTCCCGTATCCGAGCGAGAAGCTTTTGATCCGGCAGGCTCTCCAGCCATGCCGAGACGTGTGCAGCGCTCGGGGCGTCATCCATCCGAACAATGGTCTCGACCATGTCAAGCCGAGCAGTCGCAGCCCCTAGGCGATCGCTATGCAACTGTGCTGCAGATGTCGCCACCCCGCTTGGCAACGCGCTGCGCTCATCTACACGTCCGACCGAGATCTCGTACCGAGCAGGCAACGGTGGTGCCGGCGGTTCGGTCCCGGTGATCAGCCGTGGCACTGCCTGAGTCCGTACCCACGTGGCGAGTTCGTCGAGCTCTTTCATCAGCACCGGCCAGCGCCCGGTACCGGGCCGGTTGATACCGATGGTCGGGAAAAGCGCGACAGGGATGCGCTGACCTCTAGGGGTCTCTGCGATCACCTCTCCTACCTGCAAAGGCACCTCCGGACGACGCTCGACATCCGCCAAAGACGGCGGCGTAAGGTCCTCGCGATGGATCGCTGCGAGGCGGAGGGCCGTGACCGCTGGCGCGCGGTGCTTCGAGTGGTTCGTGTGCAACGTCAACAGCGCCATCGGATGATCGTGCGAGCTCATCGTTCGCTGAAAGGGTTGAAGCCTTTCGATGCGCTTGATCAACTCACTACCCCGTTGCAGAGAAGGAGGCCCGTTCTTTACGCGGCCCTTCAGCCATGTGTCGAATGCCACGTAGGTCTGCGCCGCCGGCATCTCGACGACCTTGGCCGCCTTCTCGTTGAGTGCGCCATCGCGGTACTCGACCTCGGCGAACAAGGTGTGCTCGATCGCGTTTCGCAGGACGACCAGGGCGTCGGCGACCAAGAGGACGACCTTGCGCGGCATCGGCGAGATGCTCACCACGACAGTCTGACTGTGCGTGATCATCGGCACCTCCCTCAGCTCGATGGTTCCTTCCGGCTGCGTCTGATAATCGAAGAGGAGGCTGGCGACTTCTCCGATGAGCTCGTCGGCGTGCGCGAGCGTCGCCGCCACGGCCAGATGGTGGTCGGGCAGCCATGCGTAGCTCGAACTCATCCTCGGTCCTTCTGAATCGGCGTTGTGTGTGGGGGTCCATGCTCCGCCGGCCCTCACGAAAGTGCGACGACGGGGGAGCAATCGGGTGGGGTGTGGGCGAACTGCGCTTCGTCCGTGCCGTCGGCCATCATGAACAGATGACCGTGCCTTGCGCTACGTCAGCGCTACTGAATGCTCTGGAGGTCGACGAGCAGGTGGTCGGCCCCACATTGGCGCGCGTCCGAGAGGAGATCGCTGCATATGCCGCAGTCTCCGATGCTGCTATCGCCGGTGCCGCTGAACGCAATCTACGCCGAGCGGTACGCACGCTTCGAGAGGGCACAGTGCCCGAAATGAAAGACATCTGGGAAGCCGACACCTCCATCAAGGAGAGGCTGCGGGCCGGAGTCCCCATCGAAGACGTGATGGCCGGTTTTCGGGTGTCGATCTCGTGCATCCAAGATCGTCTCGCGGAGCTGGCCGCAGAACTGCAGATCGACGGATCCGAACTGGTTCGGTTGACGCGATTACTGTGGAAACTCGGCGATGTCTTCTCGGCCCAAGCGGCATCGAGCTACCGGCAATACGGTGTGGCGAAAGACCTGGCCGAGCAGCGTCTGAGGGACGAAGTGCTGCGGTCCATACTGGCCGGGCCGATGGCAGTCGAGGCCCTCGGCCGCGGCATGGCTGCACTCGGCCTCGACCATCAGGCACTGTATGTCCCGTTCGCCGCCCGCCGGACGGATGGTGCCGGTTCGACGACACTCCAGCGAGTCGTTGCAGAGCACTGTCGCGGTCAGGTCTGCGTCATGGTGCCCAAGGAGCAGCAGCTGGTCGGGCTGCTGTCTCGAGAGCCGGATCCGATCGACAACGTTCTTCTCGCTGTGGGTCCGAAAAGCGTACCGGCTCACGCCCACGAGGGATTCGCTATCGCTGAACGGGTACTGAACGCCACCGCAGCGACCGAAGCGGGGGTACACAGCCTCGACAGTCTCGGGTGGCGACTCGGGGTGGTGGCAGATCCTGGACTGGCCGCCTTTCTCCGTAGAAGGTACCTGGATCCGCTGGAGAGTGCACGCGGGTCCGCGTCACCCATTGCAGCCGCGGTACACGCCTACCTCGAGCACAACCGCAGCATTCCTCGTGCCGCCGAGGCGATGCATGTGCACGTCAACACCCTGCGGTACCGCCTCGCGCGGTTCGAAGAGCTCACCGGCAGATCACTGTCGAACACCGACACGGTCATCGAACTGTCGTGGGCGCTCCGATCCGTCGACATCGCCACTTCGTAGCCAGCTACGAAGTGTGCCACCCAATCTTTGGATTCCTGTCCGTAGTTTCGGTGTGATCTGGATCGCATAGTTGAGGGGTCGTGCAGCACCACCGCTCGACGCCACCAGCGGCCGTTGAGGCCGCCATCGCGTACCGGAGACAACTGTGACCGAAGAACAACTGAGCTCGAACCGAACTATCCTCGTGAAGCCGCCGAACCGGGCCCGTCAGCTCGTGGCGGTGTCGGTCGGCAATGCTGTGGAGTGGTTCGACTGGTACATCTACTCGATCCTGGCGATCTACTTCGCGGGTCAGTTCTTTCCCAAGACGAGCGAAGACAGCCTCGTCCCGCTGTTGTCGACGCTGGCGATCTTTGCGGTGGGCTTCTTCGCCCGGCCGGTCGGCGGGCTCGTCATCGGTGTTCTCGCGGATCGATTCGGCCGGCGACGCGCGCTGAGCGGGACGATCGTCGGCATGGGCATCGGCTCTTTGATGATCGGCGCTGTACCGACCTACGAACAGATCGGTATCGCAGCACCGATCATTTTGCTGATCGCCCGGATCATCCAGGGCGCGTCCGCAGGTGGCGAATACGCGGCCGGTTCGGCTTTCGTCGTCGAGTCGGCTCCACCCGGTCGACGCGGGCTGTTCTCGAGCGTTCTCTACATCAGCGCGACCACGGCTAACCTCACCGCCATCGGCCTCAGCGCCCTGCTCGCCACCACCTTGTCCGCGGAGAACATGACGTCCTGGGGTTGGCGTATCCCGTTCATCTTTGGATCGGTTGCAGCCATGATCGGCCTGTGGGTGCGCCGGCACGCCCAGGAGACCCTGCACGAGGACGTCATCGACAAGCCCAAGAGCGCCCGCGTCGGCATGTTCGACTTCTTCCGCGAGCACCCCAAGTCGGCGCTACAGATCTTCGGCCTCACCGCAGCGCCAGCTCTGGTCTTCTACGTGTGGACCGCCTACCTTCCGACCTACGCGAGCATCACGGTCGGCTTCGATGTGAAGAAGGGCCTGATCACCGGCGTGATCTCCCTGACGATCTTTCTGCTCGCGTTGCCGTTGTTCGGTGCGTTGTCGGACCGCGTCGGCCGCAAACCCCTGCTCATCACGTTCGGGCTGTTCTTCACCATCGCGACGATCCCACTGCTGTCGTCCCTGCAACCCACCATGGGGAGTTTGCTGTTCGTTCAGATCACGGGCCTGCTTTTCATCGCCGCGTGGGCCAGTATCAGCGCCGCGATAGTCAGTGAACTCTTTCCATCCCGACTGCGGAGTTCCGGCATCGGCTTCCCGTATGCCCTGGCTGTGGCGGTATTCGGTGGAACCGGCCCTTACCTCGCGACGTGGCTCGTCGAGATCGGGCACGCCGAGCGCTTCGGCTGGTACATCGCGGCGGTCGCAGCCGTGAGCACAGCCGTCTACATTTTCCTTCCCGAAACCGCCAGAAGACCTCTCAGATAACCGTTTTCGGTTCGCCCTCGCGGGCGAATCGAAGCACACCACGAAAGAACCACATGAGTTCACGCGTATGGATCGCCGGAGTGGGAATGACGCCCTTCGGTAAACACCCTGACAGTTCCAACTACGACCTCGCCCGGTGTGCAATCGGCCAGGCAATCCGTGATGCCGGCGACGCCGCGAATATCGGCATGATCGACGCAGCGTTCTATGCGACCGCCGCCCACGGATTTCTCGAAGGCCAAGAAACCATTTCCGGGCAGATTGCTTTACGGGGAATGGGCATCGGCAAAATCCCGGTGCACAATGTCGAAAATGCCTGTGCAACCGGTGCATCCGCATTCAATCTCGCAGTGACACACGTCCGTGCGGGCGAGGCGGATGTGGCCTTGGCCGTCGGCGCGGAGAAGATGCACATCGGGGATCCGCAGAAGACGATGTCGCTGTTCGACGCCGGGTTCGATATCACCGATCGTGTTGCCCTCGAACGGACCCTCGCCGAGCTCGGCGGTGACCTCGACGAACCAGACCTCGGGCACCGGTCGATCTTCATGGACATCTACGCCGCGATGGCGCGAAACCACATGCGCATCTACGGCTCCACACCGCAACAGATCGCGGCAGTGAGCGCCAAGAACCACGCGCACGCCGTCGAGAACACCCGCGCGCACTACCGTCGCGCGCTAACTGTCGAGGACGTTCTCGCCGCACGGCGGCTGTCACATCCCTTGACGGTTCCGATGTGCGCACCGGTCACCGACGGCGGCGCAGCGGTCATCGTGTGCAGCGACGCAGGACTCGCACGGCTGCACGCCGATCAGCCCATCGAGATCCTGGCTACTGTCGTCGGCACGGGCACGGACCGAGACACCACCACCTTCGACGGACACCTGGCACAGCACGTCGCCGCACGCGCCTACGACAAGGCCGGCATCGGACCCGACCAGGTCGACGTAGCCGAGGTGCACGATGCGACAGCCTTCGCCGAGGTGCTGCAATCGGAAATGCTCGGGTTGGTCCCGCCCGGCGAGGGCGGACCGGCAGCCGAACGCGGCGACACCAGCATCGGCGGCCGCATCCCGATCAACCCCTCCGGCGGTCTCGAATCCAAAGGTCACCCCCTGGGTGCCACGGGACTCGGACAAGTCTTCGAGCTCACCGACCAACTTCGTGGCCGCGCAGGCGCCCGACAGGTCGACGGTGCCCGAATCGCCCTGGCCGAGAACGGCGGCGGCTTTCACCGCGGAGAAGAAGCCGTCACCTCCGTCATCATCTTGAAAGGGACATAACCGATGGCCATCATCGACTTCTTCGACCGCGGATGGCGTGCTGGGCCACAATCCATCGCCTACCGAACCGACACAGAGATCTGGACATACCAGGACGCCGGCGAGATGTCCTGCAGAATCGCCAATGCCCTGTTGCACATGGGGTTAAGGCGCGAAAGCACAGTCGCGGTGCTCTCGCCGAACGCCCCGCTGGCATGGATCTGCGTGCTCGGGGTGTGGCGAGCAGGTGGTGCGTGGGTCCCACTCAATCCGGCGAATCCCGTGGCCGAGACAGCAACACTGCTACGACGTTTCGATGTCGAGGTCTTGTTCTACGATCCTTCGCTCCGCGTCCAGGTGGATTATCTGCGACAGCTCGGCACCGGCATCACCCTGATCGCGCTGGGTGAGGACGAAAGCGCTCACGACCTCGCCGGTTGGATCGCGGAGCACCCGTCGAGTGCACCCGACATCGACTACCGCATGGACGATGTCATCGCCGTATCTCCGACCGGAGGAACCACGGGTGAACCCAAAGGCGTGATGAACACGCATCGAAGTTTCTCGGTGATGGTGATCCACCAGATGCTCGCGTTGAGCTACGACGCACACGAGCCTGTGGTGAACCTGGCGGCGGCCCCGATGACTCACACCGCCGGGGTTCTGACTCTGCAGACTTCCGCTCGGGGTGGGACGGTCGTCGTCATCGAGCGTGCTGCACCGGATCTCATACTGACGGCGATCGAGACCTACGGTGTGACCGAGATATTCCTACCGCCGACCGTGGTCTACCGATTGCTCGACGTTCTGACTACTCGCACGGTCGACACCTCGACTCTGCGCTATCTACTGTATGCCGCTGCTCCGATGTCGAGCGAGAAACTGCGTCTGGGCATACAGCGATTGGGGCCGGTGTTCATCGAGTGCTACGGCCAAATGGAAGCACCTGCCGCCATCAGTTTCCTTCGACCCGAGGAACACATCGTCGACGGCCACATCGCGTCAGACGACCGGTTGTCCTCGTGCGGTAGGCCCTATCCGTTGGTTGACGTCGTAGTGAAGGACCCCGAGACCGGGCAGCGACTCGCACACGATGAAACCGGCGAGATCTGTGTGCGCGGCGACCTCGTGATGAAGGGCTATTACAAGGACCCGATCAAAACTGCCGACGTGATCAGGGATGGGTGGCTGCACACCGGAGACCTCGGCCGCATCGACGACGAGGGCTACCTCCACCTGACCGATCGCAAGAAGGACATGATCATCACCGGAGGCTTCAACGTCTACCCCGGCCAGGTCGAGCAGGTGATATGGGGCCATCCGGCGGTCGAGGACTGCGCTGTTGTCGGTGCCCCCGACGACGACTGGGGCGAACGCGTCACTGCAGTCGTCGAACTCAAACCCGGGCTCGACGTGAGCGAAGACGAAATCATCGCCCTGTGCCGGACCACGTTGGGAGGTGTGCGCACACCCAAACAGGTCATCTTCGTCGACCGACTGCCACGCAGCGTGAACGGCAAGGTGCTCAAAAAGGATGTTCGGCAGACATTTTGGACCACGTCCGATCGCGCGATCTGAACAAGAAGGAAGACAATGAACGAGCTGGAAAACAAGATCGCCGTCGTCACCGGAGCAGGATGCATCGGAACAGGATTGGGGAACGGCCGCGCCACAGCCATCACCTTCGCCCGCGAAGGTGCCACGGTCATCTGCGCCGACATCGACACCGAATCAGCCACGACGACAGCGGAGATGATCCGAGACGAAGGTAACAAGGCTTCCGTCCTGACTCTCGACGTCACCGACGAGAGCCAAGTTGCCGATGCCGTCCGCGCAATCGTCGATCGGTACGGGCGCATCGACATTCTCGACAACAACGTCGGGATTGCTGCCGTCGGAGGTGTCACCGACGTCGAACCAGCAGACTGGGAACGCGTTTTCAAGGTCAACCTCGACGGCGCGTTCAACACCATGCGCTACGTCATTCCAGCAATGGTGACGCAGGGCGGTGGCAGTATCGTCAACATCTCCTCGGTGGCGAGCATCCGGTGGAGCGGTGTCGCATATGCCGGCTACTACGCCAGCAAAGCCGCGTTGAACCACCTCTCACGCACCACGGCCGCCGAATTCGCCGACCGTGGTGTCCGAGTCAATGCCGTATTGCCCGGGTTGATCAAGACGCCGATGGTCGAGAGCGTCTCCGGAATCGCCGACGCGTACAGCAGCGCCGACATCGAACAAATGTGGAGCAAACGTGACCGACAGGTGCCCATGGGACGCATGGGAGAGGCGTGGGATGTCGCACACGCTGCACTTTTTCTGGCCAGCGACCGCGCCAAGTACATCACCGGTGCCGAATTGGTCGTCGACGGCGGAATCACGCTGGGAATGGGCCGAGCAAGTTGATCCGGTCGCGGGGCCGTCTTCGCCCGATCCTTCGAAGGTATTGAGTAGCTCCACCACCGGGTCGATTCGCAGGTCCCCACGGGGTGCGCTCCCGCGTATGTTCTGTATCCGTGGAGTTCAGGCGGTGATTCCGCACCTGTGGACGGTGTCGGCGAGGACCAACTCGACTTCCTCCGTCGCAGCGTTCCACTGGTTCAGCCGGCCGCTGTCATCGCGCCGTAGCCGTGTGACTCTCAGGCCACACGCGGCTTCCGAACACCAAGCCTGAGTGACCAATTGCGAACTCAACTTCTGCACTCAGAACGTCAGAAGACGATTGCAATCAACGGTGAAACCCCAACGAACCGTGCAGCCCACTTTTGAAACTGGCATCGGGTGATTCGCGGATCAAGGGGGTGCCAAAAACGTTCGTTTCTGGCACACCACCGAACGGGCCTCCGCGATGAGAGTCTCGAGCATCTAGATAGACGAATAAGCGGCGAACTGCGAGCATGTCAGCCTGTCACCGAATCGAGGGGGATCGCTGTGGGGTTGGCCGATGAGTTCGATCGCCTGTCCAGCCAAAGCGCTGACACTGACTCGCACTTCGCCAGCACCGTGGCAAGAGGGCTCGCTCAGATTCAAGATGACTTGGCCGAGTTTGCCGGGATGCTGAGCGAACGTGGTGTCCCCTCAGTACCGCTCGGTGTCGCGACGGAGCGAACTGTCCGCCAACCCGTCAAACAGGGGAGCTTCAAAAGAACTACATACTTCGAGAAAACAGTTTGGGAGTCCAAGCCGATCGCCGGTCGCGGGTGGGTTCTTGGAGACGCGAGTGCATCTTGGGTCCGGGACGATAGGTATGAGTACGGCGATCGAGGCGAATGGGTCATTGGGCAAGTACCGGTTCTTTCTGAGCGGGGAGCTCTATCGTGGACAAGGCGGCGAGAAGGCCAGTCTGCCGAGCCGGCAAATCTGTATCTGGCTGCTCCACCGAAGACCGTCGTTGATCTCCCCCGAAACGACTGGTCTAACGGCGCGACCTCAGGAACCAAACTCGGTTCGAACGATGAATTCACCGTATGGGTTACCCCAACGTACAAAATTGAGGGGCCGATGAGGCAGACCGTCAGGGGGTGTATCTGGCTATCAACAACGGAATGGTTGTACGAGCGATTTCTTGAACTCACTGATGGGCGCTAACTGCGCCGCCCCTTATTTCAGGATCCGGTATTTCTGCCGAGACGTGAGGACGGGTTGGTGGCATCGGTCAGCACATCTCGTTGGTCCGCAGCCTCTCGATGCTCATCGGCTGCGGGATGGAAAGCTCTGCCTCACGTCATCTTGGCCCGCTCCGCGGCCGCCTTCATCCTCCGAAACCGGTCGGCTGGCAACTGATCACCGAGCAAACGTCCGGTTGCACTCGGATGCACAGTTCGGATCTGCCGGAAGATGTCGGAATGATTGAGGTCGCCTACATCTCGTTGCCACAGATGCAGCTTGGATTCGTGGGTAAAGGCACCTCTCACCGTTGGTAGCGCTCGGGGCTCGGCGATCCAGTTGTAACGGGAGTCTTGGATGAGTTGATAGTCGATGGCTCGCGTGACGCATGCAGCGATCCAGTCCGAGAATTGGATGTTCGAACTGAGAACGCTGTCGATGTGCATGGGCGGCTCGACTATCCGCTTCATTTCGACGTGGTCTGCCGCGCGACCCAGGATGTGTTCGTACATGGCCGGAAGTCTTGCAGCTCTTGTTTTCTCGTTGATCTGATCGATCATGACCATCACATTGGATTGATTGTTGTCGGCGTACCGGGCAATGCGGTTGAGTGTCTCTCGCATCGCTGCGGTCTCGCGGGCGTCGGTGTCGAGATCGGTCTGTCCAGGCGTGCCCAGTGGTTTCTCGTTGGCGTAGTAAAAGAGAGACCCGCCGAGTTCCCGTAGGCTTCTCACCAAGTGGCTGAACACGCGCATCTGCTGTGGATACTTAGCGAAAGTGTCCGGACGGAATATTTCGGATCCCTTACGCTCCCATCTACCGGGGTGCTCGGCAGCTGCGATGTCGGCTTTGAACAGTGCCCGTTTCTCGCTGGTGAATACTGCACCGAACTTACGGGCTTGATCGCCGGGAAGGATCAAGCCCGCATAGCCGAAGGCTGGGCTGGTCTTGTAGCGAGCGTGCTTGTTGGAGACGAATGCCCCGGTCTCGCCGATTTCGTCGATGTAGGCCAGCAACATGGCACGATTATGCCTACAACGCGAAAATCCACGCACAGTGGCGTGGATCTTCGGAATTAGCGCTCGGGGAACTATTTCATCCCCAGCTACTACGTCTGAGGATAATGCGTAGAGCAGCCCGTCGCAACCGCCACCTCTGCCTGGTGTTAGCCGCCTGGCACACCCTGTCCTGAGTTTTCTACGACGGCAGGTAGTAGATGACTGCATCCTTCGGTCTATGTGCCGACACGAGAAGCGTGGTAGGACCTGCATGTGGGACTTGATGATGAGCTAGCCCGACGCGCGCGAGATCGTGCGACACCTGCATCGACAGCTCCGGATGTTGCCGATTTTCTGGAGCGATGGGCGGACTTCAATAGCGTCATGCAGCGCAATGGCGTCGTACCAGGCGTACTGTACGACGTCCAATTTTCGCGCCAAGTCCGCGCCGGCCGCCGGAAAAAGGCACCGGGTGTGTTCAGCAGTGGCCACCATGCTGAGCCTGGGATTGATGAGTACATCGCCCACCCCATCTACGACGTGTGGTTCCTGGGGGCCGACTATAAGGACTGGTACACGGGGTATGACACGGGCACAGCTCTAACTGTGGACGGCTTCGCAGTCGAGTGGACTACCGAACAGAAGCTCATGCGGAAGAGTGAGACCTGGAATGGTGAGACAGTCTTTCCGGTCGAGCAGGTCTACGTCGGGCTACGCGAACCCACCGGTCCTAACTCCGGCGGATACGGACAGTGGTCGGTACCGGCACGGCCGGTTAGTCGTCCAAAACCGTTGAAGCGTGCTCCCAAACCGTACGGCGGGATGGTCTCGAATGACTGGATCGCGGAGATTGCTGAATTCCATCTTGGAACAGGGCGGCCTCCGCCGTTCGCGATCGGTTTCTAGCTCAGAGAGTTCCTACGAGAACGCTTTGGTCGAAGCCTGTGCGCGACTGTTCTTCGCCGAGCCGGGCCCTGGGCGTTTCGCCGTCCGCGGTTGCGTCGCGATACGACAGATGGGTCGAATTCAACGATAGTCGCAGCCACGGCTGTCCTTAAAAGCATGCTCGATTGGTTGTCGAGCATGGGGTAGCAAGAGGCGTTTCTATTTACATTCGGGTGTTGGACGCTCGGCTAGATAGGTGCCGATAGATCGTAGGTCGGGTTACCCCGAACTCGTCGGCGATCTGCGCCACTGTGTACGCACGCTTGCCGTCCAAGTCGACCTCGTCGTACATCGACCGCGCCATTTCTACCTGCCGCGCACCTAGTTTCGGCTTCCGTCCACCGGTCCGTCCCCGAGCGCGAGCGGCGGCGAGACCGTCCGCAGTACGCTCCGACATCAGAGCATGCTCGAACTCGGCAATCGCACCGAGTATCGAGAAGAACATCCGACCTAACGGCGTAGACGTGTCAACGCCCTGGTCGAGGACAACGAGATCCACTTGACGGTCGCGTAGTAGCTCGGCCAACTCGATCAAGTTCGACAGTGATCGACCGAGCCTGTCGAGCTTGGTCACCACAATCTGATCGCCGGCCCGAGCCATCAGCAGCGCCTTCTCGAGACCGGGCCGTCGTGCGAGAACCCCGGAGGCGTGATCGGTGAACACCTCGTCGCAGCCGGCCGCTTTCAACGCGTCCTCTTGCGCGAGCGGGTGCTGATCGCGAGTGGACACACGTGCGAGACCGATCTTCATTCCACAAGTGTACGTAAACGTTGGTTTGCGTTACATCAGATTGGCTCGAGCGTCGAGATGCGGCTTTTGTGTAGAAGAACTCGTGTCCGCATCAATGTAACGAATAACCCCGTTTGCTTTACACCGTTTGCCGGAACCGTTAGTTTTTGGCGAACCCCGTCGAACCGAATTAATGACTCTCGCTAACGAGTCGCCTAGGCGGAGGGATTCGAACCCTCGGATGCTTTATGGGCATCAGACACTTATGAGGTGCCCGCAATAAGCCGCTCTGCCACGCCTCCATTGACCTGCACCCGTCGCAGCCATAACTGTGAATGACGAGCGCGTAGTCGAACCATCCAGACTCGCCGGATGGGGATGCTCATGTTAACACCACGACCCCACACCCAGACGGGGTTTTGGCGGGCTTGCTGCTGCATCATTGCGCCGCCCCCGCGTAGGCGACAGGGGCCGCACCGTCGGATTTGGCACGGACCGGGGATGAATCGTCTGAATCTTCTGCAATCGCCTGGTTTTCCGTGGTCGACATCGACCGCGGGGCCGCTTTGGTGGCTGCGAATCTCTGTTGGAATTCGACCCATCTGTCGTACCGCGACGCAACCGCGGACGGCGAAACGCCAAGTACCTCAGCAGTTTTGTTGAACTTTCCCATGGCCTTTGGGTGGTTGAGGTAGACGTCAGCGGTGTCCCAGACGACCTGTGCAAGATTCCCTTGTTCGTCTATGTATGCCTCGAGCTGCTCAGCATCGCTGGGGGTCCCCACGGCGGCGAGCTGCCCATCGGTGGTGTCTGCGGATGCGGTGCCGGAGTTGGTTGAATCGCTTGCGTTGCCATTTGCGGGTGTTGATCGGCGGTGTCGCGGGGCGCTGATCCCGATGGACATCATTTCGCACATGGTCATCACCATCAGAGGTGCGAGCGCTCCGAGTGCGGCAGCGACTCCGGCGTTGAGGTCGGTGACGGTGAGGACCGCGTGGTAGGCGTTGCCGGCCATGCTGGCCAGTCCGGCGAGCGTGTAGACGGCAATGATGAAGCGCCGGCCGATGACCGTGGCCCTGTCGGTGTGTTGTGACAGTGCGACGCGGAAGATGCCGGCTACGAGGATCGGGCCGTCGAGGACGACTGGGATCACCCAGGCGGAGTCACCCAGGTTGGCCATGGTGGCGAGGTCGTAGAGGGTGGAGAAGCTGAGTTTGAAGCTCGACGCGGTCACGGCGATGGCGACGACGAGGCCGATGCCGAGTGCCCACTTGATGATGGCCGGGTGGATTTCGGCTGGCTGACCGATTGGGAGAGAGTCGGGGCCTGATGCTTCGGTGGGTTGGTCGGCGTTACGGTTGGTCATAGGTCACAGCTCCTCGAGTTGTCTGTGGCCGACGGCCCCGGTGGTGTGTCAGCACTGCCGGGGCCCCGTGTCGGGTTTGTTTGTAATTCGATGAGGGAACGCGGCTTTGGGTTACGACGAAAGTGGTCGACCGGGTGACAGAGGGGTGTCGGATCCGCTGTACCGCTTTCCGTTGTTGTGTGAGCGTTCGCGCGCTTCGACCTCGCGGAGCAGGGCTTTCTCGATGAACTGTGACCACGATCGGTCGTCTTCGAGGTGCGCCGTCGCTTTGTGGACACCGCGGGCACGGGTGAAGATCTCGTTGTCGATATAGACGGTGATTCGCTTCTTACCTGCGTTGTCGTCCGTGGTTGCTGTCGGTCCTGACGGTGTCTCGGTTGGGGTCGACGTCGATGGTGGCGGCGGTACCGGTGTTCGATTCTTCGCTTGAAGTCTTGAAAGGTCGCCCGTGACCTGTGGTCGACGTGGAGCCAGTCCTGAAACGATGCGATTCTGCGTGGGCTCGGTCATGCGTTCGCTTTCTGTTCTGCAGCGGTGATGCGGGCGATCATTTCCTGGGTGATTGCGAGGAGATCGTCTGCGACGGACCCTGAGGACTTCGGCGCAAGGGATTGTGCCTGCGCCTCCCCGCGGATGACCTCGTACCACTTCGGCCCTTTGCGAACTGCATCGTCTAGTTCGTGCACCAGGAGCCCACGTTCCCTGGTTGCTTGCGCGGTGGCTTCGGAATGACGCACGACCCCGCTGAAGAGGACGCTGTCGTCCTGGAATGCCTCGGCGACGAGCTTGCGCGCACGCTCTTGAACTGCAGTCGCTGACTTGCCGACGCCCACCAGAACGACACCGAGAAGGTCGAGAGTGGGGTTGATCTCTAGGACGGCGTCGAGACGATGAGCGACGGCTGCGAGCCCTTTACGGCTTGAGGCATCGCTCTTGATGGGTACGACTGCCCATCGAGCTGCGGCGAGAGCAGCGTTCTGCAGTGTCTCGTCACCGGGCGGGCAGTCGATGATGATGAGGTCGTAGTCGCTGGCCAGCGGCTTCAGGAGGGCTGCAAGTGCGAGCTTTGCTCCGTGTGGGTCCTTGGCCGCCTTGGATGCCAGGGCTGCTGTGGCCTGCTCCAAATGGACGCCACCTGTCAGTACGTCGAGGTTTTCACGCACGCCTCGCACCGGCTCGACCACTCCCCCAAAGGTAAGAGCGGCAGCGAGGGCGCGACCGTGGTCGTCGCTTTCGGTTTCGGTGTAGCCGAGATCTTCTGCGAGATTTCCCTGAGGATCGAAGTCTACGATGAGGACGCGATAGCCGGAGGCCGCTGCCAGGCCTCCCACGTTGGCCGACAGTGTCGTCTTCATGACACCTCCCTTGCCGTTGATGAAGGCGATAACTCGCTCGCGGTCATAAGCTGCATCTGCGCTCACGATTTGGTGGCCCCTCTCGGCTAAGACACGACGGCTTTGGCAAGAACGCTGACATTCCCGCTTTTGACAGTAATGCTGCTATTACCACGGGATATACCAGCATTACTGTTATAGACATGAATACTGGTGTGACCAGTATTCATGGTATTGCCATTATTACCACTAATACCCGCGCAAACGCCATTAGCAGTATTGCCAGCATTACTGCCACCAGCCTACATCAATAGCAGTATTACTGCCAATACAAACTCGATCCACGCGTGGGGGGAGCTGAGCAAGCGCGAATATCCGCAGCTCAGGTGCTATTACCAGCATTGCTGGTAATAGCACCTGGCTCCCTAGCCGCAAACCGTCGTACGCGTATCGCGAGGCCCCTCTACCGCAGCGCGCAACAGCTGGGCCCCAGCCACAAGGACCAGCGAGGGTTGGGGAGTTAGGAGATGAAGGCGGCGGGCCGCGCCTATATGACCCCGAACACCCCATGCCCGTGCCCTCAAAGCGGCCGACTTTGAGAAACGCCATTAATAGCAGCATTACCGCTATTGATGTCACCCTCGAAGTCAACACCCCGCGACACCACTTGAGACCGGGCAGCGAGAGACGTTCGGACGGACTCCCGGCCGGGCAAAACCTCCGTCGACGGTGACGTCCCGAAATAGCCTGATCGGGGCCGTGTCGCGGACACTCAGATACCGTTCAATCTCACCGAAAGGGGTTGTGATGACTCGTGCCACTAAGTTCTACGACGGCCGCGTGGTTGCCGTAACGGGTGCCGGCAGTGGGATTGGTCGACAGATAGCGATGCAGGCAGCCTCGGCTGGCGCAAACTTAGCGGTGACGGATCTGTCGGAAGCTGGCCTGCTCGAAACGGTGCAAGCTCTTGAGAGGGGCGGGGCGGGTGAAGTGCATGCTCAAGTACTCGACGTGACGGATTACGCTGCCTTGCAAGAGTTTGCGGGATCGGCAAAGACGCGGTTCGGGTCGGTAGACGCAATATTCAACGTTGCCGGAGTCCTGTACTCGGGCAGCGTCATGTCGACGCCCGTCGACGACTTCAATCGCGTGGTGTCTACGAATCTCGGGGGAGTGGTGAACGGGTCGAAAGCCTTCCTGCCCGTGATAGCCGACACGTCAACTGCGGGCCGCATCTGCAACGTCTCGTCGGCCTTCGGTCTGATGGCATCTCCCAACTCATCCGCATACAACGCGTCCAAGTTCGCTGTTCGGGGGTTCACCGAGGCATTGGCGCAGGAGATGAACGCTGAATACGGCGATCGCGTGCGTGTGACGTGCGTATATCCCGGTGGCGTCAAGACACCAATAGCTCGCACCGCGCAGGTCGCACCGGGTGTCGACCACCGTTCTGTGGCCGACACCTTCGATCGACTCGCCCGGACTACGCCCGAGGCTGCTGCCGGCCAGATACTGCGCGGGGTCGCGAAAGGAGCACCGCGTGTGCTTGTGGGGGCAGATGCACGAGCAGTTGATATCGCAACGAGGTCGTTCGGCCCTGGCTATATGCGGGTCATCCCGTGGGTTCGCCAGCGTCTCTGAAACCCGTCTGCACATTCATGCTTCACCACCGTCGAGCTCTCTCAACAATCGTTGTCAGATGAGATAGGTCCTGGGAACGATCCAGCGATCGCCGTTGCCGAGCTCTTGCCGCTGCTTGGTTTACTACTGCACGCGCCGTGGTTCTGGCTGCGCTGTCCGGGGGAGCAGCAGCAGCATTCCGGTGGTGGCGTTCGGCCTCGCGTACTTGGGCCTGCCGCTTCCGGTCTTCTGCGTCTTGGGCACGCGCAATATCGACGAGTAGGTGAGGGGGAAACGCCAGGTCCTGCTGGTTGAGAAGCCATCTGACGAACGCCATCGGCGTGTGAGGCATGGGGGAAACCCTGTTCGCTCGCGCCCACTCGTCGACGATGGTGTTGAGATCGTCGGGTGTCCACCCGTGTTCCGCTGCTGCGCGCAGTACCGGGGCCCAGCCTCGTGAGGTGTGTCGCCGAGCCCAGCGCGGTGTTCGAGCGTCACCGAGCCATCTGGCCGCTAAGAGTGCCCCCTGACGTTCGCGCTCACGCTTGGCGATCACCCTTTTGGTCGTGGCTGGCCGCGGAGCGGCGCGTTTTTCCACAGGTTGTTTTGTATTAAGTAACTCTCTACGAGAGTTAGGAGAACAAAAGAGACCCCTGCGGGGGTGGGGTGCCATTTTGATGGAACCGGCGTCAACGACACGAGTTCTATCCACAGGCTTGGCTGGATGAAGTGCCCATACCGATGCCCACCCTCGGCTGCGGTCGCCCACCCTCCAGGACGCCAACCTCTCGTGCTTTGTCCGTTGCCGACCCCGCAGGACTTCTGTGGCTACGCGTAGCAGCTTGAGGGCTTGTCGGGCTCGCTGGACGGTCCTCTCACCCAGGCCGGTAGCCAGGGCTATGGATTGGACGGACAGCCGCGAGTTCCGGCCAGTGTCGTAGTCGGCGGCGTTCGCCATCGCCCCAGCGACAGCCAGAACACTCTTGAGACTGACGCCACCACCGGTGGAGCTCGCACTGCTCTGCACGAGAATGGGACGAATCCTCATGTAGTCGGTGCTGTAAGCGCACCGAACCACGATCTCTACCCATTGTTGAGCACCGCGCCATAGTGCGATGCCGCCGTGCGCCCCATCCCCGAGGTCGAGGCTGACGCTGCAATACCGTCGGCAGGCGGCCTCGCGGCCTCCTAGCGCTCTTATGAATGAAGGTGTCAGCGACCCGCATTGATGTCCACAAACATGGCCGGGGGCAGTGTAGGGGGCACGTGCATTACCGCGGCGACGGTTGGTGCAGGTGCTGCCGCGATAGCGCGGAGGGTGCTGAAGCTGTGGTGCGTGAAGTCGCGAAACGACACGCTCAGAATTGATTGAAACTGTGTCAGGGCGCAAGGTACCCTGGAACATGTCCCGCAAGACAGTTCCCTTCGGGGAATGCAGTACAACAGATCGAGTGAGCAGCGAACTCTCTCGACACAGACTGGGCCCTGGTTACTCCGGCACGAGTACCAGGGCTTTTGTCTGTTTGCGCTACTGCGAGCGAATATGAAGTTGCTGGTTAGCTCTCATCAACTCGCGTCGGGTAGCACCTCCTGACGAGACATCGGAGCAAGGTGTGTGAGACCGGTGTCTGCCGCGACCAACGCCGCGTAGTAGTCGTTCGCGGTCATCCCTTTGCGTTTTGCTGCCTGTTCGGCTGCGCTCTTGAGCTCAGGAGCCAGCCGCATCTTTGCAACGAGCCGATCGCCTTTGCTGGGGCGGCCGGGATGTCGCGGTGACATATCGGTCATGGCTGCGATTCTGGTACCCGAAACTCGAGACGGGGCGACGACACGCCGCACGGTCTCCGGTTAGTTGGGAAAGAGGCCCTGAGCCACGTAACGACTAGTGGAGACGTACCGGCAGAGATCGAAGTCCACGGAACACGATGCTCTCGCGCCACACAGCGTCTCCGACATCGGTGTCGAGGTGCATGTCGGGATAGGCCGCGACCAGCCTCTTGAGCGCAATTTCGGCCTCGAGCCGAGCAAGCGGTGCCCCGATGCAGTGGTGTATCCCGTGGCCGAATGCCAGGCTTCCTCGAGTTGCACGGGCAGGATCGAATGTGTCCGGTTGGTCGAACTTGGCGGGGTCTCGGTTCGCTGCCGCCAAGCTGATCATCACAATGTCGCCGGCGGAGATGAGAGTTCCGTCGATGTCGAGGTCGATACTTGCCTGCCGCAAAGTCGTTGTCGGCAGCGGGGGTTCGAATCGAAGGGACTCTTCGATGACGTCACGCAAGCAGCTGTCGCCGGCCTGCAGACGCATCAAAGCAGTGCGGTCTTTGAGCAGAAGGTGCGTCGTGTTTGCGATCAGGTTCACGGTGGTCTCGTGGCCTGCGATCAAGAGCAGTGCGACCGTGGACATCGCTTCCTGCAGAGAGAGTTGCTTCGCTCGGTTGGCCTGCATCAACAGGGACAGAACGTCGTCCGTCGGGTTCCGGCGGCGCTTACGCATCAGCGGGTAGATGATCTTGGCGAGCGTCAGAGCGGCTCGTCGGAGGTCATCGGGATCTGCCACGATCACGTCGGACAACACTCTCGATGCCTCACCGATGGCCCCCATGTGTCGGTCGGGAACACCAAGGATTCGGCAGATGACCTGCACGGGGAGCGCGAACGCATAATTTTCCACCAGATCAATTGGCTCCGAACCAGATTCAGATTCCAGCTTGATAATCAAATCGGTGGCGTATTGGTCGATAGCGGGTTCCAGCGCTCTGAGAGCCGCGGGGGAGAACGCGCTCTGAACGACGCCCCGCAACCTTGTGTGATCGGGTGGCTCCGCAGCGAGCATATGGCTGACCATCCACGGTGATGTTCGTTCCCTCAACCACGACCGTAGGCGAGCGGACAGCTCGCGCGGCTGCGCACTTGGATCCGCCCCGGCCATCGTGTCCTGGGTTTTGATCACAGATCGGTCATTGAGAATGCGGCGGGCTACGTCGTAGTCGGTGATCATCCATCCGGTCACTCCGGTGGGCGATGTAAACCTGTGCAGCGGACCATCATTGCGCAACGCCCGGTAGAGGTGTTGTGGTTCTTGGAAGAATGCGCTGTCGAAGGTCACGTGCTGCGGCATCGGCAAGAGTGTCCGTTCTGTTGATCGGAATGACAGGTCATCCGCGCCGATGACGCGAGCCACAGTGACATACTGCGGGCTTCGAGATGTCGATACAGGTGACCTGTCGGGGGTCCCAACGGGGAGGTTAGATTGTGACAAACAACCAGGCAAACGGTCAGAAGACGCGGCATTGGCTGTTGATCGAAACGTTCGACGAGAACCGAGATCCCACGATCGTGTCTGAGGGGAAGTCCCCTAAGCCATTCATGAAGCTCAGCAGAATGTTCAGCGACGATCGTCTCGCCACGATTCGCTCTGTGATCACCGGGCTTCGTCGAACCAAGGAGCCTCTCGACACGGAATATGGTGACCGCCGAATCATTGCTCATCCCCTTGTCGTAGAGGGGCGGATGCATGCAGTCTGGCTCGTGTCGGTGCCGTTGGGCATGGAACCCCCGCCCGTCCACAACGATGCAGGCGCGTGGATCATCGATCTGACCACCTACACCGCTCTGGGCAGCCAGGAATGGGCCGCGATGGCCGACCTCCCACCCGAGCATCGTGGGCAGGAGCGACACATCGGAGCCATGTTCGATCAGGTGGTGATGAAGGATGGTGGGGAATCCCGTGCTCTGAGCCTAATCGAAACGAAGACTGTCGGTGCCGGCTACCAGGGTGACTGGATCGTCGAGCGTCGCGACGGTTCGCAATGGCGTGCTCACTTCTCACTCCGCATTCTCGACGTCGAGCGTGGAGGAGAAGTTCATCGTTGCTCGGTCGGGGTCAGCCAGAATTTGGGCGAGGTCGTCCAGGACGGGCCCCAATCACTGGTGCACCTCGAAGGCCACTATCTGCGTATGGCCCGCGCAGAGGGCGAACACGCCGCCATTGTGAGCCTCCGGACACTGAACTTCATCCGCTGGGTCACGGCGGCCTCGGATCGCATTGCCTGGAAGGGCGTTGCCGGCGAGCCTGCCCCAGCCATCCACCCGGACGATCTCGGCGAAGCGATCCTCCTGATGCGCCGGGCAGAAAGTATCGGGCGCAGCGAGGGGCAAGTGAGGGTGATGGGGATCGACGGCGAGTATCTCTCGGCCGACGTGGTGATCGAGCCCGTCACCCTCGAAGGAGGCGTCCACGCAGCGTTCGTGTTGATTCGACTCGAGGCGTAGACACCCAAAAGCCGGTTCTGTACCATCCCTAGACGCGCCCCCCACAGGGGGATCTCCCCGCTCTCGCTGGTCGAGACGGCTGCATATGCGCAAGGCCTATTTTGAGCTGTGCAGATTCGGGGAGTCGATGTTGAAGTCAGTGTCAGGGCGCGACGCCGGGCGGCCGCTGCCGCGTACGTTGGTACGCCGCCTCCACCTGGTCGACCGTGCACCCCAATGCTTCTGCCAACCTTTGCGCCACGTCGTCCTTCAGCCGCGCCTCTCCTCGTTCGAGGGTGCCCAGCGACGTAGTCGACATTCCAACTTGCTGCGCGAGTTGCGGCTGCGTCAATCCGGCCAGCACCCTGAGGTCACCCAGGTACCGGTCGTTCTCATCCAAGTCGATGAACGTTCCGATCGGAACAGACAGCGCCTCAGCCACTTTGAGCAACGTGTCGACCTGCGGGGTAGCGGCACCGGTCTCCCACGCGAACACAGCACCCACGCTTATGTCGGCCAGTCGGGCGAGGTCGGCGCGACTGCATTTCGCCTTGTCGCGTTGCTCGACAAAGGCCTCCCGCGAGAAGCCGCGCAATATGCGTCGACTCACTCGCGGAGCTCCTCGTTCCTCATGACCCATAACTGTGCCCGAATCCGTTCCATACAGTCCCCGCATGGGGTTGATAAATATGGCGATAATAGTAGGGTATAGATTGAATACGGACGTCGAGACGAAGGGGGAGCGCAGTGCTGATTGAGCAATTGCGGCTGGCCCCTGTCGAGACGAAATCGAACTTGACGCATCGACGGGCCAGAACTCAGGGCACAAATTGCGTCAGAATGCCGCTGCCGCACGGGACGGCAGCATCGGTGCGGCGGCGAGGGCGAGGTTGTGCCGGACCGGCATCTCGCCGCCGCGCATCTTTCGTTGCCTTCTCGCTCGCCCATGCGCGATCGCGGTGGCGACTCACGCGAAAAATTACGGAAACCCTCAGCGCCATCGTTGATTGGACGTCTCTGGCGGCGCTGAGGGCCTCTTCTCCATCGAGCTCCACAGCCAATTACCGATCTAGGCGTGAACCGGGGTGCAACCCGTTTCATTGCCGCAAGGCGAACTGCAATCGGTTCGGAGGACGACAATGACATCTTCTCATCTCGACTCGGTGTTACACCTCGATTCTGACCGTAACCCGCTCCTCTGCCCGGCGATGATCACCGAAGCGTTCGGCTTCGCGATCTGCTCGCTGCGCTATGGCACTCACGACGTGCATCAGTTGCGGTGCGAGGACACCGGCGAGCTCCTTGGCGAATGGACCGACGCGGACACGACGTTCCGCGGGCCCGCCAACGAACCCCGACGGGCCATCGAGTTCAGCGACGTCGCCTGACCCCCCAATCTCGACTGAGGTCACCCCCGACCCCAGTCGTGAGCTGCGGGAGCTCCCCGACGCCCTGCAGCTCGACCGGTGGACCGGCGCGAGGGTCGCGCAGTAAGCGCATTTCATCATGTTCGGTACTGCGCGGCCCCGCCGGGACATCACCCCTCGAACTCACACCCGTTCTCACAGAAAGGATTCCGATACCCGATGTGGCTTTTCACTCAGCCTTGGTTCTGGCCGCTCATATTCGGCTGGCTCTGAACGAGGGACGTGGGCATTCGGATCGACATCCACACATGCCGATCCGACTGCCCACACAACTCCTTGCTGGTCATTAGCCGAAGCGGTCAATCGACCAAAAAACCAAACTTGTTGTAGAACAACAATTCTCAAAAGGGGCTACACCACCATGCCGATTCACTCTTCGACTAAAGCACGCCACCGTGCGATCCCTCGACCTGTCGCAGCGTCAGCGACAGCAGCGCTCACTTTGACGGTGGCCGCGATGTTCACCGGTGCTGGATTCGCCGTTGCCGCGCCAGGGCAGCCTGGGGTGACCACTGAAGTTCCCGGCGGCCAGCCGAGCGTCACTGCACCGTCTCCGTCGGTGCCGCAGCAGGATTCAGGCACGACAACGGACTGGCAGTACGTCGGCCCGTACGTGCCTCCGGCGGAGTACCGCAACGCACCGACCCGTTCGGTTCCCAACTACAACGCCCCGGTCTATTACAGCGAACCCACCGTCGAGCAAACGCCGTCGAAACCTGGCCCACAGCCCTCCACCGACGCTGTACCCGAACCTTCCAAGGACGAGACGGTCGTAGCACCGGGTACGCCGGTTGCTCCGATTCAGGCTCCGGACAACACCGTTCGTTTCGGCGCTATCTCCGGTGAGAAGCCAGGTTGGTTGAGCCAGGACGACGCGGACCGTGTCAACAACACCGCCGCTGTGCTCGAAGCCCAGGGCGCGACGTACTTCAACAACCTCGGCATTCCGACGACACGCTCGGAGCGGATGGCGGCCGGCACCACGGCGGGCGTGCTCATCGGAGGAACGACCTCCGCGGTCACGACCTACGCAGTCGTAGCACCGGCGGCGATCTTGGCCGGTGGCCTGATCGGCGGCACCATCGGCGGCATCACCGGCGCAGGAGTCGGGTCGGTTCTGATTCCCGGAGTCGGAGCTGTCCCGGTGGGTGTCGCCGCCACAGCGGGCGGTGCAGCGATCGGTGCAGCGGTCGGCGCTGCTGCAGCGCTAATTCCAGCGGCCGGTGTCGGCGCAGCCGGAGCGGTCATCGGCGGTGTCGTCGGCGGCGCATACGGTGCGGGCGAAAACCTTGGTGAAGCACCTTCGCCCGCCCCAGCACCTGCCCCGGCACCCACGCCAGCCCCTACTCCCGCGCCACTCGCGGCCCCGGTGTGGACTCCTCCGGAGGCAGCGAGCATCGCACCCGCGCATCCGTTGGAGGTGCGGGAGATCGTCGCTGCGCAGCCGGGCGGTGCCGATGCACTCGCCGCTGCCGACAACGTTGCAGCGCAGGCGGGATCGTTCCTGGATTCGGTTGCCCCTGCTGGATGGCACCTGTGACCTCGCGTCCTCGACTCCGCGTTGCTCGCGTGGCGTTGGCTGCGGCCGCCACTGTGGCGGTCGTGGTCAATGCCACGTCGCCGGCGTTGGCTGCTCCGAGCGAATCGGGCACGGACCTCATCACAGGGCCGTGCCCGGCGCTGTTCGCCCTCGGCGTGCAAGGGACCGGGGAGTCCGCCCCCGATGCCGCGCCGACGACCGACACCGGGATGCTCTCGCAGGTCTTCATGCCTCTGCTCGCCAAAGCCGTATCCGGTGGTACCGAGCTCGCTGGGCGGGCGTACGTGCCGTACGACGCCGGGTTCGGCGGCGCGGTGCCCGGCGGCAACGTCCCCTACACACAGTCGGTCGAGGGTGCGGAGACCAGCATCGACGCCATGGCTGCGGAGGTCGCTGCCGCATGCCCTGAAACGAAATTCACCGCCGCCGGCTACAGCCAGGGCGCTCACGCGGTCTCGACGTGGGCACAGAAAGTCGGAGCCGGTCAGGGGTCGATTCCGGCCGCCAAGCTTGTCGGGGTCGCCACCTTCGGCGACCCGACTCGGGCCGTGGGTGCACCGCTGTTTCCCGGTGCACCAGGGCAGACGACCCCAAAGCCTGCACCGGGCACCGCAGGGACAGAGGTCTCGAAGATCGAGGCCCTCGATCAGAACGCGCCGACCGGTGGAGGTATCGCGCCCACGTCGGACACGGTGAGCAACTACGGCGCGTTGACCGGCCGGGTCGCGAGCTTCTGCCAGTCCGGAGATCTCGCGTGTGACGCACCGTCGGATTCACCGATCCTGCGGGTGGTCACCAACATCGCCGGTCAGTCCGAGCTCTCGGCCGGTGACCCGGTTCGGTCCCTGTCCTCGGTCGCGGAAGCATTGGCGATGACCTCGATCAAGACGGCAGTGACGGTGGTCAACGAGGACATCAAGGGAACGACGCTGGCGAACCTGTCGATCGCTCCGAAGAAGTCCCTGTCCGAGCGTCTCGCGGTGGCATCGGATCCCAATACCCCGCTACCGACTGCCGACCAGGCGATCTCGGCTCTGCTCAAGGTGGGGACGATCGGGTTCAACGCCGTGAAAACGGTCGCGAAAGAGATCCTGACGCCGGCGAATATCGCCGAACTCGCCACAGTCGGGATGTCCAACCCCGTCGCCGCGGTCGGGTTGCTCGGAACCAAGCTCCTCGGCGCGGCCGCCAAGCTCGTTCCCCCGGCCACGACGTCGCGGTTGACCAACCAGGCCTTCACCGCTGTCAAAGACAACATCACCGACAACAAGGACCTGTTGAACCTGGCGACCCTGACGAAGTACTCGTCGACCATCGCTCAACACGGCTCCTACGGATCGACACCGACCACCCCGACAGGTGAATCGGCGACGGCGTTCGTGACCGACTGGTTCGTCGCGCTTGCCAAGGACCTGGCTAACGGTTCGACCGATACGGGCGGCATCGACGCCGACCCCAGCTTCCCGCTCCCGAGCACTGCGATCACCACCACCGTCGGCGTCACATCACCGGCCAGCAGCAGGCCGACCACGACGACCCCGGCCGCTCTGCCGAATTGAGAAAGCCCCTGGCGCACACCGGTTGTGCGCCAGGGACTCTCGAAGAGAGGAACCAAAGATGATGACATACAACAACGAAGCATCGACCTCCCTCGACTCTTGGTTTCCGCCCTTCGATCCCCTCGACGCCACCCCGGTGGCTGATCCCACACCGCCACAGGACGTTCCAGCAGACAAGTCCGATAACACCCGCTCCGCCGACGACGGGTCGCACTGGCTTCTCGCGCCCCCACAGCCCGTCTCGACCGATACCCCACGCCCCGCTCGACGCCGCTCCGTCAACGCCCGCGCGCTCGGCATCACCGCGGCGGCCGTCGCGATGACGATCGGTGTCGGAGCACTTGCGGTTTCTGCCTTCACCTCCGACCCGGACACCACGCCCGAGATCGAGGCCGTGTCGACCCCCGCCCCGACATCCGAGCTGCCCGCACCCACGACCACCACCGCTGCGCTCGCCCAATCCTGGTGCCCCGAATCGGTGACCGACGGCGTGGTGACCGGCGCGGGCCCGGGCGGTACCACCTCGGGAAGCGCAGCAATCCTGGCGTTCGAGCACGCCTACTACGTCGAACGCAGCGGCGCGGCCGCCCGCGAGATCCTCGCCCCGAACGCGCAGTTGAAGTCTGCAACCGCCGACGAGCTCCAACGCGGCATCGACACCATCCCCGCCGGTACCGAGCACTGCGTGAACATCCGGGCCGCCGCCCCGAACACCTACGCCGTGACCCTCGAACAGCGCTACAGCGACGGCACTCGCACCACGGACAAACAGACCATCAGCACCACCGACGCCGGTGGCCGCACCTTCATCACGTCGATCGGAGCAGCACAGTGACCGAAGAGCGCGCCGAATGGATGAGCGAATGGCTCACCCCGCCCCCAGAGAGCCCGTTACCCGACCCCGCGGACCAGGGCGCACGGGTCCTTCCCCTACGTGCTCACCCCGAACCGGTGCCCGCCCCCGAACCGATACCACCGATGACTCTGGTCCTCGGTGCCTGCGGGGGCGCAGGAGCGAGCACCACAGCACTCGGACTGGGCAACGCATGGTCTGCCCGCGGCCACGACGTGGTCGTCGTCGACGCCACACCTGCAGGCGGTGATCTGGTCGAACGCGGCGCAGATTCCATGGTCAGCGACACCGTCATCGAAACCGCCTTCGACAGCTCCGACCCCGACAACGTGCCGGCCTCGGTCGCCGACTGCACCTCCGCGACCTCGGCAGGAGCACACATACTCGGGCGCGCCTGGCTGCAGTCGGTCGAGCCGGCATACCGGGGCATCGATCGCTACCTCCGCAGCCAAGTCGACACCTCGATCTACGACCTCGGACACCGCGGGTTCGGCCGCGCCGCAGCCGATCCACTGCGGTCCGAGCCCTGGGCGGCGATAGTCCTGGCCGTCCATGCCCGCGCCGACGCCGTCAATCGGATGCGCGCGGCACTGGAAACCATCCGCTACACCGCCACGGATGCAGGCCCACTGCGCACCATCGTCGCGATATCCCACCAGCTCCCGGGAACACCGGGAATCGACCTCAACGAACTCCGAAACCACCTGCACGGCAAAGTGTTCGCCGTCCTCGACATCCCCTACGACCCTCACCTGGCCGCCGGGCTGCCGATTACGGCCGACGAGCTGAACCCAGCGACGTCCGCCGCCTACGAGGAGCTGCGGGCAAACACCGTCCGCGCTGCCGCCGGAGGGCAGGACCGGTGAGCATTCCCCACCTCGCGACCTCCAGCGACCAGACACCCCGCAAGTCGGGAGATCTCTCGATGCGCCTACCCGAACGCGAGCTCCCGATCTGGGACAGGCCGATACCACTACCGGATCGTTCCCCGTCCCCGATGCTCTGGCTGCTCGGTGCACACGGCGGCGCGGGCGTGAGCACCCTCGCCCACGTCCTCGCTCCCGCCGGCGACTGCGGTGACCGCTGGCCCGGCGGGTACGGAAAGCAAAGTCCCTACGTCGCGATCGTTGCCCGCGAGACCGTCTCGGGACTGGTCAAAGCAGGTGAACTGCTTCGTCAACACACCGCAGGCCACGGCGGACCCTCCACGATCATCGGCCTGATCACCGTGGCCGACCGACCGGGTCGAAAGCTGCCCAAACAAATCCAGCAGACCCGCGACGTCGTCACCGCACTCGTCGGCCGCGACTGGCGCATCGGCTGGGTCGAGCAGTACCCACTCGCGCGAGATCCCAGCGGCCTGGCGGTCTGGTCACCGTTCGATCCGCAACCGGAGAAAAAGCGCAGTGCCACAGACGTTCCCGCCGACATCGCCGCCGTCGGATCGGAACTACGCGAGGCCATCCTCCTCGACGTTCAGCGCTCCACCACCCCGACAGAAGGAAAGCCATGATCCTGCACAGCCTGCACACCGGAATCGACATCCTCGCCCAGATCGAACTCACCCCCGAAGCGCCCCCGAAGTCCGACGGCTTCCTCCGCCTGGGTCGCTGGCTGCTCTGGTTCGTCGTCCTTGCCGGGGTGTGCGCACTGGTCTACGGCGGCGGAAAGTTCGGCTGGGAGAAGTACAACGGCGGGTCGTTGGAGTCGCCGAAGATCGTCGTCGGTGCCCTGATCGGCGGTGTCATCGCCACCAGCGCCGGCACCATCATGAACACCGTCGTCCTCTCGTGAGCGAGGACATGTGAAGACACCACCGACCGAAGTCACCGAACCATTGGTGCAGTTGCTGCAGTATCTGCTCTGGTTCGCCTTCGCGATATTCACCGTCCGATTGATCTGGGCTGCAGGACGTTTGGCGTACGCCCGCAACCAATCTCCCCACGAGACCGATGCCGGTCAGTCGATCGTGGTCACGCTCATCTCGGCAGTGTTCGCCTCTGCCGCAACCGGTATCGCCGCAGCCCTGTTGACGTTCTGACATGCGAGCGCACGAGCATCGCGTAATGAAAGAGGTATCTCCGACCATGACCGCATCCACACCCGGCGACGGGGCACCCCGCACCCGCGGGACACGAGCATGGATAGCCGTCGGGCTGCTCGCAGCGGCACTGGCCACGGCCTGCAGCTCCGGCGACATCCAGGCCACCGATCCGGCGGCTCCGACCACCTCGACGGCCCCGGATCCGTCCGCACCACCGACCGGAGTGCGCTGGCAGGACTACCAAGGCATCGCACTGCCTGTCGGCGATCAGGGCCCGGCCCGTAATCCGGGAAGCGGCCCGGTCGGCGGATTCACTCACGACCCGCAGGGTGCGGCCCTGGCAGCACTGCAACAGACCGTGCGGATCTCGGTCGCTCCCGACTACCAATGGCCATCGGTGGTCAATGCTGCGGTCGCTCCCGGACCTGCGCGTGACTCGTTCGCCGTCAACCGGCAGCTGATCTCGATCACCGCACCTCCTGCCGCCGATGAGCGTCCCTCGATCGCCGGGTACCGGATCACCGACTACACCGCCGAGCGGGCGGTTCTGACGATCTACACCACCTTCCCGGACGATTCGATCGCCGCATCCGACACCGCCGTCGTGTGGTCGGGCGAGGACTGGCGGCTACTACTTCCCGAGCCCGGCGACGCCACCGTCAGAGTGCACTCGATCACCGAAGTACCGGAAGAGGCAACACCATTGGAGAAATCGTGATGAGCACAGCCCCGCGACACAATCCCGTGCCGTCGTCTCCGGATGACGACGGACAGGTGCTGGGCGGACGCCGGTGGACGTTGGTGCTGTCGGTGATCGTGATCGTTCTCGTCGTCGTCGGCGGCACCGCGGCCGTCCTGATCAACCGCAGCGCCCGCGAGATCCCCGCGCCGCAACCCGACGCCGCCAGTCCCGCCGCGCCGCAGCCGACCCAGAGCAACCGCGCCGACTGGGGACTGCCCTACCTCGACGAACTCGGCTTCCGCGTCGAGGTGCCCCCGAACCCGAACGGCATCGCCCTCGACCAAGACCCCGGCACTCGCCCCGATCCCAGCTCCGCCGACTACCAGAGCGCCCCGCCCGCCGGGGTGATGTGGCAGAAAGTGCAGAACTATCCCCTCCCGTTCTCCGCCTCCGACGGGCCCACCGCAGTCGACGGTGCCCTCGCCACCGGCTTCGCTCGAACCCCACAAGGCGCGGCGCTGGCGGGACTGCAGCTGGTGAACCGCAGCCAATCCACGTTCGAGGGTGCAGCGGCAGTGATGGGTACCCGAGCGGTCGCCTCGACCTCCGAGCTGCAGACCGAGCTCGACCGCAATCTCGCCAACGCCCAACGTCAGATCGCGGCCGGCAACACCGCGCCGCCGGCCAAGCCCCTGTTCAGGCAGGAGGCCTACCGCCTGACCTATTACTCCTCGGACTATGCGGTGATCGAATACGCCGGCAAGAACGTCTCCGGCAACGGCTGGACCACGGTGCCGATCGAGCTGCTCTGGCGCGGCGGCGACTGGTCCCTCAAGCTCGCCGAGGCGGGCAAGGTCGGCAACACCCCGACGTTGGCGGGGTGGACGCAATGGCCCGGCAAATGACGACCCTCGCCCTCCGGTGCCTCCGGTCGACCGCAGTGGCACTGGTGATCGTGCTTGCGGTGACGCTGACCGACAGTGCGATCGCGGCCGCGCAGGAACCCACCCCGGACGACGCGGCACAGACCACCGCGTGCGACACCGCCGGCGACGTCGTCGGGGACGTGTTGGGTACGCAGTTGCCGGTCATCGGCGATCTGATCGGCGGCGCGAGCGGCGCACTGTGCGCCGCGGACGGCAACCCCCTCGACGCAGCCAAGAACTTCGCTACCAGTCAGTTCGCGGAGATGTGGGAATCGCAGTTCGGGGAGATCGTGCAGTCGATCCTCACCGGCATGGCGCAGGTACTGACCATGGCGATGACCTGGTGGATCAAGATCCCGAACCCGGATCTGCAGAATTTCACTCCGCTGCAGACGATCTCGGAGTACACGGGCTGGATACAACTGGCACTGCTGGTCGCGACGATCATCTTCCTGGCCTTGCGTCTGGCGGCTGCGCGGCGTCACGCACTGCTCAACGAAGCCGAAGAAACCTACAAGGCCCTCTCCCGCACCGTCATTGCAGCCACGATGTTCTCCGTCGTCGTCGCCGCGGGAACCCGTGCCGGGGACGCGTTCTCGGACTGGCTGATCACCGATACCTCCAACCGTGACCCGGTGGGCATGGTCGACTCGATGCTCTCGATCAACTCCTACGGCAGCGCCACCCCGGGGTTGATGCTGATCATCGGATTGGTCGGCCTTCTCGGCGCGATCGCGCAGGCAGTGATGCTCGTGGCCCGCCAGGTGCTTCTCATTGCCGCTGTCGCGGCCGCACCGCTCGCGGCCGCAGCCGGAGGTACCTCGGTCGGCTCACAGTCCTACGACAAGATCGTGGCCTGGATCATTGCGTTCCTGCTCTTCAAGCCCGTCGGCGCACTGGTCTACGCGATGGCGTTCCTGACCGCACAAAACTCGGCGAACGTCACCGAGGGCGAGATCCCCGACATCGACCAGCTCCAACAATCGCTGTTGGGCATCGTCATGCTCACCATGGCCGCGGCGGTTCTGCCCGCGATGATGCGCCTGTTGGTGCCGGCGGTCGCGGCCGTCGGCTCGGGTGGATCCGGTGCCGCCGCAGCAGGAACAGCTCTGATGGCCGGAGCTGCGGTCGCCACGGGCGGAAAGTCCATGGCCGCAGGCAAAGCAGTCGGTGGCGGCAGCGCAGGCGCGGCAGCGTTCTCCGGAGGGGCCGGTGGTGTCGGACGACTAGCC
>NZ_NOZG01000018.1:0-98478 GCF_002258575.1 Rhodococcus sp. 05-2254-5 | reverse complement strand
GGACACGTTGTTCTCCGGTGGGCCCGGTGCGACGGGTCGGTCGTATTCGGATTTCCCGACGATCATCGGCTCGATCCGGGATCGGTTGTTCGCGTTGCCTGCCGAGACCCGAGTCAACACCGGGCACGGAGACGGAACGAGTATCGGGGACGAGTCCCCGCACCTCGAAGAATGGATAGCCCGCGGAAACTGACACCGACGACACTGCCGTAGCTCGCCTGCCGCGTTCGAGGTAGGTGGAATGAGACAGTGGTGGGGACGCCGAAGCGCTCGCTGCGGCGTCCCCACGAACTCGAAGAGGACTTCACGTGAGCCGCGCCGCACAGACCCGCCTGACCATCGCTGCCACGTCGGCGGCGATCGGAGCATTCGTGCTGGTGGGGTGCAGCTCCACCGTCACCGGAACAGCCGAGCCCACTGCCGGTGGCACCACCGCATCGCAGCCCGGCACGGACCTGAACACACTGCTCATCGACCCGGCGAGCTTCCCGGCCCCGTACGACGCGTTGGTTCTGCCCCAGCAGGCCATCTCGCAGGCCGCTCCCGATCTCAGCGGAATACCGGCCGGCGCCGAGGTCAGCCCGGCGGGGTGCAAACCAGCGGACCAGGACTTCGGCCCGACCGGTACGGCGATGATCGTCGGCACCGACAACGACAGTCGATCCACGATCTCCATCGAACTGACCGCTGTCGACCAGCCGCTCTCGGCGCGCAAAGAGCAGCTCGAACAGTGCGGCGAAGTGACCGCAACCAAGTCCGGTGCCACCTCCACGGTCACGTCCACGCTGACACCCGCACCGCCGATAGACGCTGACGACACACTCGCCGTGCGACAGACCGTCTCGTCGGGCACCGGCGGGGATGCCGTCACCCAGTCGATGTTGACCCTGATGGCGCAGGTCGACGGCGTGCGGATCTCGGCGACATTCATGTCCTTCGGGTCCGCCACACCCGATGCAATGACGTTGGACGAGCTGTTCACGGCCGCGGTGCAGAAGGTGAACCAGAGCTGACGTTCTCCCGCCGGAGTGGCGGCCTCTCTAGCAGAGCGGACCGACACGGTCCGCTCGGCGGAGGCGGGTGGACGCCGTTTCATCCACAGAGAGTCCGGCATGCACAGGGTGCTGCTCGGCCCCTGGTCGAGCCGGGAAGGCACCACGGAGCCTCGTAAGACTTCGAGGCATGTACACACCCACGAACTCCCACGACCCCTTCTCCGGTCGACACCGCGTACGGATCGGTGACGCGAGCGAACTGTTGGCCGCGATCCCGGCGATGCTCGGCTTCGATCCCCATCGATCCATGGTGCTGATCGCGCTCGAGGACGGCGGCACCAGCATCGGCCCGACGATGCGGCACGACCTCGTGCTGGCCGGCGAGCACACCGATCGACGTGCGGGTAGCGACACTCGCGCCACGCCGGACATGCTCGACGTCATCGACTACCTGGCGGGCTACTGCGCATTCGAGAACATCGTCTCGGTGATCGCTGTGTTCGTCGACGACAGACTCGGCCGCAACGAGCGAACGCACTACACACTCGACGTTCAGGATCTGGTGAACGAGCTCGAGGTCACCCTCCCGACGTTTGGCGTGCGGCTCGAAGCCGCCTTCGCAACCTCGGCCATTGCCGATGCCGCGCACTGGTGGTCGCTGCAGGGCCCACGGCAGCACGGTCGTATCGCCGATCCGACGGCATCGCCGCTGACGGTGGCCAGAGTGCTGGACGGCTATCCGGTGCGACGATCGAGAGACGAGCTCGCCGAATTCATCGCACCCGGCCCGGTCGAGACGGTGCAGGCAGTCGCCGCCGAGATGGCAAAGTTTCGGCGCAGCGGTGCACTGTCGCTGACCGACCACCTGACAGCGGTGTTGTCCTACCTCGCGCGGTCTCCCTACGACTCCGAGCTCGAGACCACCGACTTCGCGCGGGTCGCCGTCGCGATCGGGCATGTGCAGGTCCGGGACGCGGTGCTGGCACTGACTCTCGGTGAGGATGCAGATGTCGTCGAGGAATTCTGGGCGCACCTCGTCCGTGTGGTTCCGAACCACGAAAGAGCAATAGCAGCAACACTTCTCGCGTTCAGTGCCTACGTGCGAGGAGACGGACCGATGGCCCGAATCGCGATCGATGCGGCCCTGAAGGCAGACAGCTCCCACAGTTTGGCGTCGCTGTTGGACCGGTCGCTCGGTGTCGGTGCCAGTCCTGCCCTGGTTCGCGAAGTCGCCGAGAGTGGGTTCGCCTGTGCGCGAGCCTGTGGCATTCGGCTACCGGGCGACCCGTTCGGTCGGCGCTGATCTGGAGTCTGCTCAGCGAGCCGCGTGAGAACGGTCGCCGAGCTGCTGCAGAAAGTCCCACGCATCGGACACGATGCGATCGAGATCGGTCAACTCCGGCGTCCAGTGCAGTTCCTCGACGGCACGGGCGCTCGATGCAATCAGTACGGCCGGATCACCGAGCCTGCGAGGCGCATGTTCGACGGCAATGGGCAGTCCGGTGACGCGCTTGCACGACGAGATGACCTCGTCGACGGAGAATCCCGTTCCGCTGCCGAGGTTGTAGATGGAGTGCCGACCGGGTTGGGCGGCATCGACGGCGAGGATGTGCGCTTCGGCGAGATCGGCGACGTGGATGTAATCGCGGACGGCTGTGCCGTCGGGAGTGGGCCAGTCCGTGCCGAACACCGAGATCTTCTCTCGCTGACCGAGGGCGACCTGTAATACGAGGGGGATGAGATGGGTCTCGACGACGCGGTTCTCACCGAAACCCTTGTACGCGCCGGCCACGTTGAAGTACCTCAGACTGGTAGCGGCGAGACCGTAGGCCGCTGCGTACGAGGTGATGGCGTGGTCGATCGCGAGTTTCGTCGCACCGTACGGGTTGGTGGGACGTGTGGGGTCGTCCTCGGTGATGGGAGTCTTCTCGGGCTCGCCGTAGGTGGCCGCGGTGGAGGAGAACACCAACTTGGGGGTGCCGGAGGACCGGATCGCGTCCAGAAGAGCCAGGGACGTCACTACGTTCCCACTCCAGTACTTGTCCGGCGACACAACCGACTCGCCCACCAACGACTGCGCTGCGAAATGCAGAACTGCATCGAAGTCGCCGCCCGTCAATACTTCCGCCGCGACGTCTTTGATGTCACCCTCGACGAAAGTGACCCCGGCGGGAACGGCATCCCGATTACCGGTGGACAGGTTGTCCACGACGACGACCTCATGGCCGCGTTCGTCGAGTACCGCCGCGCACACACTGCCGACGTACCCTGCACCACCGGTAACGAGAAGCTTCACTGTTCGATCTCCCTCACACGCGGCAGAGGCCGTCCGTGGGAAGAGATCAGACCTTCTTCACCTGAACGGCATGCGCCATTTCGTCGGATATGTCGACACCACTGTGTCCTGGCACCGTGATCGTCACCGACCCGGGCTTGGCTTCGACTGTAACCCGGGCATCGGGAACCACGCCCGCCTCGCGTAGCTGAGCGATGACCTCGGGGTCGGACTGAACGTGCTCGGCCAAGCGGCGAACGACGACCGCCGTAGGCTCGCCGAGCGGTACGTCGGTGAGACGAATGAGAGCCTCCGGTGCCAGTGTCGTCTGACCCAGACCCAACTCCGCCAGACCAGGGATCGGATTACCGTAGGGCGAGGTCGTCGGGTTGTTCAGCACGGTGACCAACCGGCGCTCGACCTCCTCGCTCATCACGTGTTCCCAACGGCACGCCTCGGCGTGCACATCTTCCCAGCGCAGTCCGATGATGTCGACGAGCAGACGCTCCGCGAGACGGTGCTTGCGCATGACCGCGACGGCCAGGCTGCGGCCCTTCTCGGTCAGCTCCAGATGCCGGTCGCCGGCGACGGACAGAAGACCGTCGCGCTCCATTCGGGCGACGGTCTGACTGACGGTGGGACCACTCTGCTCCAGCCGCTCGGCGATCCGCGCGCGGAGCGGGATGACGCCTTCTTCTTCCAAATCGTAGATCGTCCGGAGGTACATCTCCGTGGTGTCGACCAGATCCTTCACACTCAACCCCTTCGTCGGGTTCGATCCTACCGTCAGCGGCTCTGAATCGGCGCTGCACCCGATGGCGGCGGGCGCGGCGCATCACAACCCCGGAAGCCGCTCGCCGTGGCGCGTCACAACCGGGTACCGAACACAACACCGGAACCCGGCAACACCATCCCGCGCGGCAACGTAGTTTTGTCCGTATGTCTGATCAGGCGACACGCGCCGCCGTATCCATTCCGAACCGTCCCGAGGACATCGTCGTGTGGAGCGCGGACTATCTCGGTTACCGGTGGAGCGACGACCATCCGATGAACCCGACGCGGCTCGATCTGACGATGGCCCTCGCCACCGATCTCGGTGTGTTGGCGGGCGTGGAGCTCGTCGAACCGTCGGCGGCACCGGACTCGGAGCTGCTGCGTTTCCATACCAGCGCGTACATCGAGGCCGTCAAGCGCGCGCCGTCGCAGGGTCCGGCCCTGCGAGACCCCGACGACGTCGTCCACGGTCTCGGTTCCGACGACAACCCGGTGTTCGAGCACATGCACGAAGCCAGCGCGATGCTGACCGGCGGCTCCTTGGCGGCCGCGCGTGAGATCGCGTCGGGGCGGGCCAGGAGAGCAGTGAGTATCGGCGGTGGAATGCACCACGCGATGGCCGATTGGGCCTCGGGCTTCTGCGTCTACAACGACGCCGCCATTGCCATTTCGTGGTTGCTGGACAACGGGTTCGACCGCATCGCCTACATCGACGTCGACGCACACCACGGTGATGGCGTCCAAGCAGCGTTTCTCGGTGATCCTCGGGTGCTGACGGTCTCGTTGCATCAGCACCCGGCAACACTGTGGCCGAACACCGGATGGTCGACGGAGGTAGGGACCGAACGCGGCGAGGGTTCCTCGATCAACGTCCCACTGCTGCCCGGAACCGCAGATCGGCTCTGGCTGCGCGCTTTCCACGCGATCGTTCCGGGCGCGATCGGAGCGTTCCGGCCGCAGATCATCGTCAGTCAATGCGGCGTCGACAGTCACCGCGAGGATCCGCTTGCAGATCTCGCGCTCACCGTCGACGGGCAGAACGCGGCCTTCCTGGCGATGCGCGACCTTGCGGACCGTTACTCGGAGGGACGGTGGTTGGCCGTCGGGGGAGGCGGGTACGGCCTCGTTCGGGTGGTTCCACGGGCCTGGACTCACCTGATCGCCGCTGCCCTCGGCCGCGACATCGATCCGATGGCACCCCTACCCGACACCTGGCGCGAGCGAGTGAGAACCATGGCACCGAGCGTGGATCTGCCCCAGACCATGGGCGACGGTGGGGATGTCGACTATCCCGCCTGGGACGGTCCCGGCGGATCGTTGGCCGGAACGGACGGCACCGACCGGGCACTCGAACGCGTCGACTCGGCCATCATCGCCACTCGTCGAGCAGTGTTTCCGCTGCTCGGACTCGATCCGGAGGACCCGCGTGACTGATTCCACCGGTACCGACCCGGCCGCCGAACAGGCCGCCGCGACAGACGAGAAGAGCAGCAAGGAACTGGCACGAGAGCGCGCGGAAACAGAATTTCCGCGGCACTGGGTCGCCGACGTTCTGACGTCGGACGGCGGCGTCGTGCACCTGCGGCCCATCGTGCCCTCGGACTCCGAGGCCATCGTGGCTTTTCACGGACGACTGTCGGAGCGCACCAGATACCTTCGGTACTTCGGCCCCTATCCGACGATGCCGCAGCGGGACGTTCTGAACTTCACCACTGTCGACCATCACGACCGTGTGGCCTTCGTTGCAGTACTGGGCGACGACATCATCGCGGTCGGCCGGTACGAGCGGCTACCCGAGGGCGACGGCAACTCGGCCGAGGTTGCATTCGTCGTCGCCGACGCCCACCAGGGCCGCGGACTCGGACCCATCCTGCTCGAGCACCTCGCGGGTGCGGCCGCCGAGAACGGCGTCAACATGTTCGTCGCCGAGGTGTTGGCCGAAAACCGCAACATGGTCACCGTGTTCCGGGAGGCCGGATATCAGGTGAGCCGTTCCTTCGAGGGCGGTGTTCTACGGCTGGAATTCGCCATCGATCCGAGCGAGGCGTTGCTGTCGGTGCGGAACTCTCGCGAGCGCGCGGCCGAGGCCCGTAGCGTTCGCAACGTACTCAGCCCTCGATCGGTCGCCGTCATCGGCGCATCGACCGACAGCTCCAAGGTGGGCAACGCGGTGCTGGCGAACCTGCTCGCCGGTAACTTCACGGGCCCGGTGTACCCCGTCAACGCCGACCACCGCTCGGTGCGCGGTGTCCGCGCGTACGCCACCGTGCACGACATCCCGGACCCGGTCGACCTTGCTATCGCTGCGGTTCCGGCCGATGCCATCGACGCAGTGCTCGGCGACTGCCTGGACAAAGGTGTCAAAGCACTGCTCGTGGTGTCGGGTGGATTCGGCGAGACCGGGCCAGCGGGGCAGGAGAGCGAACGCAGGCTGGTGCTCGCCGCCCGTGCCCACGGGATGCGATTGATCGGGCCCAACGCGCTCGGCGTCGCGAACACCGACCCTGAGTTCGGGTTGAACGCCACATTGGCACCGCATCTGCCGACCCCGGGCAACGTCGGCTTCTTCTGCCAGTCCGGCGCACTCGGCATCGCAATTCTCGACGAGGCAGCCAATCGCCGACTGGGTCTGTCGACGTTCGTCTCTGCCGGCAACCGAGCGGACGTCTCGGGTAACGACCTGTTGCAGTACTGGGACTCCGACCCGGCGACTGAGGTGATTCTGCTGTACCTGGAGAGCTTCGGAAATCCCCGCAAATTCACCCGAATCGCTCGACGGGTAGCGCGCAGCAAGCCGATCATCGCGGTCAAGAGCGGCCGCGGAGCCGTACCACCCGCACACGCCATCGGTGCCGACATCGACGATTCCATCGTCCGAGCGTTGTTCGCCCAAGCCGGAGTGATCCAGGTCGACACCATCTCCGAACTGTTCGACTGCGCAGTACTGTTCGGCAACCAACCCCTCCCGGCCGGCCCACGCGTCGCCGTCGTGGGCAACTCCACGGCCCTGGGAGTCCTGGCCGTCGACGCCGCTCGCGCCAAAGGCTTGCATGCCGATATCCCGACCGACGTCGGACCGCAGGCCGGTCCCGAGGATTTTGCCGCGGCCGTCTCGTCGGCACTGGCCGCCTCCGACATCGATGCAGTGATCGTCGTGTTCGTGCCCCCGGTCGCGGTCGAGGTCGAACCGTTCGCGACTGCGCTGGGCAATGCGGTCCGGGGATCCGACAAGCCGGTGCTGTCGACTTTCCTTGCCACCGAAGGTATCCCGGATGTGCTGGCTGTACGCGGGCCCGGCGGGCACCCGGTTCGGGGCTCGGTTCCGTCCTATTCGAGCCCCGAACGAGCCGTGGCGGCACTCGCCGCCGCGTGGCGGTATTCGTCCTGGCGCTCGCGGCCGGTGTCGAATCTGGTTCGGCCCAAGAGCATCGACGGCGATCGCGCCAAGCAGCTGGTCCGGGATTGGCGTTCGGCAGGGGGCCAAGGGCGCTGGCTGTCGGATTTCGAGACTGCCGAACTGTTGGCCTGTTACGGCCTCGACGTCGTGGCGTTCCGCGCCGTCACCGACGAGAACGAGGCCGTCGCGGCGGCCGACGAACTGGGGTACCCGGTTGCCGTGAAGGCGACAGGGAAGCGGTGGCGGCACCGGCCCGATCTGGGCGGTGTCCGCTTGGACGTCGCCGACGCCTCGGCAGTACGGGTGGCATACCGCAACCTGGCCGCCGAATCCGGAGAGCCGCTACTGCACGTCCAGCGCATGGCAGTCAAGGGAATCGGCTGCGTGGTGCGGGTTCAGGACGACCCGTCGTTCGGATCGCTCATCTCGTTCGGTCTGGCCGGAGTGATCTCGGATCTGTTGGGCGACCGTGCCTACCGTGTGCTGCCGTTGACCGAGGACGAAGCGGCACAGTTGATCGACGCGCCGAAGGCTGCTCCGCTGCTGTCGGGCTACCGAAACGCCGTGCCGGTCAACAAGAGTGCGCTGATCGACCTCGTCCAGCGCATATCTGCGCTGGCCGAGGACATTCCCGACATCCGTGAGATTTCTTGCGAACCGGTGCTGGCATCCGCCGACGGCGCATACATCACCGATGCGCGAGTACGAATCGGGCCCGAACCGACGAAGGCAGACCTCGGTCCCCGACGATTGCGTTGACGAGGACTGTGTCGCCGAAAACGAGAGAAGCGGCGACCGAGCCGACGTCCCGAGGGGAAAAGAACGTCGGTTCGGCCACCGCGTCGGATGGCGCGAACGGGAGTGGTCACCGTCGCTCCACCGGTCGGAGAACCGGAATCAGCTGGCGTACGAACGCAACTTCTCGGCGCGGTCACCCTGGCGAAGCTTGACCATCACCTCGCGCTCGATCTGACGCACGCGCTCGCGAGACAGTCCGAAGAGCTTGCCGATCTGATCGAGGGTGCGCGGCTGGCCGTCGTCCAAGCCGTAGCGCAGACGAATGACCTGCTGCTCACGTTCGTCGAGGGTGCCGAGCACGACGCGAACGTCGCTGTGCAGCAGCCCGGCGATGACGGCGTTCTCGGCGGACGTGGCTTCCGAGTCCTCGATGAAGTCACCCAGCGGCGCTTCCTCGTCGCTACCCACCGGCATGTCGAGGCTGACCGGATCCCGGCTGTGGTCGAGCAGATCCGCAATCTTCTCGACTGCGATGCCCGATTCACTCGACAGCTCTTCGTCGGTTGCCTCGCGTCCGAGCTGCTGATGCAGCTCCCGCTTGATCCGGGCGAGTTTGTTGACCTGCTCGACGAGGTGGACAGGGAGCCGAATCGTTCGGCTCTGATCTGCCATGCCGCGAGTGATGGCCTGACGGATCCACCACGTTGCGTAGGTCGAGAACTTGAAGCCCTTCGCGTAGTCGAACTTTTCCATGGCGCGAATCAGGCCCAGGTTGCCCTCCTGGATCAGGTCGAGCAACGGCATTCCGCGACCGGTGTAGCGCTTGGCGAGCGAGACGACCAACCGGAGGTTTGCTTCGAGCAGATGGCTGCGCGCCGCGCTTCCGTCCCGCACGATGATGGCCAGGTTGCGCTTCTTGACTGCGCTCAACCGCTTCGTGTTCTCGAGAACCTGCTTGGCGTACAGACCTGCCTCGATCCTCTTGGCCAGGTCGACCTCTTCTTCAGCCGTCAGCAACGCGGTGCGGCCGATGCCGTTGAGGTACACGCGAACGAGATCGGCTGCTGGGCTCTGGGCGTCCAGATCGGCATCGGTGGGCCGCGGACGAATCGTGGTGCTGGGGCTGGTCATGACTTGCCTCCTGGTCGGTGGTGTCTCACAGGTTCAACGCTCGGGACGCTCCGATAAGTTCCCACGCCGATCCTTGTGATACCCGCCTGACCAGGGAATACGGCGGGTCCGTCCTGAGAAGTTGCTGAGAACGTTCGCAGCGGGAACGGCAGCGCAGCCCCAGGTCCGTTCAGCGAGCCGGCAACACGAGTCCGTGCCGCACCAGACCCTGCATCAGCGTCACCGCATGCCCCGCCAGTTCGTCGGCATCCTCACCGTGCGCGGCGGCGAGCAGCTCGACCAGTTCGCCCACCGCGAGCCCATCCGGACGCAGGCCCGCCAGAAGCGCGGCACCGAGCTCGTCGACGTCGTGCTGCCACTGTGGTCCGTTTCCCCGGTGGACACGGATCGCCACTGGAGCCCAGCCCTCGTCGCCGGGAAGAAACACCCGTTCGAGCGCGGTGTTGGGGTCGAGAGTCAGTACCGAGTCGAGAATGTCGTTGTCACGGAGCCACTCGAGCCGAGAGAAATACTCGAGCGACTCGTTCCCGAGCGGGTCGGAGAACCCGTGCGTCAACTCCTCGGCGAGCAGATCCGTCGGAGAGTCCGTCTTGCGTAGATAGACGAACCCGAAACCGACGCCCTCGACACCCGCGGCGGCGAAATGATCGAGCCAGGACTGGGCCACCGCGGCCGCATCGGGGTCGCGCGGGTCCAAACCGCCGTCGCGCATCCAGGTGCCCACATACAGAGCGGGGTCTGCCACGTCACGCTCGACCACCCAGGCGTCGACGCCGTGGGCGGGAAGCCAGGACGCCACTCTCGTACGCCAGTCCTCGCCCTCGAGGTGCACCCACGACGCGAGGATGGCAGCAGTCCCACCGAGGGTGAGGTGCTCGGGTGCCTGGGCGATCATCAACGCGCTCGCGCCGTCGAGGTCGAGGCCGGAATCTCGGTACGAGTGCAGTACTTCGGCGCGTCCCACGACGAACGGGGGATTGGCGACGATTCGATCGAACGTACGTCCGGCCACCGGCTCGAACCACGAACCGTGCAGCAATTCGACGTCGAGACCGTTGAGGGCCGTCGTCGCTGCCGCCAGATCCATCGAACGCGGGCTGATGTCGGTCGCGGTCACCGTCGTTGCGTAGTCGCACGCGTGGACGGCTTGGACGCCGCATCCGGTCCCGACGTCGAGGACGGTGTCCACTGGCGAGGTCGGTGTACCGCGCAACAACGACAGCGACGCCTGGCCGACGCCGAGCACATGATCGGTGGCCGTGTCGGCGACGCGCATGCTGCCGTCGGGATCGGAGACGATCCACCGGGTTCCGTGCCCGGCGTCGAGGGGCCGGATGTCGAGCAGGGTGCGCACCGTGGATCCGGTACGAGCGAGAATGCCGGCCGAGATGGCTTCGGAGACGGTCAGCGGTGCGAGAGCGGCCGCGACCTCGTCCTCGGGGCAGTCGTCGACCAGCAGGAACAATCGCACCAAGACACCCAGATCTCCGCCGCCGAGGCTCGCATTGCGGACCGGTACCGGTTCGCTGCGTCCCAGTGCGGCGTGGGCGTCGGAGCCCAGCAACCTCAGGACGCCGTCGGCGTCGTATCCCGCGCGATCGAAGGCTTCACGGAGGGCAGCGGCGGCAGCGACCAGTGGGGACGGAAAAATCTGTGCGTTCACCGAGCAAGTGTCGCACCGCCTGTCGGCTTCCTGTCAGTCCTCGCCGGCTTCGATCACGCGGTGATTGCTCGATTCGATGGCCGGACTGTCGATGGTCCGGTAGTCGTACCGGCTCATTTCGTCCTTGGTACGCGGCGGCCGATCGTTCGCGATCAACACCGCCATCCATGGGAGCGGAATGGACAGACCGACGATCGCCATGGATATCCATGGGTTCATCCACATTCCGTATGCCAGTGCAGCGAGCACCAAGGCCGGTATGCGGAAGGACATGATGAACATGTACTTGCGGACACGCGCTTTGTGCTGCTCTTCCACCGACTGTTGCGCCTCGGTGATCAGGACGGGCCCATCCGGCGAGTCGCTGTACGCGCTTCCGTCGAACCCTGGGGTTCTCGTCATACCTCCACTGTGGCACTACCGCTCACAGATTGCATACGACGAGCTGTGCGACCGGTTCGAACACAGTGTGGCGACGGATTAATCTGTGTTCATGAGCACTCAGACGAAGGACCGTCCCGACATCGCTCCGGACGAAACCACCGACGATGACCGGCCGAAATTCTTCCATTACGTCAAGAAGAACAAGATCGCCGAAAGCGCCGTCATGGGTACCCATGTGGTAGCGCTGTGCGGCGAGGTGTTTCCGGTCACCAAGTCTGCAAAACCGGGCTCACCGGTGTGCCCGGACTGCAAAAAGGTCTACGAGGGCCTCAAGAAGGGCGAGTGACGGCTCACGTTCGACGGTGACTCCGCCGGGCCCGACCGTCACTGAGACGGTTCGGGCCGGTCGGATCGCTGCCGATCGCCGACGACTCCGATCGGCCCTGCGGGTTTGATCGGCCCTGTGACTTTGATCGGGCCTGTAGCCAAACGCCGTGCTACCGCGGTCACCGGTCCCGACGGCTTGTCGTCCGCCGCTGCCTGCGCTGCGAGCCACTCACGCATTTGATCCATTCGGGTTGCTCTGGCCGGCCAGAACTCCTGGATCGTCGCGTTGAACTCGGCTCCGAGGACCACGGCGAAGCCGAGAAAGAACGTGAAGAGCAGAAACGCGATCGGAGTTGCCAGCGCACCGTAGGTGTAGCCGGTGCTGGTGACCCAGGTCAGGTACCGGCGGAGTACGGCGCTGGCAATCATGAAGAACACCCCGGCCAGCAGTGCTCCGCCGAGCAGACGATGCCAGGGCAGTGACGTGTGCAACGCCAGCTTGTACAACGTGGTCAGGCCGATGATCAGCAGCAAGCCGACGGCCGGGTAGTACAGGAAGTCGACGAGTTCGCTGCCGACGGTCAGCCACGAATCGGGCAGTATCTGCTGGACGTACACCGGTCCGAGTGCGACGAGCGGAAGCACGAACACCGCGATGATCAGGAAGCCGACGTACAGGAGCAGCGCGAAGAACCGCTGCCAGACGGGATTTCGAGCGTCGGCCTGTCCGTGTGCTTCGACGATGGAGTCAACGAACGTCGAGATCGCCGACGAGCCCGCCCACAGCGAGAGCAGAAAGCCGACCGAGACGATTTCGCCACTGCCCTGTGCGAGTACGTCTCGGACGGTCGGCGCGATGATCTGATCGACGACACTGCTGCTGAAGAGCGTGTTGCTGAAGGTGATGATCTTCGACTCGATGATGTCGACGGTGTTGGGGCCGAACCATCCTCCGACGAAACCGAGACTGCCCAGCACCCCGAGCAGAAGGGGCGGTAGCGACAGCGTCTGCCAGAAGGCGGCGGTCGCGGCCTTGCTGAAGATCGAATCGTCCCAGGCCTTGCCGAGCGTGCGCAGAGTCACTTTCCACACCGCACGTAGCGGGTTTCTCGCCGACAATCGCGGCGGCGTGGGAGTTGGGCCTGCAGACTCGCTCATGGTGCCTCCAGCATTCCTGACCGATGCCGACTTCGCCTAACGACCGACGCGCCGTGTCGCGTCCGACATCACCCCAGCGATGCGGGATCCGTCGGTACGGAGCGATAGGCTCCTCGGCGGACACTGCAGGGCTACCGAGAGCGCGAGGAATTTACATCGATGCCAGGAACCGGCGGCCAGTGAGCGCTGACATGTTCGATCCCACACCACCATCCACCGATCAGACGGCTGCGCCCGTCGCCGGCGGGGCACCTCTACGTGCCTGGCAGCGACGCGCGCTGACGAAGTATCTCGTCGCCTCGCCCAAGGACTTCCTGGCGGTGGCGACCCCGGGTGCAGGTAAGACCACGTTCGCCCTGCGCGTCGCCGCCGAACTGCTCGCGCACCGCACCGTCGATCAGGTGACGGTGGTGGCACCCACCGAGCACCTCAAGCATCAGTGGGCCGAGTCGGCGGCGCGGGTGGGCATCGCGTTGGACTCACGCTTCTCCAACTCGACCGGGCAGACCTCGAGTGACTACCACGGTGTGGTGGTGACCTACGCCCAGATCGCCTCGCATCCGTTCAAGCACCGAGTGCGCACGGAGGCCCGCAAGACTCTGGTGATCCTCGACGAGATCCACCACGGTGGTGACGCGAAGAGCTGGGGCGAGGGCATCCGCGAAGCGTTCGGCGACGCCACCCGACGCCTTGCGTTGACGGGTACTCCGTTCCGCAGCGACGACAGTCCCATTCCGTTCGTCAATTACGAACCGGATCAGGACGGCCTGATGCGGTCGAAGGCCGATCACGCGTACGGCTACTCCGACGCCCTCGCCGACGGAGTCGTTCGCCCGGTCGTCTTCCTCGCGTATTCCGGGGAGGCACGGTGGCGGGACAGCGCAGGCGAGGAGTACACCGCTCGGTTGGGCGAGCCGCTGAATGCGGAGCAGACCGCACGGGCCTGGCGTACCGCCCTCGACCCGCAGGGCGACTGGATGCCTGCGGTGCTGTTGGCTGCGAACACACGATTGGCACAGTTGCGGTCGGGCGGTATGCCCGACGCAGGTGGTCTCGTGATCGCGACCGACCAGACGGTGGCGCGGGCCTACGCCAAGCTGATCGAGGTGATCACGGGGGAGACGCCGACCCTCGTCCTCTCCGACGACCCCACATCCTCGGCTCGTATCGCCGAGTTCGGCAAGAGTGATCAGCGGTGGATGGTTGCCGTTCGCATGGTGTCCGAGGGTGTCGACGTTCCGCGTCTCGCCGTCGGCGTCTACGCCACCAGTGCATCCACTCCGCTGTACTTCGCGCAGGCAATCGGTCGTTTCGTGCGATCACGCCGTAAGGGCGAGACGGCGAGCGTCTTCCTGCCGTCGGTACCGGTCCTGCTCGACCTCGCCTCACAGCTCGAGGCTCAGCGCGACCATATTCTCGGCAAGCCCCACCGCGAGAAGGACGGCTTCGACGACGAGCTGCTGGCCGACGCCAACAAGCAGAAGGACGAGCTGGGCGAGGAAGAGAAGGCGTACACCTCCCTCGGCGCGGATGCCGAGCTCGATCAGGTGATCTACGACGGTTCCTCGTTCGGGACCGCGACGTTCTCGGGCAGCGACGAAGAGGCCGACTATCTCGGGCTCCCCGGCCTGCTCGACGCGACGCAGATGCGCGACCTGCTTCGCCAGCGTCAGCAGGAGCAGATCGACAAACCCGCTCCGGGCCCGGCGGTCCCCGCGCCTGCCGTCGTCAACGACAGGGCCACCAGTGCCGGCCAGTTGGCCGGCCTGAGGCGGGAACTGAACAGTTTGGTTGCGGTGTACCACCACCGGACGGGGAAGCCGCACGGCGTCATTCACGGCGATCTGCGTCGAATCTGCGGTGGCCCGCCGACGGCGATGGCATCGGCGGAGCAGCTGGGTGAGCGAATCGCGCAGTTGCGCAAGATGTAGCACCCGACGGACGAGTGCTGCCGGCGGACTGTGCCGGTGACACGACAACGACGGACGGTCCAGAGACCGTCCGTCGTTGTGATCGTGCGTTGATGCAGTTGTATCGGTACAGCTGTGGCGAACTGGCGTCCCCCGACGTGTCGGTGGGGTTACACCGTGGAGTCCGATTCGGTCATCACCGTTGCGTTCACTTCACGCAAGCGGGCTTCGTGCTCGGTGGCGTGGTGACCGCAGAAGAGAAGCTCTCCACCGGTCGAGAGCACGACACGCGCGCGAGCCCCTGCACCGCACCGGTCGCACCGGTCCGCTGCTGTCAATTGTGGGCTGGTCAATGTTCCGGGCATGACTCCTCCGTACTGGCTTGCAGGTATGTCCCGTTCGCCTGGGGCCGGTCCGCCGCGTCGGTATGGCGCGGTTCGTTCACTCTGTCAGACGTATGGCGGTCACGCGTTGTTCCCGAGCGCGTTTCTTTGTGTTGTCACTAACACGAAACATGTCCTACGAGCAGGAACGCCGTGGATCCTGTTCGCTGACAGCTGATACGGAATGGGACGGGTGGCGGCAGTAGGGTCCCGGTGTGGCTTCGACTTCTTCTTCACTGTCCGGCGCTTCGAGGCTGGGTATCCCCTCGCTGTTCGTGATCGGTGCCGTATGCATGTACGTCGGTGCGGCCATCGGAGTGTTCCTGTTCGACACGGTGAACCCGGCTGCGGTGGCCTGGCTGCGGGGCTTCGGTGCCGCTGTCGTCCTGATCGCCTGGCGTAGGCCGTGGCGTCGACGCGGCGGTGCCGGATCCGCATGGACGGTACGACGCGCGGTGACCGCTGCCGCGTTCGGAGCGGCCACCATCGGCATGAACGTGATGTTCTACGAGGCCATCGCTCGGCTGCCCCTGGGTGCGGCGGTCGCCATCGAGTTTCTGGGCCCGATCGTCGTCGCCGCAGCAGGATCTCGGAAGCTCACCGATGCACTCGCGGTCGTTCTGGTGGTCGCCGGCGTTGCTGCCATCGCGTCGGCTCAGTTCGAGGGCGGCGAGGTGGGATTGATCGGAATCGCGTTCGCGCTCGGTTCGGCGGCTCTGTGGGCGGCGTACATCGTGCTGGGCAAGTCCGTGGCCGACGCCGGGCAGGGGCTCGACGACATGGCCGCCGGTTTCGGAATCGCATCGGTGGTTCTCGCCGTGCCGCTGTTCGCACCGTTCGCATTCGCGCACACCGACGTTCTGAGCGACTGGCGCATCTGGGTTCTGGGCCTGGGCGTCGGATTGCTGTCGAGCGTCGTTCCGTACGTTCTCGACCAGTACGTCCTGGTCCGAGTGGGTCGGGCTCGCTTCGCGTTGCTGTTGGCGTTGCTGCCCGCGACCGCGACTGTCGTCGGTGCCGTGGTGCTGACCCAGGTGCCGACGCTGCTCGAGTCCCTGGGAATCCTTGCCGTCATCGCCGCAGTGGTGCTCGGCGGCCTGCCGGGCCGAACGCGCGGTGGGGCACCCACGCTGCCCCCGCCCTGACTTCCAGGACACGGCTCGGGGACGCGCGGGGTAGGGGACACGAGGCCCCGAGAACCCGGCACAATGGCGGTGTGACCGAACGAACCGACGTCCTCGTACATCTGTGCACCACGGAGGAGTGGTCGAGAATCCGGGGCGGTACCGAGTACACGCCGGAGTCGTTCGCCGAACTGGGTTTCGTTCACCTCTCCACGCCCGAGCAGGTGCATCTGCCCGCGAACCGGCTCTTCCCAGGACGCACCGATCTGGTGCTGCTGGCGCTGGACCCAGCGCGGTTGAGTGCGCCGGTGCAGTGGGAGCCGGGTGTGCCGTCCGACCCGCAGTCGATGCTGTTTCCGCACCTGTACGGACCGCTACCGCTCGAGGCCGTCACTGCCGCCGTCGAGTACCGACCGGGGCCCGCCGGGGATTTCGGGACGCCCGTGCTCTGACCGAAAGCCTGGCAGTCGCCAGCAACGAGAAGCGACCGCCGATCCGAAGATCGACGGTCGCTTGTCGTTCGAAGATTGTCAGTCCAGGTAGTCGCGCAGAACCTGGGACCGCGACGGGTGCCGCAGCTTCGACATCGTCTTGGACTCGATCTGACGAATTCGCTCGCGGGTGACTCCGTACACCTGCCCGATCTCGTCGAGGGTGCGGGGCTGTCCATCGGTGAGGCCGAAGCGGAGGCGAACTACGCCTGCTTCGCGCTCGGAGAGCGTCTCGAGCACCGACTGCAGCTGATCCTGCAGAAGCGTGAACGACACCGCGTCGACCGCGACGACAGCCTCGGAGTCCTCGATGAAGTCCCCGAGCTGGCTGTCACCCTCGTCACCGATGGTCTGGTCGAGGGAAATCGGCTCGCGAGCGTACTGCTGGATCTCCAGCACCTTCTCGGGCGTGATGTCCATCTCCTTGGCGAGTTCCTCCGGAGTGGGCTCGCGGCCCAGATCCTGCAGGAGCTCACGCTGGATGCGTCCGAGCTTGTTGATGACCTCGACCATGTGCACCGGGATACGAATGGTCCGGGCCTGGTCTGCCATGGCACGGGTGATGGCCTGGCGGATCCACCAGGTGGCGTACGTCGAGAACTTGTAGCCCTTGGTGTAGTCGAACTTCTCGACCGCGCGGATCAGACCCAGGTTACCCTCCTGGATGAGATCCAGGAACGCCATGCCGCGGCCCGTGTAGCGCTTGGCCAGCGAGACGACGAGGCGGAGGTTTGCCTCGAGCAGGTGGTTCTTGGCGCGGTTGCCGTCACGGCAGATCCAGGTCATGTCACGCCGCTGGGCGACGGGGAGCTTCTCGCCCTTCTCCGCGGACTCGCGCATCTTCTCGACGGCGAACAGTCCTGCCTCGATGCGCTTGGCGAGTTCGACCTCTTCCTCGGCGTTGAGGAGGGCGACCTTGCCGATCTGCTTGAGGTACGCGCGAACCGAGTCCGCTGATGCGGTGAGCTCGGCGTCCTTGCGGGCCTGACGCAGGGCTTCGGATTCCTCTTCGTCCCAGACGAAGTCGCCGGACGCCTTGTCCTCGGCGGTCGGCTCGCTCGTTGCGTCTTCTTCGGTGTCGTCGCCTGCGGCGACGACCTCGACGACGTCGTTCGCTGCGGCGGCGAGATCACCTTCGGAGATGTCGATGTCTTCGATTCCCGGGGTGCTCTCGTCGACGTCATCGCCGGTGGCGGGAGCAGCTGTCTTCTTCGCTGCGGCCTTCTTGGCCGGTGCCTTCTTGGCGGCGGCGCGTTTGGCCGGTGCCTTCTTAGCCGGTGCCTTCGCGGCGGGTGCCTTGACAGCAGGTTCAGGTGTCGCAGTTCCAGGTTCGGAATCTACGGTCTGACGGATATCGGTGGCTGCCACGTACGCCCTTTCGTGACGAAGTCGTGCGGCGTCACGCCAGAGTTGTTTCCGGCGGAGAGGTCTTCGGATTCGGCCGGCTGCGTACCGGCACACACCATTGTAACGACCTCTCAGGAGTTTGTTACCTACCCTCGTCCTTCGCAGGTGGCGACACCGCGTGTCAGTGCGGTGATCCAGCCGATGTACCGGTCTCGGCAGACGTGACGGCACTGTCCGCAGCGAGGGCCGCTCCGACGATGCCCGCCGTGTTCAGCAGGGTCGCGGGGACCACCGGAGTTCGGTTGGTCAGGTGCGGAATCCACTTCTCGCTCTTGCGACTGATTCCGCCACCGGCGATGAACAGGTCGGGCCACAGCAGCGCCTCGAACGTCGCGAGCACGGTGGAGACCTCTTTTGCCCATTCCTTGTAGGACAGCCCCTTGTTCTCCTTCACCGAGGACGCCGCGCGATGCTCGGCTTCCTTGCCACCGATCTCCATGTGTCCGAACTCGGTGTTCGGCAGCAGAACTCCGTTGTGCAGAACGGCGGAACCGATCCCGGTGCCGAACGTGAGCAGAACGACGACCCCGTCCTTGCCCTTGCCGCCGCCGTACTTGTCCTCGGCGACCCCGGCGGCATCCGCGTCGTTGAGGACGGTGATGTTCTCGTTTCCGATGGCCTTCGCGAACAGTGCGCGCGCATCGGTGTCGATCCAGCTCTTGTCGATGTTGGCGGCCGAACGAGCCACACCGTTGGTGACCACCGCGGGCAGAGTGACGCCGATCGGTCCGGTCCACTCGAAATGAGCGACGATCTCGGCCACGGTCCGCGCGACGGCGTCGGGGGTCGAGGGCTGAGGCGTCTCGATCTTGTAGCGATCGCCCACGAGCTCACCGGTGTTCAGGTCGACGATGCCGCCCTTGATGCCGCTGCCACCGACGTCGACGCCGAACCCGTGACGCTCGGCCGTCGCCGCGGTGCTGTTGTCCGAACCTGGCTGTGTCATGTCGATGCCGCTCCTGGCCTGATCGAATTCGTGTGTGCCGTCGCTTCGGAACAATAGTGCCGACCGTTCGTCGACGTGACGCCGACGCTGCAGCGGACCGCCCGCCGAGTGGCGCGGTGGTGCCGCGCCGGCGAAGTGTGTTGCGATGTACGCGTGTCGAAACATGACGGAACGCAGACCCACACCGCCACTGAGCAATTGCCCCAGACGCCGGCCACCGTAGAACGGTCGGATACCGAACCGACGACACGTGATGTGGAGGCACTGCGCGGGGTCGCCGTTCGGGTTGCCACGGAGGCAGCCGAACACGTGCGAACGCGTCGTCCGCAGGTGTTCGGTGGCAGTCCCGCTGCGGAGGCAGCTGCCGTGCAGTCCAAGAGCACACCGACCGATCCGGTCACCGTCGTGGACACCGAAACCGAACGTGTTCTTCGCGAATTGTTGGCGCGGCTGCGTCCCACCGATTCCGTCCTCGGTGAGGAGGAAGGTGGCGGAGACGAATCCGTCGACGGAGTTCGGTGGGTGCTGGATCCGATCGACGGAACCGTCAATTTCATGTACGGCATTCCCGCGTACGGGGTCTCTGTCGCCGCGCAGATCGACGGAGTGAGCGTGGCAGGGGCCGTCGTCGACGTGGCCCGCGATGTGGTCTATTCGGCTGCGCAGGGGCATGGGGCGACGGCTCGGTACGCAGACGGTCGTATCGAACGGCTGCAGTGTTCGGGTGTGACCGAATTGTCGATGACGTTGTTGGCCACCGGATTCGGGTACGGATCACGACGCCGCGCGGCGCAGGGCGCGATCATCGCCGAACTGCTGCCGAAGGTGCGAGATATTCGCCGAATCGGTTCTGCAGCACTGGATCTGTGCATGGTCGCGTCCGGTGCGGTCGACGCACACTTCGAGCACGGGCTCAGCCCGTGGGACTGGGCGGCGGGGTCGCTGATCGCTGCCGAAGCCGGAGCCCTCGTCGATGTTCCCGCAGCGACGTCGACGAGTGCGGACGGCGTCGTCACCGTGGCGATGGCCCCGGGAATCGCCGAACCCCTGACCGCCGCCCTACGACTCGTCGGCGCACTCGATCCGATTCCGAGCTGACGGACTGGTCCGTCTCAGCAGCGCGATCGACTCAGCAGCGCGATCGACTCAGCAACGAGACTGACGCGCGGCGGCGAGCAGATCGGGGTCGAGGGGCTGCGGCGCGGCACCGGGGGCTGCGCCCGCCAGCGTGCGTAGCACTTCCTCTGCGTCGTCGTTCGGCTGAATCTCGCTGAAGTAGGTGCCGAGTGCCAGATCCACCGAGTCGTCGGTCCTCGAGTCCTCGATGAGTTCTGCACACGGTGCGAGGAGCCACACTGCGCTCGCGGCACCGATACCCGCGGATCCGAATCGGATCTGGCCTTGGCACTGCATGTTCTGGTCGACGTAGACGGGATCGTTGCCCACCTGCACGTCCGGAGCACTCGCGAAGCCGTAGTCGCTGAGCTGAGCCGCCACGTGTGCAGCTTGGCCGCGTTCGCCGTTGGCGTTGAACACTCGTACCTTCGATGCCGACAGGGCGGCAGGCTCGACGTCGAGAAGTGTCGTCGGGTCGACTTCCTCGCCGAGGGCAACCGGCTGCGTTCCGTCGGTGGCAGCGGTCGTGGTGGGGGTGTTGCACTCGGCAGTGGCCGATGTCGTCTCGGTGGTGGTGAACACCTTGACCCACACGACCACGGCGAGCAGAGCGAGTACTGCGAATACGGCGATGATCGGAAGTGCGCGGCGTCGACGGAACGGACGGCCGCGGTCGTCGACCGGCTGGCCTTCGGTGATCAGAGAAACCACAGTGATTCTTCGCCTTTCCGTCGGCAGTCGCCGAGACCGGTACACGGAGTCGGTTCACACCGACGCGTGCCTACTGTAGATGCCCGCGGTCCTCGGCGACGGCACACTCGGCCGCGAGCTCGCCGAAAGCAGTGCACGCGACCCGTTTGCACCGCGAAAACCAGCAGCAGAACTGCTTCTGCGGACTGCGGAATGAAGCCGGTCGTCTCGGTGTTGATGCGGCGTGCACGGAGGCAATGAAGTGATCGGCGATTCGGTTTCGGCTTTGGGGTCGGCGTCGGCTATTGTCTGGCGGCCGCAGTGCTTAAGAAACAGAAAGCTGCCGGTGAATCGTCGATCAGGTGAGCGAAATCTCGATCGAGTTTCAACCGGCGGAATTCGGGAACTACCCGGTGTAGTTTCCGGCACCGCGTGATGAACCTGTTCGATCGAGAATCAAATCGGTGGGAGCGAGCAAGCGCCCTCTTCACAGCCGACGGCCACAAGCCGACCACACCGGCAGCTTCCACCACACACACGTACGAAGATGAGGGGTTACGAGAACAATGGCAACCGATTACGACGCTCCGAGAAGAACAGAATCCGACGACGTCTCGGAGGACTCTCTCGAAGAACTGAAGGCTCGCCGCAACGAGGCGCAGTCCGCAGTCGTCGATGTGGACGAGTCAGACACCGCCGAGTCCTTCGAGCTCCCGGGTGCCGACCTGTCCGGCGAAGAGCTTTCGGTCCGGGTGGTTCCCAAGCAGGCGGACGAATTCACCTGTTCGAGCTGCTTCCTGGTGCACCACCGCAGTCGACTGGCCAGCGATGCCAACGGCGTCCTCATGTGCCGGGACTGCGCTGCCTGATCGACGGCAGGCCCTGATCGAGGGCAGGCGATGCCCGGCCGAGCGGCCGGGCAGTGAGGTTTCGCAGCGAGAGCCCGACGGCTGGGTCAGCGAGCTTCCACGCCGTGGGCACTGAGCACGGCGAGTAGATCCTCCGGCCGCTTGGTGCTGATCAACCAGTAGGGCGTCGGGTCGTCCGGGTCGTCCAGTACGACGATCACCATCTGTTTCACCCAGGTGCGGTGCTGTACGAAGGCAAGCGGGTCCAGCTGCCTTCCCAGCGCCGCACTTTTTGCTGTCGCGGGCACCACGGCTGCCTTGGACGCGACATCGAGAGGCAGATGCGCTTTGCCGACCCGTAGCTCGAGGCCGGCGGACGACGACTCGGTCGAGTCCGAGCTCGGATCGGTGGCCACCACCTGCACACGTAACCTGCTGAACGCCACCAGAGCCCAGGCGACCAGGGGCAGGAGCAACACGTAGGGCAGCCAGGCGCGAACACCGGGGGCACCCATGTGTACCTCCGCTGCGAGTAGTACCGCCAGCGCTGCGCCGGCCACCCACCACCAGAGGGGTACCCACAGTCGTTCGGCGTAGAGCACCGACTCCGAGCCGGGGGAACCGGCACGCGAGGTGGGGTCGTCGGACTCGGGGTTCGCCCGATCGGCCTGTCGATCTGCAGTCACCCCACCTAGGGTAGTCGCCGCGCCGACGGCGAAGCAGATCAGCGTAGTCTCGTTCGACGTGAGTGACGAAGTCATCGAGTCCCGCAACACGCTTTCTGGCGACCAGCTCGAGGTGCCCCCGGACCGCCCCGGGGAGGTTCGACTTCGCCGGTTGGACCCAGATCTACCGGTGCCCACGCGTGCGCACGAGGGTGACGCGGGTGTGGATCTGCGGATCACCGCCCCAGTCACGATCGCTCCCGGCGAACGGGTTCTCGTGGGCACGGGGATTGCGGTGGCCTTGCCCCTCGGGATGGTGGGGCTGATCCACCCGCGCTCGGGCCTGGCGGCCAAATCGGGACTGTCGGTCGTCAACACCCCTGGCACCATCGACGCTGGATACCGCGGGGAGATCAAGGTCTGCTTGATCAACCACGATCTCCGGACGCCCATCGTGCTCGATCGCGGCGATCGAATCGCTCAGTTGGTGGTGCAGCGCGTCGAATTGGTCGAGTTCGTCGAAGTGGATCGACTCGACGACACCGTTCGAGGGGACGGCGGTCACGGTTCGACCGGCGGACATGCGAGTCTGGTGCAGTGACGTCCTACGTAGTGCGTCTGTCGCGACGGTCGTCGGTGTACAGCGAACTGAATGCAACCGAGAAGAAGAGAGCTGAACATGTTCGGACGGCGTAAGAAGAACGACGCCGGCAGTGCCTCCGCGTCCAGCGCGGAGCCATTCGTCGACGGCCGCGACGACGACAACGACGATGCGACCGCGGACACCACCGTCGAGGGGCCCCACGATCTCGGTGATCTGGACGAGGATCGCGAGACCGTCGCGGCGAACCGGCTGGATCTCGGCTCGGTGTTGATCCCTCTCCCCGAGGGCGGGCAACTGCAGGTCGAGATGTCTCAGGCGGGCAGCCCGCAAGCAGTACACATCGTCACCCAGTTCGGGCGCATCACCATCGCCGCCTACGCTGCCCCGAAGTCTCCGGGGCAGTGGCGCGAGGTGGCAGCCGATCTGGCGACATCGCTCCGCAACGACAAGGCCGAGACGACCGTGGAGACCGGGCCGTGGGGCCGCGAGTTGGTCGGTGTCACCGCCAACGCCGATCTGCGCTTCATCGGTGTCGACGGGTATCGCTGGATGGTTCGATGCGTCCTCGCCGGGCCGTCGGGCGCGGTGGCGGAGGGCCAGCCCCTGGTCCAGCTCGCGCACTCGATTCTTCGACAGACCGTCGTCGACCGCGGCACCGATCCACACCCGGTGCGTACTCCGTTGCCGGTGGTTCTGCCGCAGGTATTGGCCGAGCAACTGGCGGCTGCCGCGCAGCAGCAAGCAGCGCAGCAGGCCGCGCCGGCGCAGCCCACCGCCCCTGATGCGAACACCGATGCGGCGCAGCAGCAGTCGACTCCGCAACCGAACGCCGAACAACCCGGTGCCGAGCGCGCTCCGCGCCGCGGAGCGTCCGGATCGGCGATTCAGCAACTGGGGGGCTGATCGGCGTCAGACGTCGTGCGCCGCGGTCAGAGCGTCGACGGCTTCTCGGCCCAGGACCCCCGGGTCGAGTCCGATGTCCGTCAAAGTCACGGTCCGCAGTACGCCTCTCGGCAGGGCGCGAGCCCACTGCTCCGCAACCGCGATCGGATGCACCGGGTCGTCCACCGCGCCGACCACGACGGTCGGCGCGTCGATCCGCGCGAGACGGTCCAACTCCGGGCCTCGGTACGAGGCCGCCTCGTCCAACGCGCGGGGGAGCGCCGGCCACTGCGACGCCCAGGATCGCGCCAGGGTGCGCGCGAGCCATTCTGGGCTCGACTCGGCCATGGTCGCCGTGACGCTGTCGAGCCCGTGTTCGCGAAGCGACCCAGCCGTGAACCGTGCACTCAGTGCAGCCGGTGAGCCGGTGGGATCGCCCGTCCACGCCGGCAGCGCCAGCGCCAACGCGACGACACTCGAGCGGTTGCGTTCGGCCCAGTGCGCCGCGACGGCTGCACCCAGTGAGATTCCGGCGACCACGACGGGACCGTGCGCGCGTACAGCCTCGTCGAGTGCACCGAGATAGCTCCCCACCACGCCGGTCGGGTCGGGTTCCACGGCGACAGTGGCCAATCCCACAACGTCGAACGCCTGCCCGAATGCCTCCTGTGCGAACTGCGCGTCCGATCCCGTCCCCGGTAGAACGATCGCGGTGGAGGTCTCGAATCGGGTGTGCACGAGACGATTGTGCACGCCCCCGTTCGACGGCGTGGCGGTGGTTGGTCAGCGCGCCGGATCGGGTCTACAGTGGCGAAGTACCAGCTATGACGAGGGAAACTCCCAGGTCGCCGCAACTGCTCCCAGGAGTGGAGCTGCGAGACGACCCCCACCCGCAGGAGCGCACAATGGCACCCGCTGCCGCAGGATACTTTCGCCGCTTGACGCGAAAGTTGACCGAGGACATCGATCAGCTCGACGCCGAGGAGATGGCCGAATCCTCCGAAGCGTCCGGAGCCCGACGCGCCTGCGATTGCTCGCGTGGCGAAGAGGTCACGATGTTGGGTCGTCTACGCAGCGTCGAAGCGTGTTCCAAGGCCGCGAACGCCAACATCGAAGCGGAATTCTTCGACGGCACCGACACGGTGACTCTCCTGTGGATCGGCCGGCGCAAGATTGCCGGAATCGAGCCGGGCAAGACGGTCCTGGTGCGTGGCCGGGTCGGCGAACGCGATGGGCGCAAGATCGTCTACAACCCGTACTACGAACTGCGCGACGACAACTGATCGTCCCCGGTATGGCACTCTCGTTCTCGTGACGAACAGCGACGATGCAGTGCCGCACCCGAGAACGTCGAACACGCCGGAACCGGTACCCGACACGTCGACGCCGGACGCCGTGAAGACCGCCGCCCCCACCGTGCTCGAGCAGCTCGGCGGTGTGAGCGGATTGGTGTATTCCACGCTGCCCGTGGTCGTCTTCGTCCCGTTCAACAGCTATTTCGGCCTGTCGGTCGCTCTGTGGGCGGCGTTGGGTGTCGCCGCGGCCGTTCTGGTGTGGCGGCTGGTGCGCCGCAGCCCGATACAACCGGCGATCTCCGGATTCTTCGGCGTCGGCATCTGCGCATTCATCGCGTACCGCACCGGGGACGCCAAGGGCTACTTCCTGTTCGGCATCTATACATCACTCGTCTACGGCGGGGCGTTCGTGCTGTCGGTACTCGCCCGGTGGCCGCTCGTCGGCGTCATCTGGGGTTACCTCAACGGCAAGGGAACATCGTGGCGTCGGGAGCGGTCTGCGGTTCGTTACTACGACGTGGCCACCATCGCCTGGGCGTCGGTGTTCGCTGCGCGCTACATCGTTCAGTCCCAGCTCTACGACTCGGACCAGACCGGCTGGCTCGCGGTGGCACGGATCGGGATGGGGTGGCCCCTGACCGGCGTAGCCCTATTGGTGACTCTGTGGGCGGTGCGTCAAGCGGATCGAGCGCTCGACCTCGCATCGAACGACGAACAGGCCGACGAGCTGCCGTCAGGTCAGACCGACCGCAGCACGTAGTTCGTCCTCCACCTCTTTCGCCGCGACGAAGAGCAACTCGTCACCGCCTTCGAGCGGATCGTCGTGCTGCGGAACGATGACACGGCCACCGCGAAGAATCGTCACCAGTGCTGCGTCCCGCGGTAGCTGGAGCTTGCGTACCGGCTTGCCCGCCAGGGGCGTGTTCTCGGGCAGAGTGATCTCCACGAGATTTGCCTGTCCCTTGCGGAATGTCATCAGGTGGACCAGATCGCCTACCGAGACGGCCTCCTCCACCAGTGACGCCAGCATGCGCGGGGTCGAGACTGCGACATCGACACCCCAGGCCGCATCGAAGAGCCATTCGTTTCTGGGGTCGTTGACCCGGGCCACCACGCGGTTCACGCCGAACTCGGTTTTGGCCAGCAAGCTGAGCACCAGGTTCGCTTTGTCGTCGCCGGTAGCGGCGATCACCACGTCGTAGTTCTCGAGATGGGCGGCCTCGAGCAGACTCAACTCGCAGGCGTCCGCGAGCACCCATTCGGCCTCGGGTACTGCGGCCTGATCGACGTGGTCGAGTTTGCGTTCGAGGAGCATCACCTCGTGCTCACTTCGGATCAATTCGCGTGCAATGGATCTGCCGACTGCGCCGGCACCGGCGATGGCGACTTTCATGGCTTCCCGTTCGGGTCGATGGGGGAGGAGAACAACGTACGGGCGAGCATCAGTCGTCCGACGGCGGCGGATTGCCGGCCAATGCGATGGCCTCGGCGACGGTCCCGGAGACGGCAGCGACGTACACCTCGTCGCCTGCCTGGATCACGGTGCGCTTGTCGGGCAGCAGTCCGGTGCCGAAACGGATGACGAACGCGGCCCGCGACCGGGTCGCATCCTCGAGTACCGACAATTTCTTGCCGATCCACGCATCGTGGAAGTCGAGCAGCACCACCGCGACGCTCCCGGACGGATCTCGCCACTTGGTGGTGGGGTCGTCCCGCAGAAGATTGTGCAGAAACCGGTCGGTCGCCCACGGCACTGTGGCCACGGTCGGAATACCGAGGCGCTCGTACACGGCGGCGCGTTTGGCGTCGTAAATCCGTGCGACGACCTTCTCGACGCCGAACGTCTCGCGCGCGACGCGCGCGGAGATGATGTTGGAATTGTCACCGGATGATACGGCTGCGAATGCCTCCGCCTTCTCGATTCCGGCGCGCACCAACACATCTCGGTCGAATCCCATACCGACTACTCGATGCCCGCCGAAGTCGGGGTCGAGGCGCAGAAACGCGGTTTCGTCGCGGTCGATGATCGCCACCTCGTGCCCGATGCGCTCGAGCGCCCCGGCCAGCGATGCGCCGACACGGCCACACCCCATCACAACTACGTACAACGCCCAGCTCCGTCCCGATCTCGATTGCCGACCAACACTGCCGACGACATTGCCACCGTGTGCATGCGAGCACCAACGTATCGGGGATTCGTCACCGGCTCGACCGTGGGTGGGCATCGGATGGAAGTCAAAGGGCGCGTGGTTGCGCCGCCGGCGACCCGACGGCCTACGCTTCTGATCGTGTCCAAGGTCTCGACTGCCGCAAAGCGGCTGGTTCTCGGTAAGCCGTTCCGCAGCGACAAGCTCGGTCATACCTTGCTACCCAAGCGAATCGCGCTACCGGTGTTCGCCTCGGACGCCATGTCCTCGGTTGCGTACGCACCCGAAGAGATCTTCCTGGTGTTGTCCGTGGCCGGGATATCGGCGCTCACGTTCACTCCGTGGATCGGTCTCGCGGTCTGTGTCGTGATGGCGGTGGTGGTCGCCAGCTACCGGCAGAACGTGCACGCCTACCCGTCCGGCGGTGGTGATTACGAGGTCGCGACCACCAACCTCGGTCCTGCGGCGGGTCTGACCGTGGGTAGTGCGTTGTTGGTGGACTACGTGCTGACCGTGGCGGTCTCCATTTCGGCGGCCGCGTCGAACATCGGTTCGGCCGTACCCTTCGTCGCGCAGCACAAGGTGCTGTTCGCGGTGGTGGCCATCGTGTTCATCACGTCGATCAACCTGCGCGGTATCCGCGAGTCGGGTGCCGCGTTCGCCATTCCCACATACGCCTTCATGGGCGGCATGTTCCTGATGTTGGGCTACGGGTTGTTCCGGGTCTACGTGCTCGGAGACGACATTCACGCCGAGTCGGCGACGTTCGATCTGAAAGCGGAGGACTCGCATCTGTACGGGATTGCGTTCGCGTTCCTCGTCGCGCGGGCGTTCTCGTCGGGTTGCGCGGCGCTGACCGGAGTCGAGGCCATCAGTAACGGGGTGCCTGCATTCGAGAAACCCAAGTCCCGTAACGCGGCAACCACGCTGTTGCTGCTCGGCGGTATCGGCATCACGTTGTTGATGGGCATCATCGTGCTGGCGCAGAAGATCGGCATCAAGTACGCGATGGACCCGGAGACGCAGCTGATCGGGGCACCGGATGGCTACCACCAGAAGACGTTGATCGCGCAGTTGGCGGAGGCAGTGTTCAGCGGGTTCCCCGTTGGGTTCTTCTTCATCACCGCCGTGACGGCGTTGATCCTGGTACTCGCCGCGAACACGGCATTCAACGGCTTCCCCGTGCTGGGCTCGGTGCTCGCTCAGGACCGGTATCTACCCCGACAGTTGCACACACGCGGCGATCGCCTTGCCTTCAGTAACGGCATTCTGTTCCTGTCCGGCGCAGCCATCGTGTTCGTCGTGGTGTTCGGAGCAGAGGTCACCAAGCTCATCCAGCTCTACATCGTGGGTGTGTTCGTCTCGTTCACCCTGAGCCAGACCGGCATGATCCGGCACTGGACCCGCCTGCTCCGAACCGAGACCGATGGCGAGCAGCGCGGCAGGATGCAGCGCTCGCGGGTGGTCAACAGCGTCGGTCTGGCCATGACGGCGACCGTTCTCGTGATCGTGTTGATCACCAAGTTCGCTGCCGGAGCCTGGATCGCGATCGTGGCGATGGTGGCCATCTTCATCCTGATGCGGATGATCAGAAAGCACTACGACACCGTGGCGCGCGAGCTCGAGAACGAGGTGTGGGACGGCGTGCTACCCAGCCGCACGCACTCGATCGTGCTGGTGTCCAAGCTGCACATGCCGACCCTGCGGGCTCTCGCCTACGCACGCGCGACCAGGCCCGACACTCTCGAAGCCGTCACCGTCAACGTCGACGAGGTGGACACCCGAGCATTGGTACGTGAATGGGAGGCCAGTGACGTCTCGGTACCCCTCAAGGTCGTCGAATCGCCCTACCGCGAAGTCACCAAGCCGGTTCTGGACTACGTCAAACGAGTTCGACGCGACTCACCACGTGATGTGGTGACCGTCTTCATCCCCGAGTACGTCGTCGGTCACTGGTGGGAGCAGGTCCTGCACAACCAGAGCGCGCTGAGATTGAAGTCCCGACTGCTGTTCCAACCCGGCGTGATGGTCACCAGCGTTCCGTGGCAGCTGCGCTCGTCGGAGAAGGCCAGGCGCGAGGTGCTCGGAAATGCGCCGGGTGCATCGCGTCGCGGCTACGAACCGCCGGCGGGCAAATGACCGAGAACTGGTTCGGGCTGGTGCTCGACGTCGAACTGGGCGCTCCCGGACACGGTGGGTTCTGCGTGGCCCGTCACGAAGGTCGAGTGGTGTTCGTCCGCCACGGGCTACCGGGGGAACGCGTCATGGCCAAGGTGACCGAGGATCGCGGTGGGTCGTTCTGCCGCGCCGACGCGATCGAGATCCTCACCGCGTCTCGGGACCGCATCGACGCTCGCTGCCCCATCTCCGGGCCCGGTGGTTCGGGATGCTGCGACTATTCTCACGCGACCCCCGAAGCCGGTCGTCGACTCAAGTCCTCCGTCGTCGCCGAACAGCTGCGCCGCGTCGCGGGCATCGAGAGGGACGTTCCGGTCGAGGAGTTGCCGGGCACCGGCGACGGCACCGGATGGCGGACCCGTGTTCGGCTGGCAGTCGATTCGGGTGGACGGCCCGGCTACCACCGCTATCGAAGCAGTTCGATCGTCACGGAGTTGTCGTGCCCGCAAATGGATCCGGCTGCGTTCGACGGATTGTCGGACCGTGAGTGGCGCGCAGGTGCCGAATTGCAGGTGGTCCTCGACGGTAGGGGTGAACGCCATGTGGTGGAGGTGGCACCGGCCCAGTTGACGCGAACCGGACGCCGGTCTCCGGGCCGCCGCGGTGCGTCGGCGCGTCGAGCAGCGTCGTCCCGGGCCAGGCCGGAAAAGGCTGTCATCGGGTCGGGTCGCGTCACCGAATTCGTCTCGGCGCGGCCGTGGACACTCGATGCCACCGGCTTCTGGCAGGCGCACAAGGGAGCGGCCCAGGTGTACACCGACGTCGTGCGCGACTGGGCGGACGCCGATCCGGGTGACGGCGCATGGGATCTCTACGGCGGTGTCGGCGTGTTCGCGGCGGCTCTCGCCGAGCGGGTGGGATCGAGCGGACGAGTCACCAGCGTCGAGTTCTCGCGCCGGGCCGCCGAGGACGGGCGTTCGGCGCTGCACGACCTTGCTCAGGTCTCGTTCGCGCCGGGCCGGGTCGAGCGATCGATGGATTCGTTGCCGGAATCGGTGGCGGTGGCGGTACTCGATCCGCCGCGAGCCGGTGCCGGACGCGACGTCATCGAAGGTCTCGCGACGCGGTCTCCCCGCACGATCGTCCACATCGGCTGCGATCCGGCATCGTTCGCGCGGGACGCGAGCCTTTACCGGGCAGCCGGTTACGAGCTGACGGACGTGCGCGCGTTCGACGCGTTTCCTCTGACCAGCCACGTCGAATGTATCGGCCGCTTCGTCCGTAAATAGGGTTGCCTCACCAATCTTGGCGAGTCTGACGTACCGTTTCTCGGGTGAGAATTCGTCGCACCGTCGGTGCTGTGTCGGTCGCCATGCTGTTCCTGACCGCCGTCGTCTCGTGTGGGTCGGGCGGGGATGACGGACCCGGATCGGAGGCGCCGTCCGACGGATCGGCGGCTGCGTTCCCTGTCACGATCGATACCGAGTTCGGCGACGTGACCGTCGACAGTGCCCCGCAGCGCGTCGTCGCGCTCGGCTGGGGCGACGCGGAAACCGCACTCGCGCTCGGTGTCTCACCGGTCGGTGCGAGCGACTGGCTCGCCTTCGGCGGCGACGGCGTCGGTCCGTGGGCGGCCGGGCTCTACGACGCACCACCGCAGATCATCGGGACGCAGGAGCCGTCGTTCGAGCAGGTCGCGGCGCTGGAGCCGGATCTGATCCTCGACACCAAGAGCTCCGGTGACGCCGATCGGTACGCCACGCTTTCCGCCATTGCTCCGACGGTGGGTATACCGGCGGGGGCGGACAACTACCTGACAACGCTCGAGCAGCAGGTCACGATGGTGGCCACGGCACTCGGCAAGCAATCCGAAGGGGACGCGCTGCTCGCAGGAATCGCCGACCGTTTCGATGCAGCGGCCGCTGCCCATCCGGAATTCGCCGGCAAGACAGCGGTGGTCGGGGCCTACAGCGGCACCGGATACGGCGCATACATCTCGTCGAACAGTCGACTCGAGTTCATGAAGAAGCTCGGCTTCGTCACCAGCCCGATCATCGATTCTCTTCCGCCGCGCGGCTTCTCGGTTCCGATTTCCGGGGAGGAGCTCGACCTGCTCGACGCCGACGTACTGATCGTCTTCCCCATCCAGAAGGCGCCGTCCGAGGTGACCGACAATCCGCTGTTCCAACGGATTCCGGCTGTCGCGGACGGCCGCTACGTCGTGTTCGACGACCCGGAAGTCGCGAAGTCCTACGCCACCAACTCGGCGCTGTCCATCGGCTATGCACTCGACACGGTGGTGCCTGCGGTGGCGAACGTGCTGGGGTGATCCACTTCGGCAACCGGGGCGAACGTCTGCGCGGGTACCGAGACGATGCGTTGAGCTCCGCAGTGGCAGCCCTGGTAGCCGACGAGGCCTTCGCTGGTGTCGTGGAGCGAGCGGGTGGTCCAGGAGTGTCTGCTGTGTTCGATGTCCATGCATCCACTGTGATGTAATGGTCTTGTGCACATCAACCCTTACGGAGAATATGCCGTGAAACTGGGCATCGACCTCCTCAACCGGCCACCCACGTCGCCGAGCGAATTGGGTGCCCGCTGCATCGACGCCGGCCTCGTTCCCGACTGGACTGCCACCGACGCCGATCTCGCGGACACACTCGAGTTTCTCCGCGAGTGGGCTCGCGTGGTGGATGCAGAGACAGCCGAGGAGCGGGCCGAGGCACTGAACGCCCTCCTTGCACAGGCATCCGCGTACCCGCGGTTGACCAACCATGCCGACGACGGCTGGCACATGCACTATCGCGATCCCAACATCGCGTTGGGTGGCGTCATCAGGGCACTGGTCGGTGTCGGTACCGCGCTGCACTTGACCGGTCGCGGAATGGACAGACTCCATCGGTGCGCCGCAGCCGACTGCACGACCGCCTTCGCCGACACCTCACGCACCGGACGGCAGCGGTACTGCGGAACCGTGTGCTCGAATCGGGACGCAGTCCGCCGACACCGAGCCCGCGCCGCATCCTGACGCTTGCACCGGGAGGCGCGGATCAGGACTTGCGGTTGTACAGCCGCATCGTGATCGGTCCGAAGATCGCCAGCATCGCCGCCGACAGCACCAGAGTCACTCCGAGTTGGCCGGTGTCGACATCGCCCTGCATCAGGCCTCGAAGTGACGTCACCAGAAAGCTGACCGGGTTGACGTCGACGAACGCACGAAGCCACCCCGGCATCGTGTTGGGGTCGACGAAGATGTTGCTCGCGAACGTCAGCGGAAACAGGATGAACATCGACATCCCCATCACGGCTGCCTCGGTGCGCACGATCATGGCGATCATCGTCCAGATCCAGGACAGACAAAACGAGAACACGAGCAACAGCACTATCGATGCGATCACACCGAGCAGCCCGCCTTGCGGCCGGAAACCGAGAATCAGCCCCAAGATCAGTACGATCACCGACGCCAACGTGTAGCGCACGACGTCACCCAGCAACGCACCGACCAGCGGCGACGGACGCCAGATCGGCAACGATCGGAACCGGTCGAACACACCCTTCTCGATGTCCTTGTTCATCGTCACGCCGGTGTACATCGTGATCATCACCACGGTCTGCACCAGGATGCCCGGCAGCAGAAACTGGATGTACGCGTCGGTCGAACCGGCCAGAGCGCCACCGAACAGGTACGTGAACAACAGCGTGAACATGATCGGAAACGCCGTCACGTCGAACAACTGCTCCGGTACGTGCTTGATCTTCAGCAACGCCCGCCAGCCGAAACTCAGCGAGGTCGACAGCGAAGACGGACGCTCCGGCCTCGGACCTGCGGCTGAGAGAACATCGATGATCGTCGACGCCTGTGGGGCGGATCGTTGGGCCTCGGTGGTCATGACGCGATCTCCCCGTTGTCGATTTCAGCTTTTTTCGCACCCACCGGCTCCACTCCCGCTCCCGCGTCGTGCCCGGTCAGCGCCAGGAACACCTCGTCCAGACTCGGCTGACCGAGGGTGAAGGATGCGATGGCGATTCCGGCGGATTCGAGAGCAGGAAGGATCGGTGCCGCCTGCGCCGGATTGTCCAGTCGTGCGGACACGGTGAACGGGTCGGCGTCCTCGGTCACGGTGCTGCCGACCAGATCTCGAACGATTCTCGCGGCGGCATTCCGGTGCCCGGCATCGAGCACGCGCAGGTGCAGTGAGTTCGATCCCACCGATGCCTTCAGCTCGCCCGTCGTGCCCTCGGCGATGACTTTGCCGTGGTCGATCACCGCCACGCGCCCGGCCAGGTGGTCGGCCTCGTCGAGATACTGCGTCGTCAGCAGTACCGTCGTGCCGCCTGCTACCAGTGCACGGACGATCTCCCAGACGTGATTGCGACTGCGCGGGTCCAGGCCGGTGGTGGGTTCGTCGAGAAAGATCAGCTCGGGGGTGACGATGATGCTCGCCGCGATGTCGATGCGCCTGCGCATGCCACCGGAGTAGGTCTTGACCTGTCGCGGTCCGGCGTCGGCGATGTCGAATGCTGTCAACAGTTGATCAGCGCGCGCTCGGGCGGCCGGACGTGAGTAGCCGAGCAGCCGCGCCAGCAGAACGAGATTCTCGGTGCCGGTCAGATCCTCGTCGAGCGAGGCGAATTGACCCGTGAGAGAGACTTTTCGGCGAACGGCCTCCGGCTCGGTTGCCACGTCGTGTCCCAGGACTCGTGCGCTGCCGCCGTCTATCGGAAGAAGTGTCGCCAGCATCCGGATGGTCGTGGTTTTCCCGGCCCCGTTGGGTCCGAGTACGCCGTACACCCCGCCGGACGGGATCGACAGATCCACGCCGTCGACTGCGGCGGTGGTGCCGAAATGTTTGACGAGCCCGTGGGTTTCGATGGCCGTCATGCGTGTCCGTCCCTCCATCGAGCTGTCCGCCCGATTGCCCGCGTTTGTCCGATTCTCGCACCCAGGATGAAGCCCGGTCCAATTCTGCGCAAACGAATTTCGGTCGCGGACCATCCCTCGGGGTGTTTGTTCCGAATATGTACTGCGGCGGGAAAACGCGGAGGTTTCGATATGAGGGCTACATGACCACTAGTGTCATGATCGATGAACTCGATCATGAACCCGTCTGCTGGGACGACAGTCCGATGAGCGTGCCGTTCTCCGACGCTTCCGGATCTGCGGGCACCGGCCGTGACCGAACGCCGCCCGAGTCCGAGGACAGCACCTCGGTCGAGGATGCGGTGTGCGCAGTACCGAGCCCGCAGCTGAAGAATCTGCGTGCCGAGGAGACGGACCGTCTCCGTCGCCTGATGGCCGCCGTTGCCCAGGGCGACCGGTCGGCCTTCGCCGAACTGTACGACGCCACGTCCTCCCGTGTGTACGGGATGGTGGTGCGCGTGCTTCGCGATCCGGGGTACAGCGAGGAGACCGCGCAGGAGGTGTTCCTCCAGATCTGGCGTGCGGCACCGAATTACGATCCGAGCCAGGGGAGTCCGCTGGCGTGGATCATGACGCTGGCACATCGCCGGGCGGTCGATCGGGTACGTAGCGAACAGTCGGGTACCGACCGCGAGGCGGCGTACGGTGCCGTGAGTCACACACCCGAGCACGACGAGGTACTCGAGACGGTGACCCAGCGGCTCGAATCGGAGGCGGTCGTGGCCTGTCTCGACACTCTGACCGATACGCAGAGCGAGTCGGTACGAATGGCTTATTACAGCGGGTACACCTATCGCGAGGTTGCCGAACGGCTCGGGGTGGCCGTGCCGACGATCAAATCGCGCATACGAGATGGATTGATCAAGTTGAAGACATGCCTGGGGGTGATCCCGCAATGAGTGAAGCGTCACGGCAACGACTGCTGGACGAAGCGGAGGTCTATGCCCTCCACGCGATGAGCGAGTCCGAGCGGCGCGCCATCGAATCCGAGCGAATCCGCGTCGACGAGACGACCCGGGCACAATTCGACATCCTCGTGGGTGAGATTCACGAAACGCTGGCGTTGGCTGCGGCGGCAGACGCCACTCCCGCACCCGAACGCGTGCGGGAGGCCGTGCTAGCGCGTGTCGCCGCGAGCGATCAGGAGCCGACGGTCCGAGAACTTCCGCCGAACGTCACTCCACTGCACCGGCACCGACGTGAGCGCTCGAAGACGTGGCGATACTCGTTGGTGTCCGCGGCTGCCGCGATCGTCGTCGCAGTCGGCGGTGTAGTCGTCGTCACGCAGACCATGGGCTCGGACCCGCAGCCTTCCCAGGCCGAGCAGATCGTCGCAGCGCCCGACGCTCGTGAGGCGTCCGCGGAGTTCCCGGGTGGCGGCACTGCAAAGGTGTCGTACTCGCTGAGCCGAGATGCGGTCGTGGTGACTCTGAACGGTGTCCCGGAGCCGCCCTCGGGCCGGGTCTACCAGATGTGGTTCGTCGACGGTGCGCCGCGCTCCGCCGGCGTTGTCACCGAGGATCAGCTCACGTCGAGCGACGGCACCGTGGTGGACGGCATGGGAGCGTCGACCAACTTCGCGTTCTCGCTCGAGCCTGCCGGCGGCTCGGCGCAGCCCACCGAGGTCCTCACGATGATCACGCTCGACGCCTGATCAGGGGCCAAGCACGTCCACTCGGGCGGTTCGACAGTCGGATCAGATGCCGATGTCGAACCGCCCGAGCGTCTTGACGACGGCCGCCATCTGGCCGTACGCGCCGCTGGCCAGATTTTCCAGTAGCGCCAGCTTCACTTCCGGGGCGTCCCGAGTCAGTGCCTCGAAATGCGATACCGACACGACCACCAGATCGACAGGGGTGTCGGCCACCATGTCCAGCAGGAACGGCACCGACATCAGCAGCGGCATCTCGCCGAAGCTCATCCCGGGGGAGAGCGTCGTGATGCGGTGTTTGCCCCCGTCTGCGGACACGGCCGTCGATGTCACTTCTCCGCGCAGAATCAAGAACAGACCCGCTGCCGGCGCACCACGGTGAACGATGACGTCGCCCCGTGCGTAGTGACGTTTCTCCAGATAAGGAGTCACCGAGTCGAATTGCTCGGTGGACAGACCGGCGAGCAACGGGTGCTCGGCCGGAGTGATCTCTGCCGGTTGCCGCGCGCCGGAGCAGTGCCGATCGAGCAGCAGGTTCTCTGCCCACTGGATGGCCGAGCTCAGACTCGAGTACACCCGGCCCGCCGGATCATTCGGGTCCAGGCTCGACGTCGTGTGGCCCATGATGGCTCTGGGATCCACCAGGCACACCACACAGCCGTGGTCGGCGAGATCGCGGCGTAGGTCCTCGAACATCGAACGGGCGATGTCGCTCACCTCGTCGACGCCACGAACGTCGATGACGAGTGCATCGAGATTCCGGTCGAGGTTGCCGATCTCGCGGACCGCTGTCTCGGCACCCGAGAACAGCAGGTCCCCGTGCAACTCGTAGACCCGCGCGCGGTCGCCGACTGCAGCGAGTGTGGCCTGTTCGATCTCGGATCGTCGTTTTCGCGACGGTGCCTCGGTGAGAACGTACCGACGTCGAATCGACGATTTCGCGGCCCGAGTGACGTGCAGAAAGTGCAATTCGAGTCTGGTGGAGAGTTCTCGGCAGGCAGCAACGCCGCGCACGCTGTTGCCGTGCGAATCGAGGCGGGGGGAGTAGACGGCGATGCCCATCTGCCCGGGAAGCACCGCCAGGATGCCGCCGCCGACCCCACTCTTGGCCGGCATACCCACCCGCGCCACCCAGTCGCCTGCGCCGTCGTACATGCCACAGGTCGTCATCACCGACAGCACGCGTTCGACCAGTGCGGGTGCCAGGGCGCGCTCCTTGGTGTGGGGATTGACTCCGTTGTTGGCCATCGTCGCGGCCATCATGGCCAGATCCGCCGCCGTGACGTCGATCGAGCACTGGCGGAAGTAGAGGTCGACGGCGGCCTCCGGATCGTGGTCGATGATGCCGAAGGACCGCAGCATGTAGCCGATGGCGCGATTGCGGTGTCCGGTGCGCGCTTCGGATCGATACACCGCGTCGTTGAAGCTCAGAGACCTTCCTGCGTACCGGGAATACGACGCTCGGATGCGCTCGAATCGTTCCTCCGCGGTGCGGCCGCCGATGAGCGACGCGGACGTGATCGCACCCGCGTTGATCATCGGGTTTCGGGGCCGCTCGGTGACGGCGTCCAGGCTGATCTCGTTGAACGGCTCACCCGAGGGTTCGACGTCGATCTTGCCCGCGACGACGTCGAGACCGCGGTCGGCCAGCGCGAGTGCATAGGTGAAGGGCTTGGAGATGGATTGGATGGTGAACGGCATCCTCGTGTCGCCGACTTCGTACAGGTAACCGTCGGTGGTCGTCAGGGCGATACCGAAGCCGTCCGGCGTCACGGCTGCGAGTTCGGGGATGTAGTCGGCAACCTGTCCCGACGCGTCGTCCCGGCACAGTTCGTGAACCCGGGTCAGGATGGCATCGACGACGTTGCTCATGGGCGACACTGTATGTCGGGTGTCCGTTTCGAGCGTATTCGAGGTTAGGGGCGACTGACCCCGGGCACCTGCCTACTCGACGGTAGTGTCGGCGAGACAATGCTGGACGGGGCGGCTGGGTGCAGCCACTCCGTAGACTGGTTTTTCGAATATGTTTTCCGGCCGGAGGGAGCGATCTCGTTGGGTGTCCTAGCGCGAATTCAGACGCCCGAGGACTTGCGCGACCTCGATAGTGCGGAGCTGGCCGAACTGGCTCGCGAGATCCGCGCCTTCCTGGTCGAGAAGGTATCGGCAACAGGGGGCCACCTCGGTCCCAATCTGGGAGTGGTGGAGCTGACTCTGGCGATCCACCGCACCTTCGACTCACCGCGTGATCCGGTCATCTTCGACACGGGCCACCAGGCCTACGTGCACAAGATGCTCACCGGACGCGCCGGAATGTTCGACACACTGCGCAAGCAGGGCGGGCTGTCCGGCTATCCGTCTCGGGTCGAGAGCGAACACGACTGGGTCGAGTCCTCGCACGCATCGGCGTCCTTGTCGTATGCCGACGGGTTGGCCAAAGCGTTCGCCCTCAAGGGAGAGACCGACCGGCATGTCGTGGCTGTGGTCGGTGACGGCGCGCTGACAGGCGGTATGTGCTGGGAGGCGCTGAACAACATCGCCGCCGGCCGAGACCGGTCGCTGGTGATCGTCGTCAACGACAACGGCCGTTCGTACGCCCCGACCATCGGCGGGCTGGCCGATCACCTGGCAGCTCTGCGACTGCAGCCGGGATACGAGAAAATTCTCGACAACGGCCGCCGGATCGTACGACGGATCCCCGTCGTCGGCCGCGCCGCCTACACGATGCTGCACGGCATGAAAGCCGGAGTGAAGGACGCCATCAGCCCGCAGGTCATGTTCACCGATCTCGGTATCAAGTACCTGGGCCCGGTGGACGGTCACGACCAGCACGCCATGGAATCGGCACTGCGCAGAGCAAAGGCGTACGGCGGACCGGTCATCGTGCATGCGGTGACCCGCAAGGGCATGGGCTACATCCATGCCGAGAACGACGTGGCCGACCAGATGCACGCCACCGGCGTCATCGATCCTGCGACCGGCCTGGCCCGATCCAAATCGGCTCGGGATTGGACGTCGGTGTTCTCGGCGGCGCTCATCGAGCAGGGCGAGCAGAACGAGGACGTCGTGGCCATCACCGCCGCAATGGCCGCGCCCACCGGGCTCGCGGCGTTCGGGGTGCGGTTTCCGGACCGAATGTTCGACGTGGGTATCGCCGAGCAGCATGCGATGACGTCGGCCGCCGGGCTTGCGCTCGGCGGCATGCATCCCGTGGTCGCCATCTACTCCACGTTCCTCAACCGCGCGTTCGATCAACTGCTGATGGACGTCGCCCTGTTGGGCCTTCCCGTCACCATCGTGTTGGACCGCGCGGGAGTCACCGGTGCCGACGGCGCGTCCCACAACGGCATGTGGGACATGTCTCTGCTCGGCATCGTTCCGGGCATGAAGGTGGCAGCGCCACGAGACGCCGCCACTCTTCGAGAGGAGCTGGCCGAGGCGATCGCCACCTCGGACGGCCCTACGGCACTTCGCTTCCCGAAGGGCGCGGTCACCGAAACGGTGCCTGCGGTGCGCAGGTTGGACGGAATACTCGATGTGCTGACCGAGCCGTCCGAGGCCACCGGCGACGTGCTGATCGTTGCCGTCGGGGTGTTCGGGTCGCTCGCCCTCGACGCCGCGAAAAAGCTCGAAGCAGAGGGTATTTCGGTTGCCGTCGTGGATCCACGCTGGGTGCTCCCGGTCCCGCAGTCGCTGCTCAAGATGGCCGAGGATTACCGGTTGGTCGTCACCGTCGAGGACAGCGGCCTGCACGGCGGGATAGGTTCGACGCTCTCGGCCGCGCTGCGCGGTGCCGGTGTCGACGTGCCCTGCCGCGATCTCGGTGTGCCGCAACGATTCCTGGACCACGCATCTCGGGAGCAACTGCACCACGAGTTCGGACTCACCTGCGAAACCGTGGTGCAGCAAGTTTCGCATTGGGTCAAGAGCCTCTGACGGCGTCGGCCGGCTCCGCCTCGCTTCCGACCACGACGCGGCGGCCGGCCACCGCACCTGCTGCAGCCATGGGAATCGTCACCAACAGAAGAAACACAATCGACGGTTCCCACCGCTGCGTCGCCGAATGAACGGCCCCGCACACCAGCGGACCGGCAGCAGCCAGCACGTATCCGACCGTCTGCGCCATGGAACTGAGCGACGCAGCATCACGGGCGTTCGAGGCCCGCAGATTCATCAACGTCATCGCGAGCGACAACTGCCCGCCCTGGCCCAAACCGAGCAGTACCGCCCACACCAGGGCCCAGGAATCGGCCGACGACACTATCCCGAGCAGGCCCACGCACGTCGGTAGCGTCACGGCGACCGCCAACGCGCTCTGATTCCCCAACCTGGTCGCGAGGCTCGGAATCGTCAATGCAGTCAGCACGCTGCTGACCGACAATGCCGTCAACAGCAGACCGGCATCACGCGCGTCCACCCCGCGATCACGAAAGATCGTCGGTAACCACGCGATCATCGAATACGCCATCAGCGACTGCAAACCCATGAATGCCGTCAACGACCACGCAACGGGCGATGTCAGAACCCCCGTGCGACTCCGAGGAGCGTCGTCGGGGACTGTCGCCGACCCGGCAACCGACAGCCCGCGCGACAGCGTTCGCCCGAAGACCGCCATACTTCCGGCGGCCAATACGACCGGAATCGACCACAGCCCCAGAACAATCCGCCAACCACCGTCGAACGCCTCGGCCAACGGAACGGACACTCCCGACGCCACTCCCGCACTGGCACTGATCACAGCGGTCAACACCCCGGTCAACAACCCCAGTCGTCGCCCCGCCGCCGCATCGGGTTCACCTGTCGAGCTCCACTCCCTGCCCCTGGGTCGTTCCGACAGGCTCCACTCCCTGCCCCTGGGTCGTTCCGACAGGCTCCACTCCCTGCCCCTGGGTCGTTCCGACAGGCTCCACTCCCGCACCACCAGACGGACGAAAACCGGACCCAACACATTCGCCACCGCGATACCCGCCGCCGCGACGAGAGTGCCGACCACGAGGATCGGCCACGACGGCACCGCGCGTACAGCTGTGCCGACGGCCACCAGGGACAGGCACACCACAAGAACGTGCGTGACAGGGACCCGGCGCACGAAATAGCGTGCGGTGGCGGCGAATACACCGAGGCAGATCACCGGGCCCGTGGTCAGCAACGCCATGGATGTCGAGTTCGCGGACTAGAACTCGGCGATGTCGGAGGTGAGTGCCGACGTACTGCCGAACAGCAGGCGCAGGCTCAGTCCGAACACCACGACGGTGCCCACGGCGCATGCGATACGAAGCTTCATGTCCTACTTTCGACGGCAGATCGACCGACAGAGTGCACCCCCACCCTGCCTTATCGGTCCGAAAAACCGTGGACCCGCCGTCGTTCGGGCAACCTCGATTCAGACGCCCATCTCTTCGAGTTCCATCCCTTTGGTCTCGGTGATCTTGTATTTGACGAAGAAGAAGGAAAGGAGAGCGAACAGTGCGAAGAACGAGTAGATGAAGCCGAGTCCGATGGTGTCGGACAACGGCGGGAATGCCAATGTGATGGCGAAGTTCGCTATCCAGTTCGCGGCGGTACTGATGCCCAACGCCACTGCACGCATTCGATTGGGGAACATCTCTCCGAGCATCACCCACATGATCGGTCCCCATGTTGCTGCGAAGAAGACCACGAACAGATTTGCGCCGACGAGCGCTACCGGGCCCCACGGCGACGGCAATTCCAGTTGGTCGCCGCTTCCGACGGCTTGCGTGAACGAGACTGCGGCCAGGACCAAACCGACGAACATGCCGATCGAGCCGATCATCAACAGATTTCGGCGACCGAATCGATCGACGAACAAGATTGCGACGAATGTCATCGACACATTGATGACGGACGTGATCACCGACGTGACGAACGATTGATTCTCGCTGAAGCCCACCGACTTCCACAGCGTCGTCGAGTAGTAGAAGATCGCGTTGATCCCGACGAACTGCTGCAGAATCGCCATCGTGATACCGACCCACACGATCGGCTGCAGACCGAATTTGGGTCCTCGGATATCGGCGAACGAGGATTTGGATTCTCGCCGGAGAGTCAGGCGAATTTCCCGGATGCGTTCGTCGGGGTTCACTTCGCCGGTGATGTCGCCCAGAATGCGTGCAGCTTCCTCGTCGAGGTGTTTACCCACCAGGTACCGAGGTGATTCTGGAATGAGTGTCGCGAGAAATCCGTAGACCAATGCGGGCGCGACGCCGACCAGGAACATCCACCGCCACGCTTCGAGGCCGAACCATAGATCGTTCGACGGTCCGCCTGCCGCGTTCTGAAGAACCGCATCCGAGAGCAGCGCGGCAAAAATGCCGACCGTGATGGCCAGTTGCTGCAGCGATGCCAATCCACCGCGATAGCGAGCCGGTGCTATCTCCGAGATGTACGCGGGCGCGATCACCGACGCAATTCCGATACCCAGCCCGCCGAGGACCCTCCACAACATCAGATCGGGGACACTGAAGGCGAACCCGGACCCCACCGAGGAAATGGTGAACAGCGCAGAGCCGAGCAGCATCACCTTCTTGCGGCCCCAACTGTCGGCCAGGCGACCGGCGAACCAGGCTCCGACCGCGCACCCGAGGAGTGCGATTGCGACCGCGAACCCCGTGACGAACGAGGACAGAGCGAAATTCTCCTGGATCGAGTCGACTGCACCGTTGACGACGGACGAATCGAATCCGAACAGAAACCCGCCGACAGCGGCGGCGATGGTGACTCCGATGACCTTTGCGGTGTGCCGATCGGTCGATTGCGTCATGGCATGAACCAGCTTTCGGGTGAACAGCGTCCATGGTGGTCATCGCCATCTTCGTCCTCGCACACACGGAATGGGAGCGAAATCGCCTCGATATTCGTGGCGTGCAGCAATCCAAGTGCCGAAATAGGTGAATTGTCCGATATTGCGCTGTCGAACTCGAAGTTGCGGACGGAAAACTGCCGTAAGTCGTCCATAGCTTCGAGTTCGGCGGCAGGTGGCTATCGCGCCAGGGTGGCCGACCACTGATCGAAGGTCTGGAAACCGTGATCCGAACCGGTCGTGGTGACCAGCGTTCCGTCTCGCATCGCGCGACCGTATGCGCCGGGAATCGGGACCTCGAGCACCAGGCCACGGGCACCGATGGCACGTGCATAGCGCCGCACCATCTCGGCCATCCGTTCTTGTCTCGGCCCGCCGAGGTCGGCAACGCGGCCCGCGGGGGAGTGCTCGGCCAGGTCGATCAATCGATCGGCGACCTCGCGGGCGGCGATCGGTTGCGAGACCATCTTCGGGACGATGCTCACCGGACCGAACGACGCGCGTGCACGGATCTGAGCGGCGAATTCGTGGAACTGAGTGGCTCGCAGGATCGTCCACGGCACCGACCCGGACCGAATCATGTTCTCCTGCTCGACTTTTCCGGCGTAGTACGAGTGCGGAGCCTTGTCTATCCCCACGATGGACAGCGCCACATGGTGGCCGACTCCGGCCTCGATCTCGGCCGCCAGCAAGTTGCGGGTGACGGCGGAGAAGAACGCTGTCGACTCCTTCGCCGAGACGGTCTGCGTCGACGAGACATCGACGACGGCGTCGACCCCGGCGATGGCGTCGGCCAGTCCGTTGCCGCTCACGAGATCCACGCCCGCCGATCGCGAGAGCACGACGACCTCGTGCCCACGCATACGTGCTACTTCGACGACATGCGTTCCGACGGTTCCTGTTCCACCTGCTACGGCCAGCTTCATTGGATATCCCCGATCGAAGTCGGGCTCGCCTGCGTCGTTCTCAAATTCTCGGCGAACAGTCGAGCGCGTCGCACATCGGCATCGTTCGGACGGCTTTGTCGGATTCCGCCGAAGAGAGCGAAGGGAAAGAAGGTGTCTTTGGCTCGGCACGAGAATGCATCCGAAATGTCGAAGCCCTTGCTGTGCAACGAGTCTGTGAGGGAACGGGAGAATCGATGCAGCGAAGATTCGGCGAATCCGCTGGTTGCCAGAACGAATGCCCTGTGGTGGTCCACGTTCGGCAAGGACGCCACGAACGACAGTAACTGGGGGTGGTGCTTGCCCAAGTAGATGCCCGATCCGAATCCGACCAGGTCGTATTCCGCGATGCGGGCGGGGTCTATCTGGTCCGGTGTTCTTACCTCGGCACCGAGACCATCGGCGATGGCCTCGGCAATTCTCCAGGTGTTGTGGTGCGGACCGGATACGCACACGATCACGCTCTTGGATTTCGGCTTCATGATCTATTGACGACGCAGCCCGCGTAAATGTCTGTGTGTTCAGTCCCAGTGCCGAAGCTTGTCCGGGTTCAACACGATCCATACGTTCGCCACGACGCCGCCCGCGACACGGAAACCGACAACGGCGAAGACGGTACCGGCGCGCCGAAAGACGATCCCGGACGATCCGTTCACCGGCTCTATCGACCCGTCGAGTTCGGTCGACTTCGCGGTGATTCCGCGGATGAATCGTGCCACCCGGTCGGAGCCGAGAATCGGATTGCGTGCGGCGGTGATCTTTCCGCCGCCGTCGCTGATCAGCGAAACCTCCGGCGCGAGAACGGCTGTCAGTTCCGCGAGAGTCCCGCTGCTCGACACCGCCGCGAACGCACGCACGAGTCGGTCGTGTTCCGCCGGGTCGCTGTCGTGAGCGCGCGGATCCCGAACGCGCTTGCGCGCGGCGGATGCAAGTTGCCGACAAGCGGCGGAAGAGCGATCCAGGGTGACTGCGATGTCGTCGAACGGCAACCCGAACACATCGTGCAACACGAATGCCACTCGTTGGGCCGGACCGAGGGAGTCCATCACTATCAGCAGAGCCAAGCTCACGGAATCGTTTCGAGCAACTCGATCGGCGGGGTCGGCAGACGTCAGCGATGTGTCTCGGTCGGGCACAGGTTCGGGCAGCCATTGACCGACATACTGTTCACGACGTACGCGCGCAGAACCGAGCACATCCAGGCAGATGCGACTGACGACACGGGTCATCCACGCCAGGGGGATGTCGATCACGGCGCGCTCGGTCTCGCTGAGCCGATACCACCGTACGAATGCTTCCTGGACTGCGTCCTCGGCCTCGCTGTACGAGCCCAACATGCGATAGCCGACTCGAATCAGGTGATCCCGGTCGGCGGCTGCGTCATGTTCTGTACGGGTGGTCATCGGGTTCGAAACTAGACGACCCTGCGACAGTGGGACCAGTCGCTGTCGAGTTCGAGGTTATGGACGAAAATGCGATGAAATTTGTCCATAACCTCGAACTCGGCGGGCAGAGCTAGACGCTGGCCACACCCGGCGCGAGGAAACGCTGACCGGTTGCGGCCTCGGACGCGCCGCTGCGATCCAGGTACGGAGTGATACCACCGTTCCAGAATCCGAAGCCGCCGCCGAGGAGCAAGCAGAGATCGATGTCCTGGGCCGCCGCGACGACGCCTTCGTCGAGCATGATCTTGATCTCGTCGGCAAAGGCGTTGCGGGTCCGCTCGAGAACCTGCTCGGCCGTCGATGGCGAATCACCCTGCGGCCACAGTGCGGCCACCTCGGGATCGACGACCTGGCCCTCGGGTCCGTAGGTCCACACGCCGGGCTTCTTCGCCTCGACGAGTGCACGGAACCCGGCGGAGTCCTTGAACCGCTCCGGGTACGCCTCGGCGAGGGTTTCGGCCGTGTGCAGAGCAACCGCCGGTCCGACGAGGGCAAGCAAGGTCAGCGGGCTCATCGGCATGCCGAGTTCGCCCACTGCGCCGTCCGCCACATCGAACGGAGTGCCCTCGTCGATTGCGCTGATGATCTCGTTGGACGCGCGAGTGACCAGCCGGTTGAAGACGAATCCGGGAAGATCGGCCGACAGGACGGCCGACTTCTTCAGCGTCTTCGCGGTAGCAAATGCCGTTGCGAGAGTGGCGTCGTCGGTCTTCTCGCCCTTGACGACCTCGAGCAGCGGAAGAACCGCGACGGGGTTGAAGAAGTGGAAGCCGACGACCCGCTCGGGGTGCTTCAGGTCCGCAGCCATCTTCGTGATCGACAACGACGAGGTGTTGGTCGCGAGAATGGTGTCGGCGGAGACGAATTCCTCGACCTCGGCGAACACCTTCTTCTTGACGTCCAGGTTCTCGAACACGGCCTCGATGACGAAGTCGGTGTTCGCGAAGGCGGACTTGTCGATCGAGCCGGACACCAACGCCTTCAGCCGATTCGCGGCATCGGGGGACAGACGCTTCTTGCCGAGCAGCTTGTCGATTTCACCGTGTACGTAGCCGACGCCCTTGTCGATGCGCTCCTGATCGATGTCGGTGAGAATCACCGGCACCTTCAGCTGGCGGACGAACAGCAGCGCCAGTTGGCTGGCCATCAGGCCGGCACCGACGATGCCGACGCCGGAGATCTTGCGGGCGAGGGACTTGTCCGGCGCACCGGCGGGACGCTTCGCACGCTTCTGCACCAGATCGAAGGCGTACAGGCCGGCCCGCAATTCGTCCTTGACCAACAGTGTCGACAGCGCGTCGTCCTCGGCTGCGAAAGCCGTGTCGAGAGAAGCTGAATCGGTGATATCGGTGTTCTTCGCCAACTCGAGCAGATCGACAGCGGCGACAGGGCCCGGCGCGAAATTGCCGGTCTTGCCGGCCACGATGCCCCGGGCACGCGCGATGGCGTCGTCCCAGGCCTGCCCGCGATCGATCTCGGGACGGGCCGGGGTGATCTCACCCTTGATGACTTGAGCTGCCCATGCCAGCGACTGCTCGAGGAAGTCGGCACCGCCGAAGAGGGCGTCGGCGATACCGAGGTCGAGTGCCTGCTGCGGCTTGAGGACGCGGTTCTGGTTCAGCGCGTTCTCGATGACGACGGTGACGGCGTTCGATGCTCCGATGATGTTGGGCAGCAACTGCGTTCCGCCCCATCCGGGGACCAGGCCGAGGAATGCTTCGGGCAGGCCGAGCGCGGCAGCGTTCTCGGCAACCGTGCGGTAGTGCGAGTGCAATCCCACTTCGAGTCCGCCGCCGAGAGCGGCACCGTTGATGAAGGCGAACGTCGGAACCGTCGACTCGCGCAGGCGCCGGAAGACCTTGTGGCCGAGCTGCCCGATCTGCAGCGCCTCGTCCTTGGTCTTGATGTTCGGCACACCGTTGAGGTCTGCGCCGACGGCGAAGATGAACGGCTTGCCGGTGACGGCGATGGCCACCGGGTTCGCAGCGAATGCCTCGTCGAGGGCGGCGTCGAACTTGGCGAGGCCGCCGGGACCGAAGGTCGACGGCTTGGTGTGGTCGAACCCGTTGTCCAACGTCACGAGGGCGATGGAACCCTCGAGCCCCGGTACCGACACGATCTTGGTGAAGGCGTTCGTGACTACCTCGTCGGTAAACGCTGTGGTGATGTCACTCATTTGGCTGCTCCCGAATAGTCAGCGTGGTTGGGGTTCTCCCAGATGACGGTGCCGCCCATGCCGAGACCGATGCACATGGTCGTCAGGCCGTAGCGGACGTCGGGTTGCTGGGCGAACTGACGGCTCAGCTGCGTCATCAGGCGAACGCCCGAGGATGCGAGGGGGTGGCCGCACGCGATGGCCCCGCCCCACTGGTTCACGCGGGGGTCGTCGTCGGCGATGCCGTAGTGCTCGAGGAAGGCGAGAACCTGAATGGCGAAGGCCTCGTTGATCTCGAACAGGCCGATGTCCTCGATGCTCAATCCGGTTCGGCCGAGCAGCTTTTCGGTTGCGGGAACCGGACCGATACCCATGACGGCGGGATCGACGCCGGCGAAGCTGAAGCCGACCATCCGCATGCCGATGTTCAGGCCGAGCTCGTGCGCGGTGTCCTCGCCGGCCAGGATCGCGGCGGTGGCACCGTCGTTGAGTCCGGCGGCGTTGCCTGCGGTGACGCGGCCTGCGGGGCGGAACGGCGTCTTGAGCTTGGCGAGGTCCGCGATGGTGGTGCCGGGACGGGGTGGCTCGTCCTCGGTGGCCAGGCCCCATCCTGCTGCTGATTTGGTGGCCACGGGTACCAGGGTGTCGGCGATGTAGCCGGCCTTCTTGGCCGCGTCGTACTTGTTCTGGCTGGCGACGGCGTAGGCGTCGGTGCGGTCCTTGGTGATACTCGGGAACCGGTCGTGCAGGTTCTCGGCGGTGTTACCCATCACCAGTGCACTGGGATCGACGAGCTTGTCGGCGAGGAAGCGCGGGTTGGGATCGACGCCCTCACCCATCGGGTGGCGGCCCATGTGCTCGACGCCACCGGCGATGACGACGTCGTACTGGCCGAAGCCGATGCCCGATCCGGTGGTGGTCACCGAGGTCATCGCACCCGCGCACATGCGGTCGATGGCGAATCCCGGGACGCTGCGGGGGAGTCCGGCCAGCAGAGCGGAGGTCCGGCCGATGGTCAGGCCCTGATCGCCGGTCTGTGTGGTCGCGGCGATCGCGACCTCGTCGATGCGCTCGGGAGGGAGGTTGGGGTTCTTACGGAGCAGTTCGCGTATTGCTTTGACGACGAGGTCGTCTGCGCGAGTGTCGGCGTACATGCCCTTGGGGCCTGCTTTGCCGAACGGGGTACGGATGCCGTCGACGAAGACGACATTCCTCTGTGAGCTGGTGGACGGGGGTACAGACACGCTTTTCGATCCTCCCGACAGATGCGGACGACTCGTCCGGGTACCCGGACGTGCCACCCACTGTAGCGGGTATTACTCGTCGGTAACTTGGGAAGGGTACAGTGCCTTCGCCAGAACCGGCACCACCAGCGAGCGTTGCCACGGACGAGCCCCACCTTCGGTCAGCCGGGCGTCGATCATCTCGGCCGGATCGAGACCGTCGTCGGGAGTTCGCCAATCCCACACGAGTCGTCGCAGCAGATCCGGCATCAACAAGTTTTCGACCGGGACCGATACCGATTCGCTCAGTTCGGTCATCGCAGCTCGCACGTCGGCGAGCCGGGCCGCCGCGTCCGGATCGCGACGGGCCCATCGATTGACCGGTGGTGGACCGTCGAACGATGCCGCCATCGACGGCAATTCCGCGGTGGGCAGCGCCCGCGCTCGGGTCAGGGCCGAGGCCCACAACCGAGAGGACCGACGCTGACGGGGGCCGCCGAAGACGGGTAGCTGTTCGAGTTCACGTGAGGACTTCGGATCGGCCGTCGCCGCGGCGACGATCGCCGAGTCGGGCAGGACCCGGCTGGGCGCGACGTCGCGCTTGGCCGCCAATTGGTCTCGGGTGGTCCACAATTCGCGGACGGCAGCCAACGTTCGTGGTGACTTGATCGCATGGATTCCCGATGTCCGACGCCATCTGTCGGTTTTCGGTTTGGGCGGGCCCAGGGCGAGGATGTGGGCGAACTCCTGTGCTGCCCACTCGGTTTTGCCCTGTGCCTCGAGTTCGGTGGCCATCGCGTCTCGCAGCTCGAGCAGAACTTCGACGTCGAGGGCGGCGTAGTTGAGCCAGGTGTCGGGGAGGGGTCGGGTGGACCAGTCGGCCGCGCCGTGCCCCTTCTGCAGGGCCAGGCCGAGGGTTCGCTCGACTATCGCACCGAGGCCGACGCGGTCGAATCCGGCCAGGCGGCCGGCGAGTTCGGTGTCGTACAGCGTGGCGGGGACGAGCCCCAGTTCGGCGAGACCGGGCAGGTCCTGGTCCGCGGAGTGCAATACCCATTCGAGCGGGTTGATGACCTCGGCCAGGGGTGCGAGGTCGCCGGTGACGGGAATGGGGTCGAGCAACACGGTGCCTGCGCCGCGGCGGCGGAACTGCACGAGGTACGCACGTTGGGAGTAGCGGAAGCCGGACGCGCGCTCGGCGTCGACAGCGAGGGGCCCGTGGCCTGCGGCAAGTGCCTCTGCGGCTGCGCGAACGGCATCGGCGGTGTCGACGACGTCGGGAACCCCGTCAGCGGGGGCCAACAACGGAACGGCGACAGGCTCGTTTGCTTCTACATCCGACGCGGCGTCCGGGGAACTCTCGGCTGACATGAGATGTGACTCTAGGCCCTGGGGCCGAACGGACCGGCAACTATGTACGACTGGAACTGCTATGTCCGACTGGAACTGCGCTGACCGAGGGTGGTGATGCCCGCGGGCGGCAGGCCCGCGGCGTAGGCAAGGACCTCGCAGAACGCCTCGACGTGGGTCGAGAGATCCTCCGACGTCGCCGTCCAGGACGCGCGAAGTTCGAGTTGGTGAGCCTTCGGCGGGCCGGCGATGTCGCCGTACCGTACCGAGCTGGTCGAGGTGACCGTGCCACCGAGCGCGTTCAACGGTTCCGATCGCGATTCGAGGGCGTCGACCAGCCAACTCCAGCCGACCTCGGGGAGCAGTGGATCGTCGGCGAGGGACTCGTCCACGTCGGCCTGGATGTACGCGACCAGGCGGTGAGTGCCGTTCCAGGCCTCGGCACCGTCGGGGTCGTACAACAGGATCAGACGGCCGAACGCGTCGCCGTCGCTCTGTTCGTCGATCTGCTCGGAGTCGGCGTGCTTGACCTCGGCACCGATCGCATAGCTATAGGGAGCGAGTCTCTGCGGCGGCCGAATCGGACCGATTTCGATCGCCGGGTGTACCTGCGCCCGATGCATCGCGTCGATGGCGGCGCGGAAAGGCGCAGGTTCGGCGTCAGATCGGTGCTCGGTCACGTCACCGGACGTTAGACGCGTCACGTTGTCCTGCGATGGAGGCGCGCCGAGCCGTGATCGAACTGCGCCGAGCGTCCGTCGAACGATCCGAGTGTCCTGAACTGCGATGAGTGTCTCGCCCTCGAGGGTAGCGGCGGTTGTCGCACGTGGCAGCATGGACGGTGATGAACGCCGAATCGCACACCGCAGCCCCCGCCCGACGAGAACTTCCGGAGGCGCCGTTTCTGGCCGCGATCGACGGTCGACCGACGTCGAGGCGGCCGGTGTGGTTCATGCGTCAGGCCGGCAGGTCCCTTCCGGAGTACCGCAAGATCCGGGCAGGCATCGGGATGTTGGACTCGTGCTTCCGGCCCGATCTGGTCGCCGAGATCACCCTGCAGCCCGTACGTCGTCACGACGTCGACGCAGCGATCCTCTTCTCCGACATCGTGGTTCCGCTCAAAGCCGCGGGCATCGATCTCGACATCGTCGCCGGTACCGGACCGGTGGTTGCGCATCCGGTGCGTTCGGCTGCGGACGTCGCGGCTCTGCCCGTCCTCACCTCCGACCAGGTGCAGCCGGTGGCCGACGCCGTCCGCATTCTCACTCGTGAGCTGGGAACCACCCCGCTGATCGGATTTGCCGGCGCACCCTTCACCCTTGCGTCGTACCTGGTCGAGGGTGGTCCGAGCCGCAATCACGAGAAGACCAAAGCTCTGATGCGGTCCGATCCGGCTACGTGGCACGCCTTGCTCGACGCATTGGCCTCCACCACGATCACCTTTCTGCAGGCCCAGCTGGCTGCGGGCGTCGACGCCGTTCAGGTGTTCGACTCCTGGGCGGGTGCACTCTCGCTCGCCGATTACCGCGAGTACGTATTGCCGCACTCGACACGAGTGTTCGACGCCGTGTCCTCGGCCGGCGTCCCGAAGATCCACTTCGGGGTCGGCACCGGAGAACTCCTCGGTGCCATGGGCGAGGCCGGTGCCGACGTGGTCGGGGTCGACTGGCGGATTCCGCTCGACGACGCGGTGCACCGGGTGGGCCACGGCAAGGCTCTGCAGGGCAATCTCGATCCCGCAGTGCTGTTCGCGGGCTGGGACGCAGTCGAGGCCGAGGTCCGACGCATTGCCGCCGAGGCGGATCGTGCGATTGCGGCCGGTGCCCGCGGACACGTGTTCAATCTCGGCCACGGCGTGCTTCCCGATACCGATCCCGACATCCTGACTCGGGTCGTCTCGTTGGTGCATTCGTTGTGACCGTCCGGCGTTACGCCGTCGTGGGCGGCGGAATTTCCGGCCTCGTCGCGGCGTATCGCCTGCGGCAGGCGTGCGGGCCCGACGCTGAGATCACCGTGGTCGAGGCATCGTCCCGGGTGGGCGGCACCCTGCGCACCACCTCGGTCGGCGATCAGTCGCTCGATGTCGGTGCCGAGGCGTTCATCGGGCGCCGTCCGGAGGTGCCCGCCCTGCTTGCGGAACTGGGGCTCACCGAACAGCTCGTGCACCCGTCGACGGTGCGACCGCTCGTCTTCTCCGGTGGACGCACTCATCCGCTTCCGGTGGGCACCCTGATGGGTATCCCGTCGTCGGCGGAGTCCGTCCGGGAGCTGGTCGATCCGTCCGAGCTGCTCATCATCGACACCGAGACCGAGCGGCCGTTTCGATGGGTCCGGGGCTCCGATGCCAGCGTGGCCGATCTCGTGGGCACACGTTTCGGGAACCAGGTGGTGAGCCGTTCGGTCGATCCACTGCTCGGCGGGGTCTACTCCGGTTCGGCGAGCTCCATCGGTGTCCGTGCTGCGCTGCCGACGCTGGCCGCTGCGTTGGACAACGGCGCGGCGAACCTGACCGAGGCTGTGCTGACGGCACTCCCGACTCCGTCCCCGGGGCCGGTGTTCGGTGGACTCCGGGACGGCTACGCGGTGCTGCTCGACGCCGTGATTACAGCCACCGACGCTCGCGTTCTGCGCGAGACGAGCGTCGGCCAGATCCGCCGTGAGTCGGGCGGCTGGTTCGTCGATCGGGTGGGTGAGGTCGACGGGGTCGTGCTGGCGGTACCGGCACCGATACTGGCCGATCTCATCGCAGACCTCGCACCGGACGCGTCGCGCGCTGCCCGTGAGATCGAACTGGCGTCGTCGACGGTCGTGGCGATGGCGTTTCCGACGTCGACCGAGCTGCCGCAGAATTCGGGAATTCTGGTGGCGACGGACGCGGGGCTGGACGTGAAGGCGTTCACGCTGTCCAGTCGAAAGTGGCCGCACCTGGCCGAGCGTGACGCGGTACTGCTGCGAGCCTCGCTCGGGCGTTTCGGCGACGACACCGCCGCGCAGCGATCCGACGAGGACACGATCGACGTCGCGCTCGCCGACCTGGCCACGGTCGCGGGTATCGACACCCGGCCGCTGGCAGTGACCGTCCAGCGGTGGCCGGGCGGATTGCCGCAGTACGCTCCCGGACACCTCGACCGCGTCGCCGCCATCGAATCCGGAGTGTCCGAACTCGCCGGGCTCGCCGTGACCGGAGCGTGGCAGCGCGGCGTCGGGGTACCGGCCTGTATTGCGTCCGCCACCACCGCTGCCGCCCGTCTGGTCGAGGTGGCACGATAGGGGCCATGGCACGCCTCGATTACTCAGCGCTCAATTCGACTCTTCGGTACTTGATGTTCTCGGTCTACAAGGTCACACCCGGGGTTCTGGGCGACGACCGCGCGGCCGCTGCGAAGGAAGCCCGGGCATTCTTCGAGGGCCGTGAGGACAAGGGTGTCGTCGTGCGCGGCGTCTACGACATCGCCGGCATGCGGGCCGATGCCGACTTCATGGTGTGGACGCACGCCGAGCGCATCGAGGACCTGCAGGCGACGTACTCCGACTTCCGGCGCACCACCGCGCTGGGCAAGGCGAGCACGCCGGTATGGAGCAACACCGCACTGCACCGCCCCGCCGAGTTCAACAAGAGCCACGTGCCTGCGTTCATCGCGGGCGAGGATCCGGGCGCGTACATCTGCGTGTACCCGTTCGTCCGCTCGATCGACTGGTACCTGCTGCCCGACGAGGAACGTCGGACGATGCTCGCCGATCACGGGAAGGCAGCGCGCGACTACAAGGACGTGCGCGCCAACACCGTCCCCTCGTTCGCGCTCGGTGACTACGAGTGGATCCTGGCTTTCGAGGCACCCGAGCTCGACCGCATCGTGGACCTGATGCGCGATCTCCGGGCCACCGAGGCACGCCGACACGTGCGCGAGGAGACGCCGTTCTTCACCGGCCCTCGGGTCGAGGTGGACGCGCTCGTCGAATCACTACCGTGACGGGGACGGACACACCCATCGTCGACGCCGTTCTCTTCGACTTCTCCGGCACACTCTTCCGACTGGAAGAGGAGCCGTCGTGGTTCGACGGTGTGCACGATGCCGACGGCGTTCCGGTCGACGGAGCCGGAGCCGCCGAGCTCATGCGACGCATGACCGCTCCGGTCGGCGAGACCGTCGAGTTCGACGACGCCACTCGGCACGCATGGCGTCATCGCGATCTGGATCCGGCCCTGCATCGGCAGGCGTATCTGCACGTTCTGGCGCAGTCCGGCATCACCGCCGAGGCACAGGCCGAATCGGTGTACGGACGAGTCATCGACGCCGACTCCTGGACGCCCTATCCCGACACGGAAGCGGCACTGTCGACATTGGCGGGACGGGCGATTCGCGTCGGGGTGCTGAGCAACATTGCCTTCGACATCCGTCCTGCGTTCACTGCTCGGGGCCTGGACCGGTACGTCGACGAATTCGTGCTCTCGTTCGAGGTCGGGCACGTCAAACCGCAACCGGAGATCTTCCGACATGCGGTGGCCGCTCTCGGCGTCGAGCCCGCGCGGACGCTGATGGTGGGCGACAGTGCCGAGGCCGACGGCGCGGCACAGGAGATCGGGTGCAGTTTCGCACTCGTCGATCCGGTGCCGACGGCCGAGCGTCCCGACGCACTGCTGGCAGCGTTGAGCGCGTTCGGGATTCGATGACCGGAGTGACCGGCGTCCAGCACATGGGCCACTGGGGGATGTTCCGCGCCGACTCGGACGGACGTGACGTCACCGCGATTCATCCTCAGGTGACGGACAGCAATCCTTCCCCGGTGCTGGGCAACCTCGTCGGCTCGGTGACCCATCGATCCCGCGTCACCTCGCCTGCGGTACGCAGGGGCTGGCTCGAGAACGGTCCCGGCCCCACCGACAGGCGCGGTAGCGAGGAGTTCGTCGACGTCTCGTGGGACGAGCTCACCGACCTGTTGTCGCGCGAGTTGCGCCGCGTGGTGGACACATTCGGCAACAACGCCATCTACGGCGGGTCGTACGGTTGGGCCAGTGCCGGCCGCTTTCATCATGCGCAGAGTCAGGTACACCGCTTCCTGAACTGCATCGGCGGCTACACGCGATCCGTGCACAGCTATTCGCTCGGTGCGACCGGCGTCATCATGCCGCACGTGCTCGGCGCGCACTGGAAGATGTTCTCCCGCTCCACATCCTGGTCCGTGATCGCCGAACACACCGAACTGCTGGTGGCGTTCGGCGGAGTTCCGGTGAAGAACACCGGCATCAATCACGGTGGTACGTCGGATCATCCGACCGTCGGTTCGCTCGACGCGATGCGCGCCCGCGGCGGGCAGATCGTCACCGTCGGTCCATTGCGCAACGACATGTCGGGCGAGGCGCGGTGGATCGCCCCACGGCCCGGAACCGACGTGGCGATGATGCTGGCTCTGGCATACGTCCTGGCCGACGAAAAACTGCACGACACAGCGTTTCTGGAGGAATACTGCGAGGGTTACCCCGAGTTCGAGCGCTACCTTCTCGGTGTCTCGGACGACACTCCCAAGACCCCGCAGTGGGCGTCGGAGATCTGCGGTATCGAGCCGTCCGTAATCGCAGAGCTGGCACGGGACATGGCGTCGAAACGCACGATGGTGACCGTCACGTGGTCCCTGCAACGTACGCAGCACGGTGAACAGGCTCCGTGGATGGGCATCACGTTGGCAGCGATGTTGGGCGAAATCGGCGTGCCCGGTGGGGGATTCGGACACGGATACGGCTCGATGAACGAGCCCGGCCTCGCTCCTGTGCCCTATCCGTTGCCGACACTGCCGCAGGGAATCAATCCGGTGGCCGATCTGATCCCGGTCGCAGCTGTCTCGGACATGCTGCTCAACCCAGGGCACGAATTCGACTACGACGGCCGACGTTTGGTCTATCCCGACATCAAAGTGGTCTATTGGGCGGGCGGCAACCCGTTTCATCACCACCAGGATCTGGGACGATTGCGCCGGGCACTCGGCAGGCCCGATACCGTCGTCGTCCACGATCCCTACTGGACGCCGATGGCCAAGCACGCAGACGTCGTAGTCCCGTCGACCACATCGCTGGAACGGTCGGATCTGAGCTGCACACGCAACGATCCACTGCTCGTGGCCATGGCGCCGGCTGCCGAGCGATTCGCCGATTCACGCGACGATTACGACACTTTCGCGGAACTCGCTACGAAACTCGGTGTGGGGCAGCAGTTCACCGAGGGGCGCACGTCACAGCAATGGCTCGAGCACATGTACGGGCAGTGGCGCGAGTACTTGCGGGCCGACGGCGTGCAGACCCCGGAATTCGAAGACTTCACGCGTGAGGGCTCGTTCCGGATGAAGACCGAGGACGAGTTGACGTTCCTGGAGGATTTTCGCCAGGACCCGATCGGCAACGCGCTGCGGACACCGAGCGGCAAGATCGAGATCTTCTCGGCGACGGTCGCGGGGTTCGATTACGAGGATTGCCGCGGGCACCCGATGTGGTTCGAGCCGCAGGAATGGCTCGGCGGGCCGCGGGCCGAGCAGTTTCCTCTGCACTTGATCGCCAACCAGCCGCGCACCAGGCTGCATAGTCAGCTCGATCACGGTGCGGTGAGCCGGAATTCGAAGGTTCAGGGCCGAGAGCCGATACGAATGCACCCGTCTGCGGCGGAGGCCAGGGGAGTGTCTGACGGCGATGTGGTGCGAGTGTTCAACGACCGCGGTTCGTGCCTGGCCGGGGTGGTCGTCGACGAGGGGATGCTGGAATCGGTGGTGCAGTTGTCGACCGGTGCCTGGTACGACCCGTTGGACCGGGCCGACCCAGGGTCGATGTGCGTGCACGGCAGCGTGAACGTTCTCACCACCGACGTCGGGTCGTCGTCGCTCTCGCGGGGGTGCACCGGGCAACACGTGCTGGTGGAGATCGAACGGTACGACGCGCCGTTGCCGCCGATCACTGCGTTCGATCCACCGGTGACACGATCGGTCAGAACACCACCCGCGAGATGATTTCGGCAACCAAGGCCGGCTTGTCCTCGCCTTCGATCTCGAGCGTTGCGGTCGTCACGATCTGCAGCGCTCCGCCCGACGCGTCCTCGACAGAGGTGAGGGTGGTCCGCAACCGGACATGGGATCCGACCTTGACCGGGTTGATGAAGCGAACTTTGTTGGAGCCGTAGTTGATTCCGAGTTTGGTGTTCTCGATGGTGTAGATCTGCCAGTTGAGCATCGACACCAGGGACAGGCTCAGGAATCCGTGGGCGATCGGAGCGCCGAACGGGCTTTCTTTCTTCGCTCGTTCGACGTCGACGTGGATCCACTGGTGGTCGCCGGTGGCGTCGGCGAATGTGTTCACCCGTTCCTGGGTGATCTGGAGCCAGTCGCTGGTTCCCAGTTCTTCGCCGACGGCCGCCTTGATCTGCTCTGGTGAGGTGAAAGTGCGCATGCTCACAGTATGCACCGTCGTAATAGGGCGCTCGAAAGCGATCGTGTGGGAGCGAACGATGACCGGCTCGGGTTTCGGCCAGTCGAATTCAAGCTGTGTGGGGCGGAGCGAACGGAAAGGCCCCGATCAGCTTGTCCTGAATTTTTTTCAGATTCGGGACCGGCCGATATTCGTGCTGTAGCTGCGCCATTCGATCGTGATCTCGCGCAAGGTCCGACGAATGCTGGACAGCTTGTCGGTCGAAAGCAGAGTAGTAATCGGCGAATTTGTATCCGTTGCCGCCTATGTCTTGCGGCAGCTTTATCCATGCGTTGGGGATGCCGTACGAGTCTGCGACGATCAACCCGTGCAGACTCGTGGACATCACGAAGTCACATGCAGTGATGTCGGCGATGACCTTGGCCGGCTTTCTGGACGGGTCGATCAACGTGACGCTCTTGTCTCGCGCAAGCGAGCGCACTACGGGATCCTTCTTGTGCACCCAGTGGTAGACGAGGCCGATCCGGCCGGGTACACGTGGGGAGCGTGCATAGACTCTGTTCGCCAGCAGCCCGGGGTCCCCGACCGCGACCTCGCGCTCGGACTTGATGCGTCCCAGCGACAGATGTCCGCGAACCGCGTAGAAGTCGAAATCGGGGTAGCTGAAGTCTCGTTCGTGGGCGGCGTCACTGAGCATGAAACCCGAGCCCCAGACCTTGAGACCCTTCCGGGCCTGCATGAGCTGGACCATTTCCAGGGTGGAACCTGCCCCGATCATGTCGCAGCGCTTCGCGCGACGCCAGGAACACTTCTGCCCGAACAATGTTCCGACCAGTCCCGGCGTCAATTCGTCACCGAAATTGGGTGTGACGCCGGTGATTTTCACCTGGCGCCACCAGAAGGTCTTGATCGACGTGGCCACAACCCCAAAGCTACCCTAACGATCGGGTCAAGCAGAGGTAATCTCCGGAGTTCGCGGCTCGGTTTCGACGCATCCTCAGCGCAGGTTCGCCGAGTGCGCGGCGATCCCCGGGATGTCCGGACCGATCAGGATGCAGGCTTGAGCACCAGAGAAATCGAGTTGATGCAGTACCGCTGGTCGGTCGGGGTGGGGTAGCCCTCGCCCTCGAAGACGTGGCCGAGGTGGCTGTGGCAGTTGCGGCAGACGACTTCGACGCGGCGCATACCGAGGGTGGTGTCCTCTTTCAGGATGACGGCGTCGCTGTCGGCCGGGTCGAAGAAAGACGGCCATCCGCAATGCGATTCGAACTTCTCGGTGCTGCGGAACAGTTCGGCTCCGCAGGCGCGGCACTCGTAGATGCCTTCGGTGGTGGTGTCGGTGTATTCGCCGACGCCCGGGCGCTCGGTACCGGCCTGACGCAGAACCGCGTACTCCTCGGGTGTCAGCTTCTCCCGCCACTGCGCGTCGGTGAGCTGGACGGCCGGAGCGGCATTGTTGTCTGTTGCTGAACTCATGCTGACACGCTAATACGATTTGCCGGGTTATGCCGTTTTCGCTGGTGACGCGGTCGGTAACAGGTAGTTGGGCTCGATTCCCTCGTCGAGCCGTCCCTCTGTTCTCGCGGCGAACCAGCGTCCGACGAGCACTCCGAAGATCACGACGATCAGCAGCGCCCAACCGAAGGTGGTGCGGAGATAGTCGAGGGCCCGTCCGGTTTCGATCCACCGTCCGGACAACCAACGATCGGCGTTCATGAACCCGTAGATCGCGAGCCAGGCCGGCCAGTTCCGGAGTAGCGAGTTCCTGAGCACGACCGTCATGAGCAAGGGGAACAGCATCATCGAGTAGTACATCTGGCCCAGTGAGCCCAGCAGCCAGTGCGCGGTGAGGATCAGGCCGGAGGTGGTGGCGAAGAAGAACAGTCGATCTTCTCGGCAGTACCGGTAGAGCAACCACAGCGAGACCAACACCATGATGCCCAGGACGGCGCGGATGCCGAGGGTCAGGAACTCGGGCACTCCGTAGTAACGGCCGTTGCCAACGACAGCGCTGTTGAAGTAGTCACGCGTCTGCAGCAGGTACGGCAGCGTCCGATCGATGAAATTCATGGGATCGACGGACAACGGCCAGGCAATGGCCATCATCACCACCGGGATGGCGATCGAGGTGATGAACACCTTCCACTGTCTCGTCATCAGGGGGAGCAGCAGCAGTGGTGCGAGCATCGGCTTGATCGCCAGGGTCAAGCCCATCGCGACACCGGCGGACAAATCCTTGCGCTGCAACAGGAATCCGAGAAACGCCACTTCGCCGAGGAGTACGAAACCGTTGAAGTTGGTGAACACCAGTGTGTTCGTCACCGTCTCGCTGACGAAGGCAGCCAGGAGCAGGGCGGGTGCAGCCACCGAGTCCAACCGGAAGCCGAAGATGCGCAGCAGGATGTACAGCGCGACGAGGATGGCCACGGTGCTGGCAAGGATGAACAGCCAGCGAGAGCGCTCCGGGTCGATGATGGCGATGGGGGAGAGCAGCATCGTCGCGCTCGGCTGGTACAGGTAATGAGGATCGACCGAATCGAAGTTCGCGGTGTACACCGGCTGCCGGTTGAGGAACGCGAGAGCAGCGTTGTACACCGGGTTGAAGTCGTTGGTGACATCGCCGTTGACCGCCCTGATCACCACCCGATGCACGACGGTCATGATGGCGATCGGCCAGAGCGCGTACTTGATTACTTCGGCGGTGGTCCGCCCGGTACGCGGCTCCAGAAAGCTAAGTGACACCCGCGAACGGTACCCGAGACGGTCGGTGCGCCCGTTCAGGACACCCCGCGGGGCCCGTGTCTTTCGCGGCCCTCCGAGGAGTCGAGTCAGGCCGGACAGACGGTGCCGTCGGTCGGAAGCGTCGTGTCTCGCGCGTAAGTGACAGCAGCACTCTGCAGGCACTGCGACCCGCCGATGCTCGGATGCCCGCTGCCCTGCCAGGCGGCGGAGGCGACGGCGGCACCCGTCGCACCGATCAGGCCGGTGACCGAGGACAGGCCGCCGTTGCCGACGATCGGGTCGCCGGCGTTGGACAGAACCAGGACCGGAACGTCCAGCGAGGTGGGTAGTGGGACGGAGGGAGCCGTCGGCCAGGACGAGCACAGCAATGCCGTCAGGGCAGCGTCGGTTCCGTAGATCGGGTAGCGGTCGGTCCACCCCGTTGCCAGGTCGCGGACGCCCTGCGGAGAAGGCCACTGCTGCCCGTCCGTGCAGCGGGCGACGAACTGGCCGTCGGTGCCGTACGCCGCCCGGCCTCGTTCGGCGAGCGCTGCGAGCGCAGTCGTGTCGGAGGCGGCGGCAGCGGAAAGCGTCGAGGACAGATCTCTCGCCCGCGTCGACGCGTCTCCCGCGGTCGAAGCCAGGGCAAAGGTGATCGCGTCGAGAACTTCGTGTGTGGACAGCGGTGCGAACTCGCCGCCGGCGGCGCGCTTGATCAACTGTGCCACTGCGGCCGTCGGGTCACTTCCGAGCGAGCAGTTCAGCGCGACGCAACGCTGTGCGAAGGCAGCGAACGCCGCTTCCTTGCCCTGAGTTCGCTGCTCGGCGAGCGTTGCCTGGTCGGCGTTGACGCCCGTCGGCGAATCGAGGATCAGGCGCGCGACGTTGTCGGGAAACTTCGCGGCGTAGGCCATGGCGGTGAGAGAACCGTTTCCCGCTCCGATCAGGCCGATCCGGTCCACGCCCCACAACTGTCGAAGCCGATCGAGATCGTCCGCGGCGTACCCGGTGCCGAAGGCGAGCTCCTGCGGCTGCAGGGTGTCGGTGCATTCGATGGTGGCGTCTCGTCCGGCGTCGACCGCGCGGTCGACGGAGTCCGAGTCGGATCTGGAGAACTGTCCCAGGGCATCGACGGCAGCCTTGGTAGGCGCCTGGGGTGTGTCGTCGATGCAGTCCACGGCCGTCGAGCGTCCGATGCCGCGGCGATCCACGGCAACGATCGGATGTGCCTCGAGCAGCGTGGCGAGTGGGCCGGCGGCCATCGTGGCCAAGGTTGCGATGGACGAACGATCCGAACCGGACGTGAACACCAGGGGCCCGGCATCGACGGGTGTCCGGTCGAGCGTGGCCCGAAGCGCCCCGACGGCGAAGGTGCCGAACATCTGACCGCTGGCGTCGACATCGGCCTCGTACTCACCGCATTCGAGTGTCAGGCCCGGCGTGGTGGCGGTGAGCCCGAACATTCCGAGGGTGGCCGAGGTGCACTCGGACCAATCGAGGTCGGTGGTCGGAACAGCGAGTGCAGCCGGTTCGGGCGGGGTTTCTGGCGACGACTCGGCGGGCTGACCGGGCGAGCGCTGCTCCACCGCCACTTCGGGACGGATCGACGGGCCGCCTCCACAGGCCGCGCAGACCGTGGCGACGAGGAGTACTGCGGCGAGCAACGAACGTTTCTGCGTCACGGTGCGAGGCTATCTACTTTTGCTTCGCTGCCGCGCCCGCGTCTCTCGTCACGGCCGCACCCAGCGGGTCAACAGCGTGCCGTCGGTGTCGCCGAGCACGAGTGCGCGCTGCATGGAGGTATCGGCGGCGTGTGCGGCATGGGCGATGCGGCCGGCAGGCCCACTGATCACCTTCGGTGAGATCGTCAGGCACACGTCGTCCGCCGCCCCGTCGGACACCAGCTGACCGAACAGTCCTGGTCCGCCCTCGCACAGCACGCGACCGAACCCGAGCTGGGACAGAGACTCGACAATGTCGGTGGTCGACACCGATTCGCCGGACACCTCGAGCACCGTCGCCCCGGCCGTCCGGAGTTCGCCTACCGCAGAGCGGTCCGCCGCGGCGGACGTGAGCACCACCGGCATCACCGCTGTGTCCGTCAGTAGGCGAGACCGCGCATCGATGGAGCCGGAGGCGGTGACGACCACGATGGTCGGCACCGATTCCTGACCGTTCGCCTGCCGGCGAGAGATGACATCGGGAGACAGGGCGACCCCGCCGTAGTTCTCTCCGCGCACGGTGCCGGCACCGACGAGCACCGCATCGCACAGCTCTCGCAGGATGCCGAACAACCGGGTGTCTGCCGGGGTGCCCAGCCCGGCCGAGGCACCGTCGGAGGTGACGGACCCGTCGATACTGGAGACGAAGTTGGTACGGATCCACGGTCGGCCCACATCGGTCGGGTAGGCATACAGGGATCGCAGACCGTCGTCGTCCACTTCGGTTCCGACGGCGGGGAGCGCTGCGGCGGCCTGCTCCGATGTGAAGTAGGTCCCAATATCGAGAAGCTGCATGAGTCACATGAGACCACGTCGTTACGCTCGATCAATGCCCGCACGCCTTGTCGACCGAAATCCCGTGGTCCCCTCCGATCAGCTGATCGCGCAGATGGTTCCGCCGGCGATGTTCGACGACGTCAGCTTCTCCTCGTACATTCCCGATCCCAAGGAGCCGACGCAGGCCGCTGCAGTCGCGAAAGCCGAGGAATTCGCGAACAAGGTGCAGAAGATTCGCGGCAAGGGCAAGCGCGGACTGTTCGGTAAGAAGACCCCGGCCACCGGTGCGGGGCTCTACCTCGACGGCGGCTTCGGCGTCGGTAAGACACACTTGCTGGCCTCGATCTATCACAGCGTCCCCGAACCGAAGGCGTTCGGCACGTTCGTGGAGTTGACGCACGTCGTCGGTGCATTGGGCTTCAACAAGGCTCTCGAAGAGCTCTCGAACCACAGTGTTCTGTGCATCGACGAGTTCGAGCTCGACGATCCGGGCGACACGATGTTGGTCTCGCGACTGCTGTCGGAGCTCTCGCAGCGCGGCGTGTCCATCGTGGCGACGTCGAACACCCTGCCCGGCCAGCTCGGCGAAGGCCGCTTCGCAGCCGAGGACTTCCTGCGGGAGATCAAGAAGCTCGGTTCGATCTTCGAGTCCGTCCGCGTCGACGGTCCCGATTACCGGCACCGCGATCTGCCGCCGGCCCCGGAGCCGACGTCGGAGGCCGAGCTCATCGAGCGTGCCGACGGTATCGAGGGCGCGACCCTGGACGACTTCGACGACCTGCTGGCGCACCTGAGCACGCTGCACCCGTCGCGCTACGGCAAATTGCTGGACGGTATTCCCGCGGTGTTCCTGAAGAACGTGCACCCGGCTTCCGATCAGGCAATTGCGTTGCGACTGGTCGTCCTCGCCGACCGCCTGTACGACGCGGGTATTCCGGTGACGGCCTCGGGTGGCAAGCTCGACGAGATCTTCACCGAGGAGATGCTCGCGGGTGGTTATCGGAAGAAGTACCTCCGTGCGACGTCCCGTCTGCTCGCGCTGTCTCGTTTTGCTGCCGTCGGCTGACCTGCTTCGGTCGCGGCAGGCTCAGAGCTGCACCTGCATGACGTAGTCGTCGTGCGTCCGGTCGCCGACGACGAACGTCTTGGTGCCGGCTATCTCGAATCCGTGTTTGGCATAGAACTTCTGGGCGCGGACGTTCTGTTGGTTGACGCCCAGCCACGCCCCTCGGCAGCCGTGCCGACGAGCACTGTCCAGCGCCGACGTCATCAGGCGCGCTGCGACTCCGCCGCCGTGTTCGGTGGGTCGGACGTACAGCTTGCTGATCTCTACCGTCGGCTCGTGGGACAGCGCCGAGCGGATGCCGGAGTCGGTGGGAGTGCCGAACACCAGCATCGCGTATCCGAGTACCTGTGCCTCAGCCGACTCGTCGAGCAGTACGGTCCGGTTCGGGTCGACGATGTACATCTCGAAGTGCTTGGCAGACAACACGTTCGAGATGAAAGTCTCGATATCACCGGGTTGCGTTCCCGGTGGGCAGGCCAACGGGAAGGTCAGTGCGGCCAGGTCGGCGACTCGGTGCGCATCCGCCGGGCCCGCCTCACGAACGCTCACAGCTGATCGACGGCATTCTTCGCGTCCCGCAACGACAGCCCTGTTCGATCGCGCAGCAGCTTGATCGCCGCAATCGCTTTGCCTTCCGATTTGAGTGCCGTCAATCGGGGGAGGAGGTCGTCCCATCGCACGGGACCCGAACTCGCTGCATCGAGAATGGTCGACGGGGGAGGAAACGGTGCTCCGCGTTGCATCGTCTCGATTGCGTTCTTGGCATCGAGCAATCCGGCACCGGTTCGATCACGGAAGACCTTGATGGCCTGAATCTTCTTGTCGGCGGCCAACAATTGGTGAATTTCGGCTCGCGCACCGTCGTCCAGTCCTACCAGTTTCGAGCTCTGGGACGTGGCACGCGATCTGTCCGGCTTTCGACGCGCGAGGAACCAGGCCGCGAGCACCGCGGTATCGACGAGGACCAGCGCAACGATGAACCATCCCCAGGTCGGCATAACGTCAGTACACCACTTCAGCGTGACGGGTCGAAGAGCGGGACGACGCCCGGCCGATCGGCGGGCAGCGACTCGAACAGTGAGACAGCAGCATCGAGAGTCCGCTGCGCTGCGTCGTACTTCGCCGGTGCGAGATCGTGGCCTGCACCGTCGATGTCGATCAGCAGTGTGGGCGCGGGAACCAGCGCGAACGCCGCCCCGAGTTCTTCGGTGGTAGCGAACGGATCCTTGGTGCCGTGCAGCACAACAGTGGGGGTACGTAGGTCGGGCAGATGGTGGGTCCGAAGCTTGTCGGGCTTTCCCGGTGGGTGCAGGGGATAGGACGTCAGCACCAGACCGTCCACGAGACCCGGCTGCTCCGACGCGATCATCGATCCCTGCCTGCCGCCGTACGAATGCCCGCCGAACACGACGAACCCGTCGGTTTCCGCACGCAGTCGATCGACGGCCGCGGCGATCCCCATCCGGTCCTCCTCGGAACGGGAGGGATGCGGAGGACCCTTGGCCTTGCGGACTCGGAACGGGAGGTCGAACCGCAAGACCGTGAAGCCGGCCGCCGCCCACATCGACGCAATGTTCTGTAGGAGCACCGACCCGCAGTTGCCGCCCGCACCGTGAGTGAGAGCGAGCCCTCCGCGCGACGGGATCGGCGGCGTGTGAAGAAACGCGACGCCCCCGCCGAGTTCGATGTCGGCGGGGGCGTCGGGAACGTCGTGTTCAGCCATCGGTCGAGGACGTTACCTTTTCGTCGCTGCCGGCGTGATCGGTGTCCGTGCTGTCTGTTTCGGAGCTGTCGGATGCATCCTGATCGTCGGCATCCACCATCTCACCGTTGTCGTCGACCATGTCGGCAAAGGCTGTACCCGCGACGGTGCCGTTGGTTCCGGGGAGAGCCACAGTGGGCCGAGCGCCGGGTCGGTATCGGTCGTCGAGTCCCTCGACCGATTTCTTCGCTTCTTCGAGTGTGGCGTCGTCGACCTGAGGCTCTTCGCTGTCGGTCGCGTTACCGGGGCCGGCCGTGTCGGTGGGTGTTTCGTCCGTGGGTGCACTGCGAGCATCGTCCGACACGTGAGTGTCCTTCCATCGAAGTGTGTGCGTCGTCTCCACTGTGCACTTCTATGGCGTGAATCACCACCGAGACTGGGTAAGCCACAAAAAAGGACCCCCTCGAAAGGGGGTCCTTTGTTCTGACTGTGGTGCGCGATACTGGGATTGAACCAGTGACCTCTTCCGTGTCAGGGAAGCGCTCTCCCGCTGAGCTAATCGCGCATGTCCTCGCATCGGCCTTCACAACCGATGCACTAGCGAGGTGGAGACGGGAATCGAACCCGTGTGCACGGCTTTGCAGGCCGTTGCCTCACCACTCGGCCACTCCACCATGGGTCGAGACCCTCGAGCGGATGACGGGATTCGAACCCGCGACCCTCACCTTGGCAAGGTGATGCGCTACCACTGCGCCACATCCGCATACCCCGGAGGCAATCACTGCTGGGCAGTTGCTGTCTCCGTGGTGCGGGGAAAACATTAACCCAACGGGAGTGAAACTCACAAATCTCGTGGTCAGCCCCAGAATTCGGGTCTCTGGCGGCTGTGAACCGTGTGAAAGATGGGGTCGGGCCGGGTCCGGGGGAGCGAGGTCTGCGCTCGATGCAGGCGTCGAATGCGACATCGACGAGCCGGAGCAGGCGATTCGATCCACTGCGACACCTCGTGTTAATGTTTTGCCTCGTTCGGTCCCGTGGCTCAGTGGAAGAGCGTCCGCTTCACACGCGGAAGGTCGCTGGTTCGATCCCAGCCGGGACCACAGACGAAGAAAGCCCGCACCGCTTGTCGGTGCGGGCTTTTTCGTGTTCCGTCCCGGTAATCTGACCCGGTGAGCACCGACGGATCCACGTCCCGCGAGGCGGACGGCAAGACCAGCACAGCGGACTCGAGTGGTCCGGCAGAACAGCTGGCGAAGAAGCATCGACGGTTTCGGTCTCGCATCGCCGAGAACAAGTCGCTCGATCTCGCCTACCGGATCACTGTCGGTGTCGTCGGAGCTCTGGTGTTGGCGTTGGGTGTGCTGGCCATTCCGTACCCCGGCCCCGGCTGGCTGATCGTGTTCGCAGGACTGGGCATCCTGGCCTCGGAGTTCGAGTGGGCCAAGGGCGCGCTGCGCTTCGTCCGCAAGAGGTACGACGCGTTCATGGCCTGGTTCTCGAAGCAGTCGATCGTCGTCAAGGGACTCGGCGTGTTGTTCACGACGGTCGTCGTGCTCGCAACACTGTGGCTTCTGGGCACTTTCGCGCTGGTCGGAGGTTGGTTCGGCCTCGACTGGACCTGGCTCGAGAGTCCCTTGTGACGCACGCGCCGCGCTGAGGGCCGCGCGGTGGCCCGTTGCCGATAGGCTGTCGGAGGCCTTCCTGGCCAGATGAACCGATCGAGGAGTACATCGCTGTGAGCATGCCCGTTGTCGCCGCCGTCTCGCCCGCCCGCATCTCGGTGCAGGCAGGAACGACCGCAGGTACGGCGCTACGCGACACCGGTCTGCCGAACAAGGGTCCGGACGCGATCGTCGTCGTGCGAGATCCGGAGGGCAAGCTCCGTGATCTGTCGTGGGCTCCAGACTCCGATACCGAGGTCGAGCCGGTCCCGGCGAACACCGAGGACGGGCGAAGCGTCATCAGGCATTCGGCTGCGCACGTTCTTGCTCAGGCCGTTCAGGAGCTCTTCCCCGATGCCAAGCTGGGCATCGGCCCGTTCATCAAGGACGGCTTCTACTACGACTTCGACGTGAAGCAGCCGTTCACCCCAGAGGATCTGACTGCGCTCGAGAAGAAGATGAAGCAGATCGTCAAGGCCGGGCAGCGGTTCTCGCGTCGGGTGTACGAATCGGTCGATCAGGCCCGTGAAGAGTTGGCGAACGAGCCCTACAAACTCGAACTGATCGACGACAAGTCCGGGATCGACGATCCCGAGGTCATGGAAGTCGGCGGGGGAGAGCTCACCGCGTACGACAACCTCAATCCCCGTACCGGTGAACGCATCTGGGGCGATCTGTGCCGCGGCCCGCACATCCCCACCACCAAGTACGTGCCGGCGTTCAAGCTCACCCGCAGCTCGGCTGCGTACTGGCGGGGCAACCAGGACAACGCCGATCTGCAACGCATCTACGGCACCGCCTGGGAGTCCACCGAGGCGCTCGATGCGCATCTCGAGTTGCTCGCCGAAGCCGAACGTCGTGATCACCGCAAGCTCGGTTCCGAGTTGGACCTGTTCAGCTTTCCCGACGAACTGGGTTCCGGTCTTCCGGTGTTCCACCCCAAGGGCGGCGTGATCCGCAACGAACTCGAGAACTACTCACGTCAGCGCCACATCGAAGAGGGCTACGAGTTCGTCAACACCCCGCACATCACCAAAGGCCATCTGTACGAGGTGTCCGGTCACCTCGATTGGTACCGGGACGGCATGTTCCCGGCGATGCACCTGGATGCCGAACTCGACGAGAACGGCGACGTGCGCAAGCCCGGCCAGGATTACTACCTCAAGCCGATGAACTGCCCGATGCACAATCTGATCTTCCGCTCCCGCGGCCGCTCGTACCGTGAACTGCCGCTGCGCTTGTTCGAGTTCGGCTCGGTGTACCGCTACGAGAAGTCCGGCGTCATCCACGGTCTGACCCGAGTGCGCGGCATGACCCAGGACGACGCGCACATCTTCTGCACTCGCGACCAGATGCGCGGCGAGCTCACCAGCACCCTCGAATTCGTTCTCGGGCTGCTCAAGGACTACGGACTCGACGACTTCTACCTCGAACTGTCGACTCGTAATCCTGAGAAGTCCGTCGGCAGCGACGAAGTTTGGGAAGAGGCGACCACCACCCTCGCCGAGGTGGCCGCGGCGTCGGGTCTGGATCTGGTGCCCGACCCGGGCGGTGCCGCGTTCTACGGTCCGAAGATCTCGGTGCAGGCGAAGGATGCGCTCGGCCGCACCTGGCAGATGTCGACCATTCAGCTCGACTTCAACCTGCCCGAGCGTTTCGAGCTCGAGTACACCGGTTCCGGTGGTACCAAGGAGCGCCCGGTGATGATTCACCGTGCCCTGTTCGGATCCATCGAGCGGTTCTTCGGTGTGCTGACCGAGCACTACGCCGGTGCTTTCCCGGCCTGGCTGGCGCCCGTACAGGTCGTCGGAATTCCGGTGGCCGAGGTGCATCAGGACCACCTCTTCGCGGTGGTGAAGGAACTGAAGAAGCGCGGAGTCAGGGCCGAGGTCGATGCGAGCGACGACCGGATGCAGAAGAAGATCTTCAATCAGACAGCCCAGAAGGTCCCGTTCATGCTGCTGGCCGGCGAGCGAGACGTCGAAGCAGGTGCCGTCAGCTTCCGATTCCGGGACGGCACTCAGGTCAACGGGGTTCCGGTGGCGGAGGCCGTGACCGTGATCACCGAGTGGATCGCCGCGCGAAACAACGCATCACCGACCGCCGAACTTGTGCAGACCAGTACCGCCGGAGTGAGCTGACATGGAAGAACACGACGAGTCGATCGTCGCCACCGGTGCCGGTGAACCGGATCGGCTGCAGCGATTGTGGACTCCCCATCGGATGTCGTACATCGCCGAGGCCCCCCAGGGTTCGGCGGAGGGTTCGGTGAAGTCGACCGAGCCGTTCTCCGACATCCCGAAGATGACGGACGAGGACGGACTGGTCGTCGCGCGCGGCGAATCGGTGTATGCCGTACTCAACCTGTACCCGTACAACCCCGGCCACACGATGATCGTGCCGTACCGACGTGTCGCGGCGCTCGAGGATCTCACGCCCGCCGAGAGCTCGGAGCTGATGGCGTTCACGCAGAAGATGATTCGCGTGATCAAGCGAGTGTCGAGCCCGCACGGTTTCAATGTCGGCCTCAACCTCGGGGCGGCTGCAGGCGGTTCGCTGGCCGAGCACCTGCACCAGCACATCGTGCCGCGGTGGGGTGGTGACGCGAACTTCATCACGGTGATCGGCGGTGCCAAGGTGATGCCGCAACTGCTCCGCGACACTCGGGCCCTGCTTGCCTCGGCCTGGAACGAATGAACCACCGGCAAGGGGAGCGTGCGGCGTGCTGAGCATCTTCGGCCGTGCGCCGGTCTCGAAGTTGACGGCCCCATTGGGCCGCGCGCTCAACAGCACCGGCCTGACTCCGGACTCGGTGACAATCATCGGCACGGTCGTCACAGTGACCGCTGCGGTGACGATGTTCCCTGCCGGCTACCTGTGGTGGGGCTCGATCGTCATCACCCTGTTCGTTCTGTTCGACATGCTCGACGGCGCGATGGCTCGCGCACGAGGAGGCGGCACCAAATACGGTGCCGTTCTCGACGCGACGTGCGACCGCGTTGCGGACGGCGCGATATTCGGCGGCTTGGCCTGGTGGGCCGTGTATTCCGAGAACGACAAGCTACTGCTCGTTGCCACTCTCGTCTGCCTGGTCACCTCGCAGGTCATCTCGTACGCCAAAGCGCGCGCCGAGGCCAGCGGCCTGTCCGCGGACGGTGGTTGGATCGAACGACCCGACCGCCTCGTCATCGTTCTGGTCGGGGCCGGGCTCACCGGTGTCGGAAGACATTTCGACATTCCGTGGCTGGACAGTCTCATCTATCCCGCAATGTGGATTCTTGCCGCGCTGAGCATCGTGACCGTGTTCCAACGAGTGCTCGCCGTCCGCGGATCCGAGGGTGCCCGCGACATCATCGTGCCGCCGGCTCCGTCGGTCTCCGACGACGGCGGTGTGGAGCCGACATGAATCTGTCGGAACGCGCGTCCGACGCCGGGTACGCCGCGGGGTGGCGTCTCGTCCGGTCGTTACCCGAGGGTGTCGCCCGTCGGTTGTTCGACCGCGGTGCCGACTTCGCCTCGTCCCGTAATGGCGGCCCGGATCAGCTGCGCCGCAATCTCGCTCGGGTGCTGGGGACCACGGCGGAGCAGGTCCCGGATGACCTGATCCGAGACAGTGTTCGCTCCTACGCCCGGTACTGGCGTGAGGCATTCCGGCTGCCGTCCATGGACCTGGCCGCTCAGGCGGCCGTCATCGATCGGTGCGTGTACGGCAAGGAACATCTCGAAGCGGCGCTCGGTGCCGGCAAGGGAGTGGTGCTCGCACTACCGCACAGCGGCAACTGGGACATGGCCGGAATGTGGTTGGTACGGACGCACGGTGGCCTGTCGACCGTGGCCGAGAGGCTGAAGCCGGAGTCGCTGTACCAACGCTTCGTGGCGTATCGCGAGAGCCTGGGATTCGAGATCTTTCCGCTCAGCGGCGGCGAGCAACCGCCCCTGCTCGCGTTGTCCGACAGACTGCGCCAGAACAAGGTGGTCTGCCTGCTCGGCGAACGAGACCTGGCCAAGCACGGAGTACCGGTGACCTTCTTCGGGGAACCGACACGAATGCCGGCGGGTGCGGCCAAGCTCGCCATCGACACCGGTGCCACGCTGCTCCCGGTACACGGCTATTTCGACGGCGACGGTTGGGGATTCGACATCTCGCCCGCGGTGGACGTCTCGCAGGGAGTAGCCGCTGCGACCCAGACGGTTGCGGATCATTTCGCCGCCGGTATACGCGCTCATCCCGCCGATTGGCACATGCTGCAGCCGCTGTGGATGAGCGACTGGTCGGCAGAGCGCCGGGCCCGAATCGAGGGCACATGAGAATCGGCATGGTGTGCCCGTACTCGTTCGACGTGCCGGGCGGAGTGCAGGCCCACGTCCAGCAGTTGGCCGAGGTCTTCATCGAGCGCGGTCACCGGGTCAGTGTGCTGGCCCCTGCCTCGGAGGGTGTCGAGCTCCCCGAATTCGTGGTGTCTGCCGGTGAGGCGCTGGCCATTCCGTACAACGGGTCGGTCGCCCGGCTGCGATTCGGCCCGGTGACGTACTCACGGATCCGAAAGTGGATCTCGGAGAACGACTTCGACGTGCTGCACATTCACGAGCCCAATGCGCCGAGTCTGTCGATGCTCGCACTCAAGGCCGCGGACGGCCCGATCGTGGCCACGTTCCACACGTCGACCACCAAGTCTCTCGTGCTCAGCACGTTCCAGGGCGTGCTGCGGCCCTATCACGAGAAGATCAGCGGTCGGATCGCCGTGTCCGAGTTGGCGCGGCGATGGCAGGTCGAGGCGCTCGGGTCCGATGCGGTCGAAATTCCGAACGGAGTCGACGTGCCGGCGTTCGCCGACGCAGACGTGCTCGACGGCTATCCGCGTCCGGGCCGGACAGTGCTGTTCCTGGGCCGCTTCGACGAACCGCGCAAGGGAATGGCCGTGCTGCTGGGCGCGCTACCGGCCCTCGTCGAATCTCACCCCGACATCGAAATTCTCATCGTCGGCAGGGGCGACGAGGACAAGCTCCGCAAGGAAGCAGGCGCGCTGGCCTCGCATCTGACCTTCCTCGGCCAGGTGGACGACGCGACGAAGGCTTCCGCGATGCGTAGCGCCGACGTGTATTGCGCCCCCAACCTCGGCGGCGAAAGCTTCGGCATCGTTCTGGTGGAGGCGATGGCAGCCGGAACCCCCGTGGTGGCAAGCGAACTGGACGCTTTCCGTCGGGTCCTACGCGACGGCGCATGTGGCCTGCTGGTTCCGATCGACGATTCCGCGGCCCTCGCGGCAGCCGTCACCTCCATTCTGTCCGACGACGCCGTCCGCGAGCGTCTCGTCGACGCCGCCTCGGCGGCCGTGTCCACGTACGACTGGCCTGTTGTCGCCGAGCAGATCCTGCGCGTGTACGAGACGGTCACCCTCGGCGGACAGAAAGTGCGAGCCGCGAGCTGATGACACTGTCTGCCGTCACCATCCTGGTTCTCGGACTGATCGCGGTTCTGATCCTCGTCGTCGGGCTGTGGGCCTACGGAACCGCCAACCGACTCGATCGGCTCCACGTTCGCACCGACCTCGCCTGGCAGGCCCTCGACGCCGCACTCGCGCGCCGAGCCGTCGTCGCGCGAGCCGTGTCGGCCGCCACCCGGGGCTCGGTGTCGTCGAGCAAAGAGCTTGCTGCACTGGCAGATCGAGCCGAACGCGCCGACCGGTCGCAGCGGGAGGAAGCGGAGAACGCGGTGTCCATGGCACTCGCCGTCGTCGAACCGGCCGCTCTGCCACCACAACTTGTCGCCGAACTCGCCGACGCGGAAGCACGCGTGTTGATCGCACGACGCTTCCACAACGACGCCGTCCGAGACACCCTCGCTCTACGGGTACGCCGTCCGGTCCGGTGGCTGCATCTCGGCGGCACCGCCGCCCTGCCGTCGTACTTCGAGATCGCGGAGCGCTCGGCCGCGGCAACGTTCGGTAGTGAGACTCGGGCGACGCCGCGTACCTCTGCGCGGGTGGTGTTGCTCGACGAGCGTGGCCGTGTCCTGCTCCTGCGTGGACACGACCCCACGGTGCCCGAGACGTTCTTCTGGTTCACCATCGGAGGTGCGGTCGAAAAGGGGGAGTCCCTTCGCGAGGCAGCGGTACGCGAAGTGCACGAGGAGACCGGCCTGACCGTCGACGCGTCCGACCTGCGCGGACCGCTGTGGCGTCGAGTTGCGACCTTCCCGTTCAACGGAACGTTGATCCGGTCCGAGGAACTGTTCTTCGCGCATCGGACGCAGGAGTTCGAGCCCGAGAGTGCCGGGTTCACGGACTTCGAGCGACGAACCGTCACCGGGCATCGCTGGTGTACCGAGGCAGACATCCGGGCGCTGAGTGCGGTCGGCGAAAACGTGTATCCACAGGATCTGGCCGAACTTCTCGACGAGGTCAACGTAGCGCTCGCGCGACGCGGCGACCCGGACGTCAGGGCCATCCGCTGACAATCTGGACCTTTCCGACCAGTCCAGCAATCGTCAAGTGGTTATGGGAAACGACGCGGTAGCGGCCTACAGTTCTGGGCGCGTCGCCGCGCCGGCCCGCCCCTTCGCGGGCAGGGCAGCGGCTCTGCGCGAAGATCCGGACTGCCGAGAACACAGGAGTTGGCTTGAGTACCCCACACGCCCCCAATTCGCCCGCTGCTTCCACTGGATCCGCTGACGGCGGGTCCAACGAGAACGGAATCGGCACCGCTCGCGTCAAGCGCGGTATGGCCGAGATGCTCAAGGGCGGCGTCATCATGGACGTGGTCACCGCAGACCAGGCGAAGATCGCCGAGGATGCCGGTGCCGTTGCCGTCATGGCGCTCGAGCGCGTTCCCGCCGACATCCGCGCGCAGGGCGGGGTGTCGCGGATGAGCGATCCGGACATGATCGACAGCATCATCTCCTCGGTCAGCATTCCGGTGATGGCCAAGGCCCGCATCGGGCACTTCGTCGAGGCGCAGATCCTGCAGAGCCTGGGTGTCGACTACATCGACGAGTCCGAGGTCCTCACCCCGGCCGACTACGCCAATCACATCGACAAGTGGAATTTCACCGTTCCGTTCGTGTGTGGTGCCACCAACCTGGGTGAAGCACTGCGTCGAATCACCGAGGGCGCAGCCATGATTCGCTCCAAGGGCGAGGCCGGCACCGGCGACGTCTCGAACGCGACGACCCACATGCGCAAGATTCGCGACGAGATTCGCCGTCTCACATCACTTCCCGAAGACGAGCTGTACGTCGCGGCGAAGGAACTGCAGGCTCCGTACGATCTCGTCGTCGAGATCGCCCGTGCCGGAAAGCTGCCCGTCACGTTGTTCACCGCCGGCGGCATCGCCACCCCGGCCGACGCGGCGATGATGATGCAACTCGGTGCCGAGGGAGTGTTCGTCGGATCGGGAATCTTCAAGTCCGGCAACCCGAAAGAACGTGCCGAGGCAATCGTCAAGGCCACTACCTTCTTCGACGACCCGGATGTCCTCGCCAAGGTCTCCCGTGGACTCGGCGAGGCGATGGTCGGCATCAACGTCGACGACCTGCCCGTCGCGCACCGGCTCGCCGAGCGCGGTTGGTGACCGTCCTCTTCCGGTTGCGTAGCTACTGACTGCGCTCCAGTGCCGGGCGGTCCGGATGGTCCCACCGGACCGCGAAGTCCGGCCGCTCGGCGTAGTCGTCGATCGCGTCGTAGTACTCGAGCAGTGCCGTGCAGGTCCATTGGTCGGCCGTGTCGGTTCTCCGACGCAGCGCACCCTCGGACAACCGCAACTGCACTCGAAGATCGACGTCCAGTCCTCGGCCCAGCAGCATCGGGCCGGCAATCAGGACTATGTGATTCGGCGCGGCCTCGACGGTACGAGCGCGGGCGGATCGATCGGTTGCCTCATCCCACAGACGCGGCAGATAGTGACCTCGGCCACCGGAACGCAGCGGCGCGATGACCTCGCGGATCACGGCATCGTAGTCGAACCACACAGTGCGGTAGCTCAATTCGTCCGTTCGCGAATACTCGAATCGAATGGACGCCGGCCGGACGTAATCGTGCAGGTCGACGACGTCGGCAGGCCTGCCCTGTGCGCGGGCGTGTTCGGCTGTGCGAGTGGCGAACTCGACCGGCTTCGCGGCGTCGGCACCGTCGACGACAACGATCGTTCGCGACCCGGCGGGGCACGCATCGACGATCGACCTGGTCAGAAGATCGGGAAATATCGGTATCGGTTGACCCACACCGACCATCTTGCCTGGTCCACTCATTGTTAGCCTGAGCCGTTGTCACAGAAAGGTGGACACAGCCATGGCCAGCATCGAGGACATTCTCGAATTGGAACGAATCGAGAACGACATCTATCGGGGACGCACGTTCCCGAGCCGGCTGCCGCGGACGTTCGGCGGCCAGGTTGCCGGCCAGGCGCTCGTCGCGGCCGTGCGCACCGTGGCACCCGAGTTCCGCGTGCATTCGCTGCACGGCTACTTTCTCCGGCCGGGTAACCCGAACGAGCCGGCCGTGTTCATGGTCGATCGTATTCGGGACGGCCGGTCGTTCTGCACCCGTCGAGTGACCGGAATTCAGCACGGCAAGGCCATCTTCACGATGTCCGCCTCGTTCCACGGCGACGACGACGGGATCTCCCATCAGGACCTCATGCCCGAGGTGGTCGGACCGGAATCGTTGCCCGACCCGACCACTCTGGCGGAGTACGACACCTCCTACTACAAGGAGTGGTCCGAATGGGACATCCGTCTCATTCCCGACGATCAGACCGTCAAGCATCCCAGTTTCGCTGCGCAGCAACGGGTCTGGTTCAGGTACCGCGACACGCTGCCCGACGATCAGGTGTTCCATGTCTGCGCGCTCGCCTACATGAGCGACATGACGCTCATCGGATCGGCCAAGGTGCCGCACCCGGACGCCGTCACGCAGACGGCCTCCCTCGATCATGCGCTGTGGTTCCTCAGGCCGTTCCGAGCGGACGAATGGCTGCTCTACGACCAGACGTCGCCGTCCGCTGATTTCGGACGAGCACTGGCACAGGGGCGAATCTTCGACATCTCCGGTCGTATGGTCGCCGCCGTCGTCCAAGAGGGACTGATGCGCTTCGAGCGGGACACCTCGAAGCCACACGTCGATCCCTTCGGATTGAAGTGACGCCGCCGACGATCGGCGTACTCGCACTGCAGGGCGATGTTCGCGAGCACTTGGCCGCACTGGAGTCGAGCGGTGCGCACGGAATCACCGTGCGGAGGCCGGACGAACTCGCCCGAATCGACGGGTTGATCATTCCCGGCGGCGAATCCACGACGATGAGCACTCTGCTCGGTGTATTCGATCTGCTCGGGCCGCTGCGCGCTCGTCTGGCCGAGGGTATGCCCGCGTACGGATCGTGCGCGGGGATGATCCTGTTGGCGTCGGACATTCTCGACACCAGGCCCGACGCGGAACACCTCGACGGTCTCGATATCACCGTGCGCCGCAACGCTTTCGGCCGACAGGTCGACTCGTTCGAGACCGATCTCGAATTCGCCGAGATCGAGGGCGGACCGATGCGCGCAGTGTTCATTCGTGCGCCTTGGGTCGAGCGTGTCGGTGCGGACGTCGAAGTACTCGCCACCGTCCCGAACGGGCCAGCTGCGGGCCGCGTGGTTGCCGTGCGGCAGAACCGAGTGCTGGCCACCAGCTTCCATCCCGAGGTCACCGGAGACGATCGAGTGCACCGACTCTTCGTGGACATGGTGCGCAGCGCGTAGAAACCCGTAATCGCCGGTTGGGGCGGAGCGATGACACGGGCGAGTAAAGTCGACAACACCGAATTCGAGCAGGAAGGGGCTCTATCGCATGAGCGGCCACTCAAAATGGGCCACCACCAAGCACAAGAAGGCGGTGATCGACGCCCGACGCGGCAAGTCGTTTGCCAAGCTCATCAAGAACATCGAGGTGGCGGCCCGCACGGGTGGTGGTGACCCCACGGGCAACCCGACGCTCTACGACGCCATCCAGAAGGCGAAGAAGACGTCGGTTCCCAACGACAACATCGAACGTGCGCGCAAGCGCGGAGCCGGCGAAGAAGCGGGCGGAGCCGACTGGCAGACCATCATGTACGAGGGTTACGGCCCCAACGGTGTCGCCATCCTCATCGAGTGCCTCACCGACAACCGCAATCGTGCAGCAGGCGAGGTTCGAGTAGCAATGACTCGAAACGGCGGAAACATGGCCGATCCGGGTTCGGTGTCCTACCTCTTCTCACGCAAAGGCGTCGTGACGCTCGAGAAGAACGGACAGAGCGAGGACGACGTGTTGATGGCGGTTCTCGAGGCCGGTGCCGAGGAAGTGAACGACAACGGCGACACGTTCGAGATCGTCAGTGAGCCGACCGATTTGATCGCAGTGCGTACCGCACTGCAGGACGCGGGCATCGACTACGACTCCGCGGAGGCGAGCTTCCAGGCTTCGGTCAACGTCCCGGTGGACGCGGACGGAGCGCGCAAGGTCTTCAAGCTGATCGACGCCCTCGAAGACAGCGACGACGTGCAGAACGTCTGGTCCAACGTCGACCTGTCGGACGAGGTCATGGCCGAACTGGACGACGAGGACTGACCCGGTCCTTTTGCTCACGGTGATCGACCGGGTGTCGTAGCCCTGATCCGTCGGTGCGCTCCGCTACGCTATCGAACAACAGTTCGTAAGCGGAAGGTGTGGTGGCGTGCGGGTGATGGGTGTCGACCCCGGTCTCACCAGGTGTGGGCTCAGTTTGATCGAGGGAGGCGTCGGTCGCACAGTCGTCGCTCTCGACGTGGATGTGGTCCGGACTCCCGCCGACATGGATCTCGCGCAGCGTCTGCTGCGGATATCCGAAGCAGCGGAATACTGGCTCGATACACACAAGCCGTCGGTCGTGGCGATCGAGCGAGTGTTCGCTCAGCACAACGTACGGACGGCCATGGGCACCGCGCAGGCAGGCGGCGTCATCGCACTGGCTGCGGCCCGGCGCGGTATCGACGTCTGCTTCCACACTCCCAGTGAGGTGAAGGCAGCCGTCACCGGCAACGGTTCGGCCGACAAGGCGCAGGTCACCGCCATGGTCATGCGCATTCTCGGGCTGCAGACCGCGCCGACTCCCGCTGATGCCGCAGATGCGTTGGCTCTGGGTATCTGTCACTGCTGGCGCGCCCCGATGATCGCCCGGATGGCCAAAGCCGAGGCGATGGCCGCCGAACAGAAGCGCAAGTACGACGCGCGTCTGGCCGAGGAACGCAAAGCTCGCGCCGCCGTGGCGCGCAAAATCGAGAAACTGGCCAAGAAGGAGGCGGGCGCACGGTGATCGCATCCATTCGCGGGTCGGTGATCGACATCGCTCTCGATCACGCAGTACTCGAGGCGGCCGGTGTCGGATATCGCGTCAATGCCACACCGGCGACGTTGGCGACGCTGCATCGGGGGAGCGAGTCCACTCTGCTCACCACCATGATCGTTCGCGAGGACTCGCAAACGCTGTACGGGTTTCCCGACAAGGAATCACGTGAGCTGTTCGAGCTGCTGCTCACGGTTTCCGGAGTCGGGCCACGAATTGCGATGGCCACACTTGCGGTACACGAACCCGACTCCCTGCGAACAGCTTTGGCGGACAGCGACATCGGGGCCCTCACCAGAGTTCCCGGTATCGGCAAGCGCGGGGCCGAGAGGATGGTGGTCGAGCTGCGAGACAAGGTCGACGCCGTTGTCGGCCGCGCCGGCAGTTCCGCGGTGCCCGGTTCCGGGGCCGGCAACTCGATGCGCGATCAGATCGTCGAAGCCCTGATCGGTCTCGGATTTCCGGCGAAGCAGGCCGAGGAGGCCACCGACGCGGTACTCGCACAGCAGCCCGAGGCCACGACGTCCACCGCACTGCGGGCCGCGTTGGCGTACCTCGGTAAGTCCAGGTAGGTCGGCGTGACCGAGGACGACGAGTTCGGGGAATCCCAGGTCGGTGCGGAGGCCATGTCCGACGACCTCGACATCGAGACCAGTCTGCGTCCGAAGAACCTCACCGATTTCATCGGTCAGCCTCGGGTGCGTGAGCAACTGCAGCTGGTGCTCTCGGGGGCGAAGATGCGCGGCGGCACCCCCGATCACATCCTGATGTCGGGTCCGCCCGGCCTGGGAAAGACCAGCATGGCGATGATCATCGCCGCGGAACTCGGCACGTCACTGCGGTTGACCTCCGGGCCCGCCCTCGAGCGTGCGGGCGATCTGGCCGCGATGCTCAGCAACCTCGTCGAAGGGGACGTGCTGTTCATCGACGAGATTCATCGGATCGCCCGGCCGGCCGAGGAAATGTTGTATCTGGCCATGGAGGACTTCCGTGTCGACGTGATCGTGGGCAAGGGGCCGGGAGCGACATCCATTCCCTTGGAGGTCGCCCCGTTCACTCTCGTCGGTGCGACCACCCGGTCCGGCGCGCTCACCGGACCGCTGCGCGACCGCTTCGGGTTCGTGGCGCACATGGATTTCTACGAGCCGAGTGAACTCGAACGAATTCTGATGCGATCCGCCGGGATTCTGGGTGTCCCCATCGACCGTGACGGCTGCGCCGAGATCGCAGGACGCTCGCGTGGCACACCCCGAATCGCGAACCGACTGCTGCGCCGAGTTCGCGACTACGCGGACGTGCGCGGGGACGGCACCGTCACCCAGGACACCGCCAAGGCCGCGCTCGTGGTCTACGACGTGGACAAGCTCGGACTGGATCGCCTCGACCGTGCCGTCCTCAGCGCGCTGATCCGAAGTTTCGGCGGGGGACCGGTGGGAGTGTCCACTCTCGCTGTCGCCGTCGGCGAGGAGCCCTCGACGGTCGAGGAAGTGTGTGAGCCGTTCCTGGTACGGGCCGGGATGATCGCCCGCACGCCGCGCGGTCGCGTCGCCACCGCCGCCGCCTGGCACCACCTCGGTCTCACCCCACCGCCGGACCTCGCAGTCGGGGGAATTTCGGTGCGATCGGCCGAGGTCCAGCAGGGATTATTCGAGTGAAACGGCCGCAACACGAGACGAACGGACCGAGCGGGCCACAGGTGATGGCACACTGGGTAGCTGCGAGGCCCGCACCAGCGATGTTCTCGCACGAGACAATGACGATTATCGAACCGAACTTCGAGGACTGACCTTCCGATGGATTTGCTGTTTCCGCTGCTGATCGTGGCCCTTCTGGTACCGCTGTTTCTCAACGCGCGCCGACAGAAGAAGGTGCTGGCCAAGACCACGGAAATGCAGGACTCGCTGAAGGTCGGCGACGAGGTCGTCACCACCGCAGGCCTGTATGCACGAGTGGTCCTGGTCGAGGACGACACGATCGACCTCGAGATCGCCGACGGCGTCATCACGACGTGGTCACGCGCCGTCGTGCGTGAGGTTCTGCCCGACGACACCGAGTTCGACGACGGCGAGTCGGACGAGAACACCTTCGATTCGGTGCCCGGCGCCGGCACCGCCGCGGTCGGCCCCACCGAGCCGGCAGCTCCGTCGCTGCACAAGGACGTCGGGAACCCCGCCGACGAAACCGTCGAGCAGACGACGAAGCGCCTCGAAAAAGAGTGACGTAACGAAGATCCGAACCGCTGTCGGAGACACAATCCGGCAGCGGTTTCGTCTGCGGTGAGCGTCGTGGTGCACAATCGCACCGCCCGCCGCTGACACAACGAGGCACGAGCCAACAGGAACAGACACTTTTCCACCGCCCAGAGGAGAATCACACACCGTGGCACCTTCCAGCGGATCGGTGCATCCCGCCCGCTATCTCGCCGTCTTCGCGGTGCTGATGGCGGCGGTGTATGCCCTGGTCTTCTTCACCGGAGACAAAGACCCCTCGCCGAAGTTGGGAATCGACCTGCAGGGCGGCACGCGAGTGACGCTGACTGCACGCACGCCCGACGGGAATGCGCCGTCGCAGGACAGCCTCAAGCAGGCGCAGCAGATCATCGAGACCCGCGTCAACGGTCTCGGCGTGTCCGGTTCCGAGGTGGTCATCGACGGCGACAATCTCGTCATCACGGTGCCCGGTGACGACAGCTCTCAGGCGAGAACTCTGGGGCAGACCGCTCGACTGTTCATTCGTCCGGTGGTGGGGTCGGTTGCACCATCCGCAGGCCAGGCGACGCCGGGTTCTCCGCAGACCCCGACGGACCCGGCTGCGCCGGCAGATCCGGCGACAGCCGTCGATCCTGCTGCTCCAGCTGCTCCGCAGAGTCGGGTGTTTCCGGCGCAGGATCCGACGACGGTAGACCCGACCCCCGCTCCGACAACCGGTGCTCCGGCCTCGGACGCCCCGACCTCGAGTGATCCCGCCGAAAACGCGTCGCTGTCCGACGCCGATCGCGCAGCCCAGGAGATCGCCGACGCGAAGGCGCTTCGTCAGAGCGAGGATCAGCAGATACAGCAGCTCGCCATGCAGTCGCTCGATTGCAACGCCGCGGACCCGCTTGCCGGCAACGACGATCCTGCACTCCCGCTCGTGGCCTGCTCCACCGACGGAACAGCTGTCTACCTTCTCGGTCCGACGATCATCGACGGTCAGCAGATCGCCGACGCGACGTCGGGATTCGACAACCAGCAGGCTCAGTTCCAGGTGAGCCTGACGTTCGATTCCGAGGGGTCGAACACCTGGGCACAGTTCACGGCTGCGAACCTGCAGAAGCAGGCCGCATTCGTACTGGACTCGAAGGTGATCAGCGCGCCGGTCATTCAGGGTGCCACTCCCGCCGGTAGTGCCACGTCGATCACCGGCAACTTCAACGCGCAGAGCGCTTCCGAACTGGCCAACACGCTCAAGTACGGTTCGCTGCCACTGTCGTTCGTGTCCTCCGAGGCCGAAACGGTCTCGGCCACATTGGGATTGGCGTCACTCGAAGCAGGCCTGATCGCCGGTGCCATCGGCTTGGCACTCGTGCTGGTCTACTGCCTGCTGTACTACCGAGCCCTCGGCCTGCTCACGGCTCTGTCGTTGGCGCTGGCCGGGCTCGTCGTCTACGGCATTCTGATCCTGCTCGGTAGGTGGATCAGCTTCACCCTCGACCTCGCCGGCATCGCCGGCCTGATCATCGGTATCGGTATGACCGCGGACTCTTTCGTGGTGTTCTTCGAACGCATCAAGGACGAGATTCGCGAGGGCCGCAGCTTCCGATCAGCAGTGCCCCGCGGTTGGGCCCGCGCACGCAAGACCATCCTGTCCGGGAACGCGGTCAGCTTCATCGCCGCTGCCGTTCTGTACGTACTGGCAGTGGGTCAGGTGCGCGGCTTCGCGTTCACCCTGGGACTGACGACCATCCTCGACGTCATCGTCGTGGTGCTGGTGACGTGGCCGCTGGTGAATCTGGCGTCGAAGTCGAAATTCTGGTCCAAGCCGTCCGTCAACGGTCTCGGCGCGGTCCAGCAGATCGCGCTCGAACGAAAGCGCGCCGCCAACAAGGCAGTCGCCGTCAAGACCGGCGCCGCGTCGCCGTCGAAGGAGGCATGACATGTCCGATACGGCCACCTCGACCCCATCGCCTCTCGACGATTCGAGCGTCGACCAGTCCACGCAGCCCAGGCACAGTTGGTTATCTCGTCTCTACACCGGCACCGGTGCATTCGAGATCGTCGGACGCCGCAGGTTCTACTACGTGCTGACCGGCGTCATCGTGCTGATCTGCCTGCTCAGCTTCCTCGTGCGTGGGTTCACGCTCGGTATCGACTTCGAGGGCGGCACCCGCATCGCATTGCCCGCCGCGGACAACATCTCCACCGAGCAGGTCGAAACCGTCTACAACGACTCGCTGGGTATGCCCCCGGTGTCGGTCCAGACGGTCGGCTCGGGTGCCGCGGCCACGGTGCAGATCCGTTCCGAGGCGCTCGATCCAGCCGAAGTCGACACTCTTCGACAGGCGCTGTTCCAGTCCTTCCAGCCGCAGGACAACTCGGGCACCGCAACGCCCAATGCCATCAGCGTCTCCGACGTGAGTGAGACATGGGGGAGTCAGATCACCCAGAAGGCTCTGATAGCCCTCGCGGTGTTCCTGGTGATCGTCAGCATCTACATCGCCATCCGATACGAACGGGACATGGCGCTGGCGGCCCTGGCCGCATTGGGCTTCGACCTCGTCGTCACCGCGGGCGTCTATTCACTCGTCGGCTTCGAGGTGACCCCGGCCACGGTGATCGGTCTGCTGACCATTCTGGGATTCTCGCTGTACGACTCCGTCGTGGTGTTCGACAAGGTGGAGGAGAACACCCGAGGCATCTTGAACCTGCACCGCAAGACGTACGCGGAGCAGGCCAACCTTGCCGTGAATCAGACTCTGATGCGATCGATCAACACGACCGTGATCGGCGTTCTGCCGGTTATCGCGTTGATGATCGTCGCGGTCTGGCTGCTGGGCGTGGGAACGCTCAAGGATCTCGCTCTCGTGCAGCTCGTCGGCATGATCGTCGGTGCCTACTCGTCCATCTTCTTCGCCACGCCGCTGTTGGTGACCCTGAAGGAGAAGTGGGGCCCGGTCGCGGTCCACACTCGCAAGGTCCACTCCAAGCGTGCCGACGCGGCGGCGCGCGCCGCCGGTCTCGCACCCGAACCGGTGGCCGTCGGCGTGGATGTCAGCAAGGCGTCGGCACCGCAGCCCGGCAATCGCCCCACTGGGAAGCGGAACAAGAAGCGCCGATAGCGAGATCGTAGAGATGGAGAGTGCACGTGGAACGTAGGTGGAGCGCGGCACTGCTGGCAGCGGGTCTGGCCGCAGCGTCGCTCACCGCATGTTCGGCCTCGGAGGACAAGGTGCCTTCCATCGGGTACTCGTTCGACAACGTGGTGAACAACTACAACGCCAGGACCGTCGACGGGGCCGCGTCGGGAGCGCGTCAGGCGTTCACACGAGTCCAGGTCGGGTTCAGCTATCTGGGACCGGACGGTGATGCGCTGTCGGACAACGACATCGGTACTGTCGCCGTGGTGCCAGGGGACGTTCTGACGCTGCAGTACACGATCGCGCCTGCGGCGAAATACTCCGACGGCGCACCGATGGCGTGCGATGACCTGGTGCTGGCGTGGGCCGCCAACAGCGGCCGGTTCGCCACCGACCGTCCCCTGTTCGACGCGGCGTCGACGGCGGGATACTCCGACATCGCGAGCATCGACTGCGTCCCCGGGTCCAAGGACGCCACCGTCGTCTTCGCTCCGGGCCGGAGCTACCAGAACTGGCGAGCTCTGTTCGGTGCCACCGATCTGTTGCCCGCACACGTGGCTGCGCGCGCGGCCGGGGTACCGAACGTCGTCGATCCCATCGTGGCCGGCGATGACGGTGTCGTCTCTCGAATCGCCGATTTCTGGAACACCGGGTGGACGTTGACGCCCGGTTCTGTCGACACGTCTCTGTTGCCGTCGGCCGGTCCGTACCGCGTCGACTCGTACACCGCCGAGGACGGGTTGGTTCTGGTCGCGAACGACGCCTGGTGGGGCATTCCGCCCGAGACGCAGAGAGTCGTGATCTGGCCCAAGGGCACCGACGTCCCGGCGAAGATTGCCGATGGATCTCTGGACGTGATCGACCAGGGTGCGGGCGCGATCGATCTGGGTTCGACAGAGGGGTTCGAGACCGTCACGGAACCGTCGCGAGGCGTCGAGCAGCTGACGTTCGCGACCCAGGGCGCGCTGGCGGAGGCGAGCGCTCGCCGGGCCGTGGCCGCATGCATCCCGCGAACAGACCTGTTCGACACACTCGGGCACCCTGGCCTCGAGGCACCGCCGGCCGGGCCCGGCTCCGGCGTCGTCGATTCTCGGCTGATGCAGCCGGACACTCTGGTGTACCCCTCGGTTGCCGCGACGGTCGGCGACCGGTACCAGCGGTCGGACCTGGACCGCGCGGGCAAGGAACTGGCCGCGTCGGGTAACAGTGCGCTGACCGTACGCGTCGGATACCTCGCACCGGACGCCCGCCGCGCCCAGCTGGTCAGCCGAATGGCGACCGATTGTGCGGCGGCGGGGATCACCGTCGAGGACGCGAGCTCGCCGGAGTTCACGCCGTCCGCGCTGCGTGCCGGAGCAGTGGACGCCGTTCTCGGCGGCGCGGGCTCACTGCCAGGGCCGACCGGCTCGGCGTCGTCCGTCGTCGCACGGTACTCGTTGCGAACCGGTGTCGGCCTCAACGTGGGCGGGTACAGCAACGGGCGGATCGACTCGATCGTCGACCAGCTGGCGGTGACCGACGATCCCGAGCGCGTGCTGGCGTTGGCGACCGAGGGCGAGAACATTCTGTGGAACGACATGCCTTCGCTTCCGCTGTACAGCGAGCCGCGCACCACCGTCGTCAGCGACGGTATGCAGGACGTCGTGGCCAACCCCACGGCGGCCGGTGCCGGCTGGAACATGGATCGGTGGGTACTTCTGAAATGAGCGATGCGACAGTGACTCAGGACGGCGGGGTGCGCGGTGATGCCGTATCGGCCGTGCATCGGCTGACGCGGTGGGTGGACGATTTTCCCGTGGACGGGGTGCGGTTCGGCGACCTGACCCCGGTGTTCGCGGAGGGGCCCGCGTTGCGCAGTGTCGTCACGGCACTGGCGGAGGGTTTCGAGAACGTCGATCTGGTGGCCGGCATCGATGCCCGAGGGTTTCTGCTGGGAGCGGGCGTGGGACTCGAGCTCGGTTGCGGGGTGCTCGCTGTACGCAAGGCGGGCAAACTGCCGCCGCCCGTGCACTCGCGAACCTACGATCTCGAGTACGGAACCGCAGAACTGCAGATTCCGACCTCCATCGAGCTGGCCGGTCGACGGGTGCTCGTGGTCGACGATGTCCTCGCCACCGGCGGTACCGTCGATGCGACAGCTCGGTTGTTGGCCGAGCAGGGCGCGGTGGTGGTCGGGGCGACCGTGGTGCTGGAAATCGAGGCGCTCGACGGCCGCGGCAAGTGCAGTGACTACCCGCTCGCCTGCCTGGTTCGAGTCTGAGGACTAAAGTCGACTGATACAGCGTCGACCGGATCTGTCCTGGCGTCGGCGCGAATGTGTGGCAGGAGGTGATGAGAGTGACCCGTTACATCGATCAGCCCTTGCCAGAGCGGCCCGCAGTCGCCGATCGGCCGGGAACCGGTGCGGATTCGGTCGGGTCCGGCGATACGAGCGCGGTCGTCGATACCGCAGTGGTCAACGATCCGGTGGTGGACAGACCGGGCGTGCGCGAGCCGGCGTCGAGTGATTCGGCGCAGGCCGACGACCAGGCGCCGTCGGGTGCACGCAATTCGGCACCCGTGCCCACCTCGGCCTCCCGTCGAGTTCGGGCGCGGCTCGCTCGTCGCATCACGGCCGGACGCAGCGCGGCGGTCAAGCCCGTCCTCGAACCTCTGGTCAGTCTGCATCGCGAGCTGTATCCCAAGGCCGATTTGACGCTGCTGCAGCGGGCCTACGACGTCGCGGACGAGCTGCATTCCACACAGATGCGCAAGTCCGGCGACCCGTACATCACCCATCCACTTGCCGTGGCGAACATCCTCGCCGAACTGGGCATGGACACCACCACACTGGTTGCGGCGCTGCTGCACGACACGGTGGAGGACACCGGCTACTCGTTGGCCAAGTTGACCGAGGAGTTCGGTGACGAGGTGTCCCATCTGGTCGACGGGGTCACCAAGCTTGACAAGGTCGTACTGGGGACGGCCGCCGAGGGCGAGACCATCCGCAAGATGATCATCGCGATGGCGCGGGACCCGCGGGTGTTGGTCATCAAGGTCGCCGATCGACTGCACAACATGCGCACGATGCGATTCCTGCCCCCGGAGAAGCAGGCCCGCAAGGCCAAGGAAACACTGGAAGTCATTGCGCCGCTTGCTCATCGGCTGGGTATGGCCACCATCAAATGGGAGCTCGAAGACCTGGCCTTCGCCATTCTCCATCCCAAGAAGTACGACGAGATCGTTCGGCTGGTCGCCGATCGGGCACCGTCCCGCGACACGTACCTCGAGAAGGTACGGGCCGAGATCAACGCCACACTGGCGGCTTCGAGGATCAGCGCCGTCGTCGAGGGACGTCCCAAGCACTACTGGTCGATCTACCAGAAGATGATCGTCAAGGGCCGCGACTTCGACGACATTCACGACCTCGTCGGAGTGCGGATTCTGTGCGACGAGATTCGCGACTGCTATGCCGCGGTCGGCGTCGTGCACTCGCTGTGGCAGCCGATGGCGGGCCGCTTCAAGGACTACATCGCGCAGCCACGGTACGGCGTCTACCAGTCGCTGCACACCACGGTGATCGGGCCCGAGGGCAAGCCACTCGAAGTGCAGATTCGCACCAGGGACATGCACCGCACCGCGGAGTTCGGTATCGCTGCTCACTGGCGATACAAGGAGACCAAGGGCAAGCACTCGCAGGACAACGCCGAGGTCGACGACATGGCGTGGATGCGCCAGTTGCTCGACTGGCAGCGTGAAGCGGCCGACCCGGGCGAGTTCCTCGAATCGCTGCGCTACGACCTGGCGGTCAAGGAAATCTTCGTCTTCACCCCGAAGGGCGATGTAGTCACGCTTCCCGCCGGATCGTGTCCGGTCGACTTCGCCTATGCGGTGCACACCGAAGTGGGTCACCGCTGTATCGGAGCCCGGGTCAACGGTCGCCTGGTGGCACTCGAACGAACCCTCGACAACGGCGAGGTGGTCGAGGTCTTCACGTCCAAGGCCGTCACGGCCGGGCCGAGTCGAGATTGGCAGGGCTTCGTCGCGTCACCGCGTGCGAAGACCAAGATCCGGCAGTGGTTCGCCAAGGAACGTCGCGAAGAGGCCCTCGAAGCCGGTAAGGACGCCATCGCGAAAGAGGTCCGTCGCGGCGGACTTCCGTTGCAGCGCTTGATGAATGCCGAGTCCATGTCGGCCATCTCCCACGAACTGCGGTACGTGGACGTGTCAGCGTTGTACACCGCGGTCGGTGAGAACCACGTTTCTGCTCGCCACGTCGTGCAGAGGCTGGTCGCTCATCTCGGTGGTGTCGGTGACGTCGAGGAAGAACTCGCGGAGCGCTCTACGCCGTCGACCATTCCGACGAGACCGCGTCAGGTCGGAGACGCCGGGGTACTGGTCACCGGTGCCGAGGGTGTCGTGGCAAAACTCGCCAAGTGCTGCACCCCTGTACCCGGGGACGAGATACTGGGGTTCGTCACCCGCGGCGGGTCGGTCAGTGTCCACCGCACCGACTGCACCAATGCGCGGTCGCTCGAGGAGCAGTCCGAGCGCTTCATCGAGGTGCAATGGGCACCGTCGGCCTCCTCGGTGTTCCTCGTGGCCATTCAGATCGAGGCCCTGGACCGGCATCGGTTGCTCTCGGACGTCACGAAGGCTCTGGCCGACGAGAAGGTCAACATCCTCTCGGCATCCGTCGCGACGTCGGGCGATCGGGTGGCGATCAGCAAGTTCACGTTCGAGATGGGTGACCCCAAGCATCTGGGGCACGTGCTCAACGTCGTGCGCAACGTGGAGGGCGTGTACGACGTGTACCGGCTCACCTCGGCGGCCTGACCGAATTCCGACCCGATACGACGACAGGGTGAGCAGACATTTCTGCTCACCCTGTCGTCGTCGTGCGGTACCTCAGGTTGCCGAGGTGATGACCACCGGATTCGCCGGTGCTCCGTCCTCTGCACCGCCGCTGACTCCACCGGCCGCAATGGCGTCGAGGGTCTGCAGGCCGGCTTCGGAGATGGTGCCGAACACCGTGTACTGCGGCGGCAGCACAGAGTCGGCGTACACCAGGAAGAACTGGCTGCCGTTGGTGTCAGGGCCTGCGTTGGCCATGGCCAGGGTGCCACGGGGGTAGACGACCGGGTTCTGGGCCTGCGCGGGATCGTCGGCGAACGCCGTTGTGGGGTATTCGTTGGCGAAGCTGTAGCCGGGGCCGCCACGACCCGATCCCGACGGGTCGCCGCATTGCAACACTTCGAGGCCGGGGGATGTGGTCAACCGATGACACGGTGCGCCGTCGAAGTAGCCCTGCTGAGCCAGGCTGACCACACTGTTGACGGCGCACGGGGCCTCGGTACGGTCGAGCGTCATTCCGATGTCGCCCTGGGTCGTCGACAGCGTCACGTCGACCGTTCCGAAGACGTCGATGTTCTCGGTCGGAGGCGGAGCAACCTCCTTGGCGGCCGGAGACTCCGCCGGGTACGCACACGAGACCGTATCGGTGGTCGGCTGCGGAACGGGCGGCAGCGCACCGAACCGCGACAGATTCAGCGGCGGCCGCGGGGTGGTCGTCGCGGCCGACGTCGAGGCAGCGGTCGTCGAACCGGCCGGAGCGGGCGCGGCAGCGGTCTCCGTCGATCCGGAGCAGCCGGCGAGAAGAAGTACCGCAGCGGAGGCTGCGATCACCAGACCGGGTACGCGTGTCACAGGTCGCTCTGCATCGAGGTGATGTCCACCGGCTCGGCCGGTGCGCCGTCGGAGGCACCGCCCTGCGCACCCTTGGCCGCGATGGCATCCAAGGTGGCGAGACCGGTCTCGTCGATCGTGCCGAAGGCGGTGTAGGCGGGTGGGAGTTGCGAATCGCCGTAGACGAGGAAGAACTGGCTGCCGTTGGTTCCCGGGCCGGCGTTGGCCATCGCCAGGGTTCCGCGGGGGTACAGGACAGGAGTCTGCGCGGCAGGATCGCCCTCGGCGTACGTGTCGGTGGGGAACTCGTCGGCGAACTGGTAGCCCGGCCCGCCACTACCGGAGCCGGTGGGGTCGCCGCACTGCAGCACCTGCAGGCCGGCACCCGTCGTCAGGCGGTGGCAGGTGGTGCCGTCGAAGTAGCCCTGATTGGCCAGGGACACGAAACTGTTCACCGTGCACGGGGATTCGGGGTTGTTCAGTGTCAGGCCGATGTTGCCGGCGGTGGTGGCCATGCTGTAGCTCAAGGGTTCGTCGCTGGTGGGGATGTTCTCGGTGCGGGGAGGGGTGTTGGGCTTGGCGGCCGGCTGTGCGGCGGCAGGGTACGAACAGTTCACCGTCTCGGGCAGCGGTTCCGTACGGCCCGCAGCGATGATCGAATCGGCCGGTGCAGACGTGGTCGAGTCCTGCGCCGTGCTCGCGTCGTCGTCACCGCGGGTCACCACGAAGACGACCGAGACAACGGCCACGACCGCAACCACACCGAGGATGGAGCCGGCGATCGTCAACTGCTTCCGACGTCGTGCTCGCTCTGCGCGTCGTACGAGTTGGCGTTCGAGCTTTCGCTTGGCAGCCTCGCGCCGTTGCTCGTTGCTGGGCAATTCGTGTCCTCCCGCTTGTCCTGGTTCGACCACGCCTGCTCGCTGAGCGGGTGGGTCGTGTGGTAGCCGGCCGACAATCGGCCAACGCGAGTTTGCCATCATTGCCTGAGAGCATGCTGGGGGGACCCGACGAGAACCTCCCCACTAAGCTGGCTCGGTACTTCGGCCTCTGCCTCTTAGGAGCGATTGTCTTGCTCGTCACCGGATTCCCCGCAGGAATGTTTCAGACGAACTGCTACATCCTCGCTCAGGACGACGCCTCCGAGTGCGTCGTGGTCGATCCCGGCCAGGATGCCGCCGATCCGTTGGTCGACTTCCTGACGCGATCCTCGCTGACCCCGACGGCGGTGCTGCTGACCCACGGTCATCTGGACCACACGTGGTCCGTGGAGCCGATTTGCTCGAAGTACGGAATCCCCGCATACATCGCGCCCGAGGATCGATACATGTTGGCGGACCCGATCAAAGGGACCGGTCCGACGCTCGCTGCCGTGCTCGGCGACCTCGAGTTCCACGAGCCGGACGAGGTGATCGAGTTGGCGCACGAGCAACGTCTGAGCCTCGCGGGAATCGACTTCACGGTCGTGCACACTCCAGGGCACACGCAGGGCTCGGTGGTGTTCCTCACCGAGGCCAACGGTCCCGACGGGACGGTTCCGTTGGCGCTGACCGGCGACACCTTGTTCGCCGGGTCGATCGGCCGGACGGATCTGCCCGGCGGCGACCACGATCAACTTCTACGGTCCATCGCGTCGCGGTTGCTGCCGCTGCGCGACGAGACCGTCGTGCTCCCCGGACACGGCGGACAGAGTTCCATCGGTCAGGAGCGCGGGTCCAATCCGTTCCTCGTTGGACTCGGCGACCCCGAGCAAGGAAAGCTGTGACCGTGAGCAAGCCGACCACCTTTTCCGCGCCCAAGGGCATTCCCGATTACTTCCCCCCGAATTCGGCCGAATTCGTCGCTGTCCGGGAGGGCCTCCTCGGTGCCGCCCGCGCCGCCGGGTACGGCCATATCGAACTCCCGATTTTCGAGGACACCGGGTTGTTCGCCCGGGGAGTCGGCGAATCGACCGACGTGGTCAGCAAGGAGATGTACACCTTCTCCGATCGCGGCGACCGATCGGTGACATTGCGTCCCGAGGGAACCGCCGGGGTCATGCGCGCTGTGATCGAGCACGGCTTGGACCGCGGGGCGCTGCCGGTCAAGTTGGCCTACGCCGGACCGTTCTTCCGGTACGAGCGCCCGCAGGCCGGCCGCTACCGCCAACTGCAGCAGGTCGGTGTCGAGGCGATCGGCGTCGACGACCCGGCGCTGGACGCCGAGGTCATCGCCGTGGCCGACGCGGGGTTCCGCGCCCTCGGTCTCACCGGCTTCAGGCTCGAGATCACCTCGCTCGGTGACGACACCTGCCGCCCGCAGTATCGAGAGTTGCTGCAGCAGTTCCTCTTTGCGCTTCCGTTGGACGAGGACACGCGTCGACGCGCCGAGATCAACCCGCTGCGGGTTCTCGACGACAAGCGGCCGGAGGTTCGCGAGATGACTGCCGACGCGCCGTTGATGCTCGACCATCTCTCCGATTCTGCGAAGCAGCACTTCGACGAGGTGCTGGCCTACCTCGATGTGATGAATGTTCCTTACCTGGTCAACCCGCGCATGGTTCGTGGACTCGACTACTACACGAAGACGACGTTCGAGTTCGTGCACGACGGCCTCGGGGCCCAATCGGGCATCGGCGGCGGCGGCCGCTACGACGGCCTGATGGAGCAGTTGGGCGGGCAGGCGCTGTCCGGTATCGGATTCGGGCTCGGTGTCGACCGCACCGTCCTCGCGTTGGCCGCCGAGGGCAAGACCGCAGGCACGACGTCGCGGTGTCAGGTGTTCGGCATCCCGATGGGTGCCGCGGCCAAACTTGCGATCGTCGACATCTCGGCGCAGTTGCGTGAACGCGGAATTGCCGTGGACATGGCGTACGGAAATCGCGGCATGAAGGGAGCGATGAAAGCGGCCGATCGTTCGGGAGCCCGATACGCGCTCGTGCTGGGCGATCAAGAGCTGTCGGCCGAATCCATCGTGATGAAAGACCTTTCGAACGGCGAGCAGGAGACGGTCGCGTTGGCCGACGTGGTCGACGTCCTCGGAGTGCACCTTGGCCGATGACCCTCGGCCCTCGGCGGGTCCGGTAGCCCTCGATCTGGTCTCGGCGGAGTTCCTCGCGCCGCGGTTGCGCAAGATCGTGGTCGGTTCGCTACTGGTCGGAGTCGTGCTGGGCGTCGTTCTGGCGCTCGTCGTCCCCGTGTGGGTGGCAGTCCTCGTCGGAGTGATCGTCGGTGGTCCGGCGGCGCTGTCGGGTTGGCTGGGATTGCGCCGCCGGGTGTGGCTCGACGGGCCACGGCTGTGCGCTCGGGGACTGCGTACCCGACGGCTGAACATGCCGGAGGTGGTGACGGCGGAAATGACCATCCGCACGGCCGGAATCGACCAGATCTCGCTGCGGCTCTACGACGGTCGTACTCGTATCGTTCTGCCGTTGGCGCTCTACACCAGGGGCGGCGGCCGCGAACTGCCGATTCTTGCGTTGCGCACGCTCGCCGATTCGCTGTGGACCACCGAACTCGTTCCCGCGGCGGCCATCGCGTCGGTGCTCGTGGACCAGCTGCGGGCCGAGGCGCGCGACGCCGGGCTGGACGAACGGCCCCTCTACCGAGCGATCGAACTGGTTCGCAGCAAGGGTCGCACTCCGCATGCGACGTTGACCGACCGTGAGGTCGCGCAGCTGCTCGGATGAGCGGACGGCTGTCAGGTCACCAGGAAGGCGTCGAGCACCACGGCCTCGGCCGATCGTGAGCCGGAGGTGACGACAAGGGCCCGGTTCAGGTACGTGAACTTCGGAACAGCGGTCGACACTCGCAACGTGCCGCGGAAGTAGTAGGTCGCCGGGTCGACCTCTCGGTCGGGATCGTTCAGAGCGTCGATGACCTCGGCCGGTCCGAACTGGACTCCACGATAGTCGAGCGAAAGGTAACCGCCGGTTGCCAATTCGAGGACGAGATCGCTGCTGAACTCGGTGCACCCGTCGGGCCGGGTGACGCTGACGACGGTCGATCGAGCAGCAAGAGTGCCCTCGATGTCGGGGCCGGGTGCGGCCCCGCCGAGGACGGTGGTGACGACTCGGTCGCCTTCGGGCACCGATCCGATCTCGATGGCCGGTCCCAGTGTGAGGCCCAGGCGCAGAATGGGTTCCAGGGTCGGTGTGTTCGGGGCGGTCACGTGCGGTGCACTCCTAGGATCGACTTCGGGCCCTACGCTATCGCTTGTCGGCTGCCGGACCCGACCGGGGGATGCGGGGGAGCGATGCCGACCTTGACACGGCATAGAACAAATGTTCGACTGTGTGCATGCGATGGGCCGGTCAGACTCTCGATGCCGCAGACGAGGGCGCGCTACCGGGGCTGGAACGGTCCGGGCTCGTCCGCAGCGTGCAGACCCCGGAGTTCGAGGGCATCACCTTCCACGAGGTGCTGTGCAAGAGTGCCCTGAACGAGGTTCCGGGCGAATCGCAGGTGCCGTTCTCGTGGACCGTCAATCCGATGCGTGGATGCTCGCATGCGTGCCGGTACTGCTTCGCGAGGCCGACACACGAATACCTGGACCTCGATTCCGGCAACGATTTCGACTCGCAGATCGTCGTCAAGACGAACGTTGCGGCAGTCCTCCGCAAAGAGCTCGCACGTCGATCCTGGAAGCGGGAGCCGGTCGCGCTGGGGACCAACACCGATCCCTATCAACGCGCCGAGGGGCGATATCGGTTGATGCCCGGCATCATTCGCGCGTTGACCGAGTCGGGTACGCCGTTCTCGATCCTGACCAAGGGGACGCTGTTGCGACGGGATCTGCCGCTGCTGACCCTGGCTGCACAGAAGGTCGACGTACACGTGAGCATCAGTTTGGCGATCCACGATGCGGATCTGCAGAAGCAGCTCGAACCCGGAACACCAAGTCCGCGAGCACGATTGGACCTCATCCGCGCCGTGCGGGATGCGGGACTCGACTGCGGTGTGCTGGTGGCGCCGGTCATTCCGTTTCTCACCGACGGAGCCAGACAACTCGACGGGCTGATCGCTGCGCTGGCCGAGGCCGGGGCGACGACCGTCACGGCGCTGCCGATGCATCTTCGATCGAGCACCAAGGACTGGTACATGAGCTGGCTGGTGAAGGAGCACCCGGCGTTGGTACGCAGATACCGCCAGCTCTACGGACACGGGGCGTACGTCACTCCGGAGTACAAGCAGTGGCTGAAGGCGAGAATCGATCCGCTGCTCGACACCTACGGTTTCGCCGCCGACCAGACCCGCGCGTTGCCCGCGAACGAGCCTGCCGAACCCCGCGGGTTGGTGGCCTCGGGGCCGGCACTCACGCTGTTCTGAGTAGTACTGGTTCAGGGATTGTCGAGGTCGCGAGCCGAGAACGTGTCGCAGGCCGCCACTTGTCCGGTCTCGTAACCGGTGGAGAACCACGCCTGGCGTTGGGCGGAGGAGCCGTGCGTCCAGCCTTCGGGGTTGACCCGGCCGGTGGACGCCTGCTGAATCCGGTCGTCGCCCACCGAGGATGCGGCCGACAGTGCGTCGTCGATCTGGGCGGAGGTCAGCGGTTCCAGAAATGGGACGCCGCTCTTCGGGTCGACGGTCTCGGCCGCGTAGTGCGCCCAGATTCCGGCGTAGCAATCGGCTTGCAATTCCACCCGCACGCCACCGGACTCGGGACCCTGAGGGTCTTGCTGTGCGCGCCCGATGTCGCCCAGCTGGTTCTGGATGTGGTGGCCGATCTCGTGCGCGACGACGTACTCCTGTGCCAGTGGCCCACCGCTGGAGCCGAATTGATCGACGAGGACCTGAAAGAAGCTCGTATCGAAATACGCCGTGGAATCGGCCGGGCAGTAGAACGGCCCGACGGCACTGGTGGCGTTACCGCAGCCGGTGTTCGTTGCTCCCGAGAACAGATTCACGCCGGGCTGAACGTAGGCGACGCCGGTCTGGGCTTGGAGCTGAGATTCCCAGACGGTGTCCAGACTTCCTACGGTGAAGTCGATACGGCAATCGACGTTGCTGTTCGCGTCTGCGACGTCACAGTCGAGAGTTCCCGACGTCCCGGAGCCGTTCTGACCCGCAGAGCTGTCGCCACCGCTGATCTGGTTCAGGATTGCTCCCGGGTCGCCGCCGAAAAGCAGCGCGAGGACGATGATGACCAGTCCACCGGCACCACCGCCGATCGCCAACTTGCCGCGTCCGCCGCCTCCGCCGCCACCGCCGACGGAGACTCGGCCCGGTGTCGTTTGCGAGCCTTCTCTGAACGTCATGTTGGAGTTCCCCTCCGCCGAGCCCGCATCTGCGGTGCGAACCGATGCCGCCACTGTCGGCCTTAGCTTCGCATGCCGGGACGGCATCTCGTTTCCTTCTATGGTGATGTGCTCCGTAGGATCGGTGAGCGAAGAACACGATCAGCGGATTTTTCTCGAAAGGACACCCGTGCTGCGCACCCATCTCGCCGGCTCATTACGCCCCGAGCACGTCGACCGAACTGTGACGTTGACGGGATGGGTGGCCCGTCGACGCGACCACGGTGGCGTCATCTTCATCGATCTGCGTGACGCCTCCGGTGTGTCTCAGGTCGTCTTCCGCGAGGGAGCAGCACTCGAGCAGGCCCACCGACTGCGCGCCGAGTACGTGGTGAAGGTGACCGGCAAGGTCGAGGGTCGTCCGGAGGGCAACGCGAACTACGAGATCCCCACCGGCGCCATCGAGGTCGAGGCATCCGAGATCGAGGTCCTGTCCGAGGCCGCACCGTTGCCGTTCCAGCTCGACGATCAGCCCGGTGAGGAAGCACGCCTCAAATACCGCTACCTCGACTTGCGCCGTGAGGGCCCCGGCCATGCCATTCGACTGCGTTCGCACGTCAACGCCGCCGCCCGATCGGTTCTGGCGCACCACGAGTTCGTCGAGGTCGAGACCCCGACGCTGACGCGGTCCACCCCCGAAGGCGCACGGGATTTCCTCGTTCCCGCTCGTCTGCAGCCGGGTAGCTTCTACGCACTGCCGCAGAGCCCACAGCTGTTCAAGCAGCTGCTGATGGTCGGCGGTATCGAGCGGTACTACCAGATCGCTCGCTGCTATCGAGACGAAGACTTCCGTGCCGATCGTCAGCCCGAGTTCACCCAGCTCGACGTCGAGATGAGCTTCGTCACCCAGGACGACGTCATCCTGTTGGCCGAGGAAATTCTGGCGTCGCTGTGGAAGCTCGTCGGGCACCACTTCACGGCACCCATCCCGCGGATCACCTATGCCGAGGCCATGCGCCGGTACGGCTCCGACAAGCCCGATCTTCGATTCGACATCGAACTGGTCGAGTGCACGGACTTCTTCTCCGACACCACGTTCCGCGTCTTTCAGGCTCCGTACGTCGGTGCGGTCGTCATGCCCGGCGGTGCGTCGCAGCCGCGCAAGCAACTCGACCGTTGGCAGGAATTCGCCAAGCAGCGTGGCCACAAGGGCCTGGCCTACGTCCTGGTCGGTGAGGACGGCACCCTCGGCGGCCCGGTCGCGAAGAACCTGACCGACGCCGAACGGGACGGCCTCGCTGCGCACGTCGGCGCGAAGAACGGCGACGCGATCTTCTTCTCCGCCGGTCCGGTCAAGGCCTCCCGCGGACTGCTGGGCGCTGTCCGCGGCGAGATCGCACGCAAGCTCGACCTGATCGACCCCAAGGCGTGGGCGTTCGTGTGGGTCGTCGACGCGCCGCTGTTCGAGCCCACGTCCGACGCCACCGCCAGTGGCGACGTCGCCGTCGGGTCCGGGGCGTGGACGGCCGTGCACCATGCGTTCACGTCGCCGAAGCCGGAGTCGATGGACACATTCGACACCGATCCGGGATCTGCTCTGGCCTACGCCTACGACATCGTCTGCAACGGAAACGAGATCGGCGGCGGCAGTATTCGTATCCACCGCAAGGACATTCAGGAACGAGTGTTCGCGATCATGGGGATCGGCAAGGAAGAGGCCCAGGAGAAGTTCGGCTTCCTTCTCGATGCCTTCAGCTACGGCGCGCCGCCGCACGGCGGAATCGCGTTCGGTTGGGATCGCATCACCGCGCTGCTTGCCGGAGTCGATTCCATCCGTGAGGTCATCGCATTCCCCAAGTCCGGTGGCGGCATCGACCCGTTGACCGACGCGCCCGCACCGATCACCGCGCAGCAGCGCAAGGAATCGGGCGTCGACTTCACGCCGGAGAAGAAGGAAGAAGCGCCGACAGAGGCCTAGCCTCCACCCGAGGTCCGCAAGAACGAATGTCCCCGTAACGCAGTGCGTTACGGGGACATTCGCGTCTGTCGTTGTGCGAGATCAGCGCGCGGGAGTCAGGGGCCCGCCGGTGAGCACGCGGTAGGCGTAGTTGGTGGCGATCACCGAGACCGGAAGGGTGACGAGCAGGCCGAGGCCGCACAGCAGAATGCCGACGAAGTTGATGGCGGCGAGGGCCAGCAACAGCAGCAGGACCGGGCCGAAGTTCTTGACCGTCAGGTCGATACTCGACTTGATCGACTCGATCGCCGACTGGTTTCGATCGATCAGGAAAGTCAGTGCGAAGTTCGCGAGGAAACCGATCACGATCAGCAGGACGGTGCCCAGGAACGGAACGAAGCTCAGCACGACGCTGGCCACCGTCCAGATCACAGCCAGTACCGCAATCTGCGGAACGTTCGTGAGTTGGAAGAACCTGCCGAACGCCGGCTTCTGTGGCCCACCCGTTTCGTCCAACGCTCCCCGTACGTATGCCGCATTCACGAAGTAGGACACGAATGTCGCGATCGTGGTCACCACCAGGAATACGCCCGACGTCGCCGCGACGGCAGTACTTTCACCTCGGTCGGCGGCAGCGACCGCGGCCGTCAGGGTCGATGCGAACGTGACGATGAACACGGCGACGCTGACCGCCCACACGATGGCCGTGATACCGAGCCACGGTCCGGTGTTGGCCTTGAACTTTTCGAAGCCGTAGCTCAGTGCGGCACCGACGTCGAGTCGACCGGGGTTGGGTCCGAGAGGTGTCTGTCCGTAGTTCTGATTTCCGTAGTTCCCGTAGTTCCCGGGCGGCGGTGGGTAATTGCCGAGCGGGGGTGGATAGCCACCGGGCGCACCCTGAGGTGGGTAGTTTCCGGGCGGCGGTGGGTAGTTTCCGGGAGGGGGAG
>NZ_NOZG01000008.1:0-127447 GCF_002258575.1 Rhodococcus sp. 05-2254-5 | reverse complement strand
CATACGCGAGTGGATTCGCCTCGAATTCGGGACTATTCCGCGCGCACCTGGCGAACGCGCGCGCGTTTGCGGCGGCCTCGGCTACATCCGGCGACACCAGAACCAACTCAGTCGAGTCGAGCCAACACGATTCGCAGGCCGATGACACTGGCGATGGGGAACAGGGCAGCGACCAGCCATGGGATTGCTGCTCCCCAGCCGGTGTCGGGTGACGCGTCGATCACCGCTCCGACGGCGATCGAGCCGAGGAGTACCCCGATGCCGCCGAGGGAGGCCATGAATCCGTAGTACGACCCGAGTCGCCGTTCGGCAGCCATCTTGGGGACGAGGTCGCGCGCCTGCGGCATCGCGATCATCTGCCCCAGTGCCAGCAGCAACACGAACAGGGCGGCCGGAATCAGGCCGACGAGCCCCGTCAGCTCCAGAGGACTGAGGATCGCCACCAGCGCGAAAGAGAGTGCCATGACGGCAAATCCGATCGGCAGCGTGATGCGCGGCGAGACCGCGGCGACGCGTCGGGTGATGGGCAATTGCGTCGTGACGACGAGTACTGCGGAGATTGCGAAGAACCAGCCGAGTACCGTCTGGGATCCCCAGGCCCGTTCGACCTCGAGGGGGAGCAGCAGATACAGCTGGTTGTAGGCCACCAACTGCGCGCTCATGGCGACGGCGAACAGCACGAAGGTGCGGTTGCGGATCACGTCGGTCCAGCCCGAGAGCCACGGATCGTCGCGGTGTTCGCCGGGCTCGCGCGGCAGCCATCTGATGTGCGCGGCGATGACGAGGACGAAAATGACTGCGGCCGTGAGGCATGCGATCCGAAAGTCGGCCAACAACAGCAGAGATCCGATGAGCGGGCCGGTGAACGATCCGATCTGATTGCACACCGACAACAGCGCGAAGGTCTGAACCCGGGTGGCACCGCCGCTGCGTTCGCTCTTGCCTGCTTCGATGGCGATCGCGGATTCCACTGCGGGAGAAAACAATGCGGCCGCGAACCCGACCAATACCGTCGCGGCGACGACACCGGCGAGAGAATCGAACGCAGCCAGGCCCAGGAACCCCAGTACTCGCAGGACACAGCCGACGAGGACCACCGGCTTGATGCCCCACCGATCGGCGAGGGTGCCGCCCACGAAGAACAGGCCCTGCTGCGAGAACGTTCGGATACCGAGGACGACGCCGACGAGTGCCGCTCCGAGTCCCAGATCGGACGTCAGGTGCACCGACAGATACGGCAACACCATGAAAAAGCCGATGTTGAACGTCATCTGGGTGAGAACCAGCAATCGCACCGTGGGCGTGGCGCGCCCGAGGTCGACGAGAAACGACCACCGCCACCGCTTCGGCGACTTGCCGGTCCTCGAACTCATGTAACGCGCCCTCCTGCATCGACTTTGCCGTCAACGCTACCGGTCGTTCTCACCCGCCCCGACGTCGCGCTGGCGACGGAGACGGCGAGGACGGCCAGTGCGATCAACGACGCCAGCGGTGCTGCCGCGACCCACGGTGCTCGCTCGACGGCGGCTACCCCGTCGGACAGAATCAGCCCCCAATCCGCGGTCGGCGGTTGCGGACCGAGGCCCAGAAATCCGAGGGCGGCGAGCGCCAGAGCGACACCGGGCAGCCGGATCATAGCGTGCCGAAACACGGCCGGCAGCACACCGGGAACGATGGAGCCGAACAGGATTCGACCGTTGCCGGCACCGAGTGTCGGCAAGATGGAGATGTAGGGCTGTGCTCGCGCCTCGTCGACGAGTGCCGCGGTGTGCGCGGCGAGTGGAGCCCACGTCACGATCAGGACCGCGACAGCCGCCCCGCCGGCGCTCGGACCCCAGATCGCGGCGATGAGGATGCCGGTCACGACGGGCGGTGCGGCATTGGTGACCTCCACCAGGCCGCGGGTCGCTCGGGGAATCAGTCCCAGCAGTACCCCGACGCACAACGCCGCCAGCGTGACTGCCAGCGACAGTCCGATCGATCGCACAGCCCCGTCCGCCACTCGGGCGAGCAGGTCGCGGCCGGACGCGTCGGTTCCGAACGGGAACGTCGACGATGGTCGAGCGAACTTCTCACGGGTGGTGACCTGGCCGTCTCGTGGCAGCCCCACCAGAACCATCACCGCGAGCATCGATGCGGCTGCTATCGGGACGATCCACCGACGCGATGAGGGGTGGAACACCCCGGCTGGAATTGGCATCGCCTTCTCGTGCAGTGCGCTGCCGAGCAGTAGACGGCGTAACAGTTCCGCCGCGATACCGAGGGCGGCACTGACGGCCAGCAGCAGCAGGATGTCGATCTGTAGGGCGGGCAGGTCCTGCGACTGCGCGTCACCGAGCGTCGAGCGCCCCAATCCCGGTATGGCGAAGACCTTTTCGACGGCCACTGCGCCGCCCGTCATGGCCACCATGATCAAACCGACCTGTGACGCGAGTCCGGGGACGGCCCGGCGCAACACAGCGACGGCAATCTGCCGCCGCGAGAACCCGGCCACCGTCCACGTGATCACCCATCCCTCGGTGAAGGTCACGGCTACCGCGTCGGCGAGGAGGCGACCGATCAAGCCACCCGCTGGAAGGCCCAGTGCCAGTGCGGGTAACACCGCATATTCCGGCCCGTTCCACCCGTACGCCGGAAACGACAACCACACTGCTCCGACGACCACCAGTACCGAGGCGAGCAGGAACTCGGGCAGGGACGTCAGGGCGGCGGCGACGCTTCCGCCGGTGCGTTTCGGCGTGCCGCGCAGCCCGGCCCGCATGCTCGGCAGGACGACGAGAGCGGCGGTGACGAGCGCGACGACCATCGCGAAACCCATCAGGGTCAGCGAGACGGACAGTGCCTCGAGCGCACCGGGCAGTACGGGTTTGCCGGTGTTCCAGGATGTTCCGGGGTTGCCCGACGCGAGGCCGGTGAGCCAGTTCCAGAAGGTTCGTAGCGGCCCGGCGTCGAGACCGAGGTCGTTGCGGATGGCCGCGAGGGCCTCGGGCGTCGCTTCTTGCTCGGCGGAGCGTGCACGCAGAATGCTCAGTGCGGGGTCTCGGTCGGACAACCACGGCAGCATCCCGACGAGCAGTACGACGCCCGCCACCGAGAGCAGCCGTGAGGCAGTCGTTCTCACTGCCTACTCGAAGGCGGTCTGGTTGGTGATCAAAGTGCGCTCGCGTGGATCGCGAGCCACGCCGGTCACGTTCTCGGATTCTCCTTGGATGACGCGTTCGTGCAGCAGCGGTACCGCAGCGTCTTTTTCGAGGATCAGTTTTTCGGCGTCGAGGATCGCGGTGCGGCGAGCGTCGCCGGGATCGGTGGCTGCGGCGTCGGCCAACGCCGCATCGACCTGCGGATCGCAGAACTGCGAGATGTTGAACGATCCCTCGCAGGCGAAGTCGGAGTACATGTACGCCGCCGGGTCTCCGGAGTCGAGCACGGTGGCGCGGGAGAGGATGAACGCATCGAAAGCGCCGGCGAGAGCATCGGTTTCGATGAACTGATATTCGCGCACGACCTGTTCGACGACGAAGCCCTTGGCTTCGAGCACCTGCTGCAGCAGCACCGCGACCTCCGGGAGTTCGGCTCGGTCGGTGAAGGTGGCGAGGGTGATCTTCTTCCCTGCGGCGTCGCCGGCCGGGGTCTGCGTACGGGCCGGACGATCGGCGGCCCACGGCAGGGCCGGGCCGAGCAGTCCGTTCGCGGCGTCGGCGCGGCCCTCGTACACCTGATCGACCAGACGGTCGCGGTCGATCGATTCGCGTGCGGCTGCGCGCATCGCGGGATCCGCGAAGACCCCGGACGCGGTGTTCAGGTACAGGGTGTTGGTGCGCGGCATCGGCACCTCGTGCACGAGTGCCTCATCGACGTTGGCGGCCTGAGACACCGGAATCGCCTCCACCACATCGGCTGTGCCGTTGCGTAGCGCTGCGGCGCGGGCTGTGCCGTCGGGTACGAAGTCGACGTCGATGCCGGAGACCTTCGCCGGCTCTCCCCAGTAGTTCTCGTTGCGGTCGAGAGTGGCTGTCGACGTGCCGTTCACGGCCTTCAGCACGAAGGGCCCGGTGCCGGTTCCGATGGGGTTGCTGCTGCCCGTCGAGTACGCGTCGGGTGCCAGGATGGCCAGCTGCGGGCTCGACAGTCGTTGCGGCACCAATGGATCCACATCGGCAGTGGTCACGGCGACGCTGTCGGCGTCGGTGGCGGTCACCGTCATGTCGACGCCGTCGAGGATGCGCGGCTTGGGGGCCGACTGCGTGGCTGCGGTGAGCGCGGTGACGACGGCCGCTGCGTCGAGCGGGGCACCGTTGTGGAACATGACGTCCGGCCGGATGTCGAAGTTCCAGGTCCGATCGTCCACGCGGTTCCAGGCGGTGGCCAGACCCGGCTCGGCCTCACCGAGATCGTCGAGAACGATCAACGTCTCGGCGGTGGACCAGCGCGACAGCTTGAAGGCGTCGTCACTGAACTGGGACAACCCCGAACGAGGTGGCTGCAGCATTGCCACGCGCACGCGGTTCTCGCCGTCGTCGGAGGAGGCAGAACTGGACGAAAAGCACCCGGTGAGCGTCAGCGTGCCCACTGCTGCGAGCGCGCCGATGCGAAACATGTTGCTGGTCAATGTAGCTCCTGATTGTGTTACGTGAGCCGAGGAACGGCGTCGATCAGATCTCGGGTGTGCTCGTGCTGGGGCCGAGTGAGAACGCTGCGGACAGAACCGGATTCGACGATGCGACCCTCCTGCATCACCGACACGTCGCTGCAGAGTCTGGCCACGGCCGACAGGTCGTGGCTGACGATCAGCAGCGCACCCGGTAGGCCGGCAAGAACATCGAGCACCTGCTCTCGGAGGTCGGGATCGAGTCCACTGACCGGCTCGTCCGCCAACAGATAGTGCGGCGCGCAGGCCACGGCTCGGGCGATGGCGACTCGTTGTTTCTGCCCGCCGGACAGCTCGGCCGAACGGCGAGCCAGGAAGTGCGCATCGAGTCCGACGGCAGACAATGCGCCGGTGGCCATGGCTCGGTGATCACCCTCGATACCGAGTAGGCGTAGCGGAGTAGCGACGAGGTCGAGGACGCTGCGGCGCGGGTCGAGACTGGTTGCCGGGTCCTGCGGAATGTACTGCACGCGGCGGCGGAACCACCGCAGCGATCCGGCCGATCCGGGTCGGACGACTCGCCCGTCGAGCGAGATCTTTCCGCCGCTCGGGGCATCGACGGCCAGCAGCAAGCGCAGCAATGTCGTTTTACCGGAACCGGATTCACCGACGACGGCAATCCGCCCGGTCGGCGGCACCGCGAACGTGACGGCATCCAACGCGGTGTGCGACGTGCCGTGCCGGTCGTACTGCCGCGTGAGTGCCGTACCCACCAAACCGGCAGACTCGTCCAGGCTCACGATGCAACCAGCTGCCGGAACGGATCAGCCGCCCGAGCGACGTCGATCATCTGTCGCGTTCGATCCGAGCAAGGGTTCTTGAGTACCGTTGCAGTGGAACCGGATTCGATGATTCTTCCGGAATCGAGTACCAGCAGGTGGTCGCACAACTGCGCGGCGACGGCGATGTCGTGGGTGATCAGTAGCAACGACGGCACCTGCCGCAGAGCGTCGAGAACGCGCGCCTGACTCAGGACGTCCAGTGCCGTCGTCGGTTCGTCGGCGATCACCAGCGAGCTCTCGCGCGCCAATGCCATTGCGATGCAGACTCGTTGACGCTGACCACCCGAAAGTTCGAGTGGGTGCGAGGCCAGGACGCGCGCGGTGTCGTGCAGCCCCACTTGCGCGAGCAGCGTGGCGGCGTCGGGCGTGCGTAGTTGCCCGCCGACGGTGACCATCGGGTTGAGCGCCGTCGCGGAGTCCTGGAAGACCATCGCCGGACGGCCGGTGCGCGGCCGTTGCGGGGTCGGAACACCGGCGACATCGTGGCCGTCGACGACGACGCGACCGGAACACGTGATGCCCGGCGGGAGGTATCCGACCAGAGCCGAGGCGATGGAGGACTTGCCCGAACCCGAGGCGCCCAGCAGGCCGACGCGTCGACCCGTGGGTATCTCGAACGAGACGCCGTCGACGATGCGGGTGCGTCCGGCGTCGATCCGGAGATTCTCGACGACGAGCACGACGAACTCCTGAGCCTGGAAGTGGGAATGACTTCGACAATCGTTGTCACTTGAACCATAGGCGAGCGCCGGTACGGAAACAACTCGACCTGCTTAAGCTGGACGAGTGAGCAGACCGAGGGATGCGCAGCGGTCGGCGGTGTACGACGCCGAACAGATGGTGCGGATCATGTTCGATCGAGCCGAGGAGCGCGACAACCGCGTCGTGACGGTGTTGGGCTCACAGATCACGCTGCCGATCGAGCGGAAGTTCGCCTCGTTGAAATCCGTGCAGACCTATGTCGATGCGGTGCTGGCGCTGGACTGGATCGCGACTACCTGGCCCGACGCCGGTCGGACGGTGACCGTTCGGGCCAGATCCGGATCGGGTGCCGCCCACTACGAACGCGACGCCGCGACCATCGCGGTACCCCTGCATCAGGGCAATCGGGCCTGGGCGCTGCGCGAGCTGGTGGTGCTCCACGAACTGGCTCACCACTTCGGTGACGAGGACGAGCAACAGCACGGCGGAGCGTTCGTCGATCGCTACGTCACGTTGGTCGCCGACATCGTCGGCTCCGAGGCCGGGTTCGTCCTCAGGGCGATGATGGCCGAGAGCGGGGTACGAGTCGGCTGATCTCGGTCGACGTGCATCGCGGGAAACGAGGTGCATCATGGGTGAGACAGCCCACACGACGAGGAGACGTACATGACCGTGAAGATCGGTGTTCAGCTTCAGCCCCAGCACGCACCCGACTATCAGCTGATCCGCGACGCGGTGCTGCGGTCCGAAGACGCGGGGGTCGACATCGTCTTCAACTGGGACCACTTCTATCCGCTGTACGGCGACCTCGACGGCGCCCACTTCGAGTGCTGGACGATGCTCGGGGCCTGGGCCGAGCAGACGTCGAACGTGGAGATCGGCGCCCTCGTCACCGGAGGTGGCTACCGCAACCCCGACCTGCTGGCAGACATGGCGCGCACCGTCGACCACATCAGCGGCGGCCGGTTGATTCTCGGCATCGGTGCCGGATGGAACGAGAAGGACTACGACAACTTCGGCTACGAATTCGGTACGGCCGGTTCACGTCTGGCGCTCCTGAAGGAGAGCCTCGGCAGGATCCGGCACCGCCTCGACGTCGGTAACCCGGCCCCGACGCGCGACATCCCGATCCTCATCGGCGGCGGCGGTGAGAAGAAGACCCTCAAGCTCGTGGCCGAGTACGCCCACATCTGGCACAGCTTCGCCGACCTCGATGCACTGAAGCGTAAATCCGAGATCCTCGCCGAGCACGGCACCACCGTCGGGCGGGACACCTCGGGCATCACCCGCTCGGTCTCGTGGCCGGGCGCGGACACCGCACAGGACTTCGTCGACGCCGGAGCCACGCTGTTCACGGTCGGTACCGGGGGACCGGATTACGACCTCACGGAACTGGGCGAGGCCATCGCGTGGCGGGACGCACACCGCTAGACGCGATTGAGGTGAGGGAATTTCGGGAACAAGCGGGTTGCTTCATACAACTGCAATGTGATTGTCGTGTGCCTCCATCGGCACGATAGCCTCGTTCGTCCCTCCCGATTGCACCTAGGAGCTTCATCTTGAACACACGTCGTTTACGAGGCCGTGCCATCGCAGCAGTCGCTGCGACGCTCGCACTCACGCTCGGAGCCGTCGCGTGTTCCGACGGAAGCTCGGGTGGCACCGGCGAGAACGCTCTGGCCGGTTCCGACCAGGCCTCGCTCGACAAGTACACGACCGACAGCGTCACCGCGCTCGATCAGATCGACACCGCGAACCTCGGTCTGATCAAGCCGGGGACGTTGTACGTCGGCACCCTGTCCGACGCGCCGCCGAACATCTTCATCGACGATGCAGGCAACTTCACCGGCTTCGACAACGAGCTGCTCAAAGCCGTCGCGGCCAAGCTGAACCTCACCGTCGAGTTCTCGGCGACCGAGTTCTCGGGCCTGCTCGCAGCGGTCAACAACAAGGTCTACGACGCCGGTTCCTCGTCCATCTCGACCACGGACGCCCGTCGTCAGACCGTCGGCTTCACCAACGGGTACGACTTCGGTGAGATGGCACTGGTCGCGAAGAACGACTACTCGATCAAAACGATTGCCGAGTTGAACGCCGATCAGCGCATCGCCGTCGTGCAGGGCACCGTGCAGGACGATTACGTCACCAACACCCTCGGCATCGAGCCGGTGCGGTTCCCGGATTACAACACCGCGTACGCGAACGTGAAGTCCGGTCAGGTCGACGCCTGGGTCGCGCCGTCGCAGCAGGCAACCGGTCAGGTCAAGACCGAGGACGGTGTCTCCATCCTGGAGAAGACCATCAACACCACCAACTTCACCGCGTACGCCGTCGCCAAGGACAATCAGCCGTTGATCGACGCCCTGAACGCCGGCCTCGACGCTGTGGTCGACGACGGCACCTGGAGCACGCTCGAGAAGCAGTGGTACCCGGACCGTGAGGTCCCCGCCGACTGGAAGCCGGGCAGCAAGGCGTCCGTTCTGCCGGCGTCGTAAGGGCACTCGTACCTCATGAGCACTCTGTCGAATCTGTACGACACGTTCTTCGATTGGGAACTGATCGGCGAGACCATTCCCAAACTGGTCACGGTCGGATTGCCGAACACCCTCATTCTGGCGGCTTCGTCGGGAGTGATCGGTACCGTGATCGGACTCGGGCTGGCGGTGGCGGGTATCTCCCGCACCCGCTGGCTCCGGTGGCCGGCGCGGGTGTACACGGACATCTTTCGTGGACTACCCGCCGCCGTGGTCATCCTGCTCATCGGCCTCGGGTTCGGCCCGACGCTGACCCAATTCACCGGCAGTAGAAGCCCGTTCCCGTTGGGCATCCTGGCGCTGTCGTTGATGGCAGCGGCCTACTTCGGTGAGATCTTCCGCTCCGGCATCCAGAGCGTCGACTCCGGGCAGCTCGAAGCCTCCCGCGCACTGGGTTTCAGCTATCGACGGTCCATGAACCTGGTGGTCGTGCCACAGGGCATTCGGCGCGTGCTGCCTGCGATCGTCAACCAGTTCATCTCGTTGATCAAGGACAGCTCGCTGATCTACTTCCTGGGTCTGCTTGCCTCGCAACGAGAATTGTTCCGCGTCGGCCAGGACACCGCCGCCCAAACCGGCAATCTCTCGCCGCTGCTGGCCGCCGGATTGTTCTATCTCATCCTGACCATCCCGCTGACGCACCTGGTCAATTACATCGACCGACGCCTGCGATCCGGTAAGGCCGACACCTCGGGCACCCTCGGTCCCGTCGAAACATCCATCGTGGTGGAGAGGTAGCCGACGTGACTTCAGTTTCTCTGACCGGCAAGGACATTCACCTGTCGTTCGGCACCAACAAGGTTCTGCGTGGGGTGAGCCTGCATGTCGACGCAGGTAAGACCACCACCGTCATCGGGCCCTCGGGCTCGGGTAAGTCCACGCTGTTGCGGGCCCTCAATCGCCTGCACGAGCCCGAGCAGGGCGACATCCTGCTCGACGGTAAGTCGGTGCTGAAGGACAATCCCGACGAACTTCGTCAACGCATCGGCATGGTGTTCCAGCACTTCAACCTGTTCCCGCACAAGACCGTCGCCGACAACATCGCGCTCGGGCCGCAGAAGCTGCTGGGGCTCAACAAGGATGCGGCGCGCGCGGCCGCGATGGAGCAGCTCGAACTGGTGGGCCTGGCCAACAAGGCGGATTCGCGTCCGGGCAATCTCTCCGGCGGCCAGCAGCAGCGCGTCGCCATCGCGCGAGCACTGGCCATGAAGCCCGAGGTGATGTTCTTCGACGAGGCCACCTCTGCACTGGACCCGGAACTGGTCAAGGGAGTGCTGGCATTGATGGCCGACCTCGCCAAGGGCGGCATGACGATGGTCGTGGTGACCCACGAAATGGGCTTCGCTCGGTCCGTGTCGAACAAGGTCCTGTTCATGGATCACGGCAGCGCCGTCGAAACCGGAACGCCGGAGCAGTTGTTCGACGATCCGCACACCGATCGACTGAAGACGTTCCTCTCGCAGGTGCTGTAGCAGCGACCAAGGGTTACCTCGTTCTCCGGGACTTCACCTGAGCGTTCCTTTACTTTCGCTTTTGGGTGACAGCGTGCCGTGACATGAAGCCACTGCCCCTGTTCGCCGTTCACGACGGAAGCTCCAAACGATCATCGTTGACCTGCAAGTACAAGTGCGGCGATGCCTGTTTCCACGAGATTCCCAATACGTCGAAGGGCCAGTACTTCGGCGACATCGTCAAGACTGCGATGTCGCGGCGCGGCGTCATCAAGGGCGGGGCGATGGCAGTGCTCGCCGTCGGCGCGGGTAGCGCGCTGGCCGCATGCTCGACCGACGAGCCGGCAGCCACGGGAACCTCGACCACCTCGGGCTCCGATACCCCGCCCGTCGACGGCGTGGATTTCGTTGCAGTGGAACCGAACACCGAGGACGCGGTCGTCGTTCCCGACGGCTACGAGCAGGGCATCGTCATTCGCTGGGGCGACGCCGTCGTCGCGGGCGCACCGGCCTTCGACTTCGACAAGCAGACCGGCGCTGCGCAGGAGAAGCAGTTCGGATTCAACAACGACTTCGCCGGCCTGCTGCCGATCGAGGGCACGCCCAACGCCCACCTGCTGGTGGTCAACCACGAGTACAGCACCGAGCCGGCAATGTTCAAGGGCTACGACGCGGAGAACCCCACCCGCGAGCAGTTCGACGTAGCCCTTGCGGCACACGGCCTTTCCGTCGTACAGGTGCAGGGCGAATCGGGCACCGGCAAGCTCACCCCCGCTATGGGCCAGTACAACCGGCGCATCACCGGCACCACCGAGTTCCTGATCACCGGGCCCGCCGCAGGCAGCGACTTCCTCAAGACCAGCGTGGACCCCACCGGCACCAAGGTGTTCGGCACGTTCAACAACTGCTCGGGCGGTCTGACCCCGTGGGGAACGGTGCTCTCCGGCGAGGAGAACTTCAACCAGTATTTCGCCAACGCCGAGACCGTCACGGATGCGACTGTGGCCAAGCGCCTTTCGCGCTACGGCGTCGAAGGCGGTGCCAGCGAACGTAAGTGGGAGCGCTTCGACAAGCGATTCGATCTGGCGCAGGAACCCAACGAGGTCAACCGATTCGGCTACATCGTCGAGGTGAATCCGTGGGATCCGCAGTCGGCCCCTATCAAGCACACCGCTCTGGGCCGGTTCAAGCACGAGGCCGCGACCATCCACGTCACCGACGACGGCACCGTCGTGGCGTACAGCGGCGACGACGAACGTTTCGACTACATGTACAAGTTCGTCTCGAGCCGAAAGATGATGCCCGGCACCGGCCAGGCCGCGATGCGCAACAACCTGACCTTGCTCGACGCCGGCACGCTCTACGTCGCCAACCTCACCGGCGATACCCCCGACGAGATCGACGGCTCGGGCACGCTGCCCTCCAACGGTGAATTCCGTGGCAGCGGAACGTGGATTCCCTTGCTCGAAACCGGCGAGGACGGCCGCGGCAAGTCTCTCGTCGACGGTATGTCGGCCGAGGAAGTCGCCGTGTTCACCCGTCAGGCGGGTGACGCAGTGGGCGCAACCAAGATGGACCGCCCCGAAGACTTCGAGCCGAACCCGGTGACCGGCAAGGTGTATGTCGCACTGACCAACAACTCCAACCGCGGCACCGAGGGCAAAGCGGCCGCCGACGAGGCAAACCCCCGCAACAAGAACAAGAACGGGCAGGTACTCGAACTCGACGACGACCACGCCGGGACGTCGTTCACGTGGAACCTCCTGCTGGTCTGCGGTGATCCGAACGAGGCCGACACGTACTTCGGCGGATTCGACAAGAGTCAGGTCAGCCCCATCTCGTGCCCCGACAACCTCGCCTTCGACTCGAAGGGCAACCTGTGGGTCTCGACCGACGGCAACGCCCTCGACTCCAACGACGGCCTCTTCGCCGTGGTGCTCGACGGCCCCCGTCGCGGCGAGACACGTCAGTTCCTGACCGTCCCCGCCGGCGGCGAGACCTGCGGCCCCATCGTCACCGACGAGCGCGTCATGGTCTGCGTCCAGCACCCGGGTGAAAGCGACGACGCCACCGCCGACGCACCGATCTCGCACTGGCCCGACGGCGGCGACACGCAGCCACGGCCGTCCATCGTCGCGGTGTGGAAGTCCGCCTAGCCCAGACTGTTTCGATAGAGCCACGATGCCCGTAGTCGAATCCTCGACTACGGGCATCGGGCGGTGTTCACTGCGCCACCGACGACGCGATCAAATCCTCGACCACCGCGGCGATCACGCCATTCGCGTGCTCGGGGTTGGTCACCACCGACACCGTTCGGGTCGGTGCATCGATGACGTCGATCATGTGCAGTCCGGGGAGGATCGACGCCAAGGACGACGGCAGCAGTGTCACCCCCAACCCTGCTGCGGTGAGTTGACCGATGAGGTCGGCAGAATCGGCCTCCAGAATGCGTCCACGGGGAACCGACGAGCGGGTGAATGCATGATCGGATTGCAGTCTGGCCTCGCTTCCCGCCGGCCGGTCGATCATCGTCATCTCGGACAGGTCGGCCAACCGTATCGAATTCCTTTGAGCCCAAGGATGATCGGGACCGACGAACAGTGACAGTGGCTCCGTCCACAGGGCGGTGACCGCCAATCCGGGATGTGGGCGTCCGGGCGCGAGTCCGATGATTCCGAGATCGAGGTCTCCGCGTGCGATGCCGTCGAGAACGTCGGCGCTCGGCCGCGGCAGCAACGTCACCGACGTGTTGGGAAATCGCTGGGAGATACGGCCGACCACCGCGGCCAGATCGACACGGGCGAGAGGCGCAATCATGCCGATACGCAGCCGCCTGATGGCGGTCGTGGGATCGGGCGCGACGTCGGCCACCAATCGGGACACGGCACCGAGCACGCTGTGCGCGCGTTCGAGAAAGATCTGTCCGGCCGGGGTGATGGTGACGCTTCGGCTCGTGCGCGCGAACAGTTCCACGCCCAGCTCTTTTTCCAGGTCTCTGATCTGGCTGCTCAGCGCCGATTGAGCGACTCGCAGCCGAGCTGCTGCACGCCCGAAGTGCTGCTCTTCGGCGACCGCCACGGCGTACCGGATGTGTCTGAGTTCCACGCTTCGCAACTCTATCTGTTTAGACGATCGATCGTTCGTAACGTTCTATTGGACAGCTGGATGCGCAACGAGCACCCTTGTTCATGTGAAGACAGCAAGCACCTCGCGCACCGGCGTGAGCACCCCCGTCGTCGCCCTCATGGCGATCGCCACCGGACTCTCGGCCGGCGGCAACTATCTCAACCAGCCGCTGCTCGACCTCGTTGCCACCGAATTCGACGTGTCCGAGACAGCGGCAGCCACCTCGGTGACCGTCGCACAGATTTCCTATGCCCTCGGCCTGCTGCTCATCGTGCCTCTCGGCGACGTCGTCGATCGCCGCACGTTGAGCGTCGGGCTGATGATTCTCGCTGCGACGGGTCAGGCGATCACCGGATTCGCTCCCGGCCTCTCCTGGCTCCTCGTCGGCACGGCGATCGCTGGACTGTTCTCGGTGGCGGCGCAGGTGATCGTGCCGTTCGCCGCGTCGATGGCACACCCGGAGCAAGCGGGACGCATCGTCGGAGTGGTCATGGGCGGGTTGCTGACGGGCATCCTGCTGGCCCGCAGCATCTCGGGGCTGCTGTCGTCGGTGACGGGGTGGCAGGGCGTCTACCGTGTGGCCGCGGTGTTGATGCTGATTGCCGCGGTCGGCCTGTGGCGGGTGCTGCCACGCAACACCGTGACGGCGGACGTCACCTACGGCTCGGCGCTGGTGTCGATGGTTCGGCTAATACGCACCCACCCCAGGCTTCGGACCCGCGCGGTGCTCGGCGGTCTCGGCTTCGCGTCGGTGAGCACGGTGTTCGCGACGATGACGCTGTTGCTGTCGTCGAGGTTCGGCTTCGGTGCCGTCCAGATCGGACTGATCGGATTGGCCGGGGTCGGCGGCGCTCTGATGGCCTCGGTCGCGGGCCGACTCGCAGACCGCGGACTGGTGCAATGGGCCAGCGGTACCTGTGCGGTTCTGCTGATCGCACTCTGGCCGATGTTCGCCGTCGGCGGCCACTACTGGGTGGTGTTCGTGGTCGCATTCGTACTTCTCGACCTGGCTCTGCAGGGCGTGCACGTGAGCAACCAGCACATCGTCTACGCCCTGGAACCGGCTGCTCGCGCCCGAATCAACTCCGTCTACATGACGACGTACTTCGTGGGAGCCTCAGCAGGATCTGCCGTTGGGACTATGGCTTGGAAGCATTTCGAGTGGGCAGGTGTGTGCGCTGCGGGGGCCGTGTTCGCGATCGCCGGACTACTGGTCTGGCTGCTGGATCTGCAGGTGGACGCCCGTCATCGGCGGGAAAACACGTGCGGGACGCCCGGTGGGTCCGAGCCGACGATGGTGAACAGTCACTAATGCGTTCTGTTCCGAGACGTGGTTGAGTCGTTCTCGATGAGACGTGGGTAACACTCACGCTGCCGACGGCGACATACCCAGAGTCGGCACGAACAAACCATAGAAACACGAACTACTTCTCTTGGCTCGGAGGCGCACCCATGACTGTCGTGAACGATCGCATCCACGTGGCTCTCACGGAACTCGACCCGTCCGATTACGCGGTGCCGACCATCGCACCGATTCGTACGGCCGGCCACCTCGACCCGGTGTTCTGCATCCACCCCCTCGTCGGGCTGGTCGACTGCTACGCGGAACTCGCAGCACACGTCGACGACGCGCGTCCCATCTACGGCGTCCAGGTCCCGACGTCGGGAGAGCTCGCGGAGTCCCTCGTCGCCTTGGCCTCGCAGTACGCCGACGACATCGTTCGCATCCAGACCGACGGGGCCGTACACCTGCTGGGCACGTCCTTCGGTGGAGTACTCGCGCACGCCATCGCCGTCGAGCTGCAGAGTCGCGGCGTTACGGTCGGTGCACTGACGTTGCTCGACAGCGACCCCGTTCGGTCCAGCGCCGACAGCGCCGACCTGCTCGGATCCATGGGCGACGACATCGATCGCAGCCACGCCGAAGAGTTGCTCGCCGTTGCCTCGCACAACGACGAACTCGCCCAGCGGCACCTGCCGGGCATCTACTTCGGTGACATCCTCGCCGTGTCCTCGATGGGAACCGACTCCGGTTCCGCGTGGCACCCCTTCGTCTGCGGCACGATCGCCAAGTACCTCGTGCCCGACGCCACCTCGTTCGACGTCGTCGGCCCGCTGGTCGACAGCTACCTCGGCTGACCCGGCCGGCTCATCCGAGCCAATCCAGCACGGCAGCGGCCGTCCAGGACTGCTGCATGCTGCCGAGCGGTTTGCCGGTGAACGGCTCGTAGTACTCGGCGAAGCTGCCGTCACTCGCCTGACGCAGACCCTCGTCTCGCAAAGACAGTGATCGCTCCGACCACCCGCGGCGTGCGAAAGCCCACGAGAACAGCCATGTCATCACCGGCCACACCGGCCCACGCCAGTACTCGCGAGCACGGAAGTCCTTCGACACCGGGGACGTCGACGGCGGTACCGCGTACCGCAGGTCCGGATGTCCGCAGAACCGGGTGCCCTCGAAGATCCGAATGAGATTGCGCTCCTGCTCGCGCGGCAATCCTCCGCACAGCAGCGGCGCGAACATGGCAATGGTCTCCGTGCCGATCCACTGACCCGTCCGCAGATCGAAATCTCGTGCCCCACCCGAACGCGTGTCGGTGGTCGCGATGACTCCCGTGCGGAACTTGTCCGCCCACCCGCGCAATTCGCGCACATCCGAGCGCGGCCGCGAGTGGTCCTCCCCGATGGTGGCGAGGACGTCGCACGCGACGGCGAAGATGGCACTGACGAACACGTCCTCGACGGCGAAGCTCATCTTGGTCTTCAACGCATCGTCGTCGTAGCCGACCTGTTTCATCTCCTCCACCAACCAGATGTAGCGGTCGTACTCGAGATTGCTGGGCCGCTGAGACGAGTCCGTGATGACCGCCTTGTCCTCGCGAAAATACGGATCCATCTCACCGGCAACCACATTGGCGTAGGCCGAATCCCATCGCGGCGAATTGTCCATGCCGGACTCCCAGCCGTGGAACAGCGCAATACGTCCGTTGTCGTCGACGTCGCGGGCCTGGGCGAGCCAACGATGCCACCGCACCAGATCACCCCAGCGGCGATCGAGGAACTCCTCCGCCACCGCTCGCGTCGTGCGGCCGTGGCGTTTGGAGTGATCGAGAATGCGCTGCACGGCGATCGCGTGGACGGGTGGTTGGGTGATTCCGGAGGTCTGCGGACTCATCGGAGCGTGGGTCGCCAACGTCCCGGTGGCCCACCTCGCAGGGCCGGGGAAGTAGCCGTCGACACCGTTGGCGAACACGATGTGCGGAATCATCCCGTTCTTCCACTGCGCCGAGAGCAACGTGTCCATCTCCACGACGGCCCGCTCGACGCTCAGCGGTGCCAAGCCGACGGAAACGAATGCGGCGTCCCAACTCCACATGTGCGGGTACAACCTGGGTGCTGCGCTGGTCATGGTGCCCAGGTCATTGCCTCGGAGCAGATACGCCGCACGTGCGGCCAGCTGCGTGGAAGTGAAACCGCGATCGCCCATGCAGATAGTTTGCGTCCGGCGGCCGATTTCTGCTCGGTTGGATTGCGGACCGAACGTGTCCGCGATCGCTCCTAGTGTGAGTTTCACCAGCTACCAGGAGGAAAACGATGGCCACCGAGAACACCGACATCCAGAAAATGCTCGCCGAACAGCGCGCGAACTTTCTCATCACCGTCCGCGGCATCAGCGAGGAACAGGCACGCACCCGCACCACCGCGAGCGAGCTGACCCTCGGCGGACTGCTGCACCACGTGATCAGCAACGAGCGCCACTGGATGACAGTGATCGCAGAGCTGGACGAGACGGCCGAATTCGACATGGCCGCCGCCGGCAGCGAGTACGTGATGGCCGAAAACGAGACCGTCGCCGGACTCGTCGCCGAATGGGAAGAGGTGGCCGGTGCCACCTCGGCAGCGCTGGAAACTTTGGACCTCGACCTGTCGGTACCTGTCCCGACGGCGCCGTGGGCACCCGAACGAATCTGGCAAAGTGCACGATTCACGGTTCTGCACATCCTTCGCGAAATCTCTCAGCACGCCGGCCACGCGGACATCATTCGCGAGGAACTCGACGGCGCGAACACCACCCAGGCATGGGCATCCGAGGCGGGGATGAGCTTCTAGCTAACCTGAGTTCATGACTCGTACTGCGTTGGTGACCGGAGCAAGCCGGGGTCTCGGGGCCCATATCGCTCGATTGCTCGCGCCGGACCATCACGTGTTGCTGGGTGGTCGGTCCACCGAGTCCCTCGCCCCCATTGCGTCGGAACTGTCCGGGTCCACCCCGTGGCCGGTGGAACTGACCGACCCGGACGCGGTGGCCGCTGCCGCGTCGAACATCGATTCTCTGGATGTGTTGGTGCACAACGCCGGGGTGGCGGCGCTCGGGACGGTCGAAGAGTCGACGGCGGACCATTGGCGTCGCCAATACGAGGTGAACGTCATCGCCGTCGTCGAACTCACTCGATTGCTACTCCCTGCACTGCGCTCCGCCAAAGGCCATGTGGTGCTGATCAATTCGGGTGCCGGCATACGCGCCAACCCCGGTTGGGGTGCCTACGCGGCGAGCAAGTTCGCGCTCCGCGCCTTCGCTGATGCACTGCGCCTCGAGGAGCCGTCGTTGCGCGTCACCTCGGTGCACCCAGGGCGCATCGACACCGAGATGCAGCAAGAGATCGTCGCGCACGAAGGCGGGGAGTACGACGGCTCGAAGTTCTTGCAGCCCAGCACCGTTGCCCGTGCAGTGCGCAACGCAATCGATACTCCCGCCGATGCTCATCCCACGGAATTGGTGCTCCGCACCAGGTGAGCGAAACTTCGTAGCAGGGGTCGAGTTTCCACTCACAACATGAGCTTCGACCCCGGCGTTGTTCACAGGACCGACTGCATCTCCCTCTTCACCCTTGCCAGTGGACGAATGGGGTCTTCTCATTCACTCGGATGATCTACCGCTTACGGTCCGGGGCGGCGACTGCCGACTACCTCGGGCACGCATCCACAGGTTTCAGCAACGCGGACAATCCAGCGTCAGAGCTCGTCCAATTTCACGATGCCGTCTTGCAGGGCGCGCGCGACGAGTGCAGCTTTCGTTGGAGCGGCGCGGCCGACGCGGGAGTACTTGTCACGGATTCTCGTCAGGTGCGTGTTGACGGTGCCCAATGCGATGTGGAGGCGTGCGCCCACGTCGACCTTGGAATCGCAGTCCAGCCACGCCTTGAGCACGGTGATCTCCCGCGCGGTCAGGCCCGGTGAGGTGTACACCCGCACAGCCCGAGCGGGCGCAGGGGTGGGCCTCACTCCGCCGGGCCTGGTAGCGAGTGGAGAGCGGACGCCGCTCGACACCGAGACTCGCGAATAAAGTTGGGGTCGATGACTCGTCGCTACCATCTTGGCCTCCTCATGCAATCGGCCTACGGACCGATCTGAATCTGACCACGGTTGCCGAACTCCATGCAACACAAGCTTATTCGAGGCTTTACTCCACAAAGCATGTTCGGCTACACCATGCTTTAGTTGAAACTAAACAAGGGGAACCGGACCATCCAATTGCTATAGTTCAAGATCCAACAATGCGGTGCAGGTGGACGAAGGCGGTAGTCGGTGAACCAGAAGTCACTCCCACGGGAGCAGTTCCTTCAGGCCGGATATCGCCTGCTCGGTGAGATGGACACGACCGATCTTGCGCGTTCGCTCTCGATCTCGGCCGTCGTCGAACGCGCGGGGCTGTCGCACCAAACTTTCCACAACACGTACCCCGGTAACTCTCGCGGCGGCGGGTCCGGCGGCAAGGAAGCTTTCGTCGAAGACCTCCTCGACCACCTCACACTCGATTACACCGGTACTGCGGCTACTGCCGGCAGCCAGGACGTGAAAGCTCCGGTGTCGGCGCTGTTCGACGACCTCACGTCCGGTCTCATGCGACGTCGCCTCGTCGCAGTGCTGCTGGCTGCCGACCACAACGGTGCCCGAAAAGCCGTTATCCCCGAGTTCGAGCGCTTCGACACCGACCTGCGATCCATCATCGGCCGAGCGGTGCAGGCTCACGGCGGATCGTTGCGCCAACCACTGTCGCTGACAAACCTCTCGGCGGTCGTCGGGGCTCTGCTCGACGGGTTGGCGCTCCGGGAGGTGCTCACGCCGGGCTCGGTGTCCTCCGACGACGTTGCATCGGCCACCAACTCGATTCTCCAGTGGGCCATAGATCCACTGCATTCCGATCGCACCGTTGCCCAACCCGATCCGGGCGAAATCTCGGATGCTCTGCGGCCCGACCTCGAGGCCGACGTGATCGCGGCGACCGAAACTCTGTTCGTCGACAACGGCTACTTCCTGGTCACCCTGGCCGACATCGCGGCGGCGGCGAAGATCCGCGTAGAAGACCTTCGACGACTGTTTCCGAGCAAGGTCGACATCATCGTTGCGGCGCTGAAGCCCGAATTCGACCGTGTGCTCCGCCTCCGTCGCGCCGACGAACGCCTCGGAGTCGACCCCGCCACCGCACTGCAACGCACGTTGGTTTCTTTGGGCGAGTTCGTCATCGACAATCGAGCCATGAGCTCGGGCATGCTGCTCGCGTTGAGCTTCGAACAATTCCACCAACCGAGCACCATCACGACGGTCATCGAAAACCTCTACCTCCCGTCCGCTGTGGTCCCCATTCTCGAACGCGGACGTGAAAGCGGCGTGTTCAGCGACGACGCACCGGCACTCGAAGCCGCAATCATGTTGACCAACAACATTCTCTTTCGCTGCCTGACGCGTCCTGCGGAGTCCGCAACCGAAGTGGCGCAGGGTGTCTTGCGAATACTGATGCCCGGTGTTGCGATACGGCCGCGGTGACAACGCGGAACAAGCGTGGTCACGTGGGTGGCGTCGACAGGTGACCGTCACCGAATCGGTTTGGACACTGTGGGATCGATTGACGCGGCTGTCGGAGCATCTGCTCGACGACATAGGGAGTCGGCCTCACCACGATGACGACACTTGGTATGTAGCGCGAGATATCGAAGCTGCCCTGGTTCAGCAGCTGTTGTCCCCGGGGGTCGAACCACACATCGTCGTCGGAGAAGCCGGACACGGGAAGTCCACCCTTCTGTGGTCGTTACAGCGCACCCTGACAAGATTGGGACGGACTCCGTTGCTGCTGTCGGCAACGTGGCTACAACCCGGTACCGATAGAATCCGGAATGCGTCGCTCGACGACGTCGTCTCGGCTGTGGTCTCCCGACCGGACTCGATTCTGCTGCTCGACACCACTGACCTCTTGTTGCACAGTCCCGCTGCTCGCCACAACGTCATCGATCTGGTCGAGACACTGTCACGAGCACACGTTCCGGTGGTGATGACTACCAGACCACTGGAAGGCCAAAGCCTTCCGACAAATCTCGGCCACAAGATCTCCCTCGGCCCTTACTCATCGAAATCCGAGCTTCCGGCCGCGATCACGGCGTTGACCGACGAGTTCGTCGACCTCGACTCCGTCCGGCCCGCCCACCCGGTCGCGGCAATCCAATCAGCACGCGCGCGTGGGGCTCTCGTCGAAGATGTTTGTACCAGCCCTCTCTTCCTACGGCTGCTGTTCTCGCTGTCCGCTCCCTATTTCCCACATTTGGAATTGGACGTGACCGGCCTCTACAACTTGTTCTGGTGCCGCCGGATCGTCAGCGATCACCGAACTGGAGCCGACCTCCCTCCGGACGACGCCGATGACCTCTCCGCCACTACAGGCTTACTCGCAATCGCATTGTTGGCGTTGGGAACTCCCGAACCACCTATCGACGTCCTGATTCGGTGGACTGCTCAGGTCGCGGATTCTGCCGATCGAACGCACGACGCCGCTGTTCTGCGTAGACATGTTCAGACGTTGACGCGGCGAGGAGTCCTGGTCACGACCCACAATCGCGTCCGATTTCTCCATCGGACGTTCTTCGAGTTCGCCGTCGCCCAGGGTCTCGCTGCGCGAGGTGCCGACGGTGAACTGCCGAGATTGGTCGAACGGGCGGCGCGGGTGCCCGACGACCTGCTCGTCGGGGCCGTGGTCGAACAGACCTTGATAGTTCTCGGGGCAGACGTGATGGCGCGAACGATTGTGCGCGCGAGCTGCCGCCGTCTCATCGGAACCGGCCACCCACAACATATTTCGTCTGTCATGACGGTCTGGGCGCATCACCCGGATCTGCTCGAACTCACCGACGACATGGTCGCTGTCCTGACCGACGAACAACTACGGCGATTCTTGCGGACCCTGCCGCGAGTACATGGGCACACGACGTCGGTGGCAGAGCACCTCTATCGTCTATGGGTTCGACGTCCCGAACTCCGTCCTGAAATCGCAACCACCGCGGCGTACCTCGCCGGGCGTGATACACACGCCATTGCGAACCTCGTGAGCCGGACCGCGATGTACGCGGATCTAGCGGCTGCCCGAACTCACCACCTGCGATCGAGCAGTGAACCCCTCACCCTCCTGCGTGACCTGACTTCGACTGCTCCGAATGTGGTTCGTAGTGCGGTCCTTTCAGTGATCGAGGGGCTCAGCCAACGCTCGATGCACGCGGACAAGGAATCGGGCCGCAAGAGCGTGAACACCATCGCTCGGTACGTGAATATGGTGGCAGAATCGTGGGAAGCGTTGGCCGACGACCCTTTTCTGCTCCAGCTCGAAGTCAGTGTCACAAAAATTCAGGCACACTCGAACCGTCGCGACGTCGAGGTCATCCGACGGGCGATGGGCGCTGTGATAGCCGCACACATTCTTCGCGATCGCCTGGAAAACGACTGGACGGACCGGTGGTTCCATTGGGTCGGCGAAGTCTGCGCCGACCTCGAGCGTCGAGGTAGTGAGCGAGATCCGACCGCAGACGCCCACCTGGCGGCAGTCGGCATGGCACTGCGGCAGATCGACGAACCACACCACGTCGGCCTCGTAGAAGCCACGCTCGCCACATTGTTCTCGCTGCCCGTGCCCACGGCACCGCATCGACTCGCCGACGTGTTCGCACGCGAAGTTCTCGCAACACCATCCTTCGCGAGGACGTCGCTGATCGCCACACTGTCCGTGCTGCTGCACGACCACCTGCCTGTCGACGATCGAAATCCAGCCCCCGGTCCAGCGGTATGGGCGGCGGTCACTCGACAGATGTTGACCGACCCCTCCGTCCCCGCGGAGGTGATTCGCGACATCGTGTCCACGACGATTCACAAGTACTCGAGTGACCGTCGATTGTTCACTCGCAGCGACTACCTGGTCGCGCTGGCTCCGGTAGCGATCGTGTGGGGTGAACCCACCGCAATTGCCGCTGCGGATCGCCTCTCGCGGGTCGACGCAGGCGCCGGCCTCGACCCTCGGGCGGCCGAGATCTTCCTCGATCACTCGCTGGTTCGCGCACATCAAAGACCAGAGCCGCTCGTCCGCGCATCGCTGGCGATTGCACACCGGGTCGGTCGACCCCAGTCCGTCGCGGACCTGCTTCGTCACCAGAACAATCACACCGCCCTACGTGCACATGCACCATTGCTGGAGCGCTGGACGGAACAGCTCATGACCGGTGCCCACGACAGCCAGGCGTCAGGTGCCGGAATGCTCCGTATGCTGCTGCGCCACAACATGATTCTGCCATCAGTGGACCTACTTGCTGCCTGGCTCGAACAAGCAACCAGCGCGGAGGGCACAGCGCTGCTGCTACGGACGATCGGTACCTGCTCTCGCCGCGCGAACTCGTCAACGGTAGCTGCAGACCTGCTGACACAGTTCATCACGACGAGCCTCGTCCCGAAACCTACCGTTTCGCCTCGAACAAAACTGGTTTGGCCACCGATGGTCATCGACGCCGCCCGAGACGCGCTGTTGGAGACCATAGCGCGCAGTCCCACATCGTTTTCCGACCAATGGCCCACTGTCTATGCCCTCACGTTCGCACCGCGCTCGTCGGGCAAAACCGACGCAGAAGGTGTTCGACTTCTCGCACGGTTCCTGCGTGCAGAGGCCGAGACCGGAACTCTGGACGACGCGATAGCGCACCTCGGGATGACGTGGTCCGCGCTGTCACAGCTGAACAAGAAAACGCGCGCCAAAGCGTCCCACAAGCTGACGGGCCCTGTCACGGCAATTCTGCGCCGAGCGCACGATCGGCACTACGACCGACTGGCCAACCTGATCCGGACGACGCCGACAGAACTGACCGCTCAGCTGATACAGGGACTCCTCGAGTCGGCGTTGTTCGCCGAACGTGCCCAGGAATTCGGCGACCGCCTGGACCTCGCGCCGAGAGTGATCGCAAGCGGCACCTTCAAAGAGGTTCTCGTTCGACACGACAGCTCAGCCCAGGATGCGTCGTGCTCGTCGATGTACGACGAGTCATCGAACTCGGCCGCATACGACGAGCGCCTGATCCATGCCCTCCGCCGACTCGAGCAGCGACGAAATGAGTTCGAGCAGGCGACCGACAGGGCTTACCGGACCATCCGTCGGATCCAGGACAGCAGGGACGACGCCCATCTCGGGCAGACCTTGTTCTCGATTTCCAGATCGGCCTTCTACAGGCTGAAGGCCGGCACTACCTGGTCAGCACCCGGACCGGCACTGTGCGCAGCCGTCGATGCCCATGGTGCGGCGGTCGGCCAGCAGTTCGGACTCGCAGCCGCTCAGAGGGCATACGCCGCAGCGAATCAGGAAGCGGACGACGCACGGCACGCCCGGGACAGGCACAGGTAGACCGGCACCGAATAATTCGCGTCGATGTTCGTCGACATCTCTCGATTTCTCGAACAGTGGAGCAAGACCGATCTGCGATCGAATCGGACTGTCCCTCAAAGTGATACCCGTCTGCCGTAGAACGGAGACGGGCACGATCGAAAGGTCATGCCAATGAACCCGGCCGAGATCCACGACCCCGCTCACACGGCGCTCCAACTCGTCCAATCCATTGCCCAGTCGGTGCCGGCATATCGCCGCCTGCTGCACGAACACGGAATCGCAGTCGACTCGATCGCCACTACAGAAGACCTCACCCGGCTGCCGACGACGTCGAAAGACACCTATCGGCTACGCAGCATCCTCACCGACCTGCAGGCCGGCCGCCCAGAAGACGTCGAGACCATTGCGAGCAGCGCCGGATCATCCGGGAAACCGACATTCTGGTCGCGCGGCCAACGCACGGCCGACCACGGCGCAGCGATGTTCGGTCGCGTTCTGCGGGAGAGTGCCGATACCGAACGCCGTGCCACTCTCGCACTCGTCACCTTTCCGCTCGGTCCCTACATCGGGGGTGCCTTCATGTACTCGATGCTGCTCGATCTCCGCAGGCGTGGGCACCGGCTGTCCATCGCGACCCCCGGCATGGACCCCGACGCCATCGCCGACGTCGTGACCGAAGCCGCCGACGGGTACGAGCAGATCCTGATCTTCGCGTACCCTCCGATCGTCCGCGACCTCCTCGACACTCACGGTGACCTGTTACGCCGGCACCGAGTGGTCGTCATCGTCGGTGGTGAACCCGTGAGCGAAGCGTGGCGCGCTCTGATTCACTCCATGCTCGGCGATGCACACGGTGATCGAGTACGCGTCGTCTACGGGGCGACCGACGTCGGCTTCGTGGGTTACGAGACGGCCTCCACGATTGCCATCCGCTCGGCTGCCGCACATGATTCGACTCTGAACCGCCTGATGTTCGGCACGGACGACACAGACGAAAACGTCGTGCAGCAGCCTGCCTTCGTTCAGTACCAGCCGGAATTCACCTACATCGAAGTCGACTCGGCCGGGTACCTCCTGTTCACTGTCGGTGGAGTGCTTCCGCTCGTCCGGTATCGCGTGAACGACAGGGGAGATATTCTCAGGGGCAGCGAGATTCGAACTCGGTTGGCCGATGCCGGCTACGCCGCACTCGCCGAAGGCATCGACACGGACGCCTACTACCTACTGGTTTTCGGACGGACCGATGTTGCCGCGATCTACAGCGCCGTCAACATCTACCCCGACTACATCCGACCCGCAGTGGAGCACATTTCCCTGGCAACGCGGCTGACCGGTCGATTCATCGCCCGATGTGAGACCGACAGCGAACAACGGCAAACTCTCACCCTCGATGTGGAACTGCGGCCCGAGCAACTGCCCGATACCGAGACCTCTGAACAGGTTCGCCAATTGTCCATTGCGAGCCTGCGCCAACTGAGTGCCGAGTACCGAGTGGTGCACGACCAGAAGGGCAGAGAAGCAGAACCTCACGTGCGGCTGAGACCGTTCCGCTCGGAGGGCTTCGTCACCGGTGGCAAACAGAAGTCGATTCAATAGCCGTGTCGCAGAGCACGATCACCACTCCGGATGCTCGTGTTCTGCCCACTCCCTGGTCACGGCACCCTGTGTCATTCCGCGCATTGCTTCCGGGTCACGCCAGGCGTAGGTGATGTGACCGGCGACGAGTAGGCCGAATCCCAGGGCGAACCAGTCGTGTACGAATGTTGCACCGATACGCCATTGCAGTGGACTCCACGACGAGAAGTACATGACGACGCCGGTACCGAGGAGTACAAGAATCGACCCGGCGCTCAGGGCACCGTTCAGCTTCTGGCCGGCGTTGAATTTCCCGACCCCCACCGCCCCGAGTCGACGTGCTTTGGAGCGCAACCACTTCCAGTCGTCGGCGACGAATCTGTTGAGACGGCCGAGGTCCGTGCGATAGCTGCGTGAGACTGCACCGAGGATCAACGGAATCGGCAGCAGAAAGCCCGACCACACGTGCACGAACTCCACCACCGGGCGATTGCCGACGAGTACCGCGAGTGACCCGATGTACAGAACCGCCGCGGTCACCATGCACACGATCACCAAGACCCCGACTGCCCAGTGCACGTACCGTTCTACCCGGTCGAACCGTGCGCGGTCGTCAGCTCGTGGGGTCATCTCGACGTCCGTTCGACTCGCCGACGTACGCATCGATGTCGTATCCACGTTTCTCCCAGTATCCGGGAACCACGTTGTCCGTCAACTCGATTCCGCCGAGCCACTTGATGCTCTTGTAGCCGTACATCGAAGCGACGAACAGCCGCACCGGACCTCCGTGATCGTGGGTGACGGGGCCGTCGAGCATGGTCAACGCAACCAGCACGTCGTCGCGACGGGCCTGCTCGAGCGTCAGGCTCTCGGTATACGTGCCGTCGAACGAGGTGAACCGCACCGACGTCGCCGACGCGGTGGGTGCGACGGCATCGAGGACATCCGCCAATCGCACTCCGCTCCAGGCAACTTCGGGTACCCGCCATCCCGTCACGCACTGGAAGTCACGTACCAACGACGTCTGCGGCATCGCGCGGAGGTCCTGCAGCGTGAACGTGCGCGGTGTGTCGACGGAACCGCCCACCGTCAGGGCATAGGAGTTCTCGTCCTTGCGCGGCGCGCCCTGCGTCACCGAATAGAACCGAAAATTGTTCCCGACGGGAATCAGTCCGATCAGTCCCGTCGGATCGTGATTTCCGAGCGGCCCGAGTACGGACGCGAGACCCTTCTGGACCGCGCCCCCACCGACGATGCCCGCGACCCCGGCCGCCACCAGGCCGAGCACGACTCGGCGACCCACGGGGCTACCCGCAATCTTCGGCTCGTCGATCGGCATCCCTCCACTGTCCACGGCGGACCAGGATCAGGCCACATCGGGCGTCGAATCAGGTCTGGAACTTCGCCCGGGGAAGTCTTACGGTTGATTCGTGGCACTGTCGAAGACAGAACGCGAAGAGTATCTGGCCGAATCGCATATCGCCGCCCTCTCGGTAGCGGCCGGGGCGGACCGTGGCCCGCTGACGGTACCGATCTGGTACGACTACACCCCCGGCGGTGAAGCCTGGGTGTTGACCGGTGCCACGTCCAAGAAGGCCCAATTGATCAGGACTGCAGGGCGATTCACTCTGATGATCGAGCAGTCCGATCCGACGATCCGCTACGTCAGCGTCGAGGGCCCCGTGGCGCGAGAGGAGCCGAGCACCCCGGAGCTGCTGCGAGCCATGGCAGCCCGTTACCTGCCCCCGGAGAAGGTCGACGGCTACCTCGAGATGGCCAACCGAGAGCACGAGGAGAATGTGGTGTTCTACCTGCGCCCCGAACACTGGCTGTCCGCCGATCTCGGGGCCATCTGAGAGAACTACGAAGTCGGGGTCAAGGCATTGCCGGGCGGGATCGTCACACAGTTGCTGTGCGTCGGCCCACCGCTGAACCGTTCGGTCAGGAACTGCAGGCTCTGCGCCTCGAATACCGGGAAGGCGTCGCTGTGCGTCAGGCCGTCGTACTGCGCGTACTGCACATCCACGCCCCGGCCGCAGTAGCCGTACGCCAGTCCCTGCACGTCGCCGGTGATCATGACGGTGTCGCCGATCGGATCGGCGTGACCGACGGCCAGAAACATCGGCGTCCGCGGGGTGCCCTGGCTGCCCATGATGTTGTCGTCGATCGCCGCCACCACCTCGGGTACATCCAGCAGGGAGTTGTACGGGGCCTTCACCATCGACGCGTCGGTGAGCGTGGGGTAGTCGTCGGCGAACTGGGCAATGCACTCCTGATCGACCTGATCGATCACCTCGAAGCCGTAGTCGGAGATGAAACTGTTCAGGTCGAGTCCGTACGCACGCTCGTAGGCGACGATCAGTGCCGGGATGACACCCGCCCACTCTCTGTTACCGCTGACGTATGGAAGGTTGTGAGCCAGGTCGACCGGTAGCCCGCCGGCCGCCGCCCCGACCAGATTCAGCTCGGGTGCGTACTCGGGGGCAACTTCGGCACCCCACTGCGTCGGGACGGATCCACCGGAGTACCCGACCATGCCGACGGGCGTGCTCGACGGAAGCTGCAGGAGGGACTGCGCGGCACGAATGCCGTCCAGAGCGGCGTAGCCCGACTGCCGCCCGATCGTCCATTCGAGTTCCTCGCCCTCGTAATCCGGCACGACGACGGTGTAGCCGGCTGCGAGGTAACCGGCAATGACCGCCTGTTCCGCGCCGGCAATGGGACTCGTGGACCCGCCGCTGAGGGTGTACGAGGGATTGCATTGCGAGCCGAGGGCGTCGTACGCCATGTGGTACGAGACGATCCGCGTCGGCCCGGGGATCAAGGGCCGCAGCACTGTGGCGACCGTGACGACGCCGTCGCCCTGCTGGTCGGTAGTCCTGTAGAGCACCTGGCTACCTGTGATCGGCGTCGGCTGGGTGGGGGTACGGAACGTCATGGGCCTCGACCGCAGCACCGTTCCCGGGGAGACGTCCAGGCCGCCGTCCCAATCGTAGAACGGATCATCCGCTGGAACCGGCGAGCCGGGTCCCGGATCTGCTTGTGCAACAGGGACACTCACGAGCGTCGCGGACCCGAGAAGTAGCACGACGGAGGCCATCAGCCTCAACGCAAACCCTCTACCAGCTGGTGACATGCAACAAATTAAACCCCCGCGAGCTCGAAGTTATGGACGGAAATCGCAAGATTTTCATCCATAACTTCGAGTTCGGCGGAGGCGAGAGTTACTTCAGGACGATGTTCACCATCTTTCCCGGGATCACGATGATCTTGGTCGGGGCCTTCCCGTCGAGCAGGCCCACGATTTTCTCGTCTTCCAATGCCGTCTTCTCGACGTCGTCCTTCGTTGCATCGGCAGAGACCGTGATGCGGCTGCGGACTTTGCCGTTGACCTGGATGGGGTAGTCGACGGTATCGGCGACCAACCACTTCTTCTCCACGCGCGGGAATGGCCCGTGCGCCAACGACTTCTCGTGTCCGAGCCTGCCCCACAGGTCCTCGGCGAGGTGCGGTGCCAGAGGAGCGAGCATCAGGATCAACGGCTCCACCACACCACGTGGAGCACCGTCGGGGTACGCCTTCGTGATGTGGTTGGTCAGCTCGATCAACTTGGCACCGGCCGTATTGTCGCGCAGCGCAGCGTAATCCGCGTGCACACCGTCGATCACGCGGTTCAGTACCCGCAGGGTGTCCTCGGTGGGCTTGGCGTCGGTGACGCGAACCTCGCCGGTCACCTCGTCGAGTACCAGTCGCCAGACGCGCTGCAGGAAACGCTGCGCGCCGACGACGTCCTTCGTCGCCCACGGGCGTGAGGTGTCCAGCGGACCCATCGACATCTCGTAGACACGCAGAGTGTCGGCACCGTACTCGGCGAAGATCTCGTCGGGTGAGACCGAGTTCTTCAGCGACTTACCCATCTTGCCGTACTCACGGTTGACGGGCTGGTCCTGATAGAAGGAGCCGCCGTCGCGTTCGACGACCTCGGCTGCAGGTACGTAGACCCCGCGGGAATCGGTGTACGCGTAGGCCTGGATGTAGCCCTGGTTGTACAGGCGTCGGTAGGGCTCGCTGGAGCTGACGTGACCCAGATCGAACAACACCTTGTGCCAGAAGCGCGAGTACAGCAGGTGCAACACCGCATGCTCGACGCCACCGACGTAGAGATCCACTCCGCCCGGATCGTTGGGTCCGTGGATTTCGGGACGCGGCCCCACCCAGTACTTTTCGTTCTCCGGGTCTGCGAAGGCCTCGGAGTTGGTGGGGTCGACGTAGCGCAGCTGGTACCAAGAGCTGCCCGCCCACTGCGGCATCACGTTGGTGTCGCGGGTGTAGGTCTGCAGTCCGTCGCCCAGATCGAGTTCGACGTTGACCCACTCGTCGGCCTTGGCCAGCGGTGGGGACGGCTCGGAGCTGGCGTCGTCAGGATCGAACGACACCGGGGCGTAGTTCTCGATCTCGGGAAGTTCCACCGGCAGAGCAGAATCGGGCAGTCCGTGCGGGTTGCCTTCGGCGTCCCAGACGATCGGGAACGGCTCGCCCCAGTAGCGCTGGCGCGCGAAGAGCCAGTCGCGCAGCTTGTACTGAATTGTGCCGCGGCCCTTGCCTTCCGACTCCAGTCGGGAAATGACGGCGGCTTTGGCCTCGTCCACCGGCAGGCCGTCGAGGAAACCGGAGTTCACCAATTCACCGTCGCCGACGTAAGCCGCCTCGGTGACGTCGCCGCCGGAGATGACCTCGCGCACAGGCAGATCGAATGCCGTCGCGAACTCCCAGTCACGTGCGTCGTGGCCCGGAACGGCCATGATGGCGCCGGTGCCGTACCCGGTCAGCACGTAATCGGCGATGAACACCGGCACCTGCTCACCGTTGACCGGGTTCTCGGCGTACGCACCGATGAAGACGCCGGTCTTCTCCTTGTTCTCCTGCCGCTCGAGATCGGACTTGGCGGCGATCGACGCGCGGTATGCGGCAACGGCTTCGGCCGGTGTCGCGGCGCTGCCGGTCCACTTGTCCGAAATTCCGGCAGGCCACTGCTCGGCCACCATGCCGTCGACCAGATCGTGCTCGGGCGCCAGCACCACGTAGGTGGCACCGAACAGCGTGTCCGGGCGGGTGGTGAACACCTCGATCCCGGAGAACGAGACCTGCGCTCCGCGAGAGCGTCCGATCCAGTTGCGCTGCATGGTCTTGACCTTCTCGGGCCAATCCAGGTATTCGAGGTCGTCGACCAGCCGATCGGAGTACGCAGTGATGCGCATCATCCACTGGCGCAGGTTCTTTCGGAAGACCGGGAAGTTGCCGCGATCGCTACGTCCGTCGGCGGTGACCTCCTCGTTGGCCAGCACGGTACCCAGGCCAGGGCACCAGTTGACCATCGAGTTGGACTCGTACACCAAACGGAAGCCGTCGATCACCTCGCGGCGTTCACCGACGGTCAGCGACTCCCAGGAGCGGCCGTCGTCCAAGGTCCGCTCACCCGAGGCGAATTCCGCCTCCAGCTCCGAGATGGGGCGCGCCTTGCCGAGCTCGTCGTCGAACCAAGCATTGAAGATCTGCAGAAAGATCCACTGCGTCCAGTGGTAGAAGTCGACATCCGTCGTCGCCAGGGACCGTCGACGATCGTGCCCGAGACCCAGGCGACGCAACTGGCGTCGCATGTTGACGATGTTGTCCTCGGTGGTGCTGCGCGGATGCGTACCCGTCTGCACGGCGTACTGCTCGGCGGGCAGTCCGAAGGCGTCGTAGCCCAGTGCGTGCAGTACGTTGCGTCCCTGCATGCGGTGGTACCGCGCGAAGACATCGGTGGCGATGTAGCCCAAGGGGTGCCCGACATGCAGGCCGCTGCCCGACGGATACGGGAACATGTCCTGGACGAAGAGCTTGTCCTTGGGGACGTCTCCGGCGAGCGCTCCGACCGGGTTGGGCGCGTCGAAGGTGCCCTGCGATTCCCACAGGTCCTGCCACTGCTCCTCGATGCGCCCGGCGAGTTCGGCTGTGTAGCGGTACTCGGGAACGGACTCGGTGGATGCTTCAACGGAATCGGTCACACCTACCAGCCTAAAGTGTGACGCGGCCCGCCTGGTACCAGGACCTCGCTGCGCCGTATCCTGGCCAGGTGGTCATCGTCTCGGTTGTGTTGTTCGTGCTCGCCCTCGTCGTCGGGGCTGTCGCTGCCCTGTCGCTGCTCGGCCGGCTCCCGCGCAATCGATTCGCCGGTGTCCGTACCCCCGAGGCAATGCGCGACGACGAGACGTTCGTCCTCGCGAACCGTGTCGCCGGCCCGACCACAGCCGCATCTGCGCTGGTACTGGCCATCGGCGGCGTAGCCGCACTCGCACTGAGCGGCATCGCAGCGGTCGTCGGAGTGGTCGTTGCCCTCGCTGCAGCGCTGTTCATCGCCGCAGCCGGCGGATCCATCGGTGCCCGCGCAGCCGCGGCAGTGCCGGCACCCGCCGAGGCCGACGGATGCGGACAATCGTGCATCTCGTGCAGCCTCAAGGACGCCTGCCAGCCGAGCTGAGCGCATGAAACAGAAGAGTCTGCGCACCTTCGATCCGGCCGGAGTCGTCTTCGGCGTCGTCCTCCCGCTCGCGGTTGCCGCTCTCTGCCTCGTCCTGGCCTACCTGTGGGAGGGTCGCCTGCCGGACCAGGTGGCGACTCACTTCAGCGGAACCCAGCCGGACGACTTCTCCAATCCGCTCGCCAACGCCTGGACCGTCGCCATCGTCATCGTGTTGGTCGGCGGCGGTGTGAGCGCGGTGGCCGCCCTGGCCCGAGTGCTGCTGATCATGCGTCGGACGATGTTGATCATCGGGCTCACCGTCGTCGGGACGATCGGAGTGCTGGAGATCGCGACCCTCGCACGCGAACTCGACCTACCCACCGAGCAGAGCGTCACCATTCCCGGCTGGGCCATCGCCGTCGGTACCGTTGCCGGGTTCGCCATCGGACTGTTCGGAGCGACGCGCCTGCGGGATCACCGCCAACGCGTCGTCGCCACCGCACCCCTGCACACCGACCTACCTCGGTGCGGCCTCGAACTGCCGCTGGTGGTTCCCGTCGGAGCGAGCCGCGTCGCCGCAGTCACGGTGATCGCGCTGTCGGCGGCCGGAGCCGGCGTGACGTGCTACCTCTCGAATTCGCCGTGGCCGATCTTTCTGTTCGTTCCGCTGACCATCCTGATCCTGTCCCTGCTGCGATTCACCGTGCACATCGACAGCGACGGTCTCTACGTCTCGAGCCTGGGAATGGCGGCATTCGATTACGACATCGCCGAGATCACCGGTGCCTCGGTGCGGACGGTGCACCCGGCCAAGGACTTCGGCGGGTGGGGTCTTCGAGCGAAGGGCCGCGGCAACTACGCCGTCGCGACCGAAGCCGGGCCGGCGGCATTCGTCACCTTCGCCAACGGTGATCGACTGACCATCGGAACCGCAGCCGCCGACACGATCGCGGGAACGCTCAACACCCTCACCGACCGTGCCCGCACCACCACTGCGGACTGAGTGGCCGAGTGAAAGCGTTGCGGGACACCGTCCTGGATCCCTTCCTGCTGAGCATCTTCGCGGTCGCCGCGCTGGCGAGCATCTTCCCCGCGTCGGGAACCGCCGAGGACGTTCTCGGGTGGGTGACACGCGTCGCCATCGGGCTGCTGTTTCTCATCTACGGCGCGCGACTGTCCCCACGTGACGCCTGGGAAGGCGTCAAACACTGGCGCTTGCACTCGGTGATCCTGGCGTCGACGTACCTGTTGTTCCCCGCGCTCGGCCTGGCCCTGAGGGTCCTCGAACCGAGTCTGCTCAGCGAGGACCTCTACACCGGAGTGCTGTTCCTCTGCCTGGTGCCCTCGACCGTCCAATCCTCGATCGCCTTCACCTCCATCGCCCGAGGCAACGTGGCCGGTGCCGTGGTGAGCGCGTCGTTCTCCAACATCCTCGGCGTGTTCGTCACCCCGCTGCTGGTGCTCGCGCTGATGACCACCACGGGTTCGGCGAGCATCGATCCCAGCTCGATCCTCGACATCGTTGCGCAGCTGCTGCTCCCGTTCGCCGTCGGTCAGCTGCTCCGACCCTGGGTGACGGGCTGGCTGACCCGCCACAGCGCGTCGACGAAGCTCGTCGACCGGGGATCGATTCTGCTGGTCGTCTTCTCCGCCTTCAGCGCGTCGATGAACCAACACGTGTGGTCCTCGGTCGCCCTGTGGCGCATCGGCATCGTCGTGGCCGTATGCATCCTGCTGCTCGCCCTCGTTCTGTCGATCACCTGGTACGCAGGCAAGTGGTTCGGTTTCTCGCTCGAGGATCGTCTGGTGCTGCTGTTCTGCGGATCCAAGAAGAGCTTGGCAAGCGGGCTGCCGATGGCCGCCGTGCTTTTCGTCGGCCAACCCATCGGGTTGATCGTCCTGCCGCTGTTGCTGTTCCATCAGATCCAGCTGATGGTGTGCACCGTCATCGCTCAGCATTTCGCGCGTCGACCGGAACCCAGCCCGGCGGCGGTCGTCGCGGACTAGGTTGGGTGTCAGTCGAGAAATCGGAGAAGACAATGCCCAGGAAACTGCACACGGACGGCGTCGTCTCTGCCGCCTACACCGGCCGGCTCGCCACCGATCCTGTACCCGCACTGCGACTCCCCGAGAATCAACTCGACCCCGACGCCGCCTACCGCTACATCCACGACGAACTGATGCTCGACGGCAGCTCACGCCTCAACCTGGCGACGTTCGTCACCACCTGGATGGATCCGCAGGCCGAAAAGCTGATGGCGGAAACGTTCGACAAGAACATGATCGACAAGGACGAGTACCCGTCCACCGCGGCCACGGAAGAACGCTGCGTCAACATCGTCGCGGATCTGTTCCACGCACCCGGCCTCGACCGCGAGGACCCGTCGTCGGCCACCGGCGTCTCGACCATCGGATCCAGTGAAGCAGTCATGCTGGCGGGGTTGGCGCTCAAGTGGCGCTGGCGGGCGAAGGGCACCGGGACAGGAACCCCGAACCTGGTGTTGGGCAGCAATGTCCAGGTGGTGTGGGAGAAATTCTGTCGTTACTTCGACGTCGAACCCAAGTACCTGCCCGTCGAGCGCGGTCGCTACGTCATCACCCCGGAGCAGGTTCGGGACGCGGTGGACGAGAACACCATCGGCGTCGTGGCGATTCTCGGCACCACGTTCACCGGTGAACTCGAACCGGTACAGGAAATCTGCGCCGTCCTCGACGAGATCGCCGGCGGCGGTGGACCCGACGTACCGGTTCACGTCGACGCGGCCAGCGGTGGTTTCGTCGTACCGTTCTTGTACCCGGAGCTCGAATGGGACTTCCGTCTGCCTCGGGTCAAGTCCATCAACGCCAGCGGACACAAGTACGGATTGACCTATCCGGGAATCGGATTCGCCATCTGGCGGACCAAAGAAGACCTGCCCGAGGATCTCGTGTTCCGCGTGAACTACCTCGGCGGCGACATGCCCACCTTTACGCTGAACTTCTCGCGGCCGGGCAATCAGGTCATCGGCCAGTACTACAATTTTCTGCGCCTGGGCCGGTCCGGCTACACCGACATCATGAAAGCACTGCGCGACACCGCAGTTCGCGTCAGCACTCATCTCGCGGGACATCCCGATATCGACGTGATCACCGACGGATCAGCCATCCCGGTCCTGTCGTTCATGCTGAAGGAGCACTGCGAGTTCACCGTGTTCGACGTGTCCCACGAACTACGTGCCCGCGGCTGGCAGGTGCCGGCGTACACGATGCCCGACAACGCCACCGACGTCGCCGTACTCAGAATCGTCGTCCGCGAGGGCTTCAGCGCAGACCTCGGCCGCATGCTGTGCATCGCCATCGACGAGGTGATCGACGGTCTGAAATCGGGCGGACACTCGACCGCGCGGGCTTTTTCGCACTAGGTTGTGTCCTGGGTCGTGAGTGGAAACTCGACCCCTGCTACGAAGTTCCGCGCACGTGCGGCGCAGCCGCTCTCAGTTCCGCTCGACGTCGATCGGGTGGGATGCCAACAGCGCCAACGGCATCGGCTGACGACGCAGAACCTGCGCCCACAGGTCGACGCGCGGCGGACCGATCACATCGGAAGCCAAGGCCGACAACACGATCCAGTCTTCTCGGTCCAGTTCACCTTCGAGCTGCCCGAACGTCCACCCCGAGTACCCGGCGAAGATGCGCACACCCTCCACGTACGGCGCGATGTCGGCGGGGTCGGAATCCAGATCGACCATCACCACCCGGCCGTCGACTCGGCGCAGACCGGCGACCCCGTCGATCGACGCACCGGTGCGCAGCGTGGCCAGACACAGTGCCGAATCGCGCTTGACCGGACCACCGACGTACAGGGCCCGCGGCTTCGCGGCGAGCTCGGACCAATCGGGCAGCACGTTCTGCACCGCGGTCTCACTGGGGCGATTGATCACGACGCCGAGACTGCCCGCGTCGTTGTGTTCGATGATGTAGATGACGGTGCGCCGAAACGTGGGCTCCACGAGTTCGATGGACGACACCAGCAGACTGCCGGGACGAACATCGTGCAGTGCCGACGCCGTCCGATCCTCGGGTTCCTCCGCATGCGCTGCCACATCAGCCATTGTGGCACCGCACACCGCCGGATGTGGCACAAGCACGACGGCCAGTCCTCGGTCCTACTCGAGCCCGGCAATCTTCGTCAGAATCCCCAACTGGAACTCGAACAACGCGTCCCGGTCGGCAAACGTCGTCGCGCCGTACTGATCGAACACGTCGAAGTTGATCGCGCCGAACAGTGACGCCCACACCATCACGCCCAATGCGATGAGCTCGTCGGGCAGGTCCATGTCCATCTGGGCGCGGATGTCCTCGAAACTTGCGTGCAGCGACGCCAACTCGGTGGGTGCCGATTCGATGTCCGGGCGACGGATGTCCCAGGCCGACTGCAGGACTGCGACCAATGTGGTGATCACCCGGGTCCCCGGGCCGGTGGTCTGTTCGGCGGGCGCGTGGTAGCCGGGTACGGGGCTGCCGAAGAGCAGCGCGTACCGGGCCGGCTCCCGCAGTCCCCATCGACGCACCGCCCGGCTCAACGCCCGGAATTTGTCGGCGGGGCCGTCCGCTGCGTCGACGGCCGCGTCGACTTCGTCGCCCAGCTCGGAATACGCATCGACGACGAGCAAGGTCAGTAGTTCGTCCCGGCTCGAGACGTAGCGATAGACCGCCGAGGAGACGACGCCCAGATCTCGGGCGACCGCGCGTAGCGACAGGGCCGCAGCACCGTCTGCGGCCAGGTGCTCGCGTCCGATGCGGGTGATGTCGCTCAGAGTCTGGGCGCGGGCTCGGGTACGCGGAGTGCTCGCCATGCTCGCTACTGTAACTGCCGCTCTTTTTCGAGAGCACTGCTCTTGCTTTTCTCCGAGCAGAGGTGCACACTCGACACATCAGAGAGCACCGCTCTCGTTTACCGAAACGGAGTAGCCATGTCAGAACTTCACGTCGTCACCGGTGCCGGACCCGTCGGCTGGACGATCGCCGAACAGCTTGCCGCGCAGGGACATACGGTACGGATCCTCACTCGGTCCGGCAGCGGGCCACAGCATCCGAACATCGAACGGCAATCGGTCGACATCGAGTCCGACGACCTCCGAGCGCACGTCGACGGAGCAACCGCCATCTATCACTGCACCCACGCCGCCTACGAGAACAAGGTGTGGCGCGACAAGCTCGAGGCGATGGAACGACGTGTGCTCGACGCGGCCGCGGGCACGGTCGTCGTGTTCCCCGAAAGTCTCTACGCCTACGGCCGGGTCGACGGGCCCATTCGCGAGGACTCGCCCAGAAACGCCACGTTCCGCAAGTTGGGTGTGCGGACCGAACTCCTGTCCGCACGCGACGCTCACTCGACCCCCACCGTCAGCATCGCGGCATCCGACTTCTACGGCCCCCGGGTGCTGGTCTCGCACATGGGAGAACGTGTGGTCGCCAATGTGCTCGCCGGTAAGACCATTCGGGTGATCGGGGCCGCGAACCTACCCCATTCCTTCACGTACGTGCCGGATTTCGCAGCCGCGATGATCGTCGCGGCCGCACGACCGTCCACGTGGAACACCGTCCTGCATGCACCGACCGCCCCCGCGGTGACTCAGCGGGAGATGATCGAGATGTATTCCGCTGCAACGCACTTGCCGACCCCGAAGATCGGTGTCGTGCCGGCTTGGGTCATGCGAGCACTGGGGCTCGTTTCCGGTCCGATGAAAGAGCTGGGGGACACCCTGTACCAGTTCCGCTACCCCTACATCCTCGATTCGAGCCACAGCGAGCGCGTTCTCGGCCTCGAGCCCACCCCGCTCGCCGACGGCACAGCCGCGACGATCGCGTGGTGGAAGGCAGACAAGCCCGCCGTATCGGTGTGACCGACGCGGGATAGAGTCCCGTCGGTGAACGACGCCTCCTTTCGTACCCGCCTACGTGAGTCCCCGGGCGTCGGCAAGCTCACCACCGTTCGTTTCGCCGGCCAGTTCGGTGATGGATTGTTCCAAGCCGCATTGAGCGGTGCCATCCTGTTCAATCCCGAACGCGCCACCAACCCCGCCGAGATCGCCGCCGGTTTCGCTGTTCTGCTCGTGCCCTACTCGTTGGTGGGCCCGTTCGCAGGTGCGCTGTTGGACCGCTGGGATCGTCGATCGGTTCTGTTGTGGGCCAATATCGTTCGCATCGTTCTCATCACCGCTACCGCCGGGCTTCTGTGTGCCGGGGTCGACGCCACGCCGCTGCTGCTGTTGGCTCTGGCCACCGTGGGGCTCAGTCGGTTCGTCCTGGCGGGCGCGTCGGCATCCTTGCCGCATGTGGTGCGGCAATCGTGGCTGGTGCCGATGAACTCGGTGCTGGCCACCGTCGGCTCCGGTTTCGCGGCGGCCGGTGCGGGACTGGCGGTCGCAGTGATCGGTGCCGTCGGAGCGGGGGATCTCGGTTCGGGTGTCGCCGTGGGGCTGGCCGCGACCGGCTCGGTGGTCGGTGCTGTTGCGGCCGGACGGTTCGCGCCGCGGTCTCTCGGTCCCGATACGGACGATCGGCCCGGCAACCCGCTGAAAGATGTTGCCGCCGGCCTGAAATCGGGTGCCCTGGCGGTGTGGCGGTCGCCGGGCGTGACCACCGCGATGATCGGCATCGGGGCACACCGCATCGTGTTCGGCATCAACACCCTCATCATGGTGCTGGTGCTGCGGGAGAGCACGCAGAGTTCCCTGCCCGGCGGCCTCGCCGGCTTCGGCATTGCCGTCGGAGCCACGGCCACCGGAATGTTCCTCGCCGCCGTCATCGCCCCGTTCGCCGTCCCGCGGTTCGGCCGCACCCGCACCATCGCCACCGCTCTCGTCCTGGCCATCGCCGCTCAGGTCGGTGCCGTCTCCGGCCTCACCCAGACCAGTCTGCTGCTCGGAGCATTTCTCCTCGGCATCGCCGGGCAGACCGTCAAACTCAGTGGGGACGCCGCCATGCAGATCGAGATCGACGACGCGCATCGCGGACGAGTCTTCGCGTTGCAGGACACCGTGTTCAACGTCGCGTTCGTCGGTGCCCTCGCCGCGGCCGCATTCGCCGTCGGCCCCGACGCCACGGAGCTGAGCCAGGATCCCACTGCGCACGCGCTGGTGTTCGTCGGAGCAGGGATCTACGCCGTCGGCTTCGTCGCAGCGCTACTCAACACGAGGCGCGCACCGCGCTGACGTGGTGTATCTTGCCGTATCGGACCGCTAGGTTTCGTCGGACAACACGGGGGCACCGCATGCATGGCCGCACGACGTCGCTCGGCTGCATCATCGCGGTTGCCGCAGGTACAGCCGTTCTTTCCGCACCCCCCGCGTACGCGGCCCCGCCGCCGCCGGTGAATTCCTGTGGAGAAACCGGATTCGATCCCAAGGACTACCCACCAGAGCCCGTCGGGCCCGGAAATCCGCCGCAGCTGCCGCCGTTGCCGGATCGTGTGGTGATCCCCGTGCCGTATCCGTCGATCGAACTCGTGCCGGTGCCCGACCCGCCGCCGAACAACACCCGTGTCCATGCCGAGCCGTCGGCCGACCCGTGCGCGGACCCCTGCCCCGACCTCACCGACGCCACGGAGTCGCCCACCACCGGCTCTGCAGACCATCTCCCGTTCCCTCGCATCGAGATCGACCCGCAGCCCGAGACCCTTCCCATCCCGATTCCCGGCCCCGGTGGTACTCCGGGAACCCCGCCGCCCGCACCCGCCGTCACCGCGGCGGAGTCCGGGCCGACGACGGTACCGCCGGTGGCACCGGCCGTCGGACACGTCGAGGTGGTCGCGCAGCTGACCGGACCGGGATCGGAGAACCGCACCGACAAGCGCTGGCAGGTCGACGGCACCGACCTCGGCATCATGTGGGAGAGCAAACCGGGCGAGGTTGCCGTCGTATTCGGCGATTCCTTCGGCAAGGGTTCGGAATTCGGTGTGGTCGGCGGGGACGATTGGCGGTCGAACGTACTGGGACACAGCACGGACACCAACCTGTCCGACGGTATGGCCCTGGACTCGATGGTGCAGGATTCCCGTTGTCACGCAGCCGAATTACTACCCTCGCGCAAGATCAAGAATTGGGAGACCACCGTCATCCCCACGTCCGGGTTCGCGATCGACGACCGGCAGTACATGTCGTACATGTCCATCCGGCGGTGGAGCACGATCCCCGGCATGTGGTGGACCAACTACGGCGGCATCGCCTATTCCGACGACAACGGTTCCACCTGGGTCAAGGACGAACATGCCAAGTGGGACAACGTCTTCGGGTTCTCCAAGTTCCAGGTGTCGACGATGGTCCCGGCGGGGGAGTACGTGTACATGTTCGGCACCGTCAACGGTCGCGTCGGACAGGTCGGTCTCGCTCGGGTCCCGAAAGCGGACGTACTGAACAAGACCGCCTACCAGTACTGGGTGAACGGCACCTGGGCTCCCGTCGAATCGAACGAAGCCACCCCCATCGCCGACGGTATGGCCGGGGAACTGTCGGTTCATCACGACGACGCCCGAGGCCTCTGGCGGATGGCGTATCTGGATCCGTTACGCGGCGATATCGTTCTGCGCGAAGCAAATTCACCGCAGGGCGAGTGGACCGCCCCGAGCACCCTGATCGATACCGCCGAGTACCCCAAGACCTACGGCGGCTTCATTCATCCGTGGTCGACGGCGAACGAGCTGTACTTCACCGTCTCGGAGTGGGACAGCTACAACGTCTATCTCGTCAAGGCCGAGCTTCGCTCGTCGTGAGTGGAAACTCGTAGTGGGCTACGAAGTTCCGCGCACGTGCGCGGGACGCGCTACTGCGTCGGCCACCACTCGAGCAGCGCCGCTTCGGCGTCCTCACGTGAGAGTGGTCCCCGATCGAGGCGCAGTTCCTTCAGGTATTTCCACGCCTTGCCCACGTCGGGACCTGCGGGAATGCCGAGCAGCTCCATGATCGCGTTGCCGTCCAGGTCGGGACGAACCCGCGCCAGGTCCTCCTGCTCGGCGATGCGGGCGATGCGCTCTTCGAGATCGTCGTAAGTGGCTTGCAGGGCAGCCGCTCGACGCTTGTTCCTGGTGGTCGAATCGGCTCGAACCAGCTTGTGCAACTTGGGCAGTAGCTCGCCGGCATCGGTGGCGTAGCGACGCACCGCCGAGTCGGTCCACTGACCCTTGCCGTACCCGTGGAATCGCAGATGCAGGAACACCAGATGCGAGACGTCCTCGATCATCTTCTTCGAATACTTCAACGCGCGCATACGCTTTCGCACCATCTTGGCCCCGACGACCTCGTGGTGGTGAAAGCTGACGCCGCCGCCGGGCTCGTTTCGTTTGGTATCGGGCTTGCCGATGTCGTGCAGCAGTGCGGCCCAACGCAATACGAGATCGGGGTCGCCGTCCTCGAGGTCGATAGCCTGCTTCAGAACCGTCAACGAATGCCAGTACACGTCCTTGTGCTGATGATGCTCGTCGATTTCGAGCTTCATGTTCGGCACCTCGGGAATGATCCGCTGAGCCAAACCGGTCTCGCACATCACGTCGATGCCCTCGATCGGGTGGGCACCGAGAATGAGCTTGTCCAGCTCCACCTGAATGCGTTCGGCGGTGATGCGGTCGATCTGATCGGCCATGTCGACGATGGCGCTGTGCACCCGCGGCAACAACGAGAAACCGAGTTGCGACACGAAACGAGCCGCGCGCAGCATCCGCAGCGGATCGTCACCGAACGACGTTTCCGGTGCCGACGGGGTATCGAGAACGCCCTCGAGCAACGCGTCCATGCCGCCGAGCGGATCGACGAACTCCTGCACGCCGTCCGCACCCAACCGCACGGCCATGGCGTTGACGGTGAAATCGCGTCGAACGAGATCTTCTTCGAGGCTGCTGCCGTACTGCACCTCGGGGTTACGCGAGACCTGGTCGTACGAATCGGTGCGGAACGTCGTGATCTCGATCTGCTGGCCGTCCTTGGCCGCACTGATCGTTCCGAACGCGATGCCCGTATCCCACTGATGGTCCGCCCACCCGGACAGCAGCGTCTGAACGACCTCCGGCCTGGCGTCGGTGGTGAAATCCAGATCGGTTCCCAAACGACCGAGAACCGCGTCCCGAACGGACCCACCGACGAGGTAGAGCTCGTGGCCCGCGGCCGCGAACAACGCGCCCAGCGGGGTCAATACCGGCGCGAGTTCACGCAACGTCACCGCAGCTGCAGCCAGCAACCTTTCCCGGCGCGCATCGGCGTGCTCGGGGGAAACGGAAGACAGGGACTGATCGGCCACGGTGGAAGAGCCTACTGGCGCAGTATCGACCGGATCGTCTCGGCCATCGGCCACGGTGCGGCAAGCCGGAGCGGGGCGCCGAGGCAACTAGTATGGATCGGGTGTCTGCTGCCGAACGTGCGAACAGGAGCCGCCGCAACCCGCGGCGGCGTCAAGCACGCGCCGACACCGAAGCACCCAAGCTGCGGACCGTCCGAGAAACCTCTGCCGGAGGCCTGGTGGTCGACGGCCTCGACGGCCCGCCTGCCACCCGCTGCGCAGCCCTGATCGGCCGCACCGACCGGCGCGGACGCCTGCTCTGGTCCCTGCCCAAAGGACACATCGAGCAGGGCGAAACCGCCGAGCAGACGGCCATGCGCGAGGTCGCCGAGGAAACCGGCATCCGCGGCACCGTACTGGCGTCGCTGGGAAGCATCGACTACTGGTTCGTCACCGAAGGCCGCCGAGTCCACAAGACCGTTCACCACTATCTCCTCCGCTTCCTGGGCGGTGAACTGTCCGACGAGGATCTCGAGGTCACCGAAGTCGCCTGGGTACCGCTGAGCGAACTGCCGTCCCGACTCGCCTACGCCGACGAACGCAAACTCGCCGCCATCGCCACCAGACTCATCGAGGACATGAACGGCGAGCAGACAACCGGCGGCGACACGAACGCACCCACGCCCGGCGGGAAGTGATCGTGCGGGCCCGGAAGGTCGCTGCCGCCGCATTGACCTCGTTTTTCCTCGCTGCAGCGCCGGCCGTCGGCACCGCAGCACTGGTACCCCAACAGCTCCCTACTGCCGCGGCGCAGCCAGATTCCGCCGGAGACACCAGCGGCACCACCAGCGCCGTTCCCGATACCCCGGTGACGCAGTCCGGCGATCCGTTCCTGACGCTGAGCATCGACACGGTCGCCCCCTCGACGGTCACCACCAGCAGCGATCCGTTCGTCACGGTTCGCGCGACAGTGAAGAACACCGGCGATCGACGCGTCGACGACGTCAGCGTTCGCCTACAGGGTGCGGCGGCCATCGACACGACGTCCGGTCTGCGGACCTCGCTCACCCTCGACCAGGAAAGATTCGACCGCGTCGGGACTTTCGTCACGGTCGCGGAGTCGCTGGAGAAGGACCAGAGCCGGCAGTTCGATCTGTCGATGCAGCTAAGAAGCAGTACCGAGCCCTCCCTCGGGATCGAGGCTCCCGGTGTCTACCCCCTGCTGCTGAACGTCAACGGAACCCCCGAGTACGGCGGGACGGCTCGACTCGACGACGCCCGCTTCCTGCTACCCGTCGTGGGACTGCCGCGGAATCCCGGTCAGCTCGACCCCGCAGCGCCCGACGCGATGCCGCTCCCCCCCAACACCCGGAATCCCGTAGCGATGACGGTGTTGTGGCCACTCGCCGACATTCCCCGTCTCGCAGCCGGAATCCCCGGTTCCATCGACGATCGAGTGCGTTTGATCGACGACGACCTGGCGACCCAGCTCGCCGCTGGTGGTCGGCTCGACACCCTGCTCAAAGCCCTGGAATTCGCGACGCAGCCCGGTCTCGATCCCGACGGCAAACTGGCGTCGAGCCTGTGCATCGGCATCGATCCCGACCTGCTGGTCACCGTCTCGAACATGACCCGCGGCTACCTCGTCGTCGACAACCCGGCCGATCCGGCCAGCTCCGCGCGGGAGGGCTCCGGCAGCGGGGCCGCAGCCCAGTGGTTGACGCGGCTCGAGGCACTGGCGTCGAACACGTGCGTGACGGCCCTACCGTTCGCTCAGGCCGACCTCGCCGCCGTCGCCGACATCGGTGATTCCTCGCTGCTCAGCAGCGCTGTCGCCGCCCCGGCCGACATCGTCGACGGCATCCTCGGCATCAGTTCGTTACGCGGTTTCACCTGGAGTGCCACCGGCGGCGTCGACGCGGGCGCTGCGGACGCGCTGAGATCGTCGGGAACCGGGACCGTCCTCGTCGCCGACAACAGCATCAGCCCACCCACGTCGTCGCCGACATCTCTGCTGGTGTCCACCGACACCGCGCCGACCGCCGCCGATCCGACGGGTGCCTTGGCCGCCACCCACTACGACTCGGCGACCACCGCGGCACTGGCCGGCGTCGGGACGACCCCGTCGACCCCGGCCTTGACCCCGGCGAATCAACGCTTCGACCTGGGCACCGACTCCCGCACCGCACGGCTGCAGGACGCCCTCGGCGCCATCAATTTCCACGCCCTCGTCGGTGCCGATCGACCCGGCCGCACGGTGACCGTCGCACCGCCGCAGTACTGGACCGCGGGAGGAGACGAACCGTCGGCAATCCTGTCGACGGTGTCCTCGCTGTTGCGTTCGGGCCTGGCGACGCCTCGCCCGCTGCCCGGCCTGATCACCGAGCCCCCCACCGGAATCCCGGTGACCAGCATCGATGTACCGACCGGCCTCGATGCGTCCGCCATCGACACGGTGCGAACACAGAGCGCACGCGTGGACACCCTGGCGCAGTCGCTGGTCGAGGATCCCCAGTCCGCACTGACTCCGCGCCTGTACACCGCCCCGCTGCGGGAGGACATGCTCCGCGCCCTGTCGACCGCGGGTCGCGCCAGCGCCGAGGGCGAGGACGCCGCGGCCATGGCACGCACCCGTCTCACCGCGACCCGCGTCGGACTCGACACCGTCTACGGATCGGTGACCGTGCTGGCCCCGGGCGGCGTCTACACACTCGCCTCCGAGCAGAGTCCGCTGCTGCTCGTGGCCCGCAACGACCTACCGGTGCCGGTCAACGTGCTCCTCCGAGTGGACGCGCCACCGGAGATGACGATCAGCGACGTCGGTGTGACCCAACTTCCGGCGCGCGGATCGCGAACCATCACCGTGCCCGCCGAGGTGGACGACAAACGCAATCTGTCGGTCGACTTCTCCGTCACCACCCTCGACGGCACCCGGCTCGGCGAGGTATCGACGGTGTCGGTTCGTTCGAACGCATACGGTCAAGCTCTCGCGATAATTACCGCCTGCGCCGGAGCGCTCCTACTGTTGCTTGCAGGCCGACGACTCTGGCACCGATTCCGAGGACAACCCGACCCGGCCGACGAAGGGTACGAGAGACCATGACAGGCAATGTGCCGTACGACGGCGACCTGCCCCGGTCACGCATGCCCGCAGCGCAGGTGTTCCGGCGCACGACGCCCCCACGCCCCGCCCCCTGGGAGCGGCAACCACGACCGGAGATGCGTTCCTATCCGGCACCGCCCCCGCTCGACGGTCAACCGGCAGCGGACGACTCCGCAACTCAGCTCATCCCACGGTTCCGGGACGAGGACTACCCACCCGCCGCGCCGTCAGGGAACATTCCTCCGCCGCAGACACCACCGGGCGGCAACGAGTCACCACCGCAGCCCGAACCCAGACCTCAGAAATCGTTGCTGGCCGCGTCGGGCTCGATCGCCGTTGCGACCCTCGTCAGCCGGATCACCGGATTCGCCAAGCAAGTAGCCATGACGGCCACCCTGGGTGCCGGCCTGGCCAGTGCGTTCACCGTCTCGACGATTCTCCCGAACATGATCTCCGAGCTGGTGCTCGGTGCCGTCCTCGGAGCGATCGTCGTTCCTGTCCTGGTACGCGCAGAACAAGAGGACGCCGACGGCGGACGTGACTTCGTCCGACGCCTGTTCACCATTGCGGTCGCGCTGCTCGGCACCGTGGCGTTGGCCGCAACCATCGCTGCGCCGCTGCTGGCGCGTCTGATGCTCAACGGTGATCCGAAGGTCAACGAGGACCTGACCATTGCCTTCACCTATCTGGTGTTGCCTGCGCTGATGTTCTACGGGCTCTCCGGCTTGCTCACGGCGGTGCTCAACACCCGACAGAACTTCAAACCCGGTGCGTGGGCACCGGTGTTCAACAACCTCGTGGTTCTTGCGGTGTTCGGCATCTACTTCCTGATGCCGGGTGAGATCACCGTCAATCCGGTCGACATGACGAACCCGCAGCTGTTGATCATCGGCCTCGGCGTCACCACCGGTGTCATCACGCAGGTACTGGCGCTGATCCCTGCGCTTCGCCGCGAGAAGATCGACCTGCGCCCACTCTGGGGGTTCGACGCGCGCCTGAAGAAGTTCGGCGCGATGGCGGCCGCAATCGTGCTCTACGTCGTCATCAGTCAGATCGGTCTGATCGTCGCCACCAACATCTCGTCGGGAGCCGACGACGCGAGCCCCACGATCTATTCCCAGGCCTGGATCGTGCTGCAGTTGCCGTACGGCATTCTCGGCGTCACGGTTCTGACGGCGATCATGCCCCGACTCAGTCGTAATGCCGCCAACGGTGACACGCCCTCGGTCGTCGACGATCTCTCCGTCGCCACTCGGCTGACGATGGTCGCGATGGTCCCGATCGTCGTGTTCCTGACGTTCGCGGGGCCGTGGGTGGGCGAGGCGCTGTACGGGTTCGGCAAGTTTGCGCCCGACGCCAACCGGCTGGGTGAGGCCGTGAGCTGGTCGGCGTTCTCCCTTATCCCGTACGCGCTGGTCCTGATCCACCTGCGCGTGTTCTACGCCCGCGAGCAGGCCTGGACGCCCACCTGGATCGTCCTCGGCATCACCGCCGTCAAGATCGGCCTGTCGTTGCTCGCCCCGATCGTCGCAACCGATCCGGAACAAGTGGTGCTGCTCCTCGGCACCGCGACCGGCCTCGGCTACACCGCAGGTGCCGTCATCGGCGGATACCTGCTGCACAAGAGCCTTGGCAACCTGCGGATGGCCAACGTCGGGAAGACTGTCTGGCTGGTTCTCATCGCCTCGCTGGCCGGCGGCGCAGCCATGCTCGCCATCGACCGGATCGTCGGATTCGACGCCATGGCGAACGGCTGGATCGGCAACTTCGTGCGCGTCGCGATGGACGCCGTCATCATGCTCGGCATCACGTTCTCCATCCTGTGGTTCGGCAAGATTCCCGAAGTACTGGCCGTCACCGTCGCGTTGAGCCGGCTCGTCCGCCGGGTCCTCGGACGGTCGGCCCCGCCCGCGCCTGTGACGTCCGGTTCGGTGCCGGATCCGGCTGCCGCGGAAACCAGCGTGATTCCTGTTATTCGAACCGAGCCCACATGGGACACTGCGCGGGATCGACTCCCGTACCCTGGTCAACGGCACCCGGGGGCAGACGCCCCTGCAGGTCGACCGCTTGTAGAACAACACGGGGCATATTCGCCTGAAGGAGTAACAGTGACCGACGACGATGTTGCTGGGGGGCCGGCACAGTCTCCAGCAAACGAAGCCGACCGAACGAGCGGCGGAGTCGAAGTCGACACCCAGGACCGCACCGAGCCCGTGAAGGCCGAGTCTGCTGCGTCGTCGAAAGCACCCGAGTCGAAAACACCCGAGTCGAAGACAGCGGACTCGAAAGCACCTGATTCTTCGGAGAAGCCGAGCACACCCAGCACGCCTGAGTCGGCGGCAGCGTCAAGTGCCGAGGCCACCGAGAAGAAGGAAACCAACGCGTCCGCTCCCAAGGATCAGACGATCGCGATCTCCAAGGCAGCGCTGGCGGCCAAGCCGTCGGACAAGACCGTCTCCATCTCGAAGGCGAAGCTGCCGGTCGACGACGCGAGCAAGGCCGAGCCGAAGACCGACAGCACACCGGTGGAGGCGACGAAGAAATCGGCTGCAGTCGACACACCAGTAGCACCGAAGCCGACAACGGACAAAGCTGCCGAAAAACCAGCCGAGGACCAGTCCACCGCGGACGCCCCCGGGCGCACCCTTCGCGGACCGACGCTGATTCCCGGTGCTTCGGTGGCCGGGGGACGCTACCGCCTGTTGGCACCGCACGGTGGAGCTCGCGGGCTGAAGTTCTGGCAGGCCCACGACGTCAAGCTCGACCGCGAGGTCGCGTTGACGTTCGTCGACGCCGATCAGCAGTCCACGGCGTCACCCAACGACCGCACTCAGGGCCCGCAGGCAATCCTGTCCCGGACGCTGCGCCTCGGTCGGATCAACTCTCCCGGCCTCGCCCGGGTGCTCGACGTGGTGCGCGGTAGCTCCGGCGGCATCGTCGTCGCCGAGTGGACTCCCGGTCGCTCGCTGCGCGAGATGGCCGATACGGTTCCTGCCCCCACCGGTGCCGCTCGTGCGATCAAGGTCCTGGCCGCCGCGGCCGAGGCTGCGCACCGCAGCGGCGGCGCGCTGTCGATCGACCACCCCGATCGCGTACGCATCAGTACCAGCGGCAACGCCGTCCTGGCGTTTCCCGCGACTCTGGCGGACGCCGACTCCAGTTCGGACGTCCGTGGTCTCGGTGCCATGCTCTACGCCCTGATCACTGCACGCTGGCCGTTGTCGGACACCACCGGAGAAGCCGTCGTTCCCGGTGACGCGGCATCCCTGCGCAGCGTCGGCGGCATGCGTCCGGCCGATCGGGACGACAAGGGTGCGCCGCGCGAGCCTCGCGAAATTCGCCCCGACGTTCCGTTCGAGATCTCTGCCGTCGCGGTACGAGCGCTCGAGCAGAACAGTGGCATTCGCACCGCCGCGACGGTGCAGCACGTTCTCGATCAGGCCGCGGTGGTCAACGACAAGACCGATCTGATGCCGGCACTGCGACTGGGCCAGCGTGCCCCGGGAGCCAGCGGTCACTCGCTCGCAGACCCGGAAGAGCTGGCCGCAGAGAAGGCGAAGTCGACGCGAACCAACATCGCCATCGCCGTTCTCGGCGCTCTGACGGTGCTGATTCTGGCGTTCGCCGGCTATTGGTTGTTCACCTCCATCGCGGGCGACAACACCGATGCGCCGCTGGACAGCCAGGAGTTCGGGCTGACGACCCCGGCTGCCGCACCGCCGGCCGGCGACACCGCTGCGCCCCCGGTGCCGACGGGTGGACCCGTCGCGATGAGCGATGTCAGCGTCTTCTCCCCACAGGGGTCTGCAGACAACCCGGGCACGGCATCGAACGTGATCGACAACAACCCCAGCACGGCCTGGACCACCGACTCCTACTTCCAGCAGTTCCCGGCACTGAAGAACGGTGTCGGACTGCTCGTCACCATCCCGTCGTCGACGTTGAAGAACGCGTGGATCGAATCGACGTCGCCGGGAACGGTCGTCGAGATCAGGTCCGCTCCCAACGATTCACCGAGCCTCGGCGACACCACGCTGCTCGGTGAAGCCACTCTGCAGAACGGCCGCACCGACATCGCGCTCGACGGCACCGAACCCACCGGCAACGTCCTGGTGTGGATCACCACCCTCGGAGAGCAGGGTGGCCGCATCGCTACCTCGATCTCCGGGATCGGTTTCGACACGTAAAACCGGCGATACAGAGGCAAATCGCGTTCGTTTCGTACTTCGCGGTATCGATGGCCTAGGCTCCCCCCAATGCGTTAACACGGGGGGAGCCGTTTTCGTATGACCGAACGTATCGATTCGGCGCTGGGGGAGCGCACGGATGCGGAATTGTTGGCTGCTCATGCAGCCGGTGAGCCGACCGCATTCGCCACGTTGATCCATCGCCATCAGGAACACCTGTGGCTCACGGCACGCCGCACGAGCTACACACCCGAGGACGCATCCGACGCGTTGCAGGAGGCGTTGCTCTCCGCGCATCGAACGGCCGGGTCGTTTCGCGCGGACGCTGCAGTCCGCAGTTGGTTGCACAAGATCGTCGTCAACGCGTGCCTCGATCGCATTCGCCGAAACAAGGCACGTCCGTCGGTTCCGTTGAGCGAGAACGAGAGTCACGAACCGGTGTCGCCTCGGGACCGAATCTCCGAATCCGAGACCAGCATCCTCGTCCGACAGGCCCTGATGACGCTGCCGCCCGACCAGCGAGCGGCGGTGGTCGTCGTGGACATGGAGGGTTACTCGGTGGCCGACGCCGCAGCGTTGCTGGGGGTTCCCACCGGTACCGTGAAGAGTCGATGCGCTCGCGGCAGACTCAAGTTGTCGACGCAGCTCGCATACCTCAAGGACGCAGGGAACCGAATCTAGACCCCTCGCGTCTAAACCTTGTGAGAGGGAAAGAAGACTCGGCGAAGGGAGGCAGGAACGTGTCGTCGAACACCGACGCTCTACCCGGTGCCCCGTTCTCACCCGAGTTGCTGGCCGACCTGCATGCAGATGCACTACCCGAGGACGTCAGCAGTCGGCTGTGGCCGTTGGTGCGTGCCGACGCCGAGGCGATGCGAATCCTGGCGACACTGGACACCGTCACCGCTCGGCTGCACGAGTTGGGCGAGGATCCGAACGGCACGATGCCCGTTCCCGCCGACGTCGCCCGGCAGATCGATCGCACCCTCGAGACCCTGGCCGACACAGAGTCGGCGGACCGTACCGCCGATGTCCTTCCGCTTCGCAGACCTCCACGTAGCGCGCGTACACGCCGGCACGTGATCGTCGGAATCGCCGCTGCTGCAGCACTTCTCGCGGGTGGTTCGGTCACCTTCGCCGCGGTCCTGCACAGCCCGGGCACGTCGGATCCCGTCGTAGCCGAGCCGGGGACCACGCCACCCGACTCGTCCCTCGTTCTCGATTCCACCGATCTCGACTCGAACGTTGCGTTCACCGTCATCGGTAAACGAGACTCCGGCAGCCTGTCGGATCCGGCAGACCTGGCCGCGTGTCTCGACGCCAACGGCGTGGACCCCGCCGCCGTTCTCGGATCCAGTCAGGTTCGAATCGACGGCCGACAGGGAACTCTCCTCGTCCTCTCCGGGGCCGGGCCGGCGCAGTTCATCGCTCTGGCAGTGGGCAACGATTGCCGCGGCGGTAATCCCGATGTCCTCACGCGTCGCGATATCGGCTGACACATCTCTCACCGGGGAACAACTGCCTCTAGGGTGGTGTTGACCAGATGTACGTCGATAGGCAGTGCTCAGTGCACTTTCGCGTCGACGCCAAGAACACGCCGCACAAGATCGGAAGGTCTGCATTGAGTACCCCCAAGGTTCACGATCTCATCATCGTCGGCTCGGGACCGGCCGGATACACCGCCGGTGTCTACGCGGCCCGCGCAGAGCTGGAGCCCATCCTGTTCGAGGGAACCCAGTTCGGCGGTGCCTTGATGACGACGACCGAGGTCGAGAACTTCCCCGGTTTCCGCGAGGGCATCATGGGCCCCGATCTGATGGAACAGATGCGCGAACAGGCGCAACGTTTCGGTGCCGACATCCGCACCGAGGACGTCGAGGAGCTCGAGTTGACCGGGCCGATCAAGACTGTCTCGGCGGGCGGCGAGACCTACCGAGCTCGCGCGATCATTCTCGCGATGGGTGCAGCCGCTCGGTACCTCTCCATTCCCGGTGAGGAGAAGCTCCTCGGACGCGGCGTCAGCGCATGCGCCACCTGCGACGGGTTCTTCTTCCGCGACCAGGATATCGCCGTCATCGGCGGTGGCGACTCGGCAATGGAGGAGGCAACCTTCCTCACGCGCTTCGCCCGCAGCGTGACGATCGTGCACCGCCGCAGCGAGTTCCGCGCGTCGCGCATCATGCTCGAGCGCGCCAAGAAGAACGAGAAGATTCGTTTCCTCACCGACACCAAGGTTCTCGAAGTGCTCGGCGACACCAGCGTCACCGGCCTGTCTCTGGAACATGCAGTCACCGGCGAGAAGACGACTCTGGACGTCACCGGGATGTTCGTGGCGATCGGCCATGATCCTCGCAGCGAACTGGTCAAGGGCCAGGTCGAACTCGACGATGCCGGATACGTCAAGATCGCATCGCCCACGTCGGCCACCTCGGTCGAAGGGGTGTTCGCTGCCGGCGACCTCGTCGATCACGTGTACCAGCAGGCCATCACCGCTGCGGGTACCGGCTGCACCGCATCCATCGACGCCGAGCGTTGGCTGGCCGAGCAGGGCGACATCACCACCAACACACTCGAGCACGCCGATCAGCCGGTCGACGCCGTCAACGCCTGACCGGTAGACCCACCACCTGTTGCAGACCCACACCGAGGAGATTCACATGTCCGACGACAAGAGCACAGTCACCATCACCGACGCGTCGTTCGTCGACGACGTTCTGACCAGCGAGAAGCCCGTTCTGGTCGACTTCTGGGCCACCTGGTGCGGCCCGTGCAAGATGGTTGCTCCCGTGCTCGAGGAGATCGCTGCCGAGCACAAGGACAAGCTGACCATCGCCAAGCTCGACATCGACGCCAACCCGCAGGCGGCTCGGGACTTCAAGGTCATGTCCATCCCGACGCTGATCCTGTTCCAGGGTGGCAAGCCGGTCAAGCAGATCGTCGGCGCAAAGGGCAAGGCCGCGCTGCTCAAGGACCTCGAAGGCGTTATCTGACTCACCCACGCTTGGTGTGGATTGCCGCAGAAGCCTGTCTTTCTGCGACAATCATCTGATGTGCCGATGCTTGCGTCGGCACATCAGCGCATCGAAGTGCGTGTAGACCGTCAGGACGATCGAGAGGGTTTTTCCAGGATGCAGGAGCTCAGTCACGGCGATTCCGGACCCGCCGTCGCCGAGGTCCGCGGCACTCTCTCGGCACTCGGTTTCCTCCACGAGGCCGTGGTTCCGCCCGGCCCGATGGACGACGGCCACTGGACGGCCCCGGGATCGGTGTTCGACCGGGCCCTCGACGGTGCCGTGCGCGCGTTCCAGCAGCATCGCGGCTTACTGGTCGACGGTGTCGTCGGACCGGCCACGTACCGCGCCCTCAAAGAAGCGTCCTACCACCTCGGTGCCCGCACGCTGATCTACCAGCTGTCCGCTCCGCTGTACGGCGACGACGTCGCTACCCTGCAGACACGCCTGCAGGACCTCGGTTTCTACAACGAGCGCGTCGACGGCTTCTTCGGTCCGAAGACGCACGAGGGCTTGTCGTCTTTTCAACGCGAGATCGGTCTGGCACCCGACGGTATCTGTGGTCCGGCGACACTGCGTTCGCTCGACCTCCTCGGAACCCGCGTCACCGGTGGATCGCCCCACGCGATGAGCGAAGAAGAACTCGTACGCAAATCCGGCCCACAGTTGACGGGTAAGCGAATCGTCATCGACCCCGATCTCGGTGGTGCCGACACCGGCCGCATCGTCGACGGCACATTCGGACGCGTCTCCGAATCGGAAATTCTGTGGGATCTGGCCAGTCGTCTGGAAGGCCGAATGGCGGCGACCGGAATGGAAACGTTCCTCTCTCGTGCACGGGGCACCAACCCGTCGGTGGCCGACCGCGCGGAGACCGCCAACGCCTGGGGCGCAGATCTGATGATCTCGCTGCGCTGCGCGTCGAGCACCAGTCCTGTGGCCAATGGAGTGGCCAGCTTCCACTTCGGTAACTCGCACGGATCCACCTCGATGATCGGCCAGGTCCTCACCAGCTACGTGCAACGCGAAATCGTGGCTCGCACACCACTTCTCGATTGCCGCAGTCACGGCCGCACGTGGGATCTGTTGCGGCTCACCAACATGCCGACCATCCAGATAGACCTCGGCTACCTCACCAACGAATCGGACGTCGAAGTACTGAGCGATCCGCGATTCCGCGACATCATTGCCGAAGCAGTCCTGATCGCCGTCAAGCGGTTGTACCTCCTGGGTCAGGACGACCAACCGACCGGCACGTTCACGTTCGCCGAACTACTGGCCGAGGAACTCGCAGCCGCCGACCGTCCCTGATCGACGGCGCCCCGAGCCACCGGTCGGAGCCCGTTGTTCAGCGAGCTCCGACCGTCGACTTCTGTTCGATGTCGACCACCGAGATACTCGCCGCCACCAGCAATTGCTCGAGCGCCGATTCGACATCCTGCTTCCACCCGTGATCGCGATCCAGTTCGAGGCGGAGTCTCGGGAACCTGTGATGCGGCGCCACCACCTCGAAGCCGACCTTCTCCAGAAAGTCGGCGTCGATCATGCATGTCGCAGCCGAGCACGTCGCATGTGCCGTCGCGTTGGGAATTGCCGGCGACGCGTCGTCCGCATTGTGGCGAATGCCGAAGGCCTCCAAGGCACGAACACCACGATTGACGAGATCGCCGACCACGGCCTGAATCAGGGTTGCCGAGTGCAGATCCGCATCGGCCGGGGAATCGATACGAAGCTGGGTCAGTAGGACCGCGTCGGGACTGACGGGCGAAGTAGGGAAGGTCGACGCCCGAGGAACTGCGCGGGGCGGGCAATACAGCGCACACCCGATCGTGTCGCCGTCCACGGACAACAGCTGCCCACACGATCCCCACTCGAGCATGATCGTCGACAGCCACACCTCGTTCTCGAATTCGAGGTCCACTGCCGCGCCGTCGGACATGGGATCGAGGACCCAGAAGCTACACCGCCGAGAATGTGCCGGCAGATGTTCGAACGAGCCGAGGGTCACTCCGGTCACCATCGCCGACACCGCGTACCTCAGCCTCCGTGCAGTCGTTCCACCGCTCGATTCTCGGTGGGGAGCCGATTCTCTCCTCGACCAGGATAGGCGACGGGGTCGCGCTACCTGGTGATCGGGGAAGATCCTCGAAACCTAGTGCATCACAATAGTTTTCGGTCCAACTTGCCGTTTTCGGGACCACTCATCGTCGATATACGTCACAGTGACGTTACGCCCTGGTATGACTGGTCCTGAAAAAACGTGGCTACTTTTTCTTCTGAGCTTCCATCATCTCGACGATTCTCTGAAGGTCGTCGACCGACCCGAATTCGACGACGATCTTGCCCTTTCGCTTACCCAGACTCACTGTCACCCTCGTATCGAACGAATCCGAGAGGCGATCGGCCACATCCTGAAGGCCCGGCATCTGGATCGGCTTGCGCTTCGCCGCCGGTTCGGGGGACTTACCGTCCTCGCGATTGGCGAGAGTGACGGCTTCTTCCGTCGCTCGAACCGAGAGACCCTCGGCCACGATGCGCGCAGCCAACGATTCCTGTGCATCCGATCCCGCGTCCAACGACAGCAGTGCGCGTGCATGTCCCGCCGACAGAACACCGGCTGCGACACGCCTCTGTACCGGAATCGGCAGCTTCAGCAGACGGATCATGTTGGTCACGACGGGGCGTGACCGTCCAATTTTTGCCGCGAGCTCCTCGTGCGTCACATCGAATTCCTCGAGCAGCTGCTGATATGCGGCTGCCTCTTCGAGGGGATTGAGCTGTACGCGATGGATGTTTTCGAGCAGTGCGTCGCGCAGCATTGCGTCGTCTGCGGTTTCCCGGACGATCGCGGGGATCTTCTCCAGGCCCGCTTCCTGGCTCGCGCGCCACCGCCGCTCGCCCATGACGAGTTGATACTTGGCATCTCCTGCAGCTGCAGAACCGGATACGAGGCGCACCACGATCGGCTGCATGAGACCGAATTCGCGAATCGAGTGCACCAGTTCGGCGAGGGATTCGTCGTCGAAGACGTGCCTCGGCTGCTTGGGATTCGCCTCGATTCGGTCCGGCGAAATCTCGCGATACACGGCACCGACGGGGGAGAGGTCGTCCCCGTTCAGCACCGGCGGCGTCGGAGTCGGCGCCGTTGCGGTCTCTGTGGTGTCGTCCGATGACGCTGCCTTCTTGGGCTTCGTCGACGTATCCGGCTTGTCCTTGGCGTTTCGGTCGGCACCGATGATCACGTCGGCTGCTGCATTACCGAGGCGCGGTCCGGCATCGGGGCCCGTGGGAATGAGCGACGCGAGTCCGCGCCCCAGACCGCCCTTACGTGCTTGACTCATGTCCTACTTCTTTCGTGCGTCGATGCCGGCCGAGCGAGCAGCGAGCTCTCGTCCGGCGTCCAGGTAACTCATTGCTCCACGCGAACCGGGGTCGTAATCCAACACCGTCATGCCGTACCCGGGTGCTTCGGAGACCTTCACACTGCGCGGAATCACGGCACGGAGCACGGCATCACCGAAGTGCTTCCGCACTTCCTCGGCGACCTGATCGGCCAGTTTGGTGCGGCCGTCGTACATCGTGAGGATGACGGTCGAGACGTGCAATTCAGGATTGAGATGGGACTGAACCAGCTCGATATTCCGAAGCAGCTGCCCCACACCCTCCAGTGCGTAGTACTCGCATTGAATGGGAATCAGCACCTCGGTGGCCGCCACAAGCGCGTTGACAGTCAGCAGACCGAGTGACGGTGGGCAGTCGATGAGGATGAAATCGGCGTCGAGTCCGGCCAACTCCTCGACCGACAACGCCGTCTTGAGGCGTCCTTCCCGGGCCACCATCGAGACCAATTCGATCTCCGCGCCAGCAAGGTCGATCGTTGCCGGGATGCAGAACAACCGCTCACTGTGCGGACTCTGCTGGATCGCGTCTTTGGCCTTCACTTCGCCGATGAGCACCTCGTAGCTCGACGACACACCGGAATGATGTTCGACGCCCAGTGCCGTGCTGGCGTTGCCCTGAGGGTCCAGATCCACCACCAAGACCGTCAGGCCCTGGAGCGCGAGTGCGGCTGCGAGGTTGACCGCCGTCGTGGTCTTGCCGACGCCACCCTTCTGATTCGCAATCGTCAGCATGCGGCGCTTCGCCGGCTTGGGCAACGTCACCGATCCCGGGTGAAGGACCTGACTGGCCCGGTGCGCGGCGGCCCCGATCGGGGTGTCGTCGGTCGAAATCGAGTTGGTGTACTCGAAGCCACTCGTCACCCCCGCCTTGTTGGCGGCTGCGTTCGACGACTTCTTCTTGGACTCTGTTTCACGTGAAACAGCGGGATCCGACCCACCCGACATATGTGCTCCTTAGTGCGGAACTGAATGTGTTCTACGTTCGATACAAACGGCGCGGGGCGATTCCCGCAATCGATCATCAGTGGCGACTGAGCCGCCGCGGCTCACGGACTGCCCTGACGACGATGGTGGGTGTCGGGAGAAGACCGACACCGCACTCCACGACCTCCAGCTTGCCAGCACCCATACGGGTGAGGGAAGTCCTGTCGCGTTCGATCTCCTCACTCGCGCTGGAACCCTTCAGCGCGAGCATCCGGCCGCGTTCGTGAACGAGGGGGAGAGACCATTTGGCGAGCTTCTCCAGCGGGGCCACAGCCCTCGACGTGACGACATCCGCGCCGCCGGCTTCCTTCTTCACGCCGGGCTGCTCGGCCCGCCCACGTACGACCAACACGTTCAGATCGTGCTCGTCGATGAACTCGGCCAGATAGACGGTTCTCCGAAGAAGAGGCTCGACGAGCGTCACCCGAAGATCCGGTCGAGCGATGGCAAGAGGGATACCGGGCAGACCGGCACCGCTTCCGATGTCGACCACAGTTTCGCCCTCGTCGATGAGCTCGCCGATCGCAGCGCAATTGAGGATATGCCGCTCCCAGAGTCGCGGAACTTCGCGTGGACCGATCAGCCCCCGTTCGACTCCGGCGGTAGCCAAGGACTCGTGATATCTCCGAGCGAGATCCAGTCGATCTCCGAACATCTGCTCGGCGACGGCCATCAACTCGGTGCTATCCGACGCTTCTTGTTCCACGTGAAACATCATCCCGTGCTCGGGCACGGATCGCCAAACGACACCTCTGTAAGTCAACGAGATTGCGAGGTTCCGGGAGTGGAGTCCCGATTTGCTGGGTGGAGCACACCAGGACCGCCGTCTGCGCACCCACTCCGATTCGACGGTTCATCCTGCCCGACACTTCTGCCTTCCGGAGTACGCCGGTGTTTCACGTGAAACCGAGCCACGGTCCGACGGCTGGGGAGGCGACGGTTGCGTGCGTAGGAACAGACCAACCCGATGTCCGCAGCGCACTCCAACGAACCCACGTATTGATAGATATCGCGTTGGACTTCTCGGCCCGGCGATGGTCAACGAGATGCCCGTACGGCCAGAGCCATCCGGTACGAGAGCCCTTCCCTTCCCCCCATCCGATGGAGAGCGTCAGACTAGGGAGTCGAAGTGAGTCGCTGTCCTATGCCCACCGCCGTCGTAGGTCCTCAGCCGGGCCGCCTATGACCGTTGCTTCATGGACACTCGGCGCATCCGCCAAGGGAAGCACCCCACCGATACATTGACCCGACCACCATCACGGGTCCCACAGAATCCGGCGATCCAATGAGGCCACCCCAAGGACGGCGTGGGGGACAGCGTTCAGTGAAAGGCATCCGCCATCCCCGCCCAGGTTTTGAGCAACCAATTCGTCGAGACGAGTCGTTCTCTGATGGCCGTCTCCGTGCTGTCGGACGTCGCCCTCCGCTGTTTCACGTGAAACCGGACAGCTAACACTCTGGCCGGACGCGTCGGCGGATTCTTCGTCCGGCAGCTTCTGAGACTTGATCTCGGACTCGACTGAGCCCACCACACGTCGACCTCGTGGTCGACCGTGGCCTCGCCCCACACCACCCATCGCGAGCCGACTCCATGCGCCACTCGTTGGGACCGGCTGTTGCGAGCCCCCGTCGTGGGATCGTCGGGCGATTGGCACCCACGCTGTCGGATACAACCGAACAGCTTCGGGCATCGTTTGTCCTGTCGCGAAATGTCGCGCGGCTCGGGCTGCTCCTCGCACCCGCCTACCGCCGGCTGTCGCGAGCACCGGTCGACCGGTCGCAAGATCGACGCCCGGTTCGGACTGCTCCTCGGGCCGGGCCCGCCGAATGTCGTGAGCATCGGCCGGAGCGTATTCAAAAGCGTCGGACGCCTCGAAAGCAAGATCGTGCTTTAGATCGTGTTTCACGTGAAACACGATCCAAGTCTCTGCGGGTCACGTTCGCCGTCGACTTCGCCGTAGTCTCGATGACCGTTAGTCGCCCTCGGCGCCAAGTTCTACAACGGGTCTTACCGACGATAAGTCTGGATGTCAGATTGGCAGGCGACCCTCGGGTGCCTCCGATCAGTTGGACCACTTCACCCGCAGACGCAATTCGAAGACGACGACTGCACGGCGATTGAGGGCGGCAGCGTCGATCCCTCCTCGAGCAAATGGGGTCGGACGCATAGAGCGAGCCGGCACCAGTCCAACCGAGCCCAGTCTCGATAAGTGACAGCCGTCCAAGAGACCCGACTGTTTCACGTGAAACACGCACACGCGTCCGCTCCCCTCGTAAGTCACCCGGGGGGAGGTGGTTCTCCCTACGCGACCGTCGTGTCCATGATGCGACGCCGGGGCGCACCCACGATGGGTGATCCTGCGTTCGCAGACATTCGCGATCCGATGCTGGTGTATCGAGTCCCGCTGAGCGTGAAGCGACCGAAGGTGACTACGAAACTGCCGGCCGCCACACGTCACGCCATGGTGAACCACCCATGCTCATTCGACCTAACCTGCGCCGTCACCGCGCCGGACACTCCGCCGTCGCAATCCAGAACAAGGTCATCACAGAATTCACCCAGACAGATCCTGCTACACCTCATGCCTCCAGGAGTTCGCGCAGCACGCACAGCACGGTCACAACCCACCGTCCGTCGATGGGCTCTCGTCGTCATCCGATAGCGTCTCGGCAATTGGGGAGTACACCTTCTTCCGACACGACAGCAGAGTTCGCGGTCATGAACTAACCCGGTGTGCCAGGCCGATACACGGAGGCCCGCCTGCCGTGTCATCGCGCAATGGGCCACGGTGACGAAGTCCCCGCTGCGAGCGCGCATCGCGGCAAGGGAACCGACGGTCGTGTAGTCCGCTGTACCACCGTGGCTGGTTCCTTCCTCGGACTTGGAACTGAGCAACCACGTGCGTTGACGCCGACAGAACTATGCAGGCGCTTCTCAGCGTCTGCACGATGGGTGGTCGCGGCTACTCGCAACCGGCTGGGGTCCAAGAGTTGGTTGACACCCGCGACCTCGCCGAACTGCGAAGCAATCCTCGATCATCGGCTGTCGACGCACCGGGGCCGGAATCCGGTCGCGTGATCGAAGTGCGTATGACCGCCAGAAGGGGGAGCCGCCTCGACCTATCGATCGACATCTGCCTCAGCGTTCGTTTCACGTGAAACATCGTCCGTCACGTGGAATCACGGACAGAGCCGCCCTGCAACCACCCGTCACAGTGACGAAAGCGTCCGATACTGCTGGGCCCTGTATTTTTCGTTCTCGGAGCCCGTCCGATCGCTAACACCCAAGGCAAATTACATCCATGCAATTCAAGCCCGAGCTTTCAACACAAACGACGATGGCCCCCACCGAAGTGGGGGCCATCGCTTGTCGAAAGTGTCGCTATGCCTTGACGACGACTACCCGTCGAGCGGGTTCGACGCCGGTGCTTTCGCTCGCAACGCCGTCGATCTTGGCGACTGCGTCGTGCACGATCTTGCGCTCGAACGGAGTCATCGGAGTCAGTTCCTCACGCTCTCCGGATTCGAGTACTCGACGTGCTGCTTCGGCACCCAGGTTCCCGAGCTCGGTGCGTCGCTTGGCACGCCACCCGGCGACGTCGAGCATCAGCTTGCTGCGCTCGCCCGTCGACTGCTGCACAGCCAGACGGGTCAGTTCCTGCAGAGCGTCGAGTACCTCGCCCTTACGACCGACGAGCTTGGCGAGATCGTCTCCGCCGTCGATGCTGACGATCGCGCGATCACCCTCCACGTCGAGGTCGATGTCTCCGTCGAAGTCGAGCACGTCCAAAAGCTGCTCGAGGTAGTCGCCGGCGATTTCGCCTTCCTCGACCAAGTAGTCCTCGTCGTCTTCGTCGTCCTCACCATCATCCGAATCCGCAGCGTCATCGACACTCGTGGGAACCGACGGCGTCTTCTGTACGGCGTCGCCGACGGTTGCTTCGTCGTCGGACTCCGTCTCGACGGCACTCACCTGATCGGTCTCGACCATCACGTCACCCACTCCATCCCCAGCTGCTGCGTTCCGTACTTCGTCGTTCTGTGCTTCTTCGGCGTGCGCTGCCATGTTCGTCCTTCTCTCGACGTGTCGGTCAGCGCCGCTTGCGCTTGGTCGACTTGTTCCTGTTCGCCTGCGGTCGCGGTTTGCTCGGCGTGGCAGACCCTGACGAAGAGTCCGTCCCGGTGGTTCCAGCATCGGTCGAGGACTCTTCACCTGTCGGTGCCATCTTCGAGAGCTTCGGCCGAGCACCGGGCTTGGGCTTCGCTGTCGAGACCGGCTTCACTCCGGGCTTGGGCGCATTCTCCGAGCGCTTCTCGACGGCGGCCGCTACCTTGGCGGCCTCTTCCTTGTCGATCTTGCCGAACACCAGGTGCTGCTGCGCGTAGGTCCAGGTGTTGTTGCTGACCCAGTAGAGCAGGATGGCGACGGGCAACAGCGCACCGAACACCAGAACACCCAGCGGGAACACGTAGAGGGCGAGCTTGTTCATGATGGCGGACTGCGGGTTTGCGGCCGCGGCGGCGCTCTGCCGGGCCACGGACGCACGTGAGTTCAGGTGCGTCATGACGGCCGCAATGATCATCAGGGGAATGGACACCGCCGCGATGACCCACGTGGACGGAATGGTCGCGTCGGGACCGACGGCGAAGGCGTTGAGCTGATCCTGCGGCATCGTGATCCACGCCGAGATGGGAGCGCCGAACAGGCGGGCATCCAGGAACGACTGCACATCGGCAACGCTGAACGCATAATTCGAGAGTTCGCGGTTCTCTTCCGGACTCAGGCCGAGCTGCCCCACACCGGTACCGGTGCGGTTGAACGAACGGAGCACGTGGAACAGGCCGATGAAGACGGGTGCCTGTGCCAGCACGGGGAGGCAGCCCATCAGTGGGTTGAAGCCGTGTTCCTTCTGCAGCTTCTGCATCTCGACGGCCATTTTTTGCTTGTCTTTGCCGTACTTCTTCTGCAGCGCTTTGATCTGCGGCTGCAGTTCCTGCATCTGCCGCGTCGTGCGGACCTGCTTGACGAAGGGCTTGTACAGGATCAGCCGGAGCGTGAAGACGAGGAAGACGACGGACAATGCCCAGGCGAAGCCATTGCTGGGATCCTGGAACACAAAGCCGAACACCTTGTGCCACACCCAGAGAATCCAGGCAACCGGGTAGTAAATGAAGTCGAGCACGGCTCTATGTACTCCTCTGTTCTTCCACTCGCAGGAGATCGTGGTGTTCTTCGGTTTCGGTCAGCTCGGTGACGGTTGCGCGCCACCTACCGGGTTCGGGCACCGGGTCCCAGCCTCCAGAGTGCCAGGGAGCACATTTGAGGAGGCGGACGACTGCCAGGAGCGAGCCCTTCGGCATCCCGTGCACCTGGAGCGCCTCGATGGCGTATTCACTGCAGGTGGGGGAGAAGCGACAGGTAGGGGGCCGCATCGGGGACACATAGGTCCGGTACAACACGATGCAGTAGACGAGAGTTCGAGCAGGAATGGAACGAAGGTTGCCCATGAATGTCATGACGGCGGACCCTTCGGAGCTTCGAGTAGACCGAGCTTCTTCAAACCTGAACGCAGTTGAACGTGTAGATCTGCCGAGGATGCATGCGCAGCACCCGGAAGTGCTCGAATGACCACGTCGGTGTTCACCGCGAGCCCGTCGATCACCTCAGCACAGATATGCCGAAGCCGGCGCGCAACTCGATGACGAGTTACGGCCGGCCCGACTGCCTTGCTGACGATCAATCCGAAACGTGGCCCATGAACGGTGGATGCGATGTCCTGCTCGTGACGCGCAACTGCGTGTACGACCAGGTCCGATCTACCCATTCGGCGTCCTCGACGCATCACCACGGTGAAGTCACGTGCGCGATGCAGCCGATTCGGCTCAGGAAGCATCCCGAGCTCCAAGCTTCGGACGAACGGATATCAGGCTGTGAGTTCTTTGCGGCCCTTGCCGCGACGTGCGGAAACGATTGCACGACCCGCACGGGTACGCATACGAAGACGGAAGCCATGAACGCGCGCGCGGCGGCGATTGTTCGGCTGGAACGTCCGCTTGCCCTTGGCCACGGTCAACACTCCTCGAGATTCGACGACGCCGATCTGTCGGCGCCTGCTGTAAAGGTTCTCAGCGAGTTCGGATGAACTCGCTAGCCTCCCGAGCGAGAAATCCGAGTGAAGACAGACTGTGAGCAGCCAGCAAGCATCGGCCACCTCGCTATTGGGTGACTGTTCGAGAGTACTGATCGAGTCACCGGTGGTCAAACTCGCTCGACATCGACCGATCCGTCGATTCATACACAGGCCACCGACGACGAGACCTCGGACGGGCCGAAGAGTCGACAATATCTGTCGTTCCGCCGCGCCGCGCAACTGGTCGTTGCTGCGATCGAACGACTGACAATGGCTATCGCCGCAGGTCAGACTGTCGTATACGTACTACCACGCCACTCGGTGACGGTTGGGCTCACATCGGTGTCGTTTATCCACACCTGTGGATAATTGTGTGGAAACACAGTTCAGGTGGCATATTCGTACCTTGCGGGGTCCACCGAAGGACCCTTGTCTCGGCCGCGGAGGCGCACGATCGACGACGCTATCCGACGACGCGGTTGCGCGGGTTCGAAACGCCGCACCGAATCGGTTGTCGGAGTCCGGCGAGACCTACAAGCTCGACGACGGAGGGATCGACGTGAACGACGATCCGGATGCGCTTGCGCGCATCTGGCCCGAGGTAGTCGCGGAGCTGACGTCCGACCGACACAGTGGGTCGCCGCTGACCAAGGGCCAAAAGGCCTGGCTCGCGCTGGTCAAACCGCTCACGTTGACTCAGGGCTTCGCTCTGCTCGCCGTCCCGTCGACCTTCGCTCAGGAAGCGATCGAACGTGACCTGCGCGAACCCATCCTGGGAGCCCTGGGGCGTCATCTGGGACAGGGTGTCGAAGGTCTCGGCGTTCGGATCTCCGCCCCCGAGGACGAGAAGCTCGAAACCGAGCGCTCGACGTATCCCGATGCCGTCAGTTCCCCTACGTACCGGCGCCGCGTCCTGACCAGCAGAGACGACGAGCCGTCGGACTCCGAGACCGCCGATTACGAGGAAGTGGACGACGAGCGGGAAGCCCTCGCCAGTGTCCAGAACTCGTGGCCGACGTACTTCACCAAACCACCGGAGTCGACGCCACCGTCGTCGGGTGCCAACAGCCTCAACTCGAAGTACACCTTCGACACGTTCGTGATCGGCGCCTCCAACCGGTTCGCGCACGCCGCCGCGGTCGCCATCGCCGAAGCACCCGCCCGGGCGTACAACCCGTTGTTCGTGTGGGGGGCATCGGGCCTGGGCAAGACGCACCTGCTGCACGCGGCCGGTCACTACGCGCAGCGCCTGTTCCCGGGCATGCGCGTGAAGTACGTCTCCACCGAAGAATTCACCAACGACTTCATCAACAGTCTCCGTGACGACCGCAAGGTGGCGTTCAAGCGCCGCTACCGGGAGACCGACGTGCTGCTGGTCGACGACATTCAGTTCATCGAGGGCAAGGAAGGTATCCAGGAAGAGTTCTTCCACACCTTCAACACGCTGCACAACGCCAACAAGCAGATCGTCGTCTCGTCCGACCGACCACCCAAACAGTTGGCGACCCTCGAGGAGCGGCTGCGTACCCGCTTCGAGTGGGGCCTGATCACCGACGTCCAGCCACCGGAGCTCGAGACGCGGATCGCCATTCTGAGCAAGAAGGCTCGGATGGATCGACTCGACGTGCCGCACGACGTCCTGGAGCTGATCGCCAGCCGCATCGAGCGCAACATCCGCGAGCTCGAAGGCGCCCTCATTCGCGTGACGGCATTCGCCTCGTTGAACGGACAGGCCCTCGACCTCACCCTCGCCGAGGTCGTCCTACGTGACCTGATTCCCGATTCGTCCAGCTTGGAGATCAACGCGGCCACGATCATGGCCGTCACCGCGGAGTACTTCGACACCTCCATCGAGGACCTGTGCGGACCGGGTAAGGCCCGAGCGTTGGCCATGGCCCGGCAGATCGCGATGTATCTCTGCAGAGAGCTCACCGACCTGTCGCTACCAAAGATCGGTCAGACGTTCGGCCGAGATCACACGACGGTGATGTACGCGGACAAGAAGATTCGCAAGGAAATGACCGAGCGTCGCAAGGTCTACGACCAGGTCCAGGAGTTGACGGCGCGCATCAAGCAGCGCTCGAAGCGATAGCTCCACAGTCCTTCGGCAACGACGGCGACGGCGCCGATTCCCATCGCGGGGGTCGGCGCCGTCGCCGTTTTCGTCGGTGATCGGTGCCGCCTCGGTTCGACTCGGGCGTCGATCGAACACGATCTCCAGTCGATTCCGGATCGAATCTGGGTCGATTCCGCGCCGATTCTGGGCCGAATCGGATGACATTTCGGAGCCGACGACCATTGATTCACACCTGTGGATAACCATGTGGACAACCGTCGACTTCTGGGGATGGAATGTGGGCGCCTGTGCACCGATGCGATTGGTCCACAGGCAGCCGTCCGTCAACCGCAGATTGGTCCCGAGTTCATCCCCACGACACCACGCCTAGCCACCAGCATCGCGAGGGCTCCATGCACAGATTGCACAGGACCTATTAATACTTCTGTTTTCTCCTTGAAAGAACTTCTTTGAAAACAGGTGTTGGGGAACGATCCGTTCACAGCCCCCTTCCGACGACCGCATCGGTGCCCTTCGCGGCCTCGCCCGAGCTTTCAACTTCGTCTCGAAGGGCATACGGTGTGCTTGCGCTGGATGTGCCAGACTCGTCGTTGCATCGGTTGGAGCCGCGACGATCGTGGTCGCACCGCTCGACTGTGCACACGAATGCCCCGAACGAGAGGAAATGCCGAGCGATGGAGCTTGGAAGTTTGAAGTTTCGCGTTGCTCGTGAAGATTTTTCCGATTCCGTGGCGTGGGTGGCCCGCAGCCTGCCGTCCCGGCCGCCCGTTCCCGTTCTCGGTGGCGTTCTGCTCGCTGCCGACGAACAGGGTCTGACGGTCTCGGGCTTCGATTACGAGGTCTCCGCCCAGGTGAAGGTGTCGGCCGAAGTGGCCACCGCAGGACGAGTTCTGGTGTCGGGCAAACTACTTGCCGATATCACCAAGTCGTTGCCGAACAAGCCCGTCGACGTCACCGTCGACGGGACTCGCGTTCTCGTCAACTGCGGAAGCGCAAAATTCTCGCTGCCGACGATGCCGGTCGAGGACTATCCTCAGCTACCCGAGTTGCCCAGCAACACCGGTTCGCTGGCCGGTGATGTGTTCTCCGAGGCAATTGCCCAGGTCGCCATTGCGGCGGGCAAGGACGACACGCTTCCCATGCTGACCGGTATCCGTGTCGAGATCGACGGCACCAACGTCGTGCTGGCTGCGACCGACCGATTCCGGTTGGCGGTTCGTGAGGTCGACTGGACTCCCGCCGGCGCCGACACCACCACTGCAGTGCTGATTCCGGCGAAGACCCTGTCCGAGTCGGCCAAGACTCTCGGCGGCAACGCGGGTTCGCCCGTCGAGCTCGCTCTCGGTTCGGGTTCCTCCATCGGGAGCGACGGTTTGCTCGGAATCGTCAGCGACGGGCGCCGCACGACCACTCGTCTGCTCGATGCGGAATTCCCGAAGTTCCGTCAGTTGCTCCCGGCAGAGCACACCGCCGTCGCGACGCTCGAGATCGCGTCGCTGGTCGAGGCCATCAAGCGCGTGGCTCTCGTCGCCGAACGCGGTGCGCAGGTGCGTCTGGAATTCAACGCCGAAGGTGTGCTGCTCTCGGCAGGCGGCGACGATGCCGGCCGCGCCGAGGAAGCTCTGCCGGCCGACTTCCAGGGTGAGGCGCTCACCATCGCGTTCAACCCGGGGTACCTCATCGACGGCCTGTCCTCCTTGCACAGCGAGAAGGTCACGTTCGGTTTCACCACTCCGAGTCGGCCTGCAGTGCTGCGTCCGACGTCGGACGAGGAGCTGGTGCCCGACGATTCCGGCAAGTTCGCGGCGCCTCAGTCCCAATACACCTATCTGTTGATGCCGGTCAGGCTGCCGGGCTGATCCTGCCTGGTTACTGTTGAAGTTGCGGGATCGGACGAGTCGTTCCGCCGACTCCACTCCCGCTCGACCGGAATTACACCTGACACAGACAAGGACGCTTCCTCATGCAGCTGGGCTTGGTCGGTCTCGGAAAAATGGGTTTCAACATGCGCGAGCGGCTGCGCGAGCACGGCCACGAGGTCATCGGTTACGACCCGAGGCCCGAGGTGACGGACACTCCGTCGCTCGCCGGTCTCGCGGAATCCCTCACCGCTCCCCGGGTGGTGTGGGTGATGGTGCCCTCCGGCCAGATCACTCGGGACACCATCACCGGGCTCGGGGATGTTCTCGAACCGGGCGACCTGGTGATCGACGGTGGAAACTCACGTTTCACCGATGACAAGCCCAACGCAGAACTGTTGGACGCCAAGGGAATCGGTTACATCGATGCCGGAGTTTCGGGCGGTGTCTGGGGATTGAAGAACGGCTACGGCCTGATGGTCGGCGGCGACGACGAGCACGTTGCACGCGCGATGCCGATCTTCGACGCCCTGCGTCCGGAAGGGGAGCGCGCGGACGGTTTCGTCCACGCCGGCCCCGTCGGTGCCGGGCATTACTCGAAGATGGTGCACAACGGCATCGAATACGGTCTGATGCAGGCGTACGCCGAGGGCTACGAGATCCTCGAGGCCGAAGAATTGGTGCAGGACGTGCAGGGCGTACTGCGGGCCTGGAGCAAGGGCACCGTCGTGCGGTCGTGGCTGCTCGATCTGTTGGTCGAGGCACTCGGTCAGGATCCGGAGTTCAGTGAGATCTCGGGGTACACCGAGGACTCCGGCGAGGGTCGATGGACCGTCGAGGAGGCCATTCGGCATGCCGTACCCGCCCCGGTCATCTCCGCAGCTCTGTTCGCGAGATTCGCTTCGCGACAAGAAGATTCGCCTGCCATGAAGGCTGTGTCGGCGTTGCGGAACCAGTTCGGCGGGCATGCCGTCAAGAAGGCGGATGCGGACGAGACACTGCGCGCACCCGCGCCGAAGAACACCGAGTAAGTGTTCGTCCGGTCTTTGCAACTTCACGATTTCCGGTCCTGGGACGACGTCATCGTCGACCTGGGCCCGGGATCGACCGTGTTCGTCGGGCCCAACGGACACGGTAAGACCAACCTGCTGGAATCACTCGGTTATCTGTCGACGCTGTCCTCGCACCGGGTCTCGACCGATGCGCCCATGATCAGGGCAGGTGCGTCCACCGCGTTCGTCGGCAGCGCCGTGGTCAACCACGGACGCGAGTTGATCATCGACGTCGAACTGCTCGAGGGCAAGGCGAACAAGGCGAGGATGAACAGGTCTCCGCTGCGTCGGCCACGAGAAATTCTGGGTGTACTCCAGAGTGTGTTGTTCGCACCCGAGGACCTGTCTCTGGTGCGCGGCGACCCGAGCGAGCGCCGGCGGTATCTGGACGAGCTGCTCACCACCAGAATTCCTCGAATGGCCGCTGTGCGTGCAGATTACGACAAGGTGCTGCGTCAGCGGTCGGCACTGCTCAAGACCGCCAACGGGGCGTTGCGCCGAGGCTCGTCGTCCAGCGACGGCTCGAGCGCTCTGGCCACGCTCGATGTCTGGGACGGCCATCTTGCCGCCCACGGTGCCCGATTGCTGTCGGCCAGAATATCTTTGGTACACGAGCTGATGCCCTTCGTGCAGCAGGCCTACGAGTCGATCGCGCCGGAATCGCGGCTCGCAACGTTGTCCTATCGATGCAGCCTCGCCGAGGCACTGCCGCCGGAATTCTCCGATGCCGGCCGAGCACCGGAGTCCGACGACGTCGACGTGCTGGAAGCTGCTTTCCTACACCAGCTTTCGGTGATGAGGCAGCGAGAGATCGAACGTGGGGTGTGTCTGGTCGGTCCCCATCGAGACGATCTGGAATTGATGCTCGGCGACCGACCCACCAAAGGCTTTGCCAGCCACGGTGAATCGTGGTCGTACGCACTCTCTCTTCGGCTCGGCTCCTTTTCGTTGCTGCGCGAGGACGGGACCGACCCCGTCCTGATGCTCGACGACGTGTTCGCCGAGCTCGACCGCAAGCGGCGCACGGCCCTGGCGGCGGTCGCGGCCGACGCGGAACAGGTACTGATCACCGCCGCGGTTCCCGAGGACGTGCCACCCGAACTCGATGCACGACGCTATGGTGTCGAGGCACGTCAGGGATCCGATTCCGGTGCGGCAGGCCGTGTTTCGACCATCACCGAGCTGTCGACGTCGGAGAGTGAGGTGTCATGAGCGACGAGACAAATTCACCGGCACCGGATGAGCAGCCGGAGTTGAAGGGCGTCGACCTTGCGCGTCGGGCGCTCGAAGATGCCCGGGCTGCGGCCAAGGCGAGCGGCAAGTCGGTCGGTCAAGGTCGTTCGTCACCGACCGGGGGTGTCCGGGCACTGCGGGGGCGTCGACGACGGGGTTGGTCGGGAGCGGGCCCCGACGATCGGGATCCGCAGGCATTCGGTGCATTGGCCAACAGCATCGCGTCCAAGCGTGGGTGGTCGGCCAAGGTATCGGAGGGTGCCGTGCTGGGGCGCTGGCCCAGCGTCGTCGGTGAGGACATCTCGGCACACGCCGACCCCACCGGTCTCAAGGACGGAGTGCTCAGTATCTCCGCCGAGTCGACTGCGTGGGCGACGCAGCTCCGACTGATGCAGTCGCAGATTCTGGCGAAGATCGCGGCGGCGGTGGGCCACGGTGTGGTGACGTCGCTTCGGATCACCGGGCCGACGACGCAGAGCTGGCGAAAAGGCGAGCGACATGTCAAAGGTCGTGGTCCGCGGGACACCTACGGATAGTGACTGTTCCCAATGCGCGTTCGACGTAGCCCCTGGTCCAGGTGATCCTCAACAGATGTTGGGGGCAGTGTTGCTGTGAGACAGTTGGTATGCGTAGCGTGATTCGGGACACGCAACGGTCGGGGGACCGAATACTGTTCCATGCGGCCATCGGACGAGGAGAAGTTGTGTCTGCACCTACGAAGAAGGCGTCGACAACGGCGGTCGACGTCGATGGGACCCCCGAAGACAGAGTGGTTCTGCACGCTCGGAACGTCGAATTCGATTGGGAAACTCTGCCGCTGCACTATATGGACGGCAATCCCCTGGCCACCCATCTGATCAACGTGATGCACCTGCTTCTGCCCGAGGGCGAGGAGTGGTTCGTGCGCACGTTCAAAGAGGCGTTGCCGCTCATCCACGACGATCAGTTGCGCGACGACGTGATCGGCTTCATCGGCCAGGAAGCCATGCATGCACAGGCCCACACCGAGGTCCACGATCAGCTTCGGGCCCACGGCATCGATGTCGATCCGTACGTCGACCAGATGAAGTTCCTGTTCGGACGCGCACTCGGCAATCGCTCGGGCCACGGCCAGAACAGCCTGGTGGAGCGGCTGGCCTTGATCGCGGCCGCCGAGCATCTGACCGCGTTCCTCGGCGACTGGGTTCTCAACGCGCGCGAGCTCGACGAAGCCGACGTCGATCCGGTCATGCTCGATCTGTTGCGGTGGCACGGCGCCGAAGAAGTGGAGCATCGTTCGGTGGCGTACGAGGTGATGCGCTACTTCGACGTTCGGCCGGCCCGGCGTATCCGTACCTACGTGGTCATTGCACCCACTCTCGTCTGGTTTTGGACGCGCGGCGTGCGCTACCTCATGAACCAGGATCCGACGTTGGCGCATCTGTCGCCGAAGGAGCGCACGCCGTCGTTCCGTGAATTCCGACGCGTCGCCAAGGCCGGTCTGTTTCCGACGCCGATGTCCATGGTCAAGGCGTCCCTTCGGTACTTCAAGAGCACATATCACCCGTCTCAGGAAGGCTCGACGGCCCAGGCCGTGCAGTATCTCGCCACCTCGCCGGCGGCGCGGTCCGCTGATCGATGACCAAACGCACGTTGCGGAGCAGGCTCGACGCGATGGCTCGAAAGGTCGACTCGTTCCGAGTAGGCCGCACAATTCCACAGAATCTGTACGGGCGTGACGAGCCGGATCAGACGGTGTCGCTGGTCACCGATGCACTGGACAAGTGGTTCGCCCTCCTCGACAACGGTGAGTACGACGCCTCGTTCGCGGCGCCTCCCGTCGCGCGTACCCGAGAACTGACACTGGTCTCCCGTGACGTTCTGTGCATCGACGAACAGGTCGTCCAGCTGACCTTCGCCGCCGCTGACGGGTCGGCTATGCCGCCGTGGGCACCGGGAATGCACTTGGATTTCTACCTTCCCTCCGGTCGGCGTCGGCAGTACTCCCTGTGCGGATTGCCCAGTGACGACACGTACTCGATCGCAGTACGACTCGTGCCGGACGGCGGCGGCGGATCTCCGGAGATGCACGCGCTGACGGTCGGCACTGCGGTGTCGATCAGGGGGCCGCGCAACGGGTTTCCGTTCGTACCGTCCGAACAGGCAGTGTTCGTCGCCGGTGGAATCGGCATCACCGCGATCATCTCGATGGTGCGCCGTGCCCGCGATCTGGGCATGGACTGGCACCTCGTCTACTGCGGCCGCTCCCGCGAGTCGATGCCGTTTCTCGACGAGATCGAGGGCTGGGATCCCGCCCGGGTCACCGTGCGCACCGACGACGTGGACGGCATGCCGTCGAGCATGGATCTGTTGGGATCGACGGCCCCCGGCGGTTCGGTCTACGTATGTGGTCCGCCGCCGATGATCGACCTCGTTCGCGCCTCGTTCGACGCCCTCCCGGCCACGCATCTGCACTTCGAGCGCTTCTCACCGCCGCCGGTGAAGAACGGGACGGAATTCGAAGTGCAGCTCGTCGATTCCGGCGAAATTCTGTCGGTCGGTGCGGAAGAGACTGCGCTGCATGCCATTCGACGCATCAGGCCGGATGTCGCGTACTCGTGTCAGCAGGGTTTCTGCGGCACGTGCCGGGTGCGAGTGCTCAGCGGAACACCACAGCATCGAGAGAATCGGTTGACGACCGAGGAGCAGCGGCACGAGATGTTGATCTGTGTCTCGCGGTCGGACGGAGAACGGATCGTCCTCGATCTGTAGCCGAATCGCCGGTTTTACCCTTCATCTTTGTCGTCCGATGTCGAGAAAATGCGCCTGTGAAGCAATCAGGGGCCCTTTAGGGGTGTCATCGTCCCCATGCTGTCGCAGCCACCCAGTACTATGGACCGGTACGACATCAAGCCCGGAACAAACGCATGGACCGGGCACGGCGGAAACGACCGTGCCGACCCTGCGGTAGCACCTACAGCAGGTGTGAGCGGGGTAGTGGACGCGTAGAAGGAGAACCAGCTAACCGTGGCTGCCCAGAAGTCAGGTAACAGTGAGAACAGCAAGGATTACGGCGCTTCGTCCATCACGGTCCTCGAGGGCCTGGAAGCAGTCCGTAAGAGGCCCGGTATGTACATCGGTTCCACCGGTGAACGAGGCCTGCACCACCTGATCTGGGAGGTCGTCGACAACTCCGTCGACGAGGCCATGGCCGGCTACGCCTCCACCGTCGACGTCACCATCCACGAAGACGGCAGCGTCGAGGTCAAGGACGACGGCCGCGGCATCCCCGTCGCCATGCACTCCTCCGGTGTTCCCACCGTCGAGGTCGTCATGACCCAGCTGCACGCCGGTGGCAAGTTCGACTCCGACTCCTACGCCGTCTCCGGCGGTCTGCACGGCGTCGGTATCTCCGTCGTGAACGCACTCTCGACCAAGGTCGAACTGCAGATCGCGCGTGACGGTCACCGCTACAAGCAGACGTACGATTACGCCAAGCCCGGCCCACTCGAGACCGTCGGCGACACCACGGAGACCGGCACCACGGTGCGGTTCTGGGCCGACGGCAAGATCTTCGAGACCCTCGATTACAGCTTCGAGACCGTGCACCGTCGCCTGCAGGAGATGGCGTTCCTCAACAAGGGACTGACCATCAACTTCACCGACGAGCGAGTGGCGGCCACCGACGCGACCGAGGAAGAACTCGGCGAGACCGCCGAGGCACCCAAGACCGCCGAGGAAGAGCAGGCCGACGCGGCCAACGCGAAGCCGGCCAAGGTTCGTAAGCGGACGTACCACTACCCCGACGGTCTGGTGGACTTCGTCAAGCACATCAACCGCACCAAGACCGCGATTCACAACTCGGTCGTCGGCTTCACCGGCAAGGGTGAGGGCCACGAGGTCGAGATCGCCATGCAGTGGAACGCTGGTTACTCCGAATCGGTGCACACCTTCGCCAACACGATCAACACGCACGAGGGCGGTACCCACGAAGAGGGTTTCCGTACCGCGCTGACGTCGACGGTGAACAAGTACGCCATCGAGAAGAAACTGGTCAAGGAAAAGGACGTCAAGCTCACCGGCGACGACATCCGCGAAGGCCTCGCCGCCGTCATCTCGGTGCGAGTCGGGGAGCCCCAGTTCGAGGGACAGACCAAGACCAAGCTCGGCAACACCGAGATTCGCTCGTTCGTGCAGAAGGCGTGCAACGAGCACCTCTCGCACTGGTTCGAGTCCAACCCGGCCGATGCCAAGACAATCATCAACAAGGCGGTCTCGTCCGCGCAGGCCCGCATGGCCGCGCGTAAGGCGCGAGAGTTGGTGCGGCGCAAGAGCGCAACCGATATCGGTGGCCTGCCCGGCAAGCTCGCAGACTGCCGCTCGAACGATCCGAGCAAGTCCGAGATCTACATCGTGGAGGGCGACTCCGCCGGCGGCTCGGCCAAATCCGGCCGTGACTCGATGTTCCAGGCGATCCTGCCGCTGCGCGGAAAGATCATCAACGTCGAGAAGGCCCGCATCGACCGCGTCCTCAAGAACAACGAGGTCCAGTCGATCATCACCGCGTTCGGCACCGGCATTCACGACGAGTTCGACATCGCCAAGCTGCGCTATCACAAGATCGTGCTGATGGCCGACGCCGACGTCGACGGCCAGCACATCTCCACCCTGCTGATGACCCTGCTGTTCCGGTTCATGCGGCCGCTGATCGAGAACGGTCACGTCTACCTGGCCATGCCGCCGCTGTACAAGCTCAAGTGGAGCCGCGGCGAACCGGATTTCGCGTACTCCGACCGCGAGCGCGACGGTCTGCTCGAGGCCGGTATCGCCAACAAGCGCAAGATCAACGTCGAGGACGGCGTCCAGCGCTACAAAGGCCTCGGCGAGATGAACGCCAAGGAGCTGTGGGAAACCACGATGGACCCGGCAGTGCGAGTTCTTCGTCTGGTCACTCTCGACGATGCCGCGGCCGCGGACGAACTGTTCAGCGTCCTGATGGGCGAGGACGTGTCCGCCCGCCGAAGCTTCATCGCGCGTAACGCGAAAGATGTTCGCTTTCTTGACGTTTAGTCGTTTCTCGGACGCACCGCACTCAGTGTCGGTGCGTCCGACGACCGTTTTCGAGGAGATCTTCTATGTCTGACATCACCGAACCGCCGGTCGGGCCCCCGCCGGGCTCGACCACCAACGCCGAGGGCGGCGACCGGATCGATCCGGTCGACATCCAGCAGGAAATGCAGCGCAGCTACATCGATTACGCCATGAGCGTCATCGTCGGCCGCGCGCTTCCCGAGGTCCGCGACGGTCTCAAGCCGGTGCACCGACGTGTGCTGTACGCGATGTACGACTCGGGCTTCCGTCCCGACCGTAGCTACGTGAAATCCGCACGGCCCGTTGCCGAAACGATGGGTAACTACCATCCCCACGGCGACACCTCGATCTACGACGCGCTCGTGCGTCTGGCTCAGCCGTGGTCGATGCGGTACCCACTGGTCGACGGCCAGGGCAACTTCGGCTCCCGCGGCAACGACGGCGCCGCCGCCATGCGATACACCGAAGCGCGCCTGACCCCGCTCGCGATGGAGATGCTGCGCGACATCGACGAGGAAACCGTCGACTTCATCCCCAACTACGACGGCAAAACCCAAGAGCCGACGGTACTTCCGTCGCGTGTGCCGAACCTGTTGATGAACGGCTCCAACGGTATCGCCGTCGGTATGGCCACCAACATTCCGCCGCACAACCTGCGTGAACTCGGCGACGCGGTGTTCTGGGCCCTCGACAACTTCGAGGCCGACGAGGAAGCGACTCTCGCGGCCTGCATGGAACGCGTCAAGGGTCCGGACTTCCCCACCCACGGACTCATCGTCGGCGGCCAGGGAATTCAGGATGCGTACTCGACCGGCCGCGGTTCGATCCGCATGCGCGGCGTCGTCGAGATCGAGGAAGACTCCAACGGTCGCACGACGATCGTCATCACCGAACTGCCTTTCCAGGTCAACCCCGACAACCTGATCACCTCGATCGCCGAGCAGGTCCGCGACGGCAAGTTGTCCGGTATCTCGAAGATCGACGACGAGTCCTCGGACCGCGTCGGTATGCGCATCGTCGTGACGATCAAGCGCGACGCCGTCGCCAAGGTCGTGCTCAACAACCTGTACAAGCACTCGCAGCTGCAGACCAGCTTCGGTGCCAACATGCTCTCGATCGTCGACGGCGTGCCGCGCACCCTGCGGCTCGATCAGATGATCCGGTACTACGTCACTCACCAACTCGACGTGATCGTTCGTCGTACTCGGTACCGCCTGCGCAGAGCCGAGGAGCGGGCCCACATCCTGCGCGGCCTCGTGAAGGCGCTCGACGCGTTGGACGAGGTCATCGCCCTCATCCGTGCGTCGCAGACGGTCGATCTCGCCAAGCAGGGCTTGATCGATCTGCTCGACATCGACGAGATCCAGGCGCAGGCAATTCTCGACATGCAGCTGCGGCGCCTCGCAGCCCTCGAGCGCCAGAAGATCATCGACGAGTTGGCCGAACTCGAACGCACCATCGCCGACCTGCAGGACATTCTGGCCAAGCCGGAGCGTCAGCGTCAGATCGTGCGAGACGAACTGGCCGAGATCGTCGAGAAGTTCGGCGACGACCGTCGCACGCGCATCATCGCTGCCGACGGCGACGTCAACGACGAAGATCTGATCGCCCGGGAGAACGTGGTCGTCACGATCACCGAGACCGGTTACGCCAAGCGCACCAGAACCGATCTGTACCGGTCGCAGAAGCGCGGCGGCAAGGGCGTGCAGGGAGCAGGCCTCAAGCAGGACGACATCGTCAGCAAGTTCTTCGTCTGCTCGACGCACGACTGGATCCTGTTCTTCACCACCAAGGGACGTGTCTACCGGGCCAAGGCGTACGAGCTGCCCGAGGCCAACCGCACGGCGCGCGGACAGCACGTCGCGAACCTGCTGGCGTTCCAGCCCGACGAACGCATCGCGCAGGTCATCCAGATCAAGACCTACGAAGATGCTCCCTACCTGGTGCTCGCCACCAAGGGCGGTCTGGTCAAGAAGTCGCGTCTGACCGACTTCGACTCCAACCGCAGCGGCGGCATCGTGGCCGTCAACCTCCGCGGTGAGGACGAGCTGGTCGGAGCAGTTCTGGCGTCGTCCGACGACGACCTGCTGCTCGTCTCTGCTCAGGGCCAATCGATCCGATTCTCGGCTACCGACGAGGTACTGCGACCCATGGGCCGCGCCACCTCCGGTGTCCAGGGCATGCGTTTCAACGGCGAAGACGAGCTGCTCTCGCTCAACGTGGTCAGCGAGAACAAGTTCCTGCTGGTCGCGACGTCGGGCGGTTATTCCAAGCGCACCGCGATGGAGGACTACCCGCAGCAGGGCCGCGGCGGAAAGGGAGTACTGACAATCCAGTACGACCCCAAGCGTGGCACGCTGGTGGGAGCTCTCATCGTCGACGACGAGGACGAGCTGTACGCCATCACGTCCAGTGGTGGCGTCATCCGGACCGCTGCCAAGCAGGTTCGGAAAGCCGGCCGACAGACCAAGGGCGTGCGGTTGATGAATCTCGGTGAAGGCGACACACTGCTCGCGATAGCGCGCAACGCCGACGAGATCGAACCGGACGCAGCAGGTCCCGAAGACGATGCACCGAAGGAGTCGTAAGTGAGCACTCCCAACCGGCCTGGCAGCAGGCCCGGCCCCACGGGTGGACCGGACGGCAGGGACGCTGCGCAGACCGAGCAGCCATCGCGTCCGGCACCCCCCGAAGGTGCCCGACCGGGAAGTCGCCCCCAGCCGGCGACGCGTCCGGCTCCCGCGGCCGGGCGAGGACCGGCACCGCAGCAGGGTGCTCGGCCACCGGCACGCCCGACACAGGGTGGTCCGGCCGGCCCGCCTCGTCCGACGCAGGGACCGCCGCCGCAGCGCCCACCGGCACCGCAGGGTCAGCCGGGTTCTCAGGGTCAGCCGGCACCTCAGGGACCGCCGCCGCGAGCACCTCAGCAGGGACCGGCACCGCAGGGACCGGCTCAGTCTCGCCCGCCCCAGGCGGCCAACGGTCGGCCCGGTGAGCCGGGTACCGCAAACGCCGACGGCGGTCGCCCCGCCAACGGCCAGCCGCCGCAGGGTCAGGGACCGTCCGGTCCTGCATCGCCGCCGCGTCCCGCCAATGACGCAGCGCCGGTCGCCGAGGGGTCGGCCGAGTCGAAGGCTCCGGCACCGACCCAGGCGATACCGACTCAGCGCGGAGACGGCCCGCAGGGCGGTTCCGGCATTCCGCCCTGGCAGCGCGGCCCCGGCCAGCGTCCGGCACAGCAGGGGCCCGACGACCGTCAGCAGCCCCAGAACCAACCGCAGACGAACCTGTCCGGGCGCGGCACCGCACTGCCGGCGACAGGTGAGTTCGATCGTTCGACAGCGGCAGCTGCAGCCGCCTCGGCAGCGCCGGGCCAGCGCGAATCGGGTGAGCGTGAATCGGGCGAGCGTGAATCGGGTGAGGACAAGACCGAACGACGCGAGGCAGCGCGGTCGAAGGCGGCCGTGATCGACGGACCGACTCGGCACATCGAGCGCAAGGATCTGGCGAAGGACATGCCGGATCTGTCCGCCACCCGGCATCCCGAGCCGACGGCAGCCGATCGCGCAGCCCCCACCGCCATCACGGCGGTACCCAGCGCGGACGGCGATCCTCTGCGGGCGACGATCCAGATTCGTAAGATCGATCCTTGGTCGACGCTCAAGATCGCACTGGTCATCGCTGTGTCGCTGTTCTTCGTGTGGATGGTGGCCGTCGGCCTGCTGTACGCCGTGCTCGACGGCATGGGTGTGTGGGACCGACTCAACAGTGCCTTCACCGAGATCGTCAACGAATCCGGCGACGGCGGACTCGTCAGCGCCGGTCAGGTGTTCGGCTACGCCGCAGTGATCGGTGTGATCAATGTCGTACTGTTCACCGCACTCACCACGATCGGGGCCTTCATCTACAACCTGTCGTCGGACCTGGTCGGCGGCGTCGAAGTGACGCTGGCAGATCGCGACTGACCAGCACGGACGACTGCCGTATCGGGCCGTTTTGGAAGACAGCGGCCCGATACGGTAATCTCATCCCTCGGTTCGAGGAGAGCAATTCTTCGCCCCGAAGCAGTATCGAGGGCCTATAGCTCAGGCGGTTAGAGCGCTTCCCTGATAAGGAAGAGGTCGGAGGTTCAAGTCCTCCTAGGCCCACACCGAACGAACGAAAAGAGGCAGGACGTGAAAATCCTTCTTCTTGTTGCTTCGGTGGTGATCGCAGTGCTGACAGTATCGAAGGTGCGCTCCACGCGCAGCTCGGAAGGCGTCTGGCACAGCATCTCCACCGGGTGACAATCGCTCGGAGAGAACGTGTAAAGTTCGTGCACGTTCGACAGCAACACCCGGGGCCTTAGCTCAGTTGGTAGAGCGCTGCCTTTGCAAGGCAGATGTCAGGAGTTCGAATCTCCTAGGCTCCACAATCAAAAGGACGTCCATTCCGATGGGCGTCCTTTTTCGATCCCACCCTCGACTGCCGCTCACCCCAAGTCCACTAGATGTGACATTGACCCCCGAAAAGTCCACCGAACGTGACATCGAGTCCCGGCCGGGTGGCAGGGATGCATCGACCACTGTTGTGACTCGGACCAACCGCTGTCGAGATCGGTGCCCAGATATCCAGATCATTGTTGGATTCGTTTCGCATCACGTCCGCGGTCCCTAGCGTTCTTCGGGTACAGCAGCGTCGGTTCTCTGATCGACGGGACAGGTCGCGGCGGCGCACCGCAGGGGGGTGTGCCGTCGTTCGACTTCGGCGTCTCGGATCGGTCTTCGGTTCGGGCGTCTCATATTTCTCGGAGGAGCCCCACAGATGACGCGTGTTCTCGATCATGAAGAGCTGTTGACCGAACTCGACGGCACGTTGGAAGCCAACCTGAATCGCCATCTGTCGATGGCGAAGGAGTGGCATCCGCATGATTACGTGCCGTGGGATCTGGGTCGCAATTTTGCGGCGATGGGCGGAGAGGACTGGTCGCTGGAGCAGTCGTCTTTGTCGGAGTTGGCTCGTACAGCGATGATCACCAATCTGTTGACCGAAGACAATCTGCCGTCGTACCACCGCGGTCTGGCCGACAACTTCTCGTTGGACGGAGCCTGGGGCACCTGGGTGGGCCGTTGGACCGCGGAGGAGAACCGTCACGGGATCGTGATGCGCGACTATCTGGTCGTCACACGCGCCGTCGACCCGGTCGAGCTAGAGCGGGCTCGGATGCACCACATGACGGTCGGAGTCGATGCCCCGATGGACGGCTCCAACTTCTTGCATTCGGTGGCGTACGTGACGTTCCAGGAGCTCGCGACGCGCGTGTCCCACCGCAACACGGGTCTGGCCTGTGGTGACCCGATCGCCGATCGAATGCTGGCCAGGGTGGCCGCCGACGAGAATTTGCACATGATCTTCTACCGGAACCTCGGCGAGGCGTCGCTCGACCTGGTCCCGGACCAGATGGTCCGTGCCATCGCCGATGTCGCGACGGACTTTCAGATGCCGGGACTGAACATGCCGAACTTCCGCAAGAACGCCATGATCCTGGCGAAGCACGGGATCTACGATCTCCGCCAGCATTTGGACGAGGTGCTGATGCCGGTGTTGCGGAAATGGAACATCCTCGAGCGCAACGACTTCAGTGGTGAGGGCGAACGCGATCGCGATCGTCTGGCCGCATTCGTCCAGGATCTCGAGGCGAAGGCGACGAAGTTCGAGGAATCACGCGATCGCCTGTTGGCGCGGGAGGCAGCGCGGGCCGAGAAAGCGTCCTGACCTGCTACGGAATCGCTGCTGCGGGTCGTGATCGAAGCTCGGAGGTGTTAGAGTCCGGTCACGGGTGGGCCCGATGAGGCGATGGTCGTAGTGCGTGGGGAGGGCCGATGGTGCCTGGGGGGAATCGCGTGAGCGGTGGTGTCCGGTTCGTTGCGTGCCTCGGTGAGGCGTCACGCGTAGTCGACGGTGTCTGCTGGTGAGCAGATTCAGGTTCGACGAGTCCGGCCGGATGCTGGCGGTATTCGCCGCGGTGACCACGGTTCTCTACATCGCGAACGGCATTGCATCGTGGTCGGACCTGTCCGACCCGCAGCAGCTCTTCGCCGCGCTCGCAGTGGTTCTGGGGCCGGCGGCGATCGTTGTTCTCGCCCGGGCAGGAGCGCCGAGTCCCAAGCATGCGGTCGGGATCGCCACCGCTCTGTCGGTGGGCGCGCTTGCCTGTGCATTGGGTAGTAGTAACACGATGCCCGCGTTCTTGATCTGCGTGCAAGCGGCGATGTTCCTCGGCATGCACATCGGGGCGTTCTGGTCCGAGCGCGACGCTGGAATATGGGTTGCGGTGCTGGCCGTGTCTGCGGTCGTGGGTGCCGCCGTCGCCCCCTACGGCACGCCCTTCATCAGCTACATTCTGGTCGCCCTGGGCATCGTCGGCGCAACGGAAGTGTTCGGTGTGTTCGCGCGTCGAATGCGGTATTCGGCCACTCATGACGCGTTGACGGGCCTGCTCAATCGATTCGGTTTCGAGTCGAAGATCGAGAAGATGTTGCCCGCGTGCGCCGCTCGTGGTCTGACGGTCAGTCTGGCGGTGCTCGATCTCGACAACTTCAAGGAGATCAACGACGAGTACGGCCACATTGCCGGCGACGTGTTGCTCACTCGCGTCTCGAAGGCGTGGAAGGGGCAACTGACGAAACGGGATGTTCTGGGCCGGCTCGGCGGAGACGAATTCGTCCTGTTCATGCCAGGGGTTCTCGAGGCCGAAGCCTGGCAGGTCATCGACGGCTTGCGCCGATCCCATCGAGCCGAGTGGAGCGTCGGTCTGGCCTGTATGCCTGCCGGCCGCCGGTGGGGTGAGATCTACCGCGCCGCGGACGCAGACCTGTACCGCGCCAAGCGGAGTCGTCCCCCGAAGGCGTCTCGCCATACCGAGCCCGGCGACGGACATCGCGGGCCGGTACGCAGAATCGTGTAGCGATACACCGATATGCCCGTCATCCCCAGATTTCATCCACAGCCTGGGGATAGATTTCTCGCTGCACCGTCTCGCTGACGTTGACTCGTCGAGTACGACGACAACTCTGCGGGAGGGATTGCGATGGTCACGCTCGACGACGTCAGATCATGGGACAGTCAGGCGTTGACCGCCGTCTCGAATCGGTTCATGCACAGTTGGCGCGAATTGACCGCCGTGCACAGTTCACTGCTGGAGACCGTCGTCGACGACGGATGGCAGGGCCCCGCGGCAACGGCATACCGAGATGCCATCGGAGCTCTCCGTGCGCAGGTGGGGGACTGTGCGACGGAGCTACTGCGGGTAGCGCTGTGCACCGCTCCGGCGGCCATCGACATGGCCGGACTCGTCTCGGCGCTGACCGCTCTGGAATCGAACGCCACGCGCGAGCACTTCGATATCCGACGCGACGGTTCGGTGACCGACGTGCTGACGTCGTATTCGGTTGCGCAGCAGGACTTGTCGTCGACCATTCGCGATCGGCGTCGCCGCTGCACCGAGTTGGCCGAACGCATCACCCAACTGATGCGAGCCGCGACCGCGTTCGACGACGACCTTGCCCGACGCCTCACCGGCGACATCTCGCCGGGGAGCGTGAGAACAGCAGGGGTATCGGTAGTGCCGGTCGACGGGAGCCCGGCCACGAATGCGGCGTTCTGGAGCGCACTCTCGCCCGCCGAGCGCACTCGACTGCTCGTCGAGCACCCGGCTCTCATCGGTAATCTCGACGGCGTGCCGGGTCGAATTCGGGATTCAGCGAACCGTCGGGTACTTGCCAGTGAGCGCCTCCGACTGCAGGCTGTGGCGGATGAACTCAGAAAACAGTTGCAGGACAACACTTTCGGAGGAATGTTCAGTGATGCCGACGCCGGCTTGGAACAGACGCTAACACGGTTGCGTTCGCTCGACGCGATCGAGAGCACTCTGGCGCAGGGTGACAGGCAACTGTTGGCGCTCGACAATTCGACGTATGCAGAGACCACTGCCGCGATTGCGATAGGTGACGTCGACACGGCAACACACGTGGCGGTGTTCGTACCCGGCCTCGGCTCGACCGTCCACGGAGACGCGGTACGTTACGACGGCGACCTGGAAAACCTCAAAAATACTGTGGAACAGACATTTTCGGAGGATCCGCCGCCCACCGTCGCAGCCGTGACGTGGATGAACTACCAGGCACCACAGCTGGGATGGGGCCTGCTCGATCCCCATCGAACCGTCGTATCCGACGCAGCAGCGCACGCAGGGGCGACGCGATTGGCGCCCTTTCTGGAGGGCCTCGATGCGGCCCGGTCGAACGATCCACATCTGTCGGTGCTCGCACACTCGTACGGATCATTGACCGCAGCCGCTGCCCTGCACGAAAGCACCGGCGTCGACGAGTTCGTGGCCCTCGGATCACCTGGCCTCGGCACCGACAGTGTGACCGACCTACAGGTTCCCGACGGTCACGTTTTCGCGGCGGAGGCGCGCGGGGACATCGTTGCTGACATCGGTGCCTTCGGTCGCGATCCCGGCACACTCGATGGAGTGACCCAACTGGCGACCGACGAGGGCGACGGGCGTCCGGGCACCACAGGTCACGGCGACTACCTCACGGACGGTTCGAGCGTCGAACACAACGTCGCGCTGGTCGTCGCCGGCCGGGGTGACGATGCAGAAACCAGGCCCCGGCCGGGCCTGTTCGATCTACTACAGAAGCTGCTATACCTGTGACGTCGACTCGTCTTCGTAATCGACCAGGCTGGGCGGCGCATCTGCGGGCGGCGGCACTTCGTGGCGGCGACGGCTGAGGTAGAACACGACACCTCCGACGACGACAGCGGCAGCTCCGAGCGCCAGGACGCGACGCTTGTTTCCCGGCGTCCGATCAGCCGTGAGAGCTGCCTTGGTCAGATCGGCCCGGGCAATGCGCTCGGCGGTTGCCGCGCGACGCTGCGCAGCCTGCTTACGCGCCAGACCGTAGCCGCGCTTGGCGAGCAACAGGCCCACTCCGGCAGGGCCCTTGCTCACGACGGAAGCGGCACCGAGCAGCGTCGACGCCGCCGTACCGGTGGAGGAGTGAACCCGCTCGGTTTTCGTTGTGCTCGTCATGCCCTCACTGTTCCACAACAGCGCCCCGATCGACCCTCCCGATACACCACCTGTGAACTACCCGGTCGCTCGAGATGGCACGATGGTGAGCGTGACTTCACCAAACAAGACCCAAACGGCAACGCTGCACACCAACCGCGGCGACATCGTCATCGAACTGTTCGGCAATCACGCCCCCAAGACCGTCGCGAACTTCGTCGGTCTCGCGGACGGGTCGAAGGAATACACGACGCAGAACGCGTCGGGTGCCAAGACCGGACCGTTCTACGACGGCGCAGTCTTCCACCGCGTCATCGACGGTTTCATGATCCAGGGCGGCGACCCGACCGGAACCGGCACCGGCGGACCGGGCTACAAGTTCGAGGACGAGTTCCACCCGGAGCTCTCCTTCGACCGCCCGTACCTGCTGGCCATGGCCAACGCAGGCCCCGGCACCAACGGCTCGCAGTTCTTCATCACCACCGGCAAGACCCCGCACCTCAACCGCAAGCACAGCATCTTCGGTGAGGTCACCGACGAGGCGTCCAAGAAGGTCGTCGACGCCATCTCGAGCACGCAGGTCGGCCGCGGCGATCGCCCGGTGGAAGAGGTCGTCATCAACAGCATCACCATCGCCTGATTCGGTTGTAGAAGGAATTACACGATGACAAACCCCGGCTGGGGTGGCGCGTACGGCGACCAGCCCAACCCACCTCAGTCGGTGTGCGTCAGACATCCCGATCGCCCGACCGGCCTGGCCTGCTCTCGATGCGGCCGGCCCGCGTGCCCACAGTGCCTGCAGCCCGCGGCCGTAGGGCAACACTGTGTCGACTGTGTGCGCGACGGCAACAAGAACGTCCGGACCGCACGTACGGTCGCCGGCGCGCCGATGACACGCTCCGCCAAGACACCCCTGACCTTCGCGCTGATCGCGATCAACGTCGTGATCTTCGGCATCACCGCCGCTCAATCCGGCGACCTCATGAGCAATTTCCGTGGATCCTCGCTGGCCGACGCCTGGGCACTGAACAGCCTGCTGGTCGCGGACGGTGATGTGTGGCGCCTCCTCAGCAGTGGGTTCATCCACATAGGACCCATTCACTTGCTGGTGAACATGTTCGCCCTCTACATCATCGGCCGAGACGTCGAACTGGTGCTGGGCCGTAGCCGCTATCTCGCCGTCTACTTCCTGTCGCTGCTCGGCGGCAGCGCATCGGTCCTGCTGTTCGAGAACCCCCTCGCCGCCACCGCCGGCGCGTCGGGTGCCGTATTCGGATTGCTCGGCGCACAGGCCGTCATTTTGCTGCGACTCAAGCGCTCCCCGACCCCGGTCCTGGTCGTGATCGCGCTGAACATCTTCATCAGCATCTCCATCCCCAGCATCTCGCTGTGGGGCCACATGGGCGGACTGGTCGCCGGAGCGGCAGCCACCGCCGGATTGGTGTTCCTACCCAACCGCAACAGCGCGCAGCCTCGTGCCGGGATATCCCTCGCCTGGCTCTCCGTGGCCGCAGTAGCCCTGATTGCCCTGGGCACCATCGCGGTCCGAGTCCTCGACCTGCGCGCGCAGATGGGCCTCTGAAGTCCACTAAATGTGCCATTGACCCCCGAAAAGGCCACTGGACGTCACATTGACTCCCGGTGATGCCGATCGCGTGCTCGGCAATCACCATGGGCTGCCGGCTGGTGTCCGGCGGCTTTGCGACGGCTCACTGGTCCACCAGATGTGCCATTGACCCCCGAAAAGGCCACTGAACGTCACATTGAGTACCCCCCGGAGGGGGTCGGGGACGGTGGGCGGTCAGTTGTTCGGCGGCACCAGACCGTAGGTGTCGAGTACCTCGAACACGTCGCGTGGGTCGGCTCCCAGGTCCCATCGACCGAAGATGATGAGTCGATCGTCGTCCTCGTCGGGTAGGCGGACGTCCAGTTCGAGCATCGGCACTCGTCGTCCCAGTCTCGGGTAGCGGACCACTTTGATTTGGACGATGTCGGCGCGCGAGTACGTACGTGTGCCGGTGAGTCGTTTCATCACCAGGGAGCCGTCGGGTGTGATGGCGAGTCGGGGGCGTTGTGCGGCCGCGAGGGCTGCCATCACCCAGGTTCCGACGGCGGCGAGTCCGACGAGGAAGGTTCCGGCGGCGTCCGAGGAGGCGAGGACGGCACCGATGGCGAGTGCGATACCGCCTGCCACCAGCGCGCCGACGGCTACGGCCGGCGTCGCCCATCGGTGTTCGTACACACCCTGTGGATGGTTGGGAAAGTTATCCACAGGGTTTATCCACATTGGGGATGAATGACATGGGTGTAACTCGGCCGGCTCTCAGCGCCATCGCATGGTCATGACGAGGCCGACGACCATGAAGCCGAATCCGATGAGGAAGTTGTACGCACCGAGGTTGCCGATGAACGAGATGTCTTCCTGGGCCAGGTAGTACACGATCAGCCACAGCAGCCCTACCAGCATGAATCCGAGCATCAGGACCACGTACCAGACCGGCGACGGGCCGGCGTTGACCTTTACCGGCGTGCGGTTGGCCGGGTTGATCGTGTAGTCGTTCTTCTTCCGTACCTTCGACTTCGGCATTGCGTCCTCTTCGTGTTCTTGACGGTCATCGGCGTGCGCCGTGCCTGTGGACAACTGACGGTGACAACCTGTGGATCGATCGAGTTGCGTGCATCCCCAGGTTATTGTCTCCCGGAGAGCCGTGGCGGTCATCCACCCGGTTTGTAGTACACGCTAACTCAGATCAGCGCAGCACCGACCTACCGAACAGTGGCGAGCACTCTGTGAGACGACGATCGACCGATTCCTCCGAGACCCGATGGTGGGTGCTCGCTGTGGCGGTGTGCGCTGTGGTCGGTCTGCTGCTCGGAACCACGAGGCATGCCTCGGACGGCAACGAGTTGCGGGGCGGTGACACGACACGGCTCGCCGATCTGGTCGATTCGGCCCAGCGAAGCAGCGACGATGCGCTGCGCAGTAGAGATGCGCTGGAGCAGCAGGTCGATCTCCTGCAGCAACGTACGGCGGCGGGCGACTCCGAGGTGGCCGACGCGTTGGCCCGGGTCGACGCCCTCTCGGACGCGGCGGGCCGGGAGGCGGCGTCCGGCACGGGGTTGACGGTGACGATGGCCGACGCTCCACGCGGTCCCGACGGGTCGTATGCGTCCGACGCGTCTCCGGACGACCTGGTGGTTCATCAGGTCGACGTGCAGAGTGTCCTCAACGCCCTGTGGGCCGGTGGTGCGTCGGCGATGGCGATGCAGGATCAGCGTCTGGTGGCGTCGTCAGCGCCGCGGTGTATCGGGAACACACTGCTGCTGGGCGGCCGGACGTACAGTCCGCCGTACGTGATGACGGCTCTCGGCGACCCGGATCGACTGCGGGCGGCGCTGGACAACGAGCCCGGGGTGCGGCTGTACGAGCAGTATGCGTTGCGCTACGGCCTGCGCTACGAGGTCGCGGCCTACCAGAACCTCTCGGTTCCGGCGTACACCGAATCGGTGCGCATGCGTTTCGCGGAGCCGCGCTGAGTACGCTGTCGACATGCGCATTCTCGTCGTCGACAACTACGACAGCTTCGTCTTCAACCTCGTCCAGTACCTGGGCCAGTTGAACGCCGAGGTCGAGGTGTGGCGCAACGACGACGAGCGACTCGCCGATCGCGACGCTGTCGCCGCGGAGTTCGACGGCATTCTGCTCAGCCCGGGCCCGGGAACCCCGCAGCGCGCCGGGGCCACGATGGACCTGGTCTCGGCGAGCGCGCGGGCCAAAACCCCCCTGCTCGGTGTGTGTCTGGGCCATCAGGCCATCGGAGCCGCGTTCGGTGCCACGGTCGAGAAGGCCCCGGAGCTGCTGCACGGTAAGACCAGCCTCGTCCATCACACCGGCGTCGGCGTCCTGGAGGGGATGGGCGAGCCGTTCACGGCCACCCGCTATCACTCGCTGACCGTCCGCGAGGACACCATCCCAGCGGAGCTCGAGATCATCGGCCGTACCGAGTCCGGTCTGGTGATGGCCATGAGGCACACCGAGCTACCCATTCACGGCGTGCAGTTCCATCCGGAGTCCATCCTCACCGAGGGCGGGCACCGGATGCTGGCCAACTGGCTCGCGGTGTGCGGTATGCCCACCGATTCCGGTTTGGTGGGAACCCTGGAGGCGCAGGTCGCCGAGGCCTTCGCCTGATCGCTAACGCCCGGGGATACCCAGGGCACCGATGCTGATCGTGACGGTGTCGGACTTGCTGATCTCGGATCCTGCCGGCTGCGTCTGATTCACCACTCGCCCGACCATCAACGGATCCAGCGTCGCTTCCCTCGTCGCCGTCAGTTCCGCTGCCGTGCCCGTCCAGCCGGCCGACTGCAGCGCGGCCAACGCCTGTGCCTCGGTCAGACCGGCGAGGTCGGGCATGGGGATCTTGTCGCCGTTCGACACGCGCAGCGTGACCACGGTGTTCTCGGTGACATTGGTGCCGCCCACGGGGTCTGTGGAGACGACCTGACCCGTCGGCTGTCCCGAGTCGATGTTCTGCACCTGGACGCGCAGTCCGGCTCCCTCGACGTTCGGCTGCGCCACGTTCACGAGTTGCCCCACGACGTCGGGCATCCGCACCTGCGCGGGCCCGGTGCCCAGGGTGATGCGAACCTGCGAGTTCGCGTTCATGCTCACGCCCGAGGACGGATTCTGCTCGACGACCTTGTCGAGGTTCTCGGGTGACGACGGAGCACGGGCGACGGTGGCATCGAGCTGGAGGCCCACCTCGTTCAGTGCATCCGACGCCTGCTGCTGGGTGAGGCCGGTCAGTCGAGGAACCTGCACCTGCTGCGGTCCGGAGGACACGTCGAGCTGGATGTTCCCCGGCGATTCGGTCTGTGATCCGGCCGCCGGATTGGTGCCGATGGCCGAGCCTTCCGGAATCGCCGCGTCGGGCTTCTCCTGGATGCTCACTCGCAGGCCGGCTTCTTCGAGTTGACGCTGCGCCTCGTCTGCGGACAGTCCTACGACGGTGGGCACGGCGACGGTCTTGGGGTCGGCACCGGGACCGAGCGACCACAGGAAGGCACCGACGATAGCGACGACGATGATCGCGGCCGCCGAGATCAACGCGATCTTGAGGCCGCGGCGGTTCTTCGGTTCCTCGTAGTCCTCCGTGTGGCGCGACGACCGAGGTGCCGCGGTAGCGGCGGGCTTGTCCTTGCCGGAGAAATCGGCCTGACGAGAATCGACGGAGCCGAGGATGGTGGTTCGATCCTCGTCGTTCATCACCATGGGCGCACTCGGACGCTGTCCACCCAGAACGCGGACCAGGTCGGTACGCATCTCGGCGGCGCTCTGGTAGCGATTGGCCGGGTTCTTGGCCATTGCCTTGAGGATGATCGAGTCGAGTTCGCGTGGGACGGTGTCGTTGACGAGCGATGGCAGCTGGGGGTCTTCACGGACGTGCTGGTAGGCGACGGCGACCGGCGAATCCCCCTTGAACGGCGGCTCGCCGGTCAGGATCTCGAACAGCACGCAGCCGAGCGAGTAGACGTCCGAACGCGCATCGACCTGTTCTCCACGGGCCTGCTCGGGCGAGAGGTACTGCGCGGTTCCGATCACGGCCGCGGTCTGAGTCATCGGCGAGGACGAATCGGCGATGGCGCGGGCGATGCCGAAGTCCATCACCTTCACCGCGCCGGCGTTGTTGATCATGATGTTGGCGGGTTTGACGTCGCGGTGCACGATGCCGTTGCGGTGGCTGAAATCGAGCGCAGCACAGACGTCGGCGATGACCTCCATGGCCCGACGCGGCTCCATGGGTCCTTCGGCGCGCACGATGTCGCGCAGCGTGTCGCCGTCGACGTATTCCATGACGATGAACGGGAGCGGACCGGCTTCGGTCTCCGCTTCACCGGTGTCGTAGACGGCGACGATGGCGGGGTGATTGAGCGCAGCAGCGTTCTGCGCCTCACGTCGGAACCTGAGGTAGAACGTGGGGTCGCGAGCGAGGTCGGCGCGCAGAACCTTGATGGCGACGTCACGATCGAGTCGTGTGTCCCGAGCGAGGTGAACCTCGGACATACCGCCGAAACCGAGTATCTCGCCCAGCTCGTAGCGAGAGGAGAGCGTACGGGGAGTCGTCATCGTTGTCCTTGTGGTGCTTGCGGGAACGGAATCTCGATCAGCGGCCTGCGAGTCGTCGTCTGGGTGGGCTGCGCCGAGGTCGTCGTGCTCTCTTCGGTGGTCGTCGGCTCCTCCGAGGTGGTCGTGGTCGTCGTGGTGGTGGTCGTCGTTTCTTCGGTGGTCGTGGTTTCTTCGGTGGTGGTCGTCGGCTCGGTGGTCGTTGTGGTCGTGGTCGTCGGCTGCGTGGTGGTCGTCGGCTGCACGAACGGTGTCGGCGAGTCGTCCCTGCCACCGGTCAGCAGTACGTAACCGCCGATCAGGATGGCCAACAGCAGGAGCGCGCCGCCGCCCCAGGCCAACGCCTTCTGTGCCGAGGACATGCCGGTCTGCTCGGGAACCGCTGCAGCTGCAGTGCCGGTAGCCGGGCCCCGGTAATCCCGTTGCGAGGTCGGCATCATCTGGGTGCTCGACGGCGGAGGCGGCTGCGGGCTGGGCACGACGCCGGGCATCATGACTCTCCCGGTTCCGGTGCCGCGCGAGTTGCCGGGTGCCGGCGGCCGGCGGCCGGCCCGAACTGCGGCGACGGCGTCGGCGAATTCACCGCCGTTGGCGTACCGGGCGGCCGGATCCTTGACCATCGTGATCTCGATGAGCTCACGGACGGCAGGGGGTAGGTCGACCGGCATGGGTGCCGGTGCTTCGCGGACGTGTTTCATGGCGACGGTCAAGGCGCCGTCGCCCACGAAAGGCCGTGTGCCCGCGAGTACTTCGTATCCGACGACGCCGAGTGAGTAGACGTCGGATGCCGAGGTCGCCTCTTCGCCGAGGGCTTGCTCGGGAGCGATGTACTGGGCGGTGCCCATGACCATTCCGGTCTTGGTGACCGGGGAGGCGTCGACGGCCTTGGCGATGCCGAAGTCGGTGATCTTGACCTGCCCGGTGGGGGTGATCAAGATGTTGCCGGGCTTGACGTCGCGGTGCACAACCCCTGCGGTGTGCGCGATCTGCAGCGCGCGCCCGGTCTGCTCGAGCATGTCGAGGGCGTGGCCGAGCGGCAGGCGCGACATGCGACCCAGCACTGCGTTGAGGGGTTCACCGTTGACCAGTTCCATCACCAGGTAGGCGAGCGATTCGCCTGCACCGTCGCGGGTCTCGCCGTAGTCGTACACCCCGGCGATTCCGGGGTAGTTCAGCTGAGCGGTGGTACGGGCCTCGAACCTGAAGCGCTGCAGGAACTCCGGGTCCTCGGAGAACTCGGCTTTGAGTACCTTTACGGCGACACGGCGGTCGAGGCGATTGTCCATCGCCTCCCAGACCTGTCCCATGCCGCCGGTGGCGATGAGGCGCAGCAGTCTGTAGCGCTGCGCGATGACGGCTCCGTTACTCAGTGGCACCGATGCTCACCTCCCCTGCAATGCGGCGGCGATGACGGCGCGGCCGATGGGTGCTGCGACCGAACCGCCGGTGGCGGCGAGGGCTCGATCTCCGCCGTCCTCGACGATGACGGCGATGGCGACCTTGGGGTCCTTCGCCGGTGCGAATCCGATGTACCACGCGTGGGGCGGGGTGTTGCGAGGATCCGAACCATGTTCTGCGGTACCGGTTTTCGACGCGATCTGCACACCGGGGATCTTGCCTTCCCCGCTGGTGTTGTTCTCGGAACCGATCATCAGATCGGTCAGGGTCGCGGCCGTATCGGAGCTGATCGCCTCGCCCATCGATTGGGGTTGGTAGCTGGACAGGTCCGACAGGTCGGGAGACTGCAACTGCTGCACCAGGTTCGGGGCCATTCGTACACCGCCGTTGGCGACGGTCGCGGCAATGACGGCGTCCTGCAGCGGGGTCAGCGCCACGTCGCGCTGACCGATGCTGGACTGGCCGAGAGCTGCGTCGTCGTCGATCGATCCGATGGTGCTGTCGGCGACGGTGAGCGGGATGCTGGTGTCCTCTCCGATACCGAACTTGGCGGCGGTCTCGCGCATCTTGTCGGCACCGGTGTCGATGCCCAGTTCGACGAAGGCGGTGTTGCACGACCGTGCGAATGCCTCACGTAGCGAGGCGGTCTGACCGCCTCCGCACGTCGAACCGTTGTAGTTCTCGAGCGTCGTCGACGTTCCCGGAAGGGTGATGTTCGACGCGGCCGTGAGTTGATCGTCCGGAGTGGCACCCGCCTGGAGCGCTGCGGCGGTCGTGATGACCTTGAACGTCGATCCCGGTGGGTAGGTCTGCGAGATCGCGCGGTTCACCAGCGGCTTGCCCGGATCGTCGCTCAGGTTCTCCCAGGCGGTCGACGTGGTGCTGCCGTCGTGGCTGGCCAGCAGGTTGGGGTCGTAGCTCGGTGTGCTGGCCATGGCGAGAATGTTGCCGGTGGCGGGGTCGAGGGCCACGACGGAGCCGGTGTATCCCTTGGCGGTCAGCTGGTCGTACGCCACCTGTTGGACGACCGGGTCGATGGTGGTGACGACGTTGCCGCCGCGGGGATCACGGCCGGAGATGAGGTCGAACAGGCGTCCGCCGAACAACCGGTCGTCGGATCCGTTGAGTACCGGGTCCTCGGCGCGTTCGAGACCGGTGCTCGAGTACAGCATCGAATAGAAGCCGGTGATCGGAGCGTTGGCCTGCGGGCTCGCGGGGGAGATCGAATTCTGCGGGTACGTGCGCAGGTACTTGTAGCGATCGTCGGTGGCAACCGACGATGCGAGAACCTGGCCACCGGCCGAGATCTGACCGCGCTGACGTGAGTACTCGTCGAGCAGAACGCGGGAGTTCCGCGGGTCGGTGCGCAGGTCGTCGGCCTTGATGACCTGAACGTAGGTCGCGTTGGCGAGCAGGGCGACCACCATCACCATGATGGCGATGGAGACGCGGCGTAGGGGAGTGTTCATGCGCGCTTCACCATTTCGGTCGGCGCCTCGGCGATCGGGGCGGCCACAGCGGGCTTCTTCTTGGGGGTCGCAGGCTCACGCGCTGCGTCGGAGATCTTGATCAGCAAGGCCACCAACAGGTAGTTCGCCAGCAACGAGGATCCTCCGTACGACATGTACGGGGTGGTCAGACCGGTCAGCGGGATGAGTTTGGTGACGCCGCCGACGACGACGAACAGCTGGACGGCGACGGTGAACGAGAGCCCGGCGGCGAGCAACTTGCCGAAGCTGTCTCGGACGGCGAGCGCAGTACGCATTCCGCGAATGACGAACAGCAGATACAGGATCAGCACTGCGGCCAAACCGATGAGGCCGAGTTCCTCGCCGACGGTGGCGATGATGAAGTCGGTCTTGGGGAACGGAACCTGCGACGGGCGACCGCTGCCGAGGCCGGTGCCGGCGAGCCCACCGGTGGCCAGACCGAACAGCGACTGGGAAATCTGGTAGCCGGTGTCGTTGTAGTCCGCGAACGGGTCCAGCCAGGTCAGTGTCCGCACGCGCACGTGGCTGAACGCCTGGTAGGCGAAGAAGAATCCGACCATCAGCAGACCGCTGCCGATGATGATCCAGCCGACACGTTCGGTGGCGATGTAGATCATCACCAGAACGGTGCTGAAGATCAGCAGCGACGTGCCCAGGTCCTTCTCGAACACGAGCACCGCGACCGAGACGATCCACACGACGATGATGGGCCCGAGATCGCGAGCGCGCGGGAAGTCCATGCCGAGCCAGTGTTTGCCTGCCGTGGTGAACAGTTCGCGCTTGGACACCAGCAGTGACGCGAAGAAGATCAGCAGCAGAATCTTGGCGAATTCACCGGGCTGCAAACTGAAGCCGGGCAACCGAATCCAGATCTTGGATCCGTTGACCTCGGAGAACGCCGACGGCAGCAGCGCGGGAATGGCGAGAAGGATCAAGCCGGCCAGGCCAAGGGTGTACCCGTAGCGAGCCAGGGTGCGGTAGTCGCGCAGCAGCACCAGCAGTGCCACGAAGCCGGCGATGGCCAGCGTCGTCCACAGCACCTGCTGGTTGGCGTCGGGCGAGGGAATGGGGTTGCCGAGGTACTGCGCCTGTTGCTGATCGGCCAGGTCCAGTCGATGGATCAGCACCAGGCCGAGACCGTTGAGCAGCGCGACGATCGGCAGCAGCAGCGGATCCGCATAGGGGGCGAACCGTCGTACGGCCAAGTGCGCCACCGTCACCAGTGCGAGGTAGGCCAGCGCGTACTTGGCCAGGTCCCAGGTGATCGTCTGTTCCTGGCTGGCTTCGACGAGGATCAACGAGATGGTGGTGATCAGGACCGCGGCACCGAGCAGCAGCAATTCGACATTGCGACGATTCGACTGGATCGGTGCGGGAGCGAACCCACCGGGAGGACTCGGAAAGGAGCCTCCTGCGGACGGATTGGAACTCATCGAGTACCGGTCCTGCAGTTCTGGCCTGGGATCTGCGCGACGGTCGGTGTCGGCACGGCGGTAGTGGTCGGGGCAGCTTCCGGAACGGGCTCCGGCGCGGGCGGAGGCAACGGCACTCCGGGGGGCGCGATGATCGGCGTCGTCGGGGCGGGTGCGGCTGTGGTGGTCACTGCCGGCTCGGTCTCGCAGACCTCCAGTAGGTCTCCCGAGGCCAACCGTTGCACCTGACCGCGGGCGTCGTCGAGAGAGCCCGACGGGAGTCCTGCGGTCACCTGCTCGCGCGCGGCCGGCAACAGGTCGTCGATCTCGAACGGGACGCAATCGGCCGGCGCGGCGTCGGGTGCAGTCAATGTGACGCCACCGTTGTCGTCGAGGCAGCCGATCAATTCCACGCTCTGCAACGAGTACCCGAGAACGGAACCGGGGAGACCGCGCAGCACGGTGACCTTGCTGTTGTCGGCACCGACGTAGTAATTGCCCTTGATCACCGAATTGGCAACCACGACACCGATTCCGGCCAACACGATCAGGGTCAGCGCGATCAGCGACCACCGCAGTTTGTGCGACTTCTTCTCCGGTGTCACCACAGGGGCGGTCACGCGCTTGGGCGTCGTGCGCGGGGGACGCATGGCGGCGGCGCGGCCCGCTGCAGTGTTCGGCGGCGGAGCGTCTTCTTCGTCCTCGGTGCTGGCTGCGCCGCCGAGAATCGGGTGGCTCTGGCCGTAGTCGAGGTCGATGACGTCGGCGACGACGACGGTGACGTTGTCCGGGCCACCGCTGCGCAGGGCTAGTTCGATGAGGCGGTCGGCGCACGGCCCGGTCTCGCCCTCGGCGAGGGTGTTCTCGATGGTTTCGTCGCTCACGACGTCCGACAAACCGTCGGAGCACAACAGGTAGCGGTCGCCGGCACGGACCTCGCGGACGGTGAGCGTCGGCTCGATCTCGTTACCGGTCAGCGCCCTCATGATCAGTGAGCGTTGCGGGTGCGTGTGCGCCTGTTCGGCGGTGATGCGGCCTTCGTCGACCAGTGACTGGACGAACGTATCGTCGCGGGTGATCTGAGTGAGCGAGCCGGCGCGCAGCATGTAGGCACGCGAGTCACCGATGTGCACCAGACCCATTCGCTTGCCCGCGAACAGGATTGCGGTCAGCGTGGTTCCCATGCCGTCGAGTTCGGGCTCGTCTTCCACCTGGTCGGCGATGGAGGCGTTGCCCTCGCGGGTGGCGGCTTCGAGTTTGCCGAGCAGATCCTCGCCCGGTTCGTCGTCGTCGAGGTGCGCCAGCGCGGCGATCATCAACTGCGAGGCCACTTCGCCTGCGGCGTGACCGCCCATGCCGTCGGCCAGAGCCAACAGTCGCGCACCTGCGTAGACGGAGTCCTCGTTGTTGGAGCGAACGAGACCGCGATCGCTGCGGGCGGCGTAGCGGAGAACAAGGGTCACGGGCGCAACTCGATCACGGTCTTGCCGACGCGAACCGGAGTTCCCAGTGGAACGCGTACAGCGGTGGTGACCTTGGCTCGATCGAGGTAGGTGCCGTTGGTCGAGCCCAGGTCTTCGACGTACCAATCTCCGCCGCGAGGCGAGAGGCGAGCGTGCCTGGTGGACGAATAGTCGTCTGTCAGAACGAGAGTCGAATCGTCTGCGCGTCCGATCAGAACCGGCTGAGTGCCGAGCGAGATGCGCGTGCCGGCGAGGCCGCCCTGGGTCACCACGAGGTACTTCGCCACCTTCTGCTTGTTGAACGACGGGAGCACCTTCGAGCCACCGGAGTAGCGGGCGGGCACACGCATACCGGCTGCGGCATAGATGTCACTGCGCAGCGTCCGAAGAACGGCCCAGACGAAGAACCACAACAGAAGCAGAAAACCTGCCCTGGTCAGTTGCAAAATCAATCCCTGCACGACGATTCACCTCCTCCTTCGCGATCGGACCTGCATCCCCCACAATCCGACGCGGCGGCGCGACAGACATGGTTGTCTCGCAGCATCATAGGGTGCAGTCGCTCGTGTGGACGACATACGGGTGGGCGAACCTGCGAGTCGAGGAGACGAACATCTCGGTCGGCCGGGCCACTCCGGTGATCAGACGATCCGGACCAGAATCTCGGAGTGACCGGCGCGGATCACGTCGCCGTCGGCCAGTTGCCAATCCTGGACGGGTGCACCGTTGACGGTGGTTCCGTTGGTGGATCCCAGATCCGACAGCATGGCCACTCGGCCGTCCCAGCGAATCTCGATGTGTCGGCGTGACACTCCGGTGTCGGGGAGGCGGAACTGGGCGTCCTGGCCGCGCCCGATGATGTTCTGTCCGTCCCGGAGCTGGAAGTAGCGGCCGCTGCCGTCCTCGAGCTGAAGGGTCGCGGCGAGCGCCTGGGACTGACCTGCGTAGGACGCCGGCTGGTCGTAGCCGTAGCCGTCCCCGCGATCACCGGCACCCTGGGGGTAGCCGCGGCCGTAGGGCGCTTGGGCGGGCGGGTAGTCGTAGGCGGGCTGCTGGTAGCCCTGCTGTGGGTAACCGGCACCCTGCGGCTCGGCATAGCGGCCGGCGGGCTCGCCGTACGCCTGCTCCTGATAGGGAGCCTCGCTGTAAGCACCGCCCTGCTCGCCACCGTTGTAGTCGTAACCGGCACCGTTGTAGCCCTGCGCGTCGTAACCCTGGGCGTTGTAGCCCTGCGCGTCGTAACCCTGGGCGTTGTAGCCCGCTCGGTCGTAGCCCTGGGCGTCGTAACCCTGCTCCTGACCGTTGGGTGCTCCGTAGGCCTGGTCGTATCCCTGCTCCTGGCCGCCGGCGGCGCTGTAGGCCTGGCCGTGCTGGGCGTACGGCTGCTCGTCGTAGCCCTGGTTCTCGTAGCCCTGGGCATTGTACGGCTGCTGGTCGTAGCGCTGATCTCGATCGGCGGGCGCATAACCCTGCGCGTCGTATCCGTTCTGCTCACGCGCCGCGTAGCGGGGATCCTGGCCACCGGCGTATCCGTTGCGCGCGCGCGGATCCGGACGATGTCCGTCCGCGGGGTCGCGCTGCGGGTCGTAGCCTGGGTTCTGCGTCATGTGGCCGGCTCCTGGTATCGACATCGGTGGGGCAGTCGGTCGCTGCGTGGCTGAAGGGACGGGACGGGCTGGCTGTGCCGACGCGTTCTGCTGAACAGAGCTGTTCTGCGCAGCAATCGCCGATCGTCCCACATCGGGATCGACCGAGCCACTGGCCCGGAACTGTCCGGTGTGAAGGGTGGGCGACGGTTCGAAGCGAACCACCACGTCACCGTAGGTCTGCCACCCCTGATCACGGATGTAATCGTCCAGGTGACGCGAGAAAGCCTTGACCGTGAGCTCGCGATCACCGGCAAGTTCCTCGTGATCCGAGCTGTTGATCGTGATCACGTAGTTGTTGGGTGCCAGGTAATGACCGCCGTCCAAGGGGCGAACGAGATCGGACGCCTCCTGTTGCAGCGCCGCCTCGACTTCGGCCGGTACGACGCCGCCGCCGAACACGCGGGCGAAGACGTCGCCGACAGCGCTCTGCAGCTTGCGTTCGAAACGCTGAACGATGCCCATCGTGACCCCTCCTCTCACTGTGTTCTTCCACCCTGTGGTGCCTGTTGCCTACAACGGTGCGACGGCCGCGTGTCATCACGAAGTCGCGCTGCAAGCATGATATACGGTGCGGCCGACAGCAACGCTGTGCCGCCGGTTGCTCAGGGCAGCTCGAGGCGGCGATTTTCGAGCACGGCGGGGTGCGTGTTAGTGTTCTCGCCGTCACCCGGGCGGGTGGCGGAATGGCAGACGCGCTGGCTTCAGGTGCCAGTGTCCTTCGGGACGTGGGGGTTCAAGTCCCCCTCCGCCCACCACACTGGCCGCAGCTGATCTCGATCGCTGCGGCCAGTAGTTTCTTCGAACCCCGGCGCGTGAGCGCGGGTGATGCCTTACATTCGTGTAGTTCGACAACGATGTCGACGTGTCGATGCAGAGCCGGATTCCGGACCCCGTCGATTCGGTGGAAAATCGCAGGTGAGAGCCCGAAGTAGGCTTACCTTATTTGCGAGAGCACCCTGGTACTGACTTATCGTTCGTAATTGGATCGGCCTCACCACGGCCTGATCCGTCGAGACCTTCACTTTTCTACCACGAGCCCACCCGCCCGTGCAGAGGAAAGCGTGGAAGATCGACAGGTGCTGCTTCAACGGCGAGGACGCACCGCAGGCCGTTCGAGCAGCCGGTTACACCACACCGTCGCCGACGAGTTTCAAGGCTGGACTTATCCGAAGGCTAGGTATGAAGCACACTCCGGGCCCGCAAGGCCTCTACGATCCCGTCAACGAACACGACTCCTGTGGTGTCGCATTCGTGGTGGACATGCACGGTCGCCGCAGTCGCGACATCGTCGAGAAGGCGATCACCGCACTGGTCAACCTCGAGCACCGCGGTGCCGCGGGCTCCGAACCGAACACCGGCGACGGTGCGGGCATTCTGATCCAGGTACCGGACGCGTTCTTCCGCGCCGTCGTAGATTTCGAGCTCCCCGCACCCGGTGCCTACGCAACAGGTGTCGCATTCCTGCCGCAGGGCCGCAGCGACGCCGCACGCGCGTGCGAGGGTGTCGAGCGCATCGTCGAGAGCGAAGGCATGACCGTCCTCGGATGGCGTGAGGTCCCCACCGACGACTCCTCCTTGGGCGCGTTGGCGCGCGACGCGATGCCGACGTTCCGTCAGTTGTTCTTCTCCGCTCCCGACGCGGCGATCACCGACCTCGAACTCGAGCGTCGTGCCTTCGTCATTCGCAAGCGCGTCGAACACGAGTTGGGTGAAGAGGGCGCAGGCAAGGACGGCCCCGGTCGCGAGACCGTGTACTTCCCGTCACTGTCCTCGCAGACGTTCGTCTACAAGGGCATGCTGACCACGCCCCAGCTCAAGGGCTTCTACCTCGACCTGCAGGACGAGCGCGTCGAAAGTGCACTGGGACTTGTGCATTCGCGTTTCTCGACCAACACGTTCCCGTCGTGGCCGTTGGCCCACCCGTTCCGCCGGGTCGCACACAACGGTGAGATCAACACCGCGACCGGCAACGAGAACTGGATGCGCGCCCGCGAGGCCCTCATCACCTCCGACGTGTTCGGTGGCTCGGAAGCGCTCGAGAAGATCTTCCCCGTCGTCACCCACGGAGCCAGTGACACAGCACGTTTCGACGAGGTGCTCGAACTGCTGCACCTCGGCGGCCGCAGCCTGCCGCATGCCGTGCTGATGATGATTCCCGAGGCCTGGGAGCGGCACGAGTCCATGGACCCCGCACGCCGGGCGTTCTACAAGTACCACTCCTCGCTTATGGAGCCCTGGGACGGACCGGCCTCGGTGTGCTTCACCGACGGGACCGTCATCGGCGCAGTTCTGGACCGCAACGGTCTTCGCCCCAGCCGCCTGTGGGTCACCGACGACGGCTTGGTCGTCATGGCTTCCGAGGTCGGCGTGCTGGACATCGACCCGTCCAAGGTCGTCCGCAAGGTGCGTCTGCAGCCGGGCCGGATGTTCCTGGTGGACACCGCACAGGGCCGCATCGTCTCCGACGACGAGATCAAGGACGAACTCGCCGCCGAGCACCCGTACCAGCAGTGGCTCGACGAGGGCCTGACGTCGATCGACGATCTGCCCGAGCGGCCGCACGTGCACATGCCGCACGATCGCGTGCTGATCCGCCAGCAGATCTTCGGATACACCACCGAGGAACTGAACGTGCTGGTCTCGCCGATGGCGAAGTCCGGTGCCGAGGCCATCGGTTCGATGGGTACCGATACCCCGATCGCCGTGCTGTCGGCACGTCCGCGGATGTTGTTCGACTACTTCTCGCAGCTGTTCGCCCAGGTCACCAACCCGCCGCTCGACGCGATCCGTGAAGAGATCGTCACCAGCCTCGGCGGCACCATCGGTCCCGAGGGTGATCTGCTCAACCCGGGTGCCGACGGCTGCAAGCAGATCGTGCTACCCCAGCCGATCCTGCACAACGACGACCTCGCCAAGCTCGTCCACATCAACGACGAGGGCACGCAGGAAGAGCTGCGCTCGGTGGTCGTGCGTGGCCTGTACCCGGTTGCCGAGGGTGGTGAAGGTCTCCGAAAGGCGTTGGAGGCCATCCGCGCTCAGGTTTCCGCTGCCATTTCGGGCGGGGCGCGGATCATCGTGCTCTCCGACCGAGAGTCCAGTGAGAAGCTCGCTCCGATTCCGTCCCTGCTCCTCACCTCGGCAGTGCACCACCATCTCGTTCGTGAGAAGACCCGCACCAAGGTCGGTCTGATCATCGAAGCCGGTGACGCCCGCGAGGTCCACCACATGGCTCTGCTCATCGGATTCGGTGCGGCAGCGGTCAATCCGTACATGGCCTTCGAGTCGATCGAGGACATGATCGAGCGCGGTGCCCTCACCGGCATCGACTTCGACAAGGCCGTCGGCAACTACATCAAGGCCGCAGGCAAGGGCGTGCTGAAGGTGATGTCCAAGATGGGCATCTCGACTCTCGCGTCGTACACCGGAGCCCAGCTGTTCCAGGTCATCGGCCTGTCGCAGGAACTGGTCGACGAGTACTTCACCGGGCTCAACAGCCATCTCGGCGGTATCGATCTCGATCAGGTCGCCGACGACGTCGCAGCGCGACATGGCGTCGCGTACCTCGACAACCGTCAGGAACGCGCACACCGTGAGCTCGAGACGGGCGGCGAGTACCAGTGGCGTCGGGAAGGGGAGTACCACCTCTTCAACCCCGACACCGTCTTCAAGCTGCAGCACTCCACCCGCACCGGTCAGTACGACATCTTCAAGGAATACACGAAGATGGTCGACGACCAGTCCGAGCGGCTCGCGTCGCTGCGCGGTCTGTTCCGCTTCAAGACCGAAGAGCGACAGGCGATTTCGATCGACGAGGTCGAGCCGGCCAGCGAGATCGTCAAGCGTTTCTCCACGGGTGCGATGAGCTACGGCTCCATCTCGGCCGAGGCACACGAGACCCTTGCCATCGCAATGAACCGTCTCGGTGGACGCTCGAACTCCGGTGAGGGCGGCGAGGACGTCTCGCGCTTCGAGCCGGACGAGAACGGCGATTGGCGACGCAGTGCCATCAAGCAGGTCGCGTCTGGACGTTTCGGCGTCACCTCGCACTACCTGACGAACTGCACCGACATCCAGATCAAGATGGCGCAGGGAGCCAAGCCCGGTGAGGGCGGCCAGCTTCCGGCTCACAAGGTGTACCCGTGGGTCGCCGAGGTTCGGCACTCGACGCCGGGTGTCGGTCTGATCTCGCCGCCGCCGCACCACGACATCTACTCGATCGAGGATCTGGCGCAGCTGATCCACGACCTGAAGAACGCGAACCCGTCGGCTCGTATTCACGTCAAGCTGGTCTCCGAGGTCGGAGTCGGCACCGTCGCGGCGGGTGTGTCCAAGGCGCACGCGGACGTGGTGCTCATCTCGGGCCATGACGGCGGCACCGGCGCGACGCCGCTGACGTCGGTCAAGCACGCAGGTGGACCGTGGGAGCTCGGCTTGGCCGAGACCCAGCAGACGTTGCTGCTCAACGGTCTTCGCGATCGCATCGTCGTGCAGGTGGACGGCCAGCTCAAGACCGGCCGCGACGTCATGGTCGCTGCTCTGCTCGGCGGCGAGGAGTTCGGTTTCGCCACCGCTCCGCTCGTCGTGTCGGGCTGCATCATGATGCGCGTCTGCCACCTCGATACCTGCCCCGTCGGCGTTGCGACACAGAACCCGTTGCTGCGCAAGCGTTTTGCTGGCAAGCCCGAGTTCGTCGAGAACTTCTTCATGTTCATCGCCGAAGAGGTGCGCGAGCTCATGGCCGAGCTCGGCTTCCGTACCCTCGACGAGGCCGTCGGCCAGGTCGGTCTGCTCGACACGACCGCGGCCAAGGAGCACTGGAAGGCGTCGAAGCTCGATCTGTCGCCGATCCTCGAAGAGGTCGAATCGGCGTTCATGAACCAGAACCTGTACAACACAGGCGTTCAGGATCACGGTCTCGACAAGGCCCTCGATCAGCAGCTCATCTCGGCCAGCCGCAACGCGTTGGACAAGGGCGAGAAGGTCGCGTTCGAGTCCAAGATCACCAACGTCAACCGCACCGTCGGCACGATGCTCGGACACGAGGTGACCAAGGCCTACGGCGGCGTCGGCCTCCCGGACGACACCATCGAGATCACGTTCACCGGCTCGGCCGGCAACAGTTTCGGTGCGTTCGTGCCCTCCGGTATGACGTTGCGCCTCAACGGAGATGCCAACGACTTCGTCGGCAAGGGCCTGTCCGGTGGACATCTCGTGCTGCGACCGTCGCTGAACGCTCCGAAGGGATTCGTGGCCGAGGACAACATCATCGGCGGCAACGTGTTCCTGTTCGGTGCCACCAGCGGTGAAGCCCTGATCCGCGGCGTCGTCGGCGAGCGGTTCGCGGTTCGTAACTCCGGAGCCGTTGCTGTCGTCGAAGGCGTCGGCGATCACGGCTGCGAGTACATGACCGGCGGCAAGGTCGTCATCCTCGGCACGACGGGACGAAACTTCGGTGCCGGCATGTCCGGCGGCGTCGCGTTCATCTTCGATCCGAACAAGACGTTCGAGGCCAACCTCAACACCGAGCTGGTCGACATCGACGAGCTCGAGGGCGACGAATTCACCTGGTTGAAGGACATCGTCACTCGTCACCAGGAGCAGACCGGCTCCGAGGTGGCCGAGCGGATCCTCGCGGATTGGTCACAGCAGGTGAACCATTTCGTGAAGGTCATGCCTCGCGACTACAAGAAGGTACTGCTGGCCATCTCCGAAGCCGAGAAGAACGGCGCGGACGTGGACGAAGCGATCATGGAGGCAGCTCGTGGGTGACCCACAGGGATTTTTGAAGAACACGGTTCGCGAGGTACCCAAGCGGCGGCCCGTCGATCTGCGCCTGATGGACTGGAAAGAGGTCTACGAGGACTTCTCGAAGGACACTCTGCGCACCCAGGCCAGCCGATGCATGGACTGTGGCATTCCGTTCTGCCACAACGGTTGTCCCCTCGGGAACCTGATTCCCGAGTGGAACGACCTGGTGTTCAAGGATCGCTGGCGCGACAGCATCGATCGCCTGCACGCCACCAACAACTTTCCGGAATTCACCGGACGGTTGTGCCCCGCTCCGTGCGAGGCGGCGTGTGTCCTGGGTATCAACCAGGATCCGGTGACCATCAAGCAGGTCGAGGTCGAGATCATCGACAAGGCCTTCGAGGAAGGCTGGGTCACGCCGGTCTACCCGACGCACCTGACCGGCAAGACCGTCGCCGTTGTCGGCTCCGGACCCGCCGGACTTGCTGCAGCGCAGCAGCTCACCCGCGCCGGCCACACCGTCACGGTGTTCGAGCGTGCCGATCGCATCGGCGGATTGCTGCGCTACGGCATTCCCGAGTTCAAGATGGAGAAGCGCCACATCGATCGTCGGCTCGCGCAGATGGAGGCCGAGGGCACCGTCTTCCGCACGGGCGTCGATGTGGGCGTGGACATCTCGGCCGATGAACTGCGTGAGCAGTTCGACGCCGTCGTCCTCTCCGGCGGTGCCACCGCCTGGCGCGACCTGCCCATCGAGGGCCGCGAGCTCGACGGCATCTACCAGGCCATGGAGTTCCTGCCGCACGCCAACCGCGTCCAGCAGGGCGACTTCGAGCAGCCGCCTGTCAGTGCCGAGGGCAAGAAGGTCGTCATCATCGGCGGCGGCGATACCGGAGCCGACTGCCTGGGCACCTCGCACCGTCAGGGCGCCGAAAGCGTCCACCAGTTCGAGATCATGGCGCGTCCGCCCGAGGAGCGTGCCACCTCCACCCCGTGGCCGACGTACCCGCTGATGTACCGCGTCGCGTCCGCACACGAGGAAGGCGGCGAGCGCGTCTTCTCCGTCAACACCGAGCGTTTCGTCGGTGAGAACGGCAAGGTCACCGCACTCGAAGCCTGCGAGGTCGAATTCAAGGCCGGCAAGTTCGAGAAGATCGAAGGCAGCGAGTTCACGCTCGAAGCCGATCTCGTGCTCCTCGCCATGGGCTTCGTCGGACCCGACAAGGGCGGTCTGCTGACCGACCTGGGCGTCGACTTCAACCAGCGCGGAAACGTCGAGCGCACCAACGAGTGGGTCACCAACGTGCCCGGCGTCTTCGTCGCCGGAGACATGGGCCGCGGTCAGTCGCTCATCGTGTGGGCCATCGCCGAGGGCCGCTCCTGCGCGGCCGCCGTCGACACCTTCCTGCAGGGAGCAACGGCACTGCCGTCGCCGATCGTGCCCACCCAGGCGCCCCAGCGGTAGGTAGTTTTTCGCCCGTCCCGTCGGGATCAATGTCCCTTTGTTGCACTCTGAGCGACTGAAAGCCGCATTGATCCCGACGGGGGCGACCGATCCCGAGGGGGGCTACCGATCCCGACGGGCGGCGATTGATCCCGACGGGTGGCGGCGAACCGTGTGACGCACGGTTACGTCCGTTAACCATGTGGGCATCGGATGGTCACAGGCCGCTGTCATTGTGGTGATCGAACACAAGAAGCGTTCGATCACCCAGTGAGGCCCCCTCCCCCATGAGTGTCAAGAAATTCTGCGCCGGTGTCGGCGTCGCTGCAGCTGTTGCGTCCGGTCTGGTCGTCGGGGCATCGCCCGCCGTCGCCGATCCCGGCGGTTGTCCCTCGATGTACGTCGTCGCGATTCCGGGAACGTGGGAGACCAGCTCCGGTGCTGCCCCGAAGCCGGGGATGCTGACCGACGTCACCGATCGTCTCGGTGGCGACATCCGCACCGAGTACGTCTCGTATCCCGCCACCGCGTTCCCGTGGGAGGGCGAGGTGTACGGGCAGTCCCGTGCTGCTGCCGTCACCAACGCAGGCGGCATGCTGAAGGCGATGGCGGATCGCTGCGGCGCAACGAAATTGGGCATCATCGGCTACAGCCAGGGAGCGGACGCGGCCGGTGATCTCGCCGCGTCCATCGGAACCGGTCTCGGGGTGGTTCCGGCCGACAAGGTGGTGGCGGTCGGGCTCGTCTCCGACCCGAAGCGATCGGACACCGACGCCCTGGTCGGTCCCCCTGTGGTGGGTACCGGCGTCGGTGGACCCAGGGTCGGTGGATTCGGCTACGTCAGTCCGGTGGTGCGCACGTTCTGCGCCGTCGGCGATCTGTATTGCTCGACACCCAAGGACGACTACGTGGCGCGGCTCGCGGGCTTCCTCGCCGTGTCGTCCAACCCCGCGCCCGACGTCGCAGATCAGTACACCCAGGAAGCACAATCGTTGATCGCCGACCTCGCTGCGTCCGGTGGATTACCCGTACTGCAGGGGCAGCTGTCGGACCAGGCCAACGCCCAGCGTCAGCGGGAGATCGAGGCCTTCTACCGCTCGGGCATCCACCAGGAATATCAGACCTACGACGTCGGAGACGGAGTGTCGGCGACGCGGTGGTTGGCGCGTTACCTCGCCGACGCGGTCTGACTACGACGTACTAGCAGGAACCCGACGGAGCAACAGGAACACGACGACGGCACTGACGAACATCAGCACGGCGCTCGTACCGGCGGCGAGGTTGAAGCCGTCGATGAAGGACGAGTGCGCGACGTCGGTCAACTGCGATGCGAACGGCTCCGGCAGATAGTCGGCCACGGCTATTGCGCCGCCGATGGTTTCGCGGGCCGGATCGGCGATCTCGGCCGATGTGCCCGCCGGGATGGCGTCCTCCATGCGGTGTCGATAGACGGTGCTGCCGATGGTGCCGAGAATCGCGATGCCGACGGCACCGCCGAGCTCGGCCCCGGTTTCCGACAATGCCGATGCAGCCCCGGCCTTTTCGGGGGCCGCAGCGGTCAGCACGATGTCGGAGTTCAGAGTCGATGCTGCTCCGATCCCGAACGTGACCAGGGCCATTCCGGTCAGCAGCAGCGGCAGGCCGGAGTCGGATAGCACGAATATCAGTGCGACGCAACCGAAGACGATGGACAGCAGGCCCGCCGAAATGATGGTGCCGGTGGGGATCACCTTGCTCATCGTCGGTGCGGTGACGGCACCGGCCGCCGCTGCGGCAGCGGGAATCAGCAACCACAGTCCGGCGCGGAGTGGTCCGAGTCCGAGAACCAGCTGCAGGTACTGGGAGGCGAACAGGCTGAAGCCGGTCATGGAGAAGATGACCAGAAATTGCACGACGACTGCAGCGCTGAAAGCACGTTCGGCGAAGAGCGTCACGTCGATGAGCGGGTTCGATGCCTTGCGTTGCCGGATGACGAACACGAAGCCGAGTGCCAGGCCGAGGATCGTGGTGGTGATCGTCGTGGCGTCGATACCGTCCTGGGCCCCGTGCTTGATGGCGAACACGATCGAGAGCATCGACGAGATCGCGAGGATCACGCTGATCGGGTCGAACTTTCCGGGGTCGCTGTCCTTGAACTCGGGGACCAGTAGCGGGGCCGCAACGAAGAGCACGACCATGATGGGGATGTTGATCAGGAAGACCGAACCCCACCAGAAGTGTTCCAGCAGAACGCCTCCGACAACCGGGCCCACTGCTGCGCCGCCTGCGAAACCGGCTGTCCACAGGCCGATCGCTTCCTTGCGCTGTGCAGGGTTGTGAAACATGTTGCGGATCAACGACAGTGTGCTCGGCGCAATGGTGGCTCCGCCGACTCCCAGCAGTGCACGTGCGACGAGCAGCATCTCGGGGGAGGTGGAGAACGTCGCGGCAAGCGATGCCGCGCCGAAGACCACCGCGCCGACCATCAGCAGGGTCCGGCGTCCGATACGGTCGCCGAGTGAGCCCATGGTGATCAGCAGACCGGCCAGCAGAAATCCGTAGATGTCGAGGATCCACAGGGTCTGGTTGCTGGTGGGTTCGAGATCGGCGGTCATGAAGGGCAGCGCGAGATACAGCACCGACATGTCCATGGAGACCACGAGGATCGGCACCACCAGTACCGCGAGGCCGAGCCATTCCTTCTTCGTGGCGCGATCCTCGGTTGCCGTCTGATTCACTGCTTCTTCCCTTCCCGCGTGGACACCTCACCTTAGGTGGGTCGGGAGTACGTTCGGTGAGGAAGAGTGTGTCTCGCCGAACGAAGGAACCGATTCCGCATGATCAACGATCTCGAGGTAGTCGCGACGATCACCGCCAAGCCGGACGCAATCGACACCGTGCGCGACGGGCTCGTCGCTCTGGTCGCCGAGTCACGCAAGGAGAGCGGCAACGTCTCCTACAAGTTGTTCGAGTCGGCGGTCGAGCCGGGCACCTTCATCACCATCGAGGTATGGAAGTCGCAGGAGGACCTCGACGGCCACATGCAGACCCCGCACCTGCAGCAGGCGCTAAGCGAATTCGGTGCCCATCTCGCGGCCCCGCCCGCCATCCATCCGCTCCGGCCCATCGGCTGAGCCGGCCCGCGCGCTGACGTACACGAGTGCCGAGACGGCAAGCAGCGCCACCGTGGCACCGATCGCCAGCCACCCGGTCCCGCTCATCTCTCCCGACGCGATGATGCGGGCACCGGCGGCGGTGTAGCTCATCGGCATGAAGGCTGCGACGTCTCCCCAGATCGGTGCCGTCGATGCGTACGCGAATCCGCAGACGACGACCTGCACCACGAGGGCGACGACGTTGACGATCTGCCCGACGACGGCACCGAGCACTCGTTGAATTGCGCCTGCGGTGGCGAGATAAGCCGCGGCCGACACGATGAGGAACGCGCCGGCTCCGATCACCGGTCCGAGGGCGGCGTCGGTGGCGAAGGCGAATGCGACGGCCGCGCTGACACCCACTGCGGCGACGGCCGCTCCGACGGCGAGCCACCGCGGCTTGGTGTCCCTGCCCAGGACCCGCACGAGGCTGACGCAGCCGAGAGCTCCGAGTGCCACGAGGGCGGCGATCAGATACGGGGTGGCACCGATGCCGGTGCTCGTCGCAGTCGCTGCAACGTTCTGGTCGGAGGTGGCGTCATCGGTCGTGGCCGCCGCTTTTGCCGGGAGGGCGGCGGAGGCGTCGCGCACATTGGTGGCGATGCCGTTGACGATTCCCTCGACGGGTTTCACCGACGTCACGAGCTGATCGGTGCCGGCTTTGAGTTGCTGCCCGCCGTCGTCGAGCTGGCCGAGTCCGTCACGCAACTGCACGGTTGCGTCGCCGAGCTGCGCGGTGGCACCGAGGAACTGACTGTTGGGGTCGTTCAGTTCGGTCGACAGCTGCTGAGCACCACCCTTGAGGGTCTGCAGCTGAGCGAGCGTATCGGGACCGAACGCCTGAGTGTTGAGGTTGTCGATCACTCCGCGGATCTCGCCGGAAATCGCGTCGGACCCCGGATGCGGGAAGCGATCGACCGTGTCTGCCGTGGCGGCGAGCTTTGCCGTGAAGTCGGCCTGCAGAGCTCCGAATCCGGCGAGCTGGTCGACGACCTGGTCGACACCCCCGCTGATCTGCGATGCGCCGTCACCGAGCTGGCCGATGCCGTCGCGGTACTGGCCGAAACCGTCGGCGAGCTGGATGGTTCCGTCGTGAGCCTGGGTGATGCCGTCGGCGAGCTGGCCGACGCCGTCGTTGAGCTGCGTTCCGCCTTCGGTCAGCTGACCGATGCCGCTGGAGAGAAAGGTGATCGGGAGCGAGGCGCTGTTGAGGCTGCTCCTGGCCTTGGACAGGGGATCGGCCGTCTGCTGTGCCTCGGCCGGGGCCTGCTGAGTGTCTGCGACAACGGCGGTCGTCGTGGTCGATTCTCCGCCCAGGTCGTAGCCGGTGCCGAGTGCGAACGCACCCACAGCCACCAGAGGGAACGCCAGTGCGACGAGAGCAACGGCAGGACGTCGGAAGATACGCATTTCACCCATGATGACTTCGAGGCTAACTGCCACCGCCGGCCGCACCGACCACTCGGAGCGATCCACAGCGGCCGTTCTGCACCTCTACCAGGGACTTTAAGAGGTCTCTGTGGATTGTCGGTTGCGCGGCAACAGGTCCCACACATGGGCGGTCTCGTTGACCGACGAGACCGATCGGGCACCGCTGCGGGAGAAGAGCACACGCGTCACCGAGCAGTAGTCGATGGGAAATCCGAGCACTTTCGGGGTCTGGAGAATGTCTTGCAACAGCATGTTGACGACGCCGCCGTGAGCGAAGAGGACGACGGTATCGGAGTGCGCGGCGGCCGAGACGATATCGTCCACTCCGTCGAGAACTCGCCGGCGGAAGGCCTGCTCGTCGACCTGCTCGGGTAGGTGACCGGCCTTGATGCGGTCGTAGGCGTCGCGAAATTCGGTCTTCGCGGCCTCGATCGGGACGTAGCCGCCGAAGTCCCGGTCGTACTCGGTCAGACGGTCGTCGGTCGTGATCTCGAGACCGAGCCGTTCGGCGAGTGGCTGCGCGGTCCGGATCGCGCGTTGCTGCGAACTCGACACGACTCGGGACACCGTGAAGCGTGCCAGCGCATCCGGCACTCGGCGGGATTGCTCGACGCCCAGTTCGTCGAGATCGGGATCGGCCGAGGACTCCGATCGTCGCGGAAGGGCGTGCCGTACCAGAACCAGTTGCATCGACTCACCTAATCACGAGTGTGCGTCCACTGCGTTGCACCATCGAGCGGAAGGCCGCCACCTGGCGGGGCATGTCCGTCCCCGGCTCCCACACCATGCCGATTCGCCTGCGCGCAGTCGGTTGGGTAAGTCCCACGTCGACCGTTCCACCCTCGGCGCCGTGTGCACGGATCCGCGGCAGGATGGCGATGCCGAGGCCGGCGCCGACGAGTCCGCGCACTGTATGGGTGTCCTGTCCCTCGAACGCGATGCGCGGGCTGAATCCGGCATCGGCCCACAGCTCGTCACAGATCGAGCGCATTCCGTATCCGTGGCCCATGGCGATGTAGTTCTCGTCGGCGGTATCGGCGAGATCGACCGTCTTTCGCGACGCGAGACGGTGATGTTCGGGGACGACCAGCATCAGCCGCTCGTCGTACAGCTGGAAGGAATTCGTGTCGGTGTGTTCGGCGCTCAAAGACACGAACGCCAGGTCGGACGTGCGGTCTGCGAGCCGGTCCAGGCAGCGCGCACGTGCGCCTTGGTCCAGATCGAACGTCACCGCGGGATGGTCGACGCGAAAGTGCCGGATCAGTGCGGGCACGACGTCCTCACCGAGTGTGTTCTGGAACGCGACGGCTATTCGGCCACGCGCTCGGGCGTCGTGCTCGGTCATGGCGTCGATACCGGCGTCGATGTCGCTCAGGGCTCGTTGAAGATACGGGATGAGGACGCGGCCGGTACTGGTCAGCACGATGCCGCGGCCCCGTCGTTCCACGATGTCGACGCCGAGGATCGCCGACGCGCGGGCGACCTGCCGACTGACGGTGGGTTGCGGGACTCCCAGGACGTGGGCGGCGTCAGTGATGTGCTCGGTGTCCGCCACCGCGACCAGGGTCGGCAGAAGTGGTAGCAGCTCGGTGGTCTCGCGGCGCATGGGTGAAGCATATCGCTGACGTATCGATCGTCGGTCTCTCATGCATTGGACGTATACCGTGAGCGCTTCTAACGTCTTTGACATGACTACGACGCAGCCCGAGGTCCTGGAGTGGGAGGGGCATCCCAAGGGATCGACCGAGTACCGGCGTCTCGTGTTGGCGCTGCTGTTCGCCGGAGTGGCGACGTTCGCGCAGCTCTACTCGGTACAGGGGATTCTGCCGCTGATCGCGTCCAGTCTCGACATCACCCCGTCGCAGTCCTCGCTCGCCGTCGGCCTGGCGACCGTCGGCGTCGCGGTGTCGGTCATTCCGTGGTCGGTCGCGGCCGACCGAATCGGACGCGTTCGAGCGATGACCGCCTCGATACTCGTCGCGACGACACTGGGTTTGCTGGTGCCTCTGTCGCCTTCGCTCGAGGTGCTGCTGGTCCTGCGATTCTTCGAAGGTGCTGCGCTGGGGGGACTTCCGGCCATCGCGATCGCCTATCTCAGCGAGGAGGTGCACCGCAATCACACCGCGTTGGCGGCGGCAACCTACGTGTCCGGTACGACGCTCGGTGGGCTGCTGGGGCGAATAGTTTCAGGACCCGTTGCAGAACAGACCAACTGGCGAATCGGAACCCTGACCGTGTCGGTCATCGCGGCGTTGGCAGCGGGACTGTTCGTGTGGTTGGCACCGCGGCCGCGAACCACCCTCGTGCACAGCAAGATCGGTGACCTACCCGGTCGGTTGTGGGTGAATCTTCGAGAGCCGGGGATGCTGGCGCTGTACGGCCAGGGGTTCCTGCTGATGGGAGGATTCGTCGCGGTCTACAACTTCCTCGGATTCCGGCTCGAGGCAGCACCTTTCGGACTTCCACAGTCTCTGATCAGCCTGATCTTCGTGGCCTACCTCAGTGGCACGGTGTCCTCGCGAGTGGCGGGGAAGTTGGCGACGAAGCACGGCCGGTCGATCGTCCTCGCCGGATCGACCGCCACCATGATCGTCGGAGTCGCACTGACGATGGCGTCGAACCTGGCCGTGATCCTCACCGGGCTGGTGATCTTCACGATGGGATTCTTCGCCGCCCACGCCATCGCGTCGGGATGGACCGGCCAGCGAGCCGTCCACGGACGGGCGCAGGCGACATCGCTGTACAACCTGTTCTATTACGGAGGATCGTCCGTCGTCGGCTGGCACGGCGGAGTGGTCTTTCAGTCACTCGGATGGAACGCCTTGGCGCTGTTCGTCATTGCGTTGGCAGTCATCGCCGGCCTGTGGGCCGCAGCGATGAACGGCCGACTGGCGCAGCAACCGAACTCAATACGTGGATGAATTCGAGGCTGCTATCGCGAAGATGAAAATAGCAGCCACGACGAGGACGAACAGGGCGACCGACACGTAGCCGACGATCAGACCTGCCGTCGCGAATCCTGACCCGCCCTCGCCGGTGCGCTTGATCTGGCCCTTCGCAACGTGGCCACACACCACCGCACACACCGACGCGATCAGCGGGATGAACGTCAGACCCAACACCGCCAACACGAGCGACACGATCGCCAACGTGTTCGTGGCGGGTGCCGGCCGAAAACCCGCTCCGACATACGGGGCCTGACCGTATTGCGGCTGTCCGTACTGGGGTTGTCCGTACTGGGGTTGTCCGTACTGAGGGTTCGGGTATTGAGGATTTTGGTACTGAGGTTGTCCGTGCTGCGGGTTCTGGTAGCTCGTGTTCGGGTCCTGATACGGCGGGTACTGCTGACCCCCGTACGGCTCGTCCTTCTCGAACGCGTCGCTACCTTCACCCTGCGGATTGACCATTGCGGGAGTCTTGCACCTGAATTGGGCCGTCGCAAGCGGCAACGCGACGTCTACGAACCGACCTTGCCCCAGCCCACATACGCGTCGACGGTCACGTAACCGGTCACGCGCGGCTGATCGCGAACCGGATACCGCTCGCCGGTGTAATGCGTCGCGATGCGATCGATATCCACCAGATCCGGGTCGTCCTGCAATTCGATCGAACCGTGCACCGTCACATGCGTATACCAACTGGCCTCGTCCATCACCGAAATCGAGACCTTGGGATTCGCCCGAATGTGCTCCAGCCGCTTACGTGAAGCATCGAAATTGAGCACGATCTTCCCGTCCTCCCACAAATACCACGTGGGCGCGGTGATCGGAGTTCCATCGGCACGAACCACCGCCATGACAGCGGGATTCGCCTTCTTCAGCAACTCGACAGCATCAACGGGCAACGGAGGCTTGGGCATGAACCAACCCTACGACCCGAAAGCTGACTCGGCCAGACCCTCGGCCCACGCTCACCCCCCGCCCGGCCCGAGTCCACTCAACGTGACATTGACTGCCGAAAAGGCCACTGAATGTCACATCGAGTGGACTGCGGATAGGTGGACTGCGGGTGGGTGTGGGCTGCGGACGGGTGGAGTGATTACAGCTTCGGGAGTTTGACGACCTGTCCGGCGTAGGACAGTCCTGCACCGAAGGCGAGGAGCAGCGCTGTGTCGCCTGCTTTGGCTTTTCCGGTGCGCAGTAGTTCTTCCATTGCCAGGGGGATGGACGCCGCGGAGGTGTTGCCGGTTTCGGCGATGTCGTTGGCGACGGCGGTGCCCTCGTCCAGGTTGAGGCTCTTCGCCAGCAGATCGGTGATGCGGCTGTTGGCCTGGTGAGGGATGAAGGCGTGCAGTTCGTCGGTTTTGATGCCGGCGACGTCGAGTACCTTCTGCGCGGCCTTGCCCATCTCGAATGCAGCCCAGCGGAAGACTGAGATTCCGTTCATCCTGATCCAGGGTCGTTCCATGTTGGCTGTCGTGATGTATTCGTACCAGTCCGTGGTCTGCACGATGGCGTCGGACTGCGAGCCGTCGGATCCCCATACGGCGGGTCCGATTTCGGTTTCGTCGCTCTGTCCGACGACGACGGCTCCGGCACCGTCGGCGAAGATGAAGCGGGTGGTGCGGTCGTACGGGTCGGTGGTGACGCTGAGCTGCTCGGCTCCGATGACGAGGACGTACTGCGAGGTTCCGGCCTTGACCAGGTCCGATGCGACGGCGAGTGCGTAGCAGAAGCCTGCGCATCCGGCGCAGATGTCGAACGCGGCCGGTCCTTTGGTGCCGAGTCCGTGGGCAACCTTGGCGGCTGCTTGGGGTGTCAGTTCGAGGTGTGTGGAGGTCGCGACGATGACGGTGTCGACCTGCTCGGCAGAGATGCCGCTGGCTTCGAGTGCTTTTCGGCCTGCCGAGATCGACATCTGGACGACGTTTTCTTCGGGGTCGGCGAATCGGCGGTTCTTGATGCCCGATCGCGTCTGAATCCACTCGTCACTGGAGTCGATGAACTCGCAGATCTCATCGTTGGTGACTATTCGTTCGGGGCGGTGAACGCCCAGACCGAGCATCTTCGACTGTCGACCTTGCGTTGTGCTGATCGCACCCATCTTCAATTTCCTCTCGTGCTACCGCGCCATCGCCGAGCTTCGGCTCGGGTCTTGGGCTACGGGCTCGTCGACACACGTTACGTGCGTCGACGGGAAAGGTTCACACCAGTTCGGTGATGAGCGCCGCGACCTCGGCGGGTTTGTCGATCATGGCGTGGTGATGGGCGGGTATGACGACGGTGAAATCCGCTCGCAAGTATGTGGCCAGCTTGCGCTGGGTCTTGATCCATCTGCGTCCCCACGGGGACGGGCGTCCGGTGTGGGCGGCCGCGACGATAACGGGAACAACGAGTGGCAATCGCTTCCGAAGTCGGTTCAATTCGGCCGCGAGGTCCGGGTAGACGACATCTTCGACGAGTGCAGCCGTGAGATAGGTAGGCCTGCGGTAGATGTCGTCGACCCAGTCGACGACGTCCTTCGGTGTCCCGTCGGGCGGCGTCGCCTGGTTGAGTATCGGTCGGACGCGCGGGCCGACGAGCCGCTGAAGGCCCGTGCGGCTCAGTAGCGTCGACAGGGAATGCGCTGCGCGCACTCGCAGAGCCGCCGGAAGGATGCGGCGGGGGTCGGACTCGGCGCTCGAGTCCAGGAGAAGAACACCACGTATGCGCGACGGGTACAGCCGGGCCACTGCTTCTGCGTAGAAGCCGGCAATCGAGTGACCCGCGACGACGGCCGGCTCGGTGACACCGAGCGCGTCGAGGACGCCGACGATCCTGTCGGCCTCGCCGCGGACGTTGGGAGTGGCGCCATCGGGTAGAGGGTCGCTGAGTCCGAAGCCGGGGCGGTCGAGAACCACGACATGATGGCGGGCGCTCAAGATATCGACGGTGTCGTTCCAGTCGAACCAGTTACTGCCCAGGCCGCCGCAGAGAACGATCGTGGGGCCGGTTCCCCGGACGAACAGATGCAGACGTTGCCCGTCTACTTCGACGTACTGCCCGGGAGGATGTTTCACGGGAAACAATGCCTCGCGCTCAGTTCGGTTCCCGTGATCCATGTTTTCGTCCCCACCATGCATAGCCGACTCAAGGTCTGTTTGAGTCTCCAGTTTCCATCATTCGCCCCGTTTTGCAACTTTCGCGCGAAGGATCGCCTCGGGAGGACCGTCATTGACGCGGTTTGGCCAGCGGAAACGCGAGTGTCTCGCGAATGCTGCCGCCGGTGATGAGCATGACGACGCGGTCGACGCCCATGCCGAGGCCGCCGGTCGGGGGCATCCCGTGCTCGAGCGCCTGCAGGAAGTCCTCGTCCAAGCTCATCGCTTCTTCGTCGCCACCCGCAGCCAGCAACGACTGCTCGGTGAGGCGTCGACGTTGATCGACGGGATCGGTCAGCTCGCTGTAGGCCGTGCCCAGTTCGACCCCCCACGCCACCAGGTCCCACTTTTCGGCGACGCCGGGGATGCTCCGATGCGGTCTCGTCAACGGCGACATCGACGTCGGGAAGTCCTTGTAGAAGGTGGGGAATTCGGTGTAGTCCTCCACCAGGTGCTCGTACATGCCCTGGGCGACGGCACCCGCGTCCCACGACTTCTCGTAGGGGATGGCGTTCTCGTCGCACAGCCGCTGCAGCTCGTCCAGGGGCGTCGACGGCTCGACGGGAACACCCAATTTTTCGGCGACGGCACCGTGCAGTGTCTTGACGGGCCATTCTCCGGAGATGTCGATCTCGATCATCTCGCCGTCCGGGCCGTCGGGACGCAGAATGATTTCGCGGCCGTGCGCTGCCACGGCTGCACGCTGAATCAGTTCGCGGCACAACACCATTGCGCGCTCGTAGTCACTGTGTGCCTCGTACGCCTCGAGGATCGTGAACTCCGGATTGTGCTTGAAGTCCGCTCCCTCGTTGCGGAACACTCGCCCGATCTCGAAGACCTTTTCCATGCCGCCGACGCACAGCCGCTTGAGATAGAGCTCCGGCGCGATGCGCAGATAAAGATCCAGGTTGTAGGCGTTGATGTGGGTGACGAACGGGGCAGCGTTCGCACCGCCGTGTACCTGCTGCAGGATCGGTGTCTCGACCTCCATGTAGCCGCGGTCGCTCAGTGAATCACGAAGCGACTTCACCACATTCGAGCGTGCGATCATCAGCGCGCGCGCATCGCGGTTGATCGCCAGGTCCACGTACCGCTGCCGTACTCGCGCTTCCGGATCGGTCAGACCGCGGTACTTGTCGGGCAGAGGGTGCAGGCATTTGGCGTTCATTCGCCACTCGGTGGCGAGCAGCGACAGCTCACCACGCCTGCTGTATCCGATGGTGCCACTGACTTCGATGAGGTCACCCAGGTCGAAGTCGGCATCGAATTCCTCGATTCTGTCGCCGACGCGTTCGCGGTCGAACAGCACCTGAATATCGGCCGACCAGTCCCGGATGACGGCGAACGACACGCCGCCGTAGTCGCGAATGCGCAGTATTCGACCCGCGATTCGGACGGTCGTGCCCTGGGGCGATGCCGCCGCTTCACCGACGGTGTGCGTCGGGGGATAGGCGAAGGGATAGCCCTCGATGCCGTCACTTTCGAGACGATCGAGTTTGGCCATGCGCACGCGTACCTGGTCGGGACGTTTGCGGCCGGGCACGGTGTCGTCTGCAGGAGTCTCGGGTCCGCTGCCGTCGGGATGAATGTCCTCGGCGTCGACCAACGCTGCGGGCACCGCGACGTGGGACCCGGTGTGCTTCGAGGCGCGCCGAAAAGTCGGCAGAGTCAAGAAGCCTTCGGCGATGGCCGACGCGACACCGACCTTCGGCAGCACCCGATTGTCGGCGAAGCACAGGTAGCGCGGCTCCCATTCCGGCAAGTACTTCACATTCGAGCGATACAGCGCCTCGAGCTGCCACCAGCGCGAGAAGAACACCAATACGCTGCGCCAGATTCGCAGGACCGGACCGGCCCCGATCCGACTGCCCTCCTCGAATGCAGCACGGAACACCGCGAAGTTCAGCGAAATCTTGCTGACACCGAAATGATCTGCGCCGGTGGCAAGTTCGGTCACCATCAACTCGATGACACCGTTCGGCGACGCCGGATCGCGGCGCATCAGGTCCAGCGACGCGCCGGTACGACCCCACGGCACCAGCGACAGAACACCGACTATCTTCTCGCCCTGAACCGCCTGCACCAGAAGACAATCGCCGTCGAGCGGATCGCCCAACCGGCCCAGCGCCATCGAGAAACCACGCTCGGTCTCGGTATCGCGCCACGCATCCGCGCACGCAATGATCTCGTCCATCTCCTCGGCCGAAATATCGCGATGACGACGCACGGTGACCACGACACCCGCTTTACGAGCCCGGTTGACGGCCTGACGCACGGGACGCATCTCGCGTCCATTGAGGTTGAAATCTTTGGTTTTCAGGATTGCTTCGTCGCCGAGTTCGAGAACACTCAGGCCGGCCCGCTTGTAGGCCGTGGCCCCGATCTCGCTGGCCCCCATGACAGCTGGGGTCCAGCCGTACTTCTCGGCCAGGTCGAGCCACTCGGATATCGCATGTGGCCACGCCTCGGGGTTGCCGATCGGGTCACCACTGGCCAGACACACCCCGACCTCGACGCGATACGTCACCGCCGCCTTGCCGCTGGTGGCGAAGATGACGCCCTTGTCGCGGCGGGTCGCGAAGTAACCGAGGGAATCGTCGGCACCCCACTTGTCGAGCAGGCCGCGCAGAGCCGACTCGTCACGCCCGGTCAACGCATTGCTCGACCGTTGCGACCGGAACAACGTGACCACGGCACCGAGCAACGCCAGCGCTCCGAACAGTCCCAACGCCGTATTGACGAAACCGTTCGGCCTACCGTCGAACTGCTCGTTGTCCACCGTCGCCAACGCCGTCACCCTGTTGAACGCCCACAGGAACGTTTGACCCTCCGGCAACGAACCCGGGAACAACGCCACCAACGCCCACCCGACAATCGTCCCGACGGCAGCTCCCAGCACGAGCACCCCGAGCGCCTTCCACACCGCACCACGCCGAACCCGCGTGTAGAACTCCTTGCGCGACGCGATCAGCAGACCTGTCACTACGACATGAACCGCCAACGCAATCCACGAACTGACGTTCTTGTCCTCGATGCCCTCCGCGACATTCGTGATCGCCAACAACACCAAATAGATCGTCAGCAACCACCACGCAATACGCTTCCGACTCGCCAACGCCGCCGCCAACAACCCGACAACGAGAGCCCACGACAAACTCGTATCCGGAGCATCGAAGTAATACGTGTCGACATACTCCCGCGGCGCATGAACCAGATACCGCAAAGTGGGCGACAGACTCCACAGAAACAACGCCGCCGCGAACACACCGAGCACCAGCCCCGCGATATGCGGAACCTCACTCAACCGACCGCGCTGCGGCGGCGAAAACGACCGTGGTGCCGTGGTACCCGACCGATCCGAGGGAACTGCTGTCGCCGTCATGTCTCACTCCCGAAATAAGAACGCACGAGTTGCAAGATAGACGGTATCCCCGCTGAGGTGGGTGGTTTGCCTGTTGCCGCCCCGCCGTCCACTCAATGTGACATTTGGTGGCCTTTCCGGCAGTCAATGGCACATCGAGTGGACTCGCGGCCGGTCACGAGAGCGCGCCTGGCCGTGCTCGAGTCAGAGTGTGGGCGACCCCTCCTGTATGCGTTTGTCCACAGGTATTCGGTTATCCACAGGGCTGTTGATAGTGCGACGTCGGGTGCGATCGGTGTCCGGCCGAGCGTGCAGGATCGTCTGTATGAAGAGGGGCGGCGCACGGGTCGATGCGAGGGTAATTGCGGCCGCATCGGATCGCGGGCTGGTGCGGACTGCTCATCTTCTCGAACTCGGCGTCGCGTCGAAGACGATTGTTCGGCGCACGCTGCCGGACGGTATCTGGTCACGGGCGCTACCTGGCCTGGTGTTCTTGAAGAACCGTTCGCTGACGCCCTTGGAGCGGGCGGTTGCCGCGTCCATCTACTGCGGTCGTGATGGCGTCATCAGTGGTCGGGCCGGGCTGGCGTTGCATGGTCTCGGTACATCCGGCTCGTTCGAGGAGACGTTCGTGCTCATTCCCGAGGCGCAGCACCGCAGGTCCGTGAGCTTCGCCGCGGTGGAACGTACGTGGCGGATGCCAACGGCGGAAAGTAAGTCGGGTCTTCCCGTCGCGCCGGTTGTTCGGTGTTTGTGCGACGCAATTCGCCGCATGAAGAACGCCGAGCAGTGCATGGCGCTCGTTGCCAGTGTCGTTCAGCGGGGTGCCGCAACGATCGAGGCGATCATGAAGGAACTGGACGCCGGCACCACGCGTGGAACCGCGATGCCTCGTCGAGTACTTCGCGAACTGGCCGCCGGCGCGCACTCCGTTGCCGAAGCACACGCGCAGAAGTTGTACGCACGCAGCGGTCTTCCCCCGATGACTCACAATGTCGCGGTACGCGACGAGTCGGGCAGGTTGCTACTGGTGGCCGACAATTGGCTCGACGACGTCGCCCTCGACTGGGAGATCGACTCGCTCGAATATCACCTGTCACCCGCGGCGCACCGCGCCACCGTGGAACGACGGGAGCGCGCTCAGAACGCCGGCATCATTGTCGTGACTCACCTGCCGAGCGATATTCGCGACGATCCGGAACGTGTTCTCTCCGACCTGCGGTCCCGGTACCGACAGGCGCTCGCGCGTCCGCGCCCCCACGTCACCGTCGACCCGTCCTACCGCCGATCGGGCTGATACACCCAAATCATGTGGTCTCCGGTTTCGGCCGCAGCGGCCAAAGCTCGCGGCTCGATCCTGTCGAGGACGAAACCCAGCCGCCGCGGAACGGCTCGACTCCTCGAATTGGCTGCATCACAATGAATTTCGACGCGATCGACGTCGGCGAGTTTCAATGCCTCTTGCGTGAGGGTCGCGGTGGCTTCCGAGATGATGCCGTCACCCTCGGCTGCACTGTCGAGCCAGTACCCGATTTCGATCCCACCCGGTCCGACTCGTCGGTGCAATGCAATCTTCCCCAGGAATGCGCTGGTGGATCGACCGAAAATGCCGTAGTCGTACATTTCGTCGGCGTCCCACAGCTTCCGGCTTTCCGCGATGCGGACGATCTGCGCCGACCTGTCGGCAGCGTCCTCGGTGGCCCAACCGAGCCACGGCAGCAGGCGGACCCGATTTCGCTCGATCGTTTCGGCAATGACGACAGCATCGTCTGCCGTCTCGCGTCGAACCACGAGACGGTCGGTGACAATCCGAACGGGAGGTTTGCTGAGCATTGCGACAGTCTGACTCCCTGCTAGTGCCAATTCCACTGGTTTTCGGTGCCCTCCGACCCACGTGCAGTCCACTCGATGTGCCATTGACGGTCGAAAGGGCCACCGGATGTCACATTGAGTGGTCAGACGGTAGTGGTGTCAGACGGGAGTGGTCAGCCGGGAGTGGTCAGGCGGTAGAGGTCTGGCGGTGGGGTGGGCGATGCTTGGGGGAGAGGAAGTAAAACGATCAGGAAGCGGACCACGATCTCCAGGACAGTTTGTCGATGACGATGACCGGGCCCTCGGGTCGGTTGTTCTTGTATTGGCTGTATTTCGCGACGAGGGTGTCGGTACCGACTGTGCCTTCGGCGCTGCCCGCGTCGACGATGCGGGCGTTGCCGTCGGCGCGGATCCACCAGAGTTGGGACCAGTCGTCGGAGTAGTGGTCGACGATGAGGCTGACGGCGGGGTCGGCGCGAATGTTGTCGAGTCGCTGCAGTTTCTGGGTGGTTTTGGGTTTCCAGTCGATGGCTGTGTAGATGCGGTCGCCGGTGGGTGCGACGGCGTAGACGATGGGGACCAGGTGTGGGGTGCCGTTGGGGTTGATGGTGGAGAGTTGGGCCCGGGGTGCGTCGGTGAAGCGTTGAATTTCGTTGTCTATCTTCACGTTCGGTTCCTCATGCGGATTCGCTGTGGCTGCTGTGTCGGGTGATGTATTGCTCCAGTTCGGCGACGGGCATGGGTCGTCCGAGGAGGTGTCCTTGGCCGAAGGTTACGCCCATGTCGGTGCAGATTCGGAGTTGTTCGGTGGTCTCGATGCCTTCGATGACGGTGTCTTTGCCGAGGGTGGTGGTGACGTCGACGAGGGCGGTGCAGAGGGTGGTCATGGCGCGGCGTCGGTGGAGGTTGGTGCTGTCGAGGTGTTGGGTGAGGGATCTGTCGATTTTGAGGATGTCGACGGGGAGGGTGGCGAGTCGTTCGAGGGAGGAGAAGCCGGAGCCGAAGTCGTCGATGGCGATGAGGACGCCGTGGCGTTGGACGTCGCGGAGTTGGTAGTGCACGGCGTCGAGGTCGTGCAGCGTCTGCGATTCGGCGAGTTCGAGTGCGAGTCGACCGCGTTCGATGCCGTGGGTGTCGACGATGTCGATGACGTCGGTGGCCAGGGTTCCTGCGGCGAAGTGTGCGGGGCTGACGTTGACACCGACCTGGAGCATGATCGCGCGGGATTGCCAGTCGGCGATGGTTGCCGCGACGTCGGTGAGAATCCACATGCTCAGGGGGATTATCAGGTCGTTGTCTTCGGCGAGGGGGATGAAGGCGTCGGGCATCAGGAGTCCGAGCTCGGGGTGGTTCCAGCGAACGAGGGCTTCGGCTCCGACCACGGCTCCGGTCGCGAGTTCGACGATGGGTTGGTAGACCATGGTGAGCTCGCGCGCGGTCATGGCGACTCCGCGCAGTCGTTCGAGGAGCTCGAGCCGAGTGCGGTTGGTGTGGTGCAGCTCGTCGGTGAAGATGTGATGCCGGTTGCGGCCGGTGGCTTTGGCGGCGTGCATCGCGGCGGTGGCGTTGTGCACCAGCTGGGTGGCGCGATCGGTGCTGCCGGTGGTGGACGCGACACCGACGCTGGCGGTAAGGGTGAGTTGACGGCCGCCGAGCTCGAAGGGGGGCTCGAAGATGCTGGCGAATCCCGCGGCCATTGCTCGGGCTGCCAGGGAATGGCAGCCGTAGGCGACGATGACGAATTCGTCCCCGGTGAGTCGGCCGATGGTGTCGCCGGGTCGGGTCGATGCGGTGAGTCGGTCGGCGACCATGCACAGCAGCTCGTCGCCCTGGGCCGGTCCGAGCGCGTCGTTGAATTCACGGAAGCCGTCGATGTCGACGAGGAGGACGCTGAAGTGCTGGTCAGGGCCTAGGTCGACCAGCGCGGCAGTGATGGTGGCCAGAATCTCGTCCCGGTTCGCAAGCCCGGTGAGGGCGTCGAGCGTCGGGTTGGGGTCGGCACGGCGGAGCGGCGTGTCGTGTTCTCGACTCACAGTGCCCCCTCGTAGCCGGACGGCCACCGGCGATACTAGCCGAAGAGTTTGCTTAACGCCTATAAACGGGGAGTGCGCCCTTTTTACTGGCCCTCACGCAGCGTGCCCGTCGACCCTCGCGTCTCGATGTTCCACACCGCCGCGTTGACGACGTCGCTGAGACCGAGCACCCATCGGGCCGCCGCTCGGCCCTGGTCGAACAACGATTGCGCGACGGTGGTCAAGTGGGCCGCCGCCGCTGCAGAGGAGTCGTCCCATCCGGTCAGCGCGACGTGGCCGGGAATGTCGATACCGGCACCCGTCGCCGCGTCGAGTGCGCCGAAGGCGAGTTCGTCGCTCATCGCGAATATCACATCGACGACGTTGTCGCGCAACAACAGTCGCGCTGCCCGTGCGCCCTCTTCGCGCGAATTGTGGGTGGTGAACAGCGTCGGCACCGTCGACCACTCGATTCCTCGACGCACGCACGCATCGCGGTAGCCCTCGAGTCGTGCGCGGGTCACCGGCATCGAGATGCCCGACGCGTCGGCGCCGTGCACCACCGTCGATTCGCGTCGCGAATCGGGTCGTAGCGCAACGATCGCGGGCCGACGTCGATTGCGCAGAGCAATGGTGGCGATCGCGTCGGCTGCAGCGCGGTCGTCGATTCCGATGGAGTTCAATCCCGGATGCTGGGGCCCGCCCTGGACGCAGGTGGGTCGACCGGTGCCGACGAGCACGTCGAGGACGGGGTCGTCGACGCCGGTGGTCCAGACGACGTAGCCGTCGACCTGCGCGTCGCGAATTCTCGCAATATCGCTGTCGCGGTGCAGGTTCGGCAACATCACCAGCGCGGTGTCGGCGTCGAGACACGCGTCGGCGATGCCCGAGAGGAACCGTCGGGCCTGGGGATCCTCGAAGGCGTAGGTGAGTTTTTCACCCAGGACGACGCCGATGCTGTTGTGCTTTCCGCTGCGGAGCGAGCGTGCCGCACGGTTGGGACCTGCGTATCCGAGGGCCGCCGCCGCAGCGTGGACGCGGTCTCGGGTGGCAGGCGAGACGCGGTCGGGTTGGTTGTAGGTGTACGAGACGCTCATGGTGGAGACTCCCGCGGACGCCGCGACGTCGGCCATCGTCACCCGATTGTTCACGGGGCCACCTTAGCGTGCGTCGACGATCTGTGTAACGATACACACCATGTCGTCGCCCCTCCCCAAGCTGCTGGTCCTCGGTGCAGCCGCCTTCATCTATGTCACGGCCGAAACGTTGCCCGTGGGCCTGCTTCCGGAGATCTCCGGCGATCTCGGCGTCGGCGAATCCGCAGTCGGTCTGCTGCTGACCTTCTACGCATACGGCGTCGCCGTCATGACCATGCCGTTGATCAGGTTCGTACGCGACTGGCCGCGGCGACGGGTCGTCGTCATCACCGTTGCAGCACTGGCCTTTTCGCAACTGCTCTCTGCGGTGTCCGTCGGGTACCCGATGCTGGTGCTGTCGAGGATGCTGTGCGCGGCCACCCACGGAGTCTTCTGGGCCGTGGTCGCACCCGTCGCGGCGTCACTCGCACTTCCCGGTAAGCAAGGAAAAGCGATCGCCACGGTGTACGCCGGCACCTCGTTGGCGTTGGTCGCCGGTAATCCGATCACCGCGGCCATGGGTCAGTGGTTCGGGTGGCGCACTGCTGCAACGATTCTCGGTGTCGTCGCCGCCGCTATCGCGGTGGCGCTCTACTTCGTCCTCCCCGCACTACCGGTCACCCGGGCAGCTGCGGGCAACAAGAAATCACCGCGGGTGCTCGACGGCACCCTGGCGATCCTGTGTGGAGTGACGTTCCTGGCCGTCCTCGGCCATTTCGCCGCGTACACGTACTTCTCGCTCATCGTCGATCGCGCAATCGGTTCGGCCGGAACCACTCTGACGCTGATGTTGATGCTCTACGGTTTGTTCGGGGTCGTCGGTATCTGGGTGATCGGCAGAACGTACGACCGTTGGCCGCGGCCCTCCACCATCGCAGCTCTGGGTGCCGTCGCGGCTGCGACGGCGATCCTGTGGGGCACCCTCAGCGCAGCACCGGGCAGCCTGGCCGTCCTTGCTGTCGGGGCGATCGCGTTGTGGGGTCTGGCATTCACCACACTGCCGGTCTGCATCCAGTCCGCCGTGGTTCGGGCCGCCCCTGCCGACGCCGACAAGGCGTCGGCGATCTACGTCGTCGCCTTCCAACTGGCCATTGCCACCGGGGCCCTGGTGGGAGGCGTCGTCGTCGACGCCAGGGGTATCGGGGCGGTGACCGCTGCGGCGACGATCCTGGTGGCTGTGGCACTCACCGTCGTAGTGGTCGCGCGCAGAGCCTTTCCGAGCTGGTATCCGTCGGTACCGGTCTCGACGCCGGCGCACTGACCTCTCGGCGCTCTCGCGCGATAGGGTCAGCACGCGACGAACGAGGGAATCCGGTGCAATTCCGGAGCTGGCGCGCAACGGTGACGGGTGAGAGCTCGAAGTCCGAATGCTCGGACGTCGTGATCGAACCCCACCCGCGGCTCCGCGACACGAGCCCCAAGCAGGAAGCTCTTCGATGCGTACCTCTCTCGCCGCGCTAGGCGCTGTCTCCATCCTTCTGGTCTCCGGTTGTTCGACCGCGTCGACCCCCGACGCGTCCACCGTCACCTCCGGGAACTATCCCCTGACCATCGAGAACTGCGGACGCGACGTCGTCGTCGACGCACCACCGCAACGCGCGGTGTCGTTGAACCAGAGCTCGACGGAAATACTGCTCTCGCTCGGCCTCGCAGACCGGATGGTGGGCACCGCCACCTGGACCGACCCGGTCCGCTCGAACCTCGAATCCGAGAACGCCAGGGTGCCGAGGCTCGCAGACAACAAGCCATCGCTCGAGGTCGTGTTGGATACCGAGCCCGACTTCGTGACCGCGTCCTTCGGCGGCACCCTCGGACCCGGGGGAGTCGCAGATCGGAGCAGGTTCGAGCAACTCGGCGTCCCGAACTACCTCTCGCCCACCGACTGTCAGGGCAAGACGGACGAGAGCGTCAATTCCGACGGTGCTCGCACGGAGCCGCTGGTGATCGACACCGTCTATCGGGAGATTCGTGATCTCGCGGCGGTCTTCGACGTACGAGACCGTGGCGAGCGCCTGGTCGCCGAACTGCAGGATCGGTTCGAGAAGGCCTCCGGTTCGGTCGACGCGTCAGGTGTGTCGTTGGCCTACTGGTTCGCCGACACCGATACGCCGTACATGGCCGGTTGCTGCGGATCGTCGGGCATCATCACCGACTCCGTCGGCGCCGAGAACATCTATGCCGACACCACCGACGAATGGCCACAGGTCAATTGGGAGAGTGTGCTCGATCGCAACCCGACTGCACTGGTGCTCGCAGATCTGAGTCGACGCAGTATCGCCGGGGACGCCCTGGACAGCAAAATCGGCTTCCTGGAGTCGAATTCGGTCACGAGCCGAATGCCCGCCGTCGAGAACAAGCGGTACATCGTCGTCAACGGTGCCGATCTGAACCCGTCCATTCGGACGATCGACGGTGTCGAGAAAGTTGCGGCCGCCCTGCAGGATTGGGGAATGGCGTCGCGATGAGCCGCACCGATCGCGGGGTGCTCGTCCCACTACTGCTCGCAGGATCGGCGTTGTTGGTGCTCTCGATCGGCGTCGCCGTCACCATCGGACCCGCGAACGTGTCGGTGCCCGACGTGTATCGAGTGATACTGACGCACATGGGTATCGGGAGTTCGGGAGTCGGTCGCATCCAGGACGGAATCGTCTGGGAGCTGCGCCTGCCCCGGACCTTGCTGGCCGCCGTGTGCGGCGCGGGTCTCGCGCTGTGCGGGGCGATCATGCAATCACTGCTGCGTAACCCCCTCGCCGATCCCTTCGTCCTGGGCATTTCGTCCGGTGCATCCACCGGAGCGGTCCTCGTCGCGGTTCTCGGCGTCGGCGGTGGCGCTTTGTCCTTGTCCACAGGGGCATTCGCCGGTGCGCTGCTCTCGTTCGTCCTGGTGATGCTGCTGGCCGCAGGCGCAGGCGGCGGAAACGACCGCGTGGTGCTGGCCGGGGTCGCGGGGACGCAGCTGTTCTCGGCCTTGACGTCGTTCATCGTCATTTCCTCGGCCGACGCCGAACAGACACGCGGCGTGCTGTTCTGGCTTCTCGGATCGCTGAGCGGTGCCGACTGGACGGACGTGGTGCTGTGCGGATCGGTTGCGCTGCTCGGAATGGTGGTGTGTCTGTTCAACACCTCGGCCCTCGACGCCTTCACATTCGGGCACGACGCGGCCGCGTCCCTCGGTGTTCCGGTCAAGTGGGTGCGAATCCTGTTGTTGGTCATCACCGCACTGATCACGGCCTCGCTCGTCAGCGCCGCCGGAGCCATCGGGTTCGTGGGTCTCGTTCTGCCGCACGCCGCCCGTTTTCTCGTCGGCGCACGGCATCGACGACTGCTGCCGACGACGGTGGTCATCGGCGCGATCTTCATGGTGTGGGTCGACACCATCGCCCGAACGCTGTTCGCGCCGCAGGAAATACCCGTCGGAGTGGTGACCGCACTCATCGGCGTGCCGGCATTCGCGCTCATTCTGTTTCGACTCAGGAGATCCCGATGACGTTGCACGTCAACAACATCCAGTGGACCCGCGGTGGGAACCCGATTCTCGACGACATCAGCTTCGCACCGGAACCGGGCGAGACCATCGGGCTCATCGGCCCCAACGGCTCCGGCAAATCGTCGCTACTGCGCATCCTCGCCGGTATCGTGGCACCCGACAGCGGCGACGTGCTGCTCGACGGAAAGAACCTGCGCACCCAACGTCGTCGCAGCATCGCCCGCCGCGTAGCGATGGTCGACCAACACTCCGACACCGACGTCGACATCACCGTCCGCGACGTCGTACGCCTGGGCCGCATCCCACACCACGGCATCCTCGGCGGAGACACAGCCGCCGACGACGCCGCGATCGAACAGGCACTCACCGACACCGCCATGGCGTCGAAAGCCACCCGACGCTGGCACACCCTCTCCGGTGGAGAGCGCCAACGCGCCCAGATCGCACGGGCCCTCGCTCAACAACCCACCGAACTACTGCTCGACGAGCCGACCAACCACCTCGACATCCAACACCAACTCGACATCCTCACCCTCGTCGCAGGACTACCCCTGAGCAGTTACATCGCCCTCCACGACCTCAACCTCGCCGCCATGTTCTGCAACCGCATCATCGTCCTGAACAACGGCAGCATCGTGGCATCGGGAACCCCACACGAAGTGATCACCGAACACCTGGTGCGCGAGGTGTACAACGTGCACGCCAGCGTCTCGCATACTGACGACTACCCCCAGGTTACCTATCGCCGCCCCCGACCGACCGCCCCCGGAGTCCACTCGATGTGACATTGACCCCCGAAAAGGCCACTAGATGTCACATTGAGTACCGGGGGGAAGGGGCGAACTGGGG
>NZ_NOZG01000031.1:0-139586 GCF_002258575.1 Rhodococcus sp. 05-2254-5 | reverse complement strand
ACCCCCACCAGGGCGGATGCGAGCCCCCGCCCCCTCTACGACCAGCCCACACCACGAACTCGCCGCGATCGGGCGGGAGATCTTCACCGCCGCCCGCAATGCGTCAGGCCACTGAACCGCACCCTCTCAACCAACACCCAAGGAGAACACCATGATTGCCAGCCTCACCGCATCGACGACCACATTCCTCGCGCAGAACATCGGCGACGTCAGCCCCCAAGCACCGGACGGCCCCACCGGGGACAAGATCTTGACCCTGCTGTCCTGGCTGATGTGGGGATGCATCATCGCTGCCGTCGCCGGAATCATGATCTGCGGCGCGATGCTCGCGTACGAGAAAATCTCCGGTGGCGGCCAAGGCGGCAACGCGACCGGCAAACTCGTCGGCGGACTGTTCGGGTCCATCGTCATCGGTGGTGCCGCAGGCCTGGTCAACATGCTCGTCCTATGACCATCGTGAACTGGACTCTGTGGGGTCTGATCATCGCCTCGATTGTCGGAGTCATGGTCGGCGGCGGTGAGCTTGCGTACGACCAATTCAGGGGCCGCTGGTGTCAGGCCAACCAGCGGGCCACCGGACTGCTGTATGCGTCGATATTGCTCGGATTCGTTGCTGGAGTGGCGAATACAGTGGTCACGGCGGCGATGACATGAACATCGACGTGCTCGCGCAACCACCGACCTCACCGGTCGAGTGGCCCGACGAGGTGTGGCAGCCGGTCATGACGGGCCTGTCGTGGCTGCTCTGGTTCGCCATCGTCACCTGCATCGCAGCACTGTTCGTGTGCGGGGCGGTGTTCGTCAACCAACGCAAATCCACCGGAACACAGATGGTCGAGGACGCCACCCTGGCCCGAATCCTCATCTGTGCCGCCATCATCGGATCCGCATCCGGGATCGCCCAAGCCGTACTCGCCTGAGAACACCGAAATTCCCTGCGCCCGAACTGCATCGACCTGAAAGGCCCTCCTCTGATGACCGTCTCCCGCACACTCCGGATCGCCGCGACAGCGGCGACCGTCCTCGCACTCGCTGCGTGCGGATCCGGCAACGACGACACACCCGCCGCTGCCCCGGATCCGGCACCGGATCTGCGTTCCGCTCCGGCCGAGCTGACCTGGCGCGAGGTCGCAGGGGTATCGGTGCCCACCTCACGGGTCGACGGGCCCCTCGCTGGAACATCGGTGAATCGCAGCGGATATGCACAGACCCCACAAGGTGCTGTCCTGGCCGCGATCAACGGGCAGACCGCACTTGCCGTCGCCGACGACCGCGCGTGGCCGGAAGTGGTCAACACCGTGACCGCACCCGGGCCCGGTCGCGACGAGTTCGCGGCCGCACGCGCCGCCGTCACCGTCTCCGGTTCGGTCCCTGCCGACGCTGCACCGAAGTTCGTCGGGTTCGAGGTCACCGACTACTCCAGTGATCCGCTTTCGGCGGGGGTGTCGGTGGCACAAACCATCGGGACCGGAACCGAGTTGTTTTCCTATCCTGTCGCGCTGCAATGGATCAGCGGCGATTGGCGGATCGTGCTACCCACTTCCGAGGAAAACATCGACGCCGTCGAGATCGACAACCTCGAGGGCTACACCACATTGGAGCGCACCCCATGAACCGTCGGCTACGTACCGTCCTGATTACCGTTGCTGCGATCGTCGTCATCGCCATCGTCGGCGCGATCGTGTTCATCATCCCGAACATGAACGACGACACCCCGCTGACCACCGCTGGTCCACCGCCGACGACAGCAGCACCTACCCCCGGTGACTCCGAGCTCGACACCGGCGCGGAAGGCTTCGGTGTTCCCGACGCGGACTTGTCCGGGCGCACGGTGATGGTCCCGAACAACCCTGCGGGTCAACCACTGCCACAGCGAGAACCGACCGGGCCGCGTGTCGAATGCACCAACGACGGCCGACCGGTGACGTCCCCGGAGTCGATGATGATCCAACGCAACTTCGGTGTCTCGACCCTGTACTCCGAGACGGATGGGCCGTCGTACATCGACGGGCTGGTCCTCGCCGGCTACACCCGCACCCCGCAAGGCGCGGCACTGGCCGCCGCAAACTTCCTACCCCGCGGACTCGCGGGCGGACCTGTGGCTGTCGAATCCACGGAGAAGCTCACCCTGATACCCGACGAGAAGATCGGTACCCAGGAGAAGAAAGAAGCAGAACTCGCGAAACCGGTCAACACCGAGACTGTGGCATTGCGGGCACCCATGGCGTTCAAGATTCTCTCCTGCACGGACAGTTTCGCCGTCGTCGAGCTCGCCCAGATCCGCGATGTCGATGACGCCGGTAGACGGATGCAGAACCCGACCTACACAGGACTGCGCCTGAATATGGCGTGGGATGGTGGCACCTGGAAGGTCAGCAAACTCGACGGTGCCACTACTGGCGGCCCGTACAGCTCGCTCGATGGTTTCACCCGGTGGGCACTGTGACCCGCACAGCGGCCTTGGCCGCCCGCGCTGTCGTCATTGCACTGCTCTCACTGATCGCGGTCGTCGGGGCCAGCGGACTCGCACACGCCCAAGATCCGACACCGGCACCCGCACCGAATCTGACCGAGCAGATCAACCCCGACGCCGACGGCAACGACTTCCAGCAACAACGCCGCGAGTGCGTCGCCGAAGGCTCGCCGGTCCTCGGTGACGGTTGGCTCAACGATGCGCTCGAGGGAACCGCGGTCGGTGGCTTCATGGACGAGGCACTGTGCCTGGACAACGCGTTCAGTGATCACCCCGGTGACGCGTTCTCTACCGCTGTCGACTCCGCAGTCTCGACATTCTGGGGTGACCCGGTCGGGGACTTCGCCAAATCGGTGATGGAAGGCAACACCCAAGCATTCCGGTCGGTGATGACGTTCTGGATGTCCTCCGGCATACCGGGCCTCGCGGCGGAGAACGCGATGTCGGGGCTGCGGAATCTGATCTCCGGGTTCACCGTCGTCGCCTTGTTTGCCTCCATCATCATCGCGATGATCAAGCTCGCGATCGCCCGCAAACAAGCGGTGATGGAAGGGGCCACCGAGACCGCGACCATGTTGGTGCGCACCGTCGTCACCGTGTCACTGCTGCCGATTCTGGTGTTGATGTTCCATCAAGGCGGCGACATCGCCTCTGCATACGCGCTGGAGAAGTTCGTCGGCGGAGACCTGAACGAGAAGATCACTGCCATCACCGCGTTCGACGACAAGACCGGCCTCGGCCCGATCCTCGCGCTCGCCTGCGCTGGGTTCGCATTCCTCGGGTCGGTCGCCCAATTGATCGCACTGTTGATCCGTGAGGCGGTGCTGTGCGTCGTCGTGGCCGTGATCCCGCTCGCCGCTGCCGCGTCGGCCACCGGCACCGGGCGCAGCTCCTACAAGTCGATGATTGCCTTCACTCTCGGCGCGTTGCTGTTCAAACCGGTCGCGACGCTGCTGTACCTGTTCGCGTTCTGGGCGTCGTCGGCGTCGAGCTCGGATCAGATCGCCACCGTCATCATCGGCTCCGTCCTCCTGGCGATAATCGGGTTCTCCCTACCCACCTTGATCAAGATCGTCGCTCCCGCAGCGGACACCATCTCCGCCGGTGGCAGGGAGGTCGGTCAGCTCGGCGCAGCAGGCGGGGCGGTGATGGGTGCCGGTGGGATGGCTGCATCGCGTGCCCTCGGCTCGGTCGCGAACTCCGTCGGCGGATCCTCGGGTGGCGGCAAGGGCGGGTCTTCGGGTGCGGCCGGTACCGGCGCACGTTCGTCTCCCGGTTTCCAGGGCCGCTACAACGGTGGATCGAGTCCCTCGCACGCGGGCGCATCGTCCGGGCCGATGGGCGCAGCCCGCAGAGTCGGAACGGCCGCTGCATCGGCCGGCCGCACCGGTACCTCGGCAACCCTGCGCGGCGCAGCAGGGGCACTCAAAGCTGCGGGCACCGTAGGCCGCACCGCAGGCTCGGCCTCGACCACTCTCGGCTCGGCCGCTGAAGGCGCAGTCGGCAACTACCACGGACGGATTCAACGATGAGCGCGCAGCTCGAAGCCCCGTACGAGCCGCCGATCTATTCGGCAGGTAACCGGCCGCAGAGCACGTTCGCGTTTGGCCTGCCGACGAAGGTCATTGCCTACGGTGCAGGGTTTTTCGCGGTCTCGTTCGCAGTCCTGATCTTCGTCCACGTCGTCGTTGGACTGGCTCTGATGGGTGTCGGCGCGCTCATCCTCACCCCTCTGGTCATCGCCCCGAACGGCCGAACCCTTTACGAGACAGGACAACTGAGAATGCAATGGATGCGGCGTAAGCACATCGACAAGTCCACCGAGTACCACGCCGGACCGCACTCGAGGATCCCTGGTGGCCGCTACAAGCTCCCTGGCCTGCTCGCCCGCACCAAGGTCTACATGGGAATCGACCGTCACGGCAACGAGTTCGGGATGATCCACAACCCCGACGATCACCGCTACACCGTCGTATTCGATGCCCTCCCGGGCGGTGACGAAGCGATCGTCCAGCGCGACAAAGACCTCTACACCGCAGACTGGGGCGTCTACCTCGCCGACCTCGGACTACCAGGCGACATCGTCGGTGCCGTGGTGGTGGTGGAGAACATCCCGGCTACCGGGCTGCGGCTGGCACGGCGCGCCGAACACGAACTCGTCCCCACTGCACCGCCGCTGGCTGCGTCGTTCGTCGAGCAGTCCGCCGTCCGGATGCCCTCGGGTCGCCACCGCACCCTGGCACGACTGTCGATCACCTTCCGCGCCACCACCCGCGAACGCCAGAAGGACCCCGAAGAGATGGCCACCGAACTGGCCCGCCGTCTGCCGGATCTGTACGAATCGCTCTCCGGTGCCGGGATCGACGCACAACCGATGACCGCCGCCGAAATCACCGCGGCCGTGCACCGCTCCTACAACCCCTCGACCGAGAACGACTTCGAGGAACTCGAAATCTCCGGCGAAGAGCACGGCGTCGACTGGGACGACGCCGGACCGGGACGTGCGAAGACCGATTGGGGTCACTACCGCCACGACGGCGGAGTCTCGGTCGTCTGGGAAATGGCCGCACCTCCCGAATCGGTGTTCACCGACACCGTCCTCAAACCGCTGCTGCAGCCGCACGACGACATCCCCCGTAAGCGATTGACGCTCGTCTACCGCCCCTACACCGCCGGGGACGCCGCGAAGAAGGTCGACAAGCAACACCGAGACGCCCTGCACGCGATCAACTCTCGCGGCAACAAGATCACCTCCGCCGGGTCGGAGAAGCGCCACGAGATCGCCGAGCAGGCCCGCCGCGAGATGGTCTCCGGAGCCGGATACGAACGCTATTCGGCACTGCTGACGATCACCGTCGGCTCGGTCGAAGAAATTGCGAACGCGGCCGCCGTCACCGAATCCCTCGCCGCCCGCTCCCGCCTGCGACTGCGGCGCGCATTCGCTTTCCAGGACGCCGCGTTCGCCGCCGGCCTCGGCGTCGGTGTCCTCCTGCCCGATCAGATCTCCACTTCGATCCTCGTGCGCCGCAGCTAGAGCGCCGCCGACCGCATCCGGCCCACCCCTGCCCGAGAAAAGAGACACCTACGATGACGACGACCGACCACCGCCCGCGCAGGGACTACGACCCTCGGTACGACGAGGCCAGGTCCGACGAGCCCGACCTGTACGAGACGTCAACGCCGCAGCCGTCGGCGTTCGTGCGGTGGATCATCGGCGACACCGACTACGCCGAGCTCGCCGCCCTCATCGCCACCGGCGACGCCGAAGAACCCTCCGCTCTTTCCCGGCGCGGCCTCGGGCTGACCCGGTGGCGCAACGACCACCCACGGGCCGAGCAAGCCGTCCACGAGGCAGCGGGAGACCCCTGGTGGCGCGCAGCACTGTCGTCGAGCGCACGCGGCCTCAAAGGTGCCGGTGGTGGCCGGATGTCCACCGTCCCGGCCCCGATCGAGTACGAAGCGACCTCGGTGCAGATGTGCGGACTGAACCCGTGGGCGATCGGCGCAGCCGCACCCTCGGCGGGCACCATCGTCGGCCAGCACGCCATCACCGGCAACGCCGTCTCGTGCGATCCATTCGCCTACTTCCGCGACAAGCTCATCGGAAACCCCTCGATGTTCGTCCTCTCCCTGCCGGGCCTGGGGAAGTCGACACTGATCCGCAAGATCCTCCTCGGGGCGTGCGGATGGGGACAGACCCCGATCGTCGCCGGCGACATCAAAGGCGAATACGTCAAACTCACCCACCTGGTCGGCGGGCAGGTCATCACCCTCGGCCACGGCGGTGGACATCTCAACCCCCTCGCCGCCGGAGCCCTCGGCCAGGCCGTCGTCCGCGCGATCGCCGCCCGCGACGAGGCCACCGACCCCGCTCGGATCGCCGAGCTCGACGAGCTGATCGACGTCGCGACCATCACCATCTCCACCCGCCAGATCAACGCCGTCTGCGCCCTGGTCGAGCTGATCCGCTACGACACCCACTCGGTGAAGGCCTTCGAGAATTCCCTGATCGGGATCGCGCTGCGTGAGCTGTACGCCGACGGCGGATTCTCCTACACCCACCCGCCGCTGCTCAAGGACCTCTACGCCCGCATCGACGCCGGATCGGCGGACATGCTTCAAGCGGCCTACAAGACCGATCACGAGGGCTACCGCGAGGCGATCACCGAATTGATGCAGGCTCTCGGCGCGCTGACCTCCGGCCCGCTCGGGGACATCTTCGCCGATCACACCACCGAACCGATCGACCTCGACGCACCGATGATCTGCATCGACGTCTCCTCCCTCGACCGCGGCGACACCACCCTCAAAGCGGCCGTGATGCTCTCCTGCTGGGCCGACGCCTACGGCACCGTGGAAGCGGCGCACCTGCTCGCCGACGCGGGCCTGGACCGCCAACGACTCTTCCTGATGGCCCTGGACGAGCTGTGGCAGGTCATCGGAGCCGGACCGGGCATGGTCGCCCGCGTCAACGAGATCACCCGTCTCAATCGCACCGATGCGACCGGGCTGCTGATGATTACCCACACCGGCCGTGACCTCGAAACCCTGCCCACCGAAGCCGATATCAAGACCGCGAAGGGATTCATCGACCGCGCCGGCATGGTCGTGTGCGGGGGACTGCCCATCGGTGAAGTCGAACGCCTGTCCGGGGAGCTGAAGTTCACCGACGCCGAAGCCGGGATGGTCACCTCCTGGTCGCGCGGGGCAGCGCTACGCGGGTCCGAACGGCGGACCGTCCGCAACCCGATCGGGCGCGGGAAGTTCCTGATCAAGGTCGCCAAGGACAACACCCCCGGCATCCCCATCCAGACGGTGCTCACCGACGTCGAATACGACACCGGGGTCCACGACACCAACGCCCGCTTCGCCGAGTACTTCGCCGGCGGCCAGCACCACGCCGCCGATACCGACGACGCCCACTACGCGCACGACACGGCACTGGTCGGAGCGCAGTGATGACCGCCGAGTACCCCCGCGCCGAATACCCGGCGCAGACCCGCGCGTGGGCGCTCGATCAATACGAGAAGTCGCGACACAACTACTCCTCCCGCGCCGAATGCGTTGCAGCCTTGGCACTCTCGATCGGGGCACACGAGAACACCGTGGCCCGGTGGATCAAGGACAAGTACGGGCCCTCGCGTCGCCCCGCAGCTGACGAGGTGACCGCACGACTACGTGCCGCCGAGGAGGAGATCACCCGACTGCGTTCGGAAAACCGTTCCCTCACCGAGCGTTTGGCCGCCCACGCCCCGCGATCGATCGGCGCGGAGTCGATTTCGGCGGCCGCGTTGTGAAAAAAGGCGGCGCGATCGCTCTGACCGTCGTGCTCGCGCTGGCCCTGTTCGTGGTCCTGTTCGTCACCACCGGGGTCCGAGAAGAAGTACCCACCAACTGCATTCCCGGGAAAGGCATTTCCTCCGCCGCGGGCGGGGTTCCGGCCGGGTCGTTCGCCAAACCGATGAAAACCTCCGAGGCGCAGCTCACGAGCCCGTTCGGGTCGCGGTGGGGGACGATGCACAAGGGCATCGACCTCGCCGGACCCGTCGGTACACCGATCTACGCCTACGCCGACGGCATCGTCACCCAAGCCGGACCCGCCGACGGGTTCGGGATGTGGATCGTCCTCGAGCACAACATCGACGGGCAGACCGTCTCGACGGTGTACGGGCACATGTTCCCCGACGGTGTCCTGGTCACGCCAGGCGAACGTGTCACCGCCGGTCAGCACATCGCCGACGAAGGCAACAACGGCGACACCACCGGCGCGCACCTGCACTTCGAGTACCACACCGGCCCTTGGTCACCCGACAACGCGATCGACCCGCAGCCGTTCTACGAAGCCGCCGCCGAACCCGGCAGCGGACAGACCGGCCAGAGCCCACTACCGTCGCCGTCGCCGTCGCCGTCCGCACCGACTGGCGGCAGTACAGCGGAAATGGCGGCGCTGCCCGCCGACGTCGGCTCCGAAGAGCACTTCCAGGTCGACACCGTCCGCGTCGCCCGCGCCGTGCACGCGAAGTTCCCGCAGATCACCACGATCGGTGGGTGGCGCGCCGACGGTGGGGGATTCGACGACCACCCCTCCGGCCGGGCCGCGGACATCATGATCGACAACTGGTCCTCCGAGGAAGGCAAAGCACTCGGCGACCAGGTCAAGGACTACCTATGGGCGAACCGCGACTACCTCCAGATCGAATACATGATCTGGCGACAGGAATACATCCCCTCCCAAGGTGAACCGAACACCATGGAGGACAGGGGATCTCCCACCCAGAACCACTTCGACCACGTCCACGTCACCACCGTCGGCCACGGCGCACCGGCACCCGGGCAGACCTACGGGCCCGTCCCCGGCGGCGGCGGATCCGCACCGAAAGCCACAGGCAACTGCACCACCGCACCCGGTGCCGGACTCGGTGATCACGCGAACCTCGCCGCCGGCCAGATCCCTCCCGAGTTCGAGCCGTGGCTCGCCCTCTCGGCCGCGCAGTGCCGCGAGCTCTCACCCGCGATCCTCGCCGCTCAGCTCAAACAGGAATCCGGCTTCACACCCGGTCTGACCAGCCCGGCCGGTGCCGAAGGGTATGCGCAGTTCCTCCCCGGCACGTGGGCGTCGTTCGGTTTCCCCGTCGACGACAAGGGCGTGGTCACCGGAGCTGCGGGGGAGGGCGATCCCAACGACATCGGCGACGCCGTCATGGCGCAGGGACGATACAACTGCTCGGTCGCCGACACCCTGCGACCGGGGATCGAATCCGGCTCTATCACCGGTGATCCCGTGGAGCTGATGCTCGCCGGATACAACGCCGGCCCAGGAGCGGTCCAACAGTTCGGTGGCATCCCGCCCTACTCGGAGACCCAGAACTACGTCACCACCATCACCGCCACCGCATCCGACTACGACCTGGCCCGATAGCCGCCACCGACCAATGCTCGACGGAAAGGCCCACTCATGAACACCGCACCGACACGCACCAGCCACCACCTGACGTCCCACGATCGACATCGAGCACTGACAGCCCTTGCTCTGACCTCGGTCATCGTATGGACGGTGTGGGCTGTTCCCGTCGCCCGACTGATCCTGGAGTCGATGATCACCACGATCGAGGACAGCGGCCGCGCCGCAGCGACCAGCGACGTTCTCGCGCATGGTTGGTGGGCCGTCATCGTCGTCACCGCGGCGATGACCATAGGCAGCCTCATCGCTGTCGCCGACGCCTCTGCGCGAGCGCAGAACTGGACTGTCACTGCGCTCCGCAAAGCCATCCACGTGGCGGCGACCGCGCTCGTCATGTGGGCGATATGGACGGTGAGCGTTGTCGCCGCAGCAGGAGTCCCCACCGTCGGCTAGCGCGGCACACAACCACACTTGTTGTCGGTGGCCACCAGGACACTGGCACCATCACAGACCAAGGAGCACAGATATGGCACAGATCCTCCACAACCGCCAGGCGGATGCACCGATCGTCGATTGGCTCGAAGTCATCGCCAAAGCCGCTGCGCTGGGCCAGATCTGCGACACCGACGCTGAATCAGCGAACGACTCCGACTCGCAGGAGACCACGAGATGAGCCGAAGAGCAGGCATCGTGTTCGCGTGTCTCGGCATCGTCGGGGTGGTCGCCATTGCCGCTCTGATCGTGTTCGTGTTCCGCGGTTCGGACACACCGCCACCACCGGGCACGGACGCCGGGATCGCCATCGACCCGTCGGCCACCGACCCGGTCGGCGTCGCGACGTCGGTGATGTCCGGTGTGTTCACCTGGCAACCCGCAGTGCAGGACTCACCGTGGGATGCCCTGCACGCCCAACGCGACAACGTGACCGGATCGATGGCCACCGCCGCCGCCACGCCACCCGATCCAGCCCCGCAGCCGATCCCGGAGTGGTCGGCATGGGCGCGCAGCGGAGACGTCGTCACCGCCGTCGCTCGACCGGACACCAGCATCTACGCCGACGGCACAGCCGCCGAGATGGACGGTGACAACCAGGCCACCGTGGCTGTCGTCATCGACCGCGTCGTCCAACACCGCAGCGGTGAGATCACCCCGTTCACCGGATACACCGGAGCCGTCGACCTCGAACGCACCGACGACGGCTGGAAGGTCGCGAACTACCGCCTCGTCAGCGCAAGCCTCTAGCCCGACCGGCCACCGGCAACACCCTCGCTGTCCACACGCCGCACGCACCGCAGAGAAGGATCTCTTGTCATGGGAAAAGTCGGAATCCTCACCGAAAAGCCCTCCGCAGCTCGCAACTTCGCCACCGCACTGGGCGGTATGAGTGGCACGTTCGCAGGCACGGAGTACGTCATCGTCCACGCTCGCGGCCACCTGCTGGAGTTGAAAGACCCTTCCGCAATGGTGCCCGCGCCTCTCACCGACAAGTACAAGAGCTGGGAGCTCGAATATCTCCCGTGGAACGCCGACGACTTCCGCTGGGAGCGAGAGATCCGGCGCCGGGTGTCCGGCGGCAAGCTGGTCACCGATCCGGACGCGAAAAGCTTGCTGCAGGACCTCAAGACAGTGCTCTCGGAGTGCGAGAGCGTCTGCAATGCAGCCGATCTCGATCCGACCGGTGAAGGCTCACTGCTGGGCTGGGAGATCGTGGAGTACCTGGGCCTCGAGAACAAGAAGCTCGAACGCATGGAGTTCCTGGACGAGACACCGGCATCGCTGCGTAAGGCCTTCACAGCCCGTCGGCCGGTCACGGCGATCGCTGCCGAGGGCGACTACCGCAAAGCCGACTTCCGGTCGAAGTGGGACATGCTCTCGATGCAGTTCACCAGAGTTGCGACCAAGACGACCGGGGCGAGCACGGTACTGCGTAACGGGCGGCTCAAGTCCGCAATGGTCGTGATCGTCGGTGACGGGCTCGACGCGCACCACGCATACCTCAAGAAGGCGTTCTACGAGAACCGTTTTCGGGACGAGAACGGCGTCACGTACACCGACCCCGAGGTCGATCGATTCGAGAACGAGAACGATGTTCCCGGCGGCCTGCAGTCGTCACCGGTCGTCCACGACGGGACCACACGCAAGAAAACGGGACCGCCGCGGTTGATGGACCTGGCCGGACTGTCGTCACTGCTGGCGAAGAAGGGCTTCGGAGCCAAGAACGTTCTCGACACCTATCAGAAGATGTACGAGGCGCAGGTGGTGTCCTACCCGCGCACCGAGGACAAATTCATCTCGATCGAGCAATTCAACGAGCTGCTTCCATCGGTCGACGCGATCGCCGGTGTGGTCGGCGTGGATCCGGCGGCGCTGAGCCATCGCGGCCCACGTACGAGCCACGTCAAGGCCGGTGGCGCGCACGGTGCCAACCGTCCGGGGCCCAACGTGCCGCCGAGCCTCGCGGCAGTGGAGAAGACCTACGGTGAATTGGGCCGGGAGATCTACGAGCTCCTCGCGAAGAACTACCTGACAATGCTCGCCCCCGACTACGAGTACGACCAGCATCGCGGCCACGTCGAGAAGTATCCGAGCTTCGTCGGATCGCTGAATGTGCCCGCAGTGCTCGGATGGAAAGGTGTGTTCGTCGTCGAGGAGGAGGACGGCGAGCGCGACGAGCAACCCACTGGTGTGACGGCGTTGGGTACTGTCGCGGACCCGTTCGTCCACGAGGGCTTCCCGCCGCGGCCGCCGCATCCGACGATGGGCTGGTTGATGAAGCAGCTCGAGAAGCGGAGCGTAGGTACCGGCGCGACCCGGACGAGCACCTATGCCGAGGTCACGAACAACGCGGGCGGCAAGGCCTTGATGGTCGAGAAACGCGGCAAGACCACCCTCAGCGCGATCGGTGAACTCAACCATCGGATCCTGCCGGGTACACACATCGGTGACCTCACGCTCACCGAGCAGGTCTTCGAGCAGATGGCGCAGATCGAGGCCGGAACCGGTGAGGCAGCCGACTATCTCTCCCTCGTAGCGGATCTGGTGCGCCGCGACCTCGCGACGATGAAGGCAAATTCGAGCACGCTGTCCGGCGAACTCACGGCGCGTATGGGCAAAGCCGGAGTGACTCGGGCGGCGGTGGAGATGATCGACCTGCCACCCGAGCTGCACTTCACCCACGCAGGCACGGTCGTGACCCGCGCGAAGCGAGTCTTCGGTGGCCACCGGTTCACCGACACCGAAGTAGCGAAACTGCTGGCCGGGCAGGTCATCGAAATCATCGCAACAAGCGCGAAGTCGGGAAAGACGTTCACCTGCACGGGAAAACTCGAACCAGGCGTCAGGGAGAAAGACGGCAAGCAGTACCCACACGTGAGCTTCAACCCGCAGTTCGAAGAGCGTGCACCTCGAACCGACCTGGTCAGCGGAGTGTGGAAAGGCAAGCCGGTCACGTTCAAAGGCCGGGGATGGGGGGCCAACGAACACTGGCCGGGCAAGGACTTCACCGAGCAGGAACTCGCGTCGCTGCTGGCCGGGGAGACCATCGAATTCGATGCCACAAGTAAGACAGGTAAGACGTACCGAGCCAGGGGCGCACTGGCCGGAGGTACCTACCAGGGCAGCAAGACATTTGGATTCAAGCTGAAGTTCGAGGACCGCAAATCCACCGCAGGCACCAAGAAACGCACCGTGCGTCGGTAAACGGGTGCCGCAGGACAGCAGCGGGGTCGTACGCCTGCACCCATCGGGAAACGAGTTCGAGCGGCGGGTTCAGAAGAAGGTCAGCTGTGCCTCGTCGACGCGGACACGCCCGGGCTTCGTCCGGCGGGGTCGGACCGGGGGAGCGTGCGTAGCCGGCACCGCCGGTGCGGAACCTTCGGCGATGCCGAGGCCGGCAAGTGCGCGGCGCGCCAGTTCCTCTCTCACACGGGAGCGTTCGGCCACGCGCGTACGTCCGATCGGAGTGTCTCGGACGCTCCACTCCAACTCCCACGCCGCCGACCCCGGTGTCGGTGCTGCCACAGCGCGGTCGGTCACCCGATCGAGTAGTTGGTCGATCTTGTCGATCAACACGTGCGCGCACTCGTCGAGCACACGCTCAGGCACCGTGGCCACGGACTCGTTGTCGCTCACGCCCGCCACTGTAGAGCCGGGCACTGACGGACAGTCCGCAGCTGACACTAACGGCGACGGCCCGATCGCCAGAGCATCGCCTGGTTGCCGGAATCCCCAACAAGGATCGAGGGGTCGGTCAGGCGCTGAGCACAGCCGACGCCGAAGACGCGGCCCTGATCACCCCTCGTCCACACCTACACGCTGATGAGTCGATAACGAACGTCAATCTCGCGGGCGCAGACCTGGGTAAAGTTAAGAATCTCGACGCCGCAGACCTGACTGGCGTGTACTACACAATGTCCACCAAATGGCCAGTTGGCTTTGCGCCCCCCGCTTCGGCTGATTGTTATCAACAAACCGAACAATCTACTTGCGATGCATTTCCTGAATAGTGCGGCTGCGAGATTGGGGCGTTCGCACGACGCTCGTGGTGGACGCGTGAGTGTGACGAAGCCTGCGGCAGCACAGCACATGCAGTGGTTCACACTGGCGTAGCATCCAGCGGCTCTACTTTGCCGCTTCCCCGCCACAAAGAAAGAAGTTGAGAGTGCAGCAACCGAACCCGACTCCACCGCCTGACCACTACGAATGGCTGGGCAGGGTGATGGCCGCATGTTCGTTGCTTGAGATCCAGATCGGAATGATCGGGTGGGCCGCAAAGAACGGTAAGCCCTGGACCGAGAACTGGATGGACGTGGCCAAAAGCTCTGGAGCCGCAGTCGAGCTCTGCAAAAGCCAGCTCAGATCGATGGATACATCGCTGGCCGACGACGTCCGAGCACTGCTGGCCGAAGCGCAACCTGTCTTCCACGAGCGCAACAACTTTGCGCACGCCGTCTTCACGCTCGACCCCACGCGGCCCGGTGACGAACAGTGGGTTCTTAAGTCGGCTCGAGTGGCCGAGTTCAAGCCACTGACCGCCAAGGAAGGCAGCGTTCTGGTTGCAACGACCAACCGCCTCAGCAAACGGGCGAAAGCATTGAGCGCTCGCGCTTCGGGCCCGTAATCACGGACATAGCGAACCGATCACCCGGACAAGGTCGTGGATCGCGAGAAAGCCACAAGTGCACAATCAGCTACGCATATCGAGGTGGCTCCGCCAGCTCGTACCAGGCGAGTTCGTGCGATGGTTCGGCAAGGAACCAAGCAAAACTTCCCGTGGCGAGGTCTTTGAGTCGTTTACGCGCCGGGCCCTCGTTGCGTGACACGAATGCGGAGAGAAACTGGCACCGGGCGGGCGGGATCTTTTGATCGGCTGCCCACTGAAGCAACGCAGCTTTCCGTGCGTTGTCGATTTCACCGTCAGTCGCGACCGCTTCGACTACCCAGAACGTTGCCGGTTTGGTTCCGATGTCGACGATGAGGGCGTCCGGGAGCAGCGTAGAGACGCTGATACTGATGCCTGCGGCAGCGAGCAGCTGACCGTCGGCGACGTACAGTTTGTTGCCCGGTTCCGAGATGGACACGACGACTGGGACCACGAGTCGTGCTGGTGCCCATTGTTCGATGACGCCTTTGAGAATCAGTGAGGCGACACCGGGTTCCAAGGCGCGGGTCGACCGGTCGTGCGGCATCGTGACGGTGACGGCGGTTGACGCTGCGGCCATGTTGCCTTGAACGCTGATCCTGACCATTTCGAGCGGTTCTAGGTGCCCGCTGCGCCATTGCTCGATGGCTTCGTCAAGATCGGTTCCGGTCAGATCAGGGTCGAATAGCGCGGCGAACGCCCCGGCGAGCGCCCAGCGTGGCCCTGAGTAGTTCTGTGGTTTACCGGGACGCCAAGTTGCCGCGCCGCGTTCCCGCAGCATTCGTAACGATTCGTCGCGCAGCGGCTCGCGTGAGTTGTTGGCGTACCACGGGTTGTATTCGTGGCCCCATTCCGTGACGAGGCTTCGGACCTTGTTTTGTCCGCGGCGGGCAGCGGCGTACCACTGCTCTCGTTCGTAGAAATCGGTGTGAACGATGCCGGCGTCCGATAGCCAGAGGCACATCGTGGGTGTCATCCACCGGTGTTCATCAGTGGGCTCGTCGTCTTCTGGGACAATCGCTCCGACGTAGAGCATGGCCGTCACGCCGGTAGCTGCGATGGGGCTGGACAAGGCGGTGTCGAATGCCGCGCGCGGGAAGATGGCCAGTAGTCGCTGTTCGACCTCGGTGCGGGTGGGGACAGGCGGCAGATAGGTCATGGCAGGTCCGTTCGGTAGACGAACCGGACAGCTGCTTCCAGAGCGTCACCACTGAGGCCTTCCCATGACGCGAGGATGTCGCGGCCTGGCAGAGGCAAGGATTCAAGCTCGTACGCGCTGACGGCAACCGATCCGGACATGCTGCGCATGACTCGGTCAAGGGTGCGAGTGGCGAGCAGCCGAGTGAGTGTCGTTCGAGTGACGGCTGGGTTCGACGACGTGGGGCGGAGCACGTTCACGTGGTTTTCGGCAACGACCATCCCTCCCCATTGCGTGAGTACTGAGTCAGTGAGTTCAGCGGCGACCAAGCGTCGGGGCTGTTCGGGGGCTGTTGTTCGCTGAACGACCACGGCGGGCTCACGGAGCACCATCACTTGTTGGTCGGATTTAACCCGCAGGCTGAGATACCGCTGGCCATCCCGGGCAGGGTCCTGATGGACCACTCCACCGTCGATGTCGGCAGCCCAGAGGATCGGTACCGCGCCCGCTGCGTGCAAGGCGGAGATGTCGGATGCTCGGCGGTTCCAGACCAGCGGTCCGGTCGTCGCTTTCCACCCCGCTGACGCGAGAGTGAGCGGCATTGCAAGAGCTGCGGCAGCCGCAGGGGCGTCGTCGGCACGGCGAGGGAGGATCCAGGGTCCGGCACGCTTGGGTGTTGCGACTTTGGCAATCGGACTCACAGTGCCGTTGACGGAAGTGATTGTCACAGTTCGGGTTTTCTTCGGCGAGAAGGTCACCAGGCATGTTTCTTGCAGTACGCCGTCGAAGACTCCAGCCCGGTCGTTGACGAAACCTACCGACCGCAGGGGTGCTTCGGTGGCGAGGACACCCCGTTGGGCTTCGAAGTAACGTCCGGCGAGAAATGATGTCGGGACCAAGGCCGCCAACACTCCGTCCGGGGAGAGCGACTCGATCCCGGACGCCATGAACAGACCGTAGAGATTGGCGTGGCCGTACAGGTGTCGTGCGAACCGGGCTCGCTCATCGGGGTTCAGCTTGACGCGTCCGTACGGCGGATTCATCAGCGAAACCAGGCAGCGGGAGTCGTTGGCGGCCAGTCCGTCCCCGACTTCGGTCAGGGCGGGAAGCGGACGACGTCGTGCGCGCGGTGTGACGGCGAGCAGTGGCAGAAGTTCGGCGGCGAGGACGACGTTGGCGAGCCACACGGCATTGGGATCGTTGTCGATGCCCGCAATGGCATTGGGCAGACCCGCCAGCACGAGTTGCGGGTCAGTTCGCGCACTGGCACCGAGATGGTCTCGGAGTACGGGCAACAGGAGTGCACCGGCACCGCACGCCGGGTCGCGTACCAATCCTGGGAGCGGGCGGGGGCGCTTCCAACCGAGCGCACGTTTGGTCATTGCCCATAATTCCGCTGCCAGCGGCTGCGGTGTGTAGTGACGCCCGTGATCCGATCGATCTTTTGTGCCGAGGGACGCGACGTACCGTTCGCCGAGCTGTTCGGCGGTGCCGAGTTGTTCGGGGACGTCGAACGGTGTCGCAACTTCTTTCGGGAGCGCTGTATCGACAGCCTGGGAGACATCGAGCCACTTGCCGCTGAGACCGGCTGCGCTCGCGCGCTGTGCCCACCATTCCGGGACGCCCGCCAGTACTGTGGCCGGCGACATCGCCGGTGCCGCCTTGCCGCGTGCGTTTCTGGAGCCGCGAGCGCCCGGGTCACGAGCCGGGACGAGAAGGCCGGACACCATCACCCTCTCTCCTGCTGGTCTGTGCATTTGATCTTCGCAGAGTGCAACCGCTTGCCTCAGGCGACTCACCGGCAACGGCAGGTCAGATGAATCATAGGTACCCGAAGGTTGCTCGGTACAGTCACCTGGTGAGCGCCACTGGTGCAGCCTTTACCATCATGTTCTTCGACTGCGGAGCGCCGTTCGGCGACGGAGATAACCCCTCCAAGCTCGACACGCCCACATGGGTCGCCGTAGACAAACATGGCCATCCGGTCGCCACCCTGGCCACTCAAGTACATAGGGAACAGACCGTCGCTGGCGTTCCCTTCGACCGCTGCGTCACCACCTTTGCCCTGGCGTCCACACGAACCAAGGCCACAGCGGAAGTCGTCAGGGCAGCACAAAGCTACTGGTTGAAGAGTCATCAGCTGACGCTTTATCGAACAGGAACCGCGAGCGAGAAAGGTGCGGCCTGTCTCAGCGACCTCGGGATCGACATCGCGCCCTTCCGTAAGCAGAAATATGAGCAGTGGCGAGCGCGTGAAGACCAACTCGACGAAATGCAACGTCAGCAACCTGAGAGCCCCCGCGGGTTCAATGGAGACAATCCGTACACCACGCTCACGGACGACCAGGCTGACGAGCTACGCGAGAAGTGGCTGGCAGAGGCCGAAGCACTTCTCAAGGTGAACCCCACTGGGTACCCCTGACAGACGTACCTGCGTTGAGCCTGACATAAGGGCTGCTTTATCGGCCGCGCCCATAACCGCCGGCTCAGCACTCCCCCAGTTCTGCCGTCTCGACGTGCCCCGTGGTTCAGGCGCGTTCGGCCTGAACCGTGCGGGTGGCGCGCAGCCACCGACCCAGATAGGCCGCGGACGCGGCGAGGTCGGGGCGGTCGGTGAGGAAGTCGGTGAACCAGCCCGACAGGCCGTCCCACTGCTGTGCATCGCCGGGTGGGTGCAGCGTCCAGCCGAGCTCGTCCAGTCTCCAGTGCGCTTTGGCGGAGTTGCGCAGCATCGAGGTGGTGACCCAGTTCGAGGCCTCGTCTGCTCCCCCGCGGGCGACAGGGTCGAGGTGATCGATGGTCGGGAACAGCTCCCAGAACGCGAAATGAGTCTCGGTCATCTTCCAATTCGAATGTGCGGGAAATTCGTTCGGCAGCACGACCGACAGCAATCTCAATGCTCCCGGGTGGATCAGTCGGTCGCCGGAGTAGCGGTCGAGGAATCCGTCGCGGTAGAAGGTGCGCAGCATCTCGGGGAGCGTGTATCGGCGTTGCGCTATGGTGCCGACAACGTGTGGGTAGTCGGTGCCGATGATGGCCTTGGCTGCGTTGTCGTCTCCGTTGCTGAGCGCGGCGCAGGCCCGCGCGAGGACGTCTGCTTTCTGCGTCGGCTGGCCCGATCCGGTGGCCACTACGATCTCCCCGGTCATGTGGGCAGACCACGGACGGCCTGCGTGAGCCCGTGGTCGACTTCCCACACGGCGGTGCTCGGCTTGCCGAGGATGTTATCGAGGCGGTCAGCCTGGTCGAGCACGATTGCCATGCCTCGATCTTTCACCGGCGGAACCCCCGCGCGCTGTACATGCACACAGTCGCGCGCGTCGCGGCCCTATCGGCGTCGCCCCCGGGTTATGTCCACACACGTTCCGTCGACGAAACGGAACGACGGGCAACAGCGATAGCGGAGCGTGCGGTTTCGTCAAAGGGATCGTCCGAGAAGAAAGTGGGTTTCTCAGTGCCTGTTCGCTCTTCGGCGGAACGCGCAACGCGAATCAGAGCGGCTGCTCTGGTCGGTGTCTTTCTCGCTGTCGCCGGGATCATCTTGCTCATGTATCCCGTGTCGGTCTCGTCGTATGGGCTCACTGCGGCATGCGGCACCACGATCACCCGGGAGAACAAAGAACCCGAGGCGCTCGTCGACAGATTCGACACCACGCTCGCAGACAGTCTCGACATTCCGACCCCTCTCGACCTCGACGTCGGGCCGTACACGAAATGCACCGACGCATTGACATTTCGTCGCTGGGTCGCATGGCCCGCAGTCGTCGTCGGTATCGCAGTCGCGGTTCTCGCGCTCCGGAAGCTCACATGGACGAACCTCCTTGCGGCGCGACGCAACAGCACCGCCGGCGTCCCCGCAACTGCTCACCTTGCTAAAACGTCGCCAACACCGCCGACACCCACCCCGGCTACTGTGCCCGCGCCGATCCGAACGGGCGCAGCTGGCGATGCTTCCCTACCGTCGGCACCTCCAGGTTGGTACCCGGACCCCCACCAGCAGAACGGTCTTCGATGGTTCGACGGCTCGCAGTGGACTGCCGGAACTGCTCCCGGCGCACCTACGCAGGAAACCCCCGACGAGAACGAAAGCGATGCCCGATGAACGCGGCTCTGCGTACCAAGCTGGTTGCTGGCTTATTGCTGGTCGGGATTGCTGGTGGAACGATCGCGACCGTTGCGGCGACCACTGCACCAGAACAGGAAACAACCAACTACGCAGTGCGTAGTGGCCTGTATCCGAGCTACAACGATGCGCTCGACACATACCTCGGAGACAGTGATCTGGTGGATGCGTACGGCCAGTTCACCGTCCGCGACCATGGGATCAGGCTCTGCCTCGATGCTGAGCGCGGAGCCTCCGACTCACAAATTATCTCGGCGACGTCCCAAAATCTCGGCGGGATGGGGTACGAAACAGCTCGCAGGTTGTATGCCATCGTCCTCGCTTACGGCATCTGCTCGGTGGATTGATCGTTGAACACAGTTCCCGAAGCTGTCGTAAGAGCTATTGGGTGCTGCAAGATACCGTGTCCATGTATTAGGGTTGATGTTGTTCGACCGTCGATGAGGGTCACGGTCGAGCGTCCATCCAGCAACAGCGCTGCACTGCACCTCTATCTGGTGCCGGTGTGTTCGTGCTGTGGGCTGGCCGACGCTCCCAGTGAAGGCCCTCCATGTCGATTTCACTCCTGCTCGTGTCGAGCAATCCCGAGAATCCATCAGCTTTCGATGGCGGTGTCCGTCGATGACCCGCACCGTCTCTACAGCCGAGCAGCAGCGCCGCTCACAGATCGCCGCCGCAGCCTACGAACGCGGCCGACGCGCCACCCTGGCTGCCGCACGACGCCGCAGCCTGCCCGACCGGGCGCACACACGCCGCGACGAGATCCGCAGTCGCTCCCACTCGTACGAGCCGCGCAGTGACAGTCGCGCATTCGGGCTGCTCGACACCGACGTGTCGCTGGTCCGGGCTGCTGCGTATCTCGCCGCATCCGGTGTCGCGCACGAGTTGATCGCGGCGCAGACCTTCACCGACCCCGCCCAACAGGAGTGGGCGGACGCCACCGTCAATCGCACGGCTGTGCACGAGGACGCATGGCGAGAACGGTTGATCGACAACGGTATCGACGACGCAGTCTTGCGACCGGGCCTGTCTCTGGACGTCCTAGAGCTGCCCGCCGAACTCGACGGTCTCGACTTCGAGGACATTGCCGAACACACCCTCGACGTGTCCTCCACCTCGGCCGACGTCGAACCCCTGAGGCTGGTCGACCTTCTGCGGGAGACACCGCGCCAGGAACAGTCGTCGGGTTCGGTCGTCGACATCACCGACCGGGTCGCCCGCATCATCGAAATCGACCGCGGCATCGATGCGGCCGTCGAAGGTGGTGTGGACGCATGGTGATGACGAAGAAGCCCACCTCGAAAGGTGCCGGCGCTTCCTCGTCGGTGCTCCCGCTGATCGCCGTCTCGGTGGTGATCGTGCTCATCGCCCTCGGATACGGATCACTCTGGCTCGGACACGCATTCACCGACACCGGCGAGCAGATCCCCGGCAACCCGTTTCAGGCCCTGTTCTCCGTGGCCGGCGGGAAGCTGACGTGGCCGACAGCCTCGACGGTGATCTTCGTGATGGCGGTGATCATCGGCTCCGGTCTCGTCGGCGTCGCTGCGGCCGCTCGGGCCTCACGCGGCGGGAAGAACGATGTCGACGCCAAGGCCCGCCTGATGGGCCCGACATCGAAGCTGACCGGGGTGACCGGCAAGCAGGCACGCGAACGCGCGAAGTCGCTGCGCTCGGATCTCGCCGACCGGGACACGCTCGACGACGCCGACATCGGGGTCATCGTCGGCCGCACGGTCCAAGGCAACCAGAAAGTGTTCATGTCCTGGGAGGACATGATGTTCGCCCTCGCCGGTCCTCGTATGGGCAAGACCGCCGCGATGGCGATCGACGCCCTCTGCACCGCACCGGGCGCGGCCCTGTTCACCTCGAACAAACGCGACGGCCATGACCTCACCCGCGGCGTCCGCGAACAACTCGGCACCGTCTGGCGCTACGACCTACAGGGGATCGCCGACGGGCCGCTCACCGGCGGCGACGGATTCTGGTGGAATCCACTCCGCGGCATCACCTCGATCGCCGCTGCCCGCAAACTCGCCTCCTACTTCGCTGCCGCCTCGAACGACGGTTCGGCGAAGGCGGACTCCTCCTACTTCGACGGCGGCGCAAAGGAATTATTCGCGCAGATGTTGCTCGCGGCCGCGTGTGCGGGCGGCGATCTGCTGCACGTCTACGGCTGGCTCTCCGACGAGGACAACGAACTCCCCCAGAAGATCCTCGAGGAACACAACCATCAGATCGTCGCGATGCGGCTGCAATCGGTGCGCGGGCTCAACCCGCGTCAGCGAGACGGCCTGTACGACATGGCCCGCCGGTTCATCAGCCTGCTCGAAGAGCAGAACTACGTGATGAGCGTGCTCCCACCCGAACGCGTCGACGTCTCCCTCGGCGCGGCCCGCGACACCGACATCGGTAGAGGGGTGCGCTACCCGCACTCGATGCCCGAATTCGTGGTCGAGAAGTTCGTCACCAGCACCGACACCATCTATGCCTTGTCCAAGGAAGGACCGGACTCGACGTCGGCACTGACCACGGCCTTGATCGGGTCGATCATCGACGCAGCCCAACGGACCGCACGCCGCAGCCCGCGCGGGCGGATGCCGGTACCGATGCTGTGCATCCTCGACGAGGCCGCGAACGTCTGCCGACTCACTGAGCTCCCCGCCTGGTACTCCCACCTCGGCTCCCAGGGGATCTGCCTGATGACGATCGTGCAGAACCTCTCCCAAGCACAGAAGGTGTGGGGTCAGGACGGGGTCAAACAACTCCAGGATGCCGCGAACTTCCTCTGGTACGGCGGCGGGATCAAGGACAAGACCACCCTGTCGGACCTGTCTGCGCTCGTCGGCGATCACGACGTCGAACGCTGGTCGACCTCCCGTAGCGGCGGCATGTTCGACAGCGGCTCGACCTCAAAGTCTCAGTCCTGGTCGAAGGAGCCGATCATGACCGTCGACGACCTCGCCGCGATCCCGAAAACCCGAGCCCTGGTCCAGATTTCGGGCAACCGGCCGGTGCTGATGAAGAAGCTGTACTGGTCCGACGGCCCGAACGCCGACGCCATCACCGCCTCGGCCGGGCGATACGGAATCCCCGAGAAGACACAGATTCTGCTCGACGAGGACGCAGTCGACATCGACGAAGTCACCGAGAGCGATGAGGAGCCCTTCCTGTGACCGCATACGACGACCCCGATGCCACCGAGTTCGATCCGGACGCCACCGACTTCGATCCGAACGGGAATCCGCCGGAACCGGAGCGGCAGTACGAGTCGATGTTCGACTGGTTCGACACCTGGTTCGCGACCCTGATCACCCGCAAGCTCAGCGGCACCGCCGGTAAGAGCGGGCGAGTGTTCTGCCCCGAGTGGTGGCGACACGACGAAGTGGTGCGCCGCCTGCGGGACCTATGGCTGGCGTGGGAAGGCGCGGAGGCGAGCGAGAACCTCGGGGCTCCGAGTGCCTGGTGGATCCACGACGCCGACCCGATGCTGCGAGTGCTGCTCGATCCAGACGGTGGCCCGATGTATCTGTGCAGCAGAGACAACCACGAAACGACCCCGCCGCTACGGCGAACGTTGACCCTGCCCCCAGCGGGCTGGTTCGACGGCCTCGACTGACCCCACCCACCCACATCGTCAACATATCTTGACGATTCAGGTGGAGCCTGACACAACTACCGATTCGATCGACCGAAGGGACCTGGTGGGTCCGGCTAGACCCACCAGGTCCGATATGGCCGGAGAGTGCGTCTCCGGCCGACGACGACGTTAACGATCCCTGCCCGGTCCCGGGCAGTGCGGGTCGCACAGACGTCTCGCCCGACTTCAGGAGCGCACACCGTGGCCAAAGATTCCGACGATTTCCAACTCGATTTGTTCGCCGAGACAGAGGACAGTGACACCCATGATCGACCCGATAACGCAGGAGATAATGAAGCTCTACTTGGAGCACCAGGGGCTGCCGCAGGAGCTGAGCCCGACCGATCAGCAGGCGTTCCTCGAGACCGAGAGCGAGCGGATCGCGGAGCGGATCGACAACATGAAGATCGTCATGGAACAGCAAGTGCTGCAACGCTATATGCGCGACAACGGCCAGCCGCCCCCGTACATGGAGAAGGTCGGGATGATCAACCAGGCGTGGGCGCAGGCGACGGACTTCGTGATCAACGAGGAGATCTACGGCCAGCTCCCGCCGGAGATGGAGGCCTACCCACCGGACCAGGAGAGCCCGGAAGCGGAAGCGGAACGGGATCAGGCGCGGATTCAGGTTCACAAGAGCGATCCGGAGCGGTGGCGCAACCCGCTCAACTGCGCGGACCCGGACAAGGAAGCGGACCGGCTGACGGACCAGCTGTGGAAGGGCCGGCCGGTGCAGTTCCTCTACTACGCAGCGCATCTGATAGCGGCGAGGATCGAGGACAACGAGCCCTACCCGACGTCGCAGAGCCACCCGCTGTATCCATCGTTCACCAGCCAGCTCGACGAGAGAGTGGCCGAGACCGCGGCAAGCGGAAAGTAACCCGCCGCAGCGAATCCGACGCCCAACTGGATCTGTTCTCGTTCGACGCCGACGGTGCCGCACCGATCGACCCGGCCGGCACCGAGATCGGCGGCACACCGCTCCCGGCACCGGTCGATCCCAAGATCCTCGCCGCCGACGCCGCATCCCAGCAGACGCGCGAGCTCCAGCCCGCACCGGAGGTCGTCACGGGCACTGCCGTCGACGGCCCGGCACTGCCGCCGTCGGCGACGGAGCTGGTACGCGACGCCTACGGCCGGCTCGCGCGCGAGGACGAAGCGTACGTGCGGTTGGCGCGGATCCGCGCCGACCTCGACGGGACACTGACCAGCGAGCAGCTCACCGATGCGCTGATGGAGCTGCGGCGCGCGGGCGATGTGTCGCTGATTCCGGAAGAGAATCAGAAGACTCTCGGGCCCGCCGATCACGCTGCGGCGGTGAGCTACGGCAACCAGAGTCGGCACCTGATCGCCGTCGACGGTCGCCGCGTCGACCAACTCCTCCCCACGCGGAGCACTCCCCCACCCAGCGTCGAGACCGCCTCCCCCACAGTCGAACCGACCCCCGATCCCACGACGACTACCGCAGTCCCGGACACCACCGAAGGGATGGTGGTCGACACGCAGACGGTCGCCGAGCGACTGTGGAATGTCGAGCCCGTCGACTTCCGGCCCGGCACCGACATCCTGGTGCCCTCCGGAACGAAAGCCCGTGTGGCAGCGAACATCGACGCCCTGCGCACCCTCGCCGTCGTCACCGCGCAGGATCGCTACGCCACCGCCGACGAGCAAGCAGTGCTGGCCCGCTGGTCGAGTTGGGGTGCAACCCCGCAGGTGTTCGACCCTCGCCGCGACGATTGGGCCGCCGAACGCGAGCAGATCCGCTCGTTGCTGGACGACACCGCGTGGGCGCAGGCGCAGCGAACCATACTCAACGCTCACTACACCGACCCGGCGATCGCGGCGGCGATGTGGAAGGCAACGATCCGGGCCGGGTTCACCGGCGGCCGGGTTCTCGAACCGGGTTGCGGATCGGGAACATTCATCGCTCACGCCCCCAGCTCCGCGCAGATGGTCGGGGTGGAGCTCGACGCCACTACCGCCGCGATCGCCGCGGCGTTGAACCCGTCGGCGCAGATCCGCGCCGAGGGATTCGAGAAGACCACCGCGCCGGCGTCATCGTTCACCGCGGCGATCGGCAACGTCCCGTTCGGGGACTACCGGCTCTACGACCCAGTCCACAATCAGGCCAAGCACTCGATCCACAACCACTTCATCGTCAAATCGTTGGCGATGACCGCCCCCGGCGGCTACGTCACCGTCCTGACCTCCCGCTACACCCTCGACGCCCAGAACCAGCGGGCCCGCCGCGACATCGCCGCCCTCGGCGACCTCGTCGGCGCAGTCCGGTTGCCGTCCAACGCCTTCCGGCGTGTCGCCGGGACGGAGGTCGTCACCGACATACTCGTGTTGCGCCGCCGCGCCGACGGGGCGAAACCCGCACCGTTGACCGAGCGGTTCCTGCAGCTCGAGAACGCCACCGCTCTCGACGATGCCGGCGAGGACAAGGGCGTGCCGATCAATTCCGTCTACACCGATCACCCCGACTGGGTGCTCGGTGAGCTACGGGTCGGGCACGGCATGTACGGCAACGAGACCCTGTCCGTCGACGCGACCGACAGCGACGTCGACCTCGCCTCCCTGGTCGAGGATCGGCTCACCGCGATCGTCGACGCAGCGAATACCGACGGTCTCGGGCTCACCGCGTCGTGGCGCGACACTCTCGGGCCCACCCGGGAGGACTTCGAGCGCGGACTGCTGGCGATCGGGAACGGCCCGGCGCAGGACGAGCTCGCGGTGGGCACGCTGCGGCACGATGCGCAGATGGAGACCATCGAACGCTGGAACTCCCGCGCCTGGGAGCCGGTGAACACTCGTGGAGCCAAGCAGGTCGCCGAATGGGGCGAGCTGCTCGCGCTGCGCGACACCACCCACGCCCTCCTCGACGCGCAACGTGGACCCACCGACCCCAGCCAGCGGCAAGCGCTGCGGGAGATCCTCGGTGAGCAGTACGACGCCTACGTTGCCCGCTACGGCCCGATCAACCGGTTCACCATGACAACGCCCAAGGACCTCACCGAATCGCAGCACGACGCCGCTCTGGCGAAGCTGATCGACACCTGGCGTAAGGACGAAGGCGTCGCCGGCGACCCGTATGCCGGAGAGGTTCCCGAAGACGTCTACGACCGGCTCTCCGACGATGCGTGGATCAATCCCCGCCAGCCCACCAAGCTGCAAAGCCATCTCGGCAAAGCCTTGCGCACCGATCCGACGTTCGCTGCGGTGCTCTCCCTCGAGCACTTCGACGAGGAGACCATGGCCCCCCGCAAGGCGGCGATCTTCCACACCGACGTTCTGCACTCACGCGAGCTGCGCAGTCACGCCGAGACGGTCGACGAGGCAATGGCCATCAGCCTCGACGAGCAAGCCCGCCTCGACGTCGGGCGGATCGCCGAACTACTCGGAACCACCGTCGAGCAGGCCGAGACCCAGATGGAAGGACGCGCTTTCCGCACTCTGACCGATCCGACCCGGTGGGTGTCGTCGTCGAGGTATCTGTCGGGCAATGTCCGCACCAAGCTCGCCGACGCCGAAGAGATCGCCGCGCTCGATCCCCGCTACCAAGCGAACGTCGACGCCTTGACCGCGGTGATACCGCCACGCAAGACCGATGTCGATGTCGCTCTCGGTGCGCCGTGGGTGCCGATCGAGACCTACACCCAGTTCGTCCGCGAGACCTTCGAGGTACCGGCCGATGTCCCGGTCACCATCGAACGGGCATCGGGTCGCTGGGCGGTGTCGGTGGATGCCTACCCCGGTGTGGGCGAGCAGCACCTCAAGTGGGGCCTGGTACCCAAACGGGGATCGTGGTCGACGAAGTACAACTTCGAGCACCGCCCCGCCGAGGACCGCGGGATCGGCAACGCCGGAATGCGCTCCGGTGACTACGAGTGGCAGGAACTGCTCACCGACCTGCTCAACAGCGACCCGATCGAGATCGCCACCTCCAAGGAGTTCCGCGAGAGTGCCGGGGCACCGGGCATTCACGATGCCGCGACCCGCGCGGCGCAGTCGAAGGCGCGGCGTCTGTCTCAGGAGTTCGGGCAGTGGGCGTTGCACTCCGACGAGGTGCGCCGCGAACAGCTCCTCGATATCTACAACGACAAGTTCAACTCCCTTGTCGCGCCGGTGCATTCGGGGGCGCACATGGCCTTCCCCGGTCTCGGTGAGAAGTACTCGCCGTACCCGTATCAACGAGACGCCGCCGCGCGGATCGTCTCCGAGCCGACGGTGCTGCTCGATCACGTCGTCGGGGCCGGCAAGACCGGCACCATCCTCATGGGAGCGATGGAGCTGGGGCGTCTCGGGTTGGCGGACAAGCCGTGGGTGGTGGTGCCCAACCACATCATCGACCAGGTCGTCCGCGAAGCCGGGCAGTGGTATCCCGGCGCGAGAATCCTGTCCGGATCGGCGGCCACCGACGCCGAAGGGCGCCGATTGCTCGTCGCCCAGTCCGCCTCGCAGGACTGGGACATGGTCATCGTGCCGCGGTCGGCGTTCTCCTCGATCGGGGTCGATCCCGGCACGAAAGCCGAGTACATCCGTGGCCAGGTCCAGGCCATCGACGCGGATCTGGGCGATGTAGAGGGCCGCCAGACCAAGAAACGGCTCGAAGCGATGAAGGCCAGGCTCGAGGAGAAGCTCGCGACTGCGCTCGAGCAGGCGGGGAAGGACCGTGGGCTGACCTTCGAGGCATCGGGCTGTGACTACCTGTTCATCGACGAAGCCCACGAGTTCAAGAATCTCGCCCGCGCGTCCGGGGTCACCGAGCTCGCGAACGAGGGCTCGCACCGGGCCACCGACATGGACCTCAAGCTGAACTATCTGCGGTCGATGCGCCGCGAGGAAGCGATCACGAAGGGCATTCCGCCGGAGGAGTACGTCGAGCGTGTGGCCACGTTTGCCACAGGCACGCCGGTCGCGAACTCTCTCGCCGAGCTGTGGGTGATGCAGCACTATCTGCGTCCGGATCTCCTCGAGGACGCCGGGGTCGCCTCGATCAACGACTGGGGAGCGACGTTCACCGACACCGTCGAACGAGTCGAGCTCAATTCGTCGGGATCGAGACTGCGGGCCATCACCCGGGTCGGTGAATTCACCAACGTCGGCGATCTCATCGGCATGACCAGCGTGTACACCGACGCGGTTACCCGCGATCAGGTGCCGGCGAACCTTCCGGTCAAGGACGGTGGCCGCAACACCGACGTCACGTTCACCCCGGCGCTGGAGGTGCAGGACTTCATCGCCGATCTGGGCTACCGGGCCGATAACGCCGACGTCAAGCGCCCTGATCTCGACAATGCCCTCAAGGTCGCCAACGACGGCCGCAACGCCACCCTCGATCCGAGGGTGGCGCACATGGACCCGGCACCACCGGAGCATTCACGGGCGCACATCGTCGCGCAGCGAATCCTGAACGTGCACAACGAATCGAGCGAGAACGCCTACCTCGATGCCTCCGGTGAACCGCACCCGACGCCGGGTGCGTTGCAGATCGTGTTCTGCGACCGCTCCACCCCGAAAGCCGACGGGTCGTGGTCGATCTACGACGGGATCCGCGAGGAGTTGCTCGCCGGCGGGATGGAGCCCGCACAGATCGCCTACGTCCACGACTACCCGAAGCCGTCGGAGAAGGCCCGCCTGTTCGAGATGTGCCGCACCGGAAAGGTATCGGTGGTGTTCGGGTCCACCGAGAAGATGGGCACCGGCACCAACATCCAGGATCGTGCGATCGCACTTCATCACGTCGATGTGCCGTGGCGACCAGCCGACCTCGAACAGCGTGAGGGCCGAATCATCCGGCAGGGCAACCAGAACGCCCATGTCAAGGTGTTCAACTACGTCGCCGAGAAGACCTTCGACACCGTCATGTGGCAGACCGTGCACCGCAAGGCGCATTTCATCGAGCAGCTCAAGAAGGCGGACCGCTCGATGCGGCGGGTGGTCGATCTCGACAGCGACTCGCTCGCCGAGAACTCGGCCATGACCAAGGCCCTCGCCACCGGCGATGATCGGTACATCCAGCAGATCGAGCTGGACTCCCAGCTCCAGGAGCTCCAGTCCGAAGCGGATTCGCATTTCGCCGAGCAACGCTCCATCGAACGCGACCGGGACCGCCTGCGCCGCGAAGTACCCCGCGCACGCCAGCGGGTCGCCGGATTGAAAGAAGCGGCACCGGTGCTCAAAGGCCGGCGCGACGTCGAGCAGTGGCCCGGCATGACCATCCGCGGAGTGTTCTACGACAAGCGCAGCGACGCCGCGAATGCGATGGCCATGGCGTTGCAGGGCACCTACCAGGCCCTCAAGGGTGAAGGGTTGACCAAGTCGATGGTGGTCGCGGAGATGAGCGGATTCCCGATCGAGGCATCTCGCCCGGCCCAGGACAGTGCGCTGTATCTGTCGTTTTCCGGTCTCGGTTCCTCGACGAAGGTGATCGAAGCGCACGATCTGTATCCGAGGATCGGAGACGGAGACCGCAGCCAACACGCGTTCGGTCTGCTCACGCGGATGGAGAACATGGCGTACACCGTCGACACCGACCTCGCGAAGGCCGAACGCTCACTCGATCGAGACGAACAACGCCTCGACGACCTCGAACTGGTCGAGCTATCCGACTTCCCGAAAGCGGTACAGCTGAAGGACCTCTCGAACGAAGTCGCCCGGCTACGGCGCGAAATCAAGGAGGCAGAAACGAGTCCCGAAGCCCTCGCCCGCGACGCTGCCCGTGCCGAACGTGCAGCAGCGAAAGGTCGAGAGCAAGGGTGGTCGCTGATGCTCAACCCCACCCCCGCACTCGTCGAACAACTCGGAATGGGCAGCGCCGACAACGTCCGCGCGATGATGCGCCAGGCCGAAGTAGAAGCGTTACAGCGCACTTCATCGTCGAGCATCGATGCGATCGACCCGGATCGACCCCGTCGCGGACTATCTGCACCACCCGAAAACAGGGCACCGGGCACCGGTCGACCGGATCCTGATCGGCGCCGCCCACCTCCAGAGCCGAACGGGCCCACCCGCGACCAAGGGCCCCAATTGGAGTAACAGGTATCTGACTCGCCGGATCTGCCACCGGTCCGGCGAGTCATCAGTTCAGCTCGAAACTGCCGGATCGCGGGCCGAACTTCTCCTACTTCAAGTCATGTCCCACCGGCGGCCGCACGATGTATTGAAAGTAGGCACGGTGATCGAATCCGTTGGCCCGCTGGTACTTCGCCCCCTTGGCACGCATCTGAATGTTGATGACAGCTGCCTCACCCACATCAGCGTCCGTAACCTCCCATTCGAGTTGGGCTTCCGTGCCGCTTGCGGAAATGGCGGAGGCTGCGTGTGTGCCTGCGGGAGTGATGAGCTCCCATTCCAGTGGTCGGTCGCGTCCGTCGGTACCGGTTACCGTGACCTGAACTCGGTCTCCTGGGCGAAGGATCGCACCGGTGACCTTGCCCTCAAAGATTTCCCCAATCGGACCGTCCCAGCCGGTGAGTCGATGACCGAAACAGTCCACCGCGGACTCAATCCGCGGATAGATTTCTCCGGCGGGATCTCGCGTGCTCATATACAACGTCACCTGATTTCGGATCTGACCGGCGATACCGGAGAGGAGTTCCTGCTCGAAGGTCACCAAGGGCCTGCTGTGGGCTGTGGTGTTGCGGAGTTTTTCCATGCGCACTAGAAGTGGATAGGCGTCTCCGAGTGCAGGTTCTAGGTCCGACCAATACGTCTTGGCGATCTTGACCAAGTCGTACATGTTCGCATAGGTGAGGCCGGGCCCATCCGTTTCGGCTACACCGCGACGTTCCCTAGTCTTCTGTTCAGCCTTGGCTCTTTCTGCCCACAACTCGCGTTGCTGCTCTGTCGACACTCTTTCGATCCAGTCGGCATCGTACTTCTGCAGGAACACGTAGCCCATCAAGGATCTGAGGGCGTTCTCGCAGGTTGACTGGGCAATGCTCGGCTCAAGGGTCACCATGACCACATGCTGCCACGCACCCGATTGCAGTGGGCTGATGCACTTGGTCCGATGTCGCAAGATATTTCCGATCGCGCATTAGGCCCTTGCGTAGGTGTCACCGTCGTACGGTCGAGGGATGGCTCTCGGAACGATCATCAGAGATGTGTACTCCAACGACGAACGCAAAGATATGCGAAAAGTCCTGCGAGCGTTTCTCTGTGGAGGTTGGAATACCGCCGGGATCTACTGCTTCTGGGACCCGGACACACACGACGCTCTCTACCTCGGTTTGGCCAAGAACCTCCCCGACCGGTTTGCCAATCACAATGGGTTGAAGGGCACCCCAGGTAACGGGAACAAAGCGATAGAAGTCGACGCATGGTTCGATGCCCACGAACGGCTGGGCTACAGCATCATCGTGCAGTCGGACGTCGCGGACGATGCCACGGAGGGTTACACGAAGAGTGCCGAAGGTCAGCTGATTAAGGGCCACCAGAAGGCATTTGGCAAGATCCCGCCGTGGAACAACATGGGCGGCAGCGTCGACGGAGCCGCGAAGGCCGGGGATCTGACCGGAGCATGGTTCGACTTCCTCACCGGTCGCCAGGACAGCCTGCTCGTGGCACGACGAACGATCCGGCAACTCGATGACGACGCCACAGCTGAGTTCAACGAAATCGATATCATGCTTGCTCGCACACAGCTCGCCTTGGCCCAGTTCGATTCGGAGATAACCGATCACTCGATCGTCAAGGGTCTTGAGTATCTCCGTGACACTCCGGTCTTCGGCCGAACATCGGAACGCCACGACGAGTTGATCGAATACCTACACGAGCCCGCACCACACCCCGAACTGAGCGACTGAGCGCGCGTCTGTTCGTGTCCGTTCTTTACAAGCCGCGATCGAGATCGATCCCCCGATTCGGCTCGACGTCCGGTGGGGTCTGTCTGCGCGTGGCGGCATCCGTCGTTGACTGTCCACTCGCCGCTGACGGGGCACTGGCGAGAGAACGTGCACGTGCAGCATCCTCGCGATCCGCATCACGCAGAACTTCGGTGTCACGTCGTTGATCGGTGATTCCCTCGACGGGCCGACCGTCTCTGAGGGGCGCAGCAGTGACGTCGGTTTCTCGGCGTAGTCGCTGCTCGACCGCTGCACGTTGGGGTGCCGTGAGCTTCTGTCGGCGGCGGCGAGCATGTTCGGTGATAGCGGTATCGAACACGGCGGCGGATGCAAGATCGGCGGCGCGGCGGTCGGGGTCGCCCGCGCGTGCCGCGATCGCGGACCATTCGCCAGTCTCGGCACCCACCCGGCCGGCGGCGTCGCGAGCAGCGCGTTGGGTGTCGCGGACCTGGCGTGCAAGTCGCTCTTCGCGTAGTCGTGCATCGTCGGCGGCCGGTTCGAGGGTCTTACGCTCGCGTCGTTTTGCGGTCGACAGCTGCTCGGTGAGCGACGTGTGTTCATTGCGCGCAGCCTCGTGTTGCGCGGTGATCCGGCGTAGTTCAGTCTCGATTTCGCGGGCTGCTGCGATCGCTGCGGCGTGCTCGTCGAGTCGGGCGTACAGCTTTTCGGTGTCGGCGACGACGGTGGGTTCGGTGCGGTCGCGTCCGGCGCGGTCGACGAACGCGGTCAGCTCTGCGTCCGGGAGGAGACGGATCGGGTCCTGTTCCATTTTGGCGAGCAGGGCGGCGTCGGCCGGCGAGAGCGCCGGTTGCGGATCGGGGGCACTCTCGATGATGTCTTCCGCCGACAGTTCTGTCGGGGCCGGCGCTTCGTGCTCGGGCTGCTCGACCACGGTATCAAGTTGTGGTGCGTCAACCGCCTCGGTGGTGGCAGTGGGCTGCTCCTGCGTCGTCACGGTCGGGGTGTCGGACATCGCGGAACGCTTCGCTGCCTGTTCGGCCCGCCACAGCATCGCTTCGGTGCGGTCGACGTCGGCCTTGAGCTCGATGAGGACGGCGAGGTCGATGCTCTCGGCCGCCAGGCGTGCGGTGGTGACGTCGACGGCGGTGACTTCTCCCCCATCGGCGGCGGTGACGCGCTCGTATTCGGCGGCGGCGTCGTGTGCGCGGGTGCGGGCGGCGGTGGCGGTGTCGTCGACGAATCCGGCGCGCCAGATCTCCCAGTCGAGACCGCGCTGAGCGAGGGCGCGGGCATCGTCGTCGTCCCCGGCGGCCGCCACGTCGGCGGCGACTGCGGGCCGGATGACGGTGTCGATGTGATGCCAGAGCGCTTCGGCCTCGAACTCGGTGTCCATCCAGTCCTGGCGGGTGTCGAGCATCGCGATCCGGGCGGGGCGTTGCCGGTCCGCGCGCTCCTGCAGCTCGGCGAGCATCGTGCGGGCATGGAACTGTGCGGGGCTGGTGCCGTCGGAAATCCGGCCGCGCAGCTCCCTATAGTTGGTTCTCGCGTCTTCGAGGTCTTGGGTAAGCAGTCGTACTCGTTCGTCGGTGGTGACCGTCGGGTACGGCAGAGCCAACACCCGTGCGTGTTCGAGCATCGCCGCGTACGGATCGACCTCTGGATCGATGTCCGGATCGTCGGCGGTGACGTCGTCGCTGTAGCTGTCGTACTCGGGCGGCGGGGCGTCGTCGTACTCCAGCGGCGCATCGAGTGCGTCGAGGGAGGCGAGGTAGTCCGCATCGCTGCCCAGCGGGATTGTCGGTGCGGCTGCGTCGACTGCTGCTGTCGGTGAGTTGACCGGGGCCGGAAGGTAGTCCGGATCGGCGAATTCGGCGGGCAGCACGTCGGCAGTAGTGTCGCCGATCGTCTCGTCGAGCGGTGCGAGGGCTTCTTCGTCCTCGACCGAGAGCGGTTCGTCGGCCAGTGGGGTGTAAGTGCGGGCGAGGTGGTTCTCGCGCACCAGCATCTCGGCCCGCCACGTCAGTGCGGTGGCGAGTTCGTGGGCGGGCAGGGTGACACCGTGATCGACCGGGTCGATGCCCCCGTGCAGGAACTCGTACGCAGTCCCCAGCAACTCCCCCGGCGTCCACAAGGTGGGGTCGGCGTCGTCGACGGTCGCCACGAGTGAGGGCCATGCCGGGTCGGACATCACGCGGGTGGCGGCGCGCTCGCCGAGCAGTTCGGTCAGCATCGGTGCCCAGGATGGTTCGAGGACCGCGCCGTCGGTGTCCGCGTCGAGCGCGGCGGCGGAGAGTTCACCGGACAGTCGCCACCACAGTGCGGCAGCGGGCAGCTCGTCGGGTAGCGGCGAGGTGGCGAGGGAGTCGCGGACGAGGGTGTGGACTTCGATTCCGGCGCGTGCGGCGGCGGAGAGTCGGTCGGCGAGGATCGGGAAGTACGGGTCGCGGGCGATGTGGGTGTCGAGTTCGTCGACGAACGGACGCCATCGGGCGACGGCATCGTTTCCGGTGTCGATCATTTCGGCGGCGCGGCGGTCGAGGCTGCGTTGCGCTTTCACCGATTCGGCCGCGTATTGCTCGGGTCCGGTCGGACGGCGGTCTGCCGGGTCGACGTCGTGTGCGGCGCGGAACACCGCAAGATCGGTGAGCAGTTCGAGGTCGGGTTCGTCGGTGAGTATCGGGCGCGCCCACACCGGTGCAGTTGTCGGTGTCCATGTGGCGACGTCGGCGGCGATGCGTTCTCGATGACCAGTGATGGCGTCGGCGCGGGCGTCGAGGTAGCTCGCCCACTCCGGTTCCTTGCGCAGTGCGTCGGGGATGGCGGGCAGCCACGGCAACGGCCCCCGCCCCGATGCTCCACGTGCTGCGGAGTGGCGTCCGGTGGCGTCGAGTCGCCAGTCCAGGACTGCGGCCCGATCTCCCGCGGTGCCGAGTTCGCGTTCGGTGATCGCGGCGTTCAGTGCGACGACAGGGTCGTCGCCTCCGGCGGCGAGGATCGCGAGATGACCACGCAGGACCGGCCACGCGGCGTCGTCGGTGAGGCCGGCGATCGCGGCGTCGGCGGCGGTGTCGATCGCGGCCATCACTGCGGGTCCGGCGAGGACTTCGCAGGCGGTGGCGACGGAGTAGTCGTAGGCGTTCGCGGCCGGTGCCAGGTTCACATGCGGATCGCCGGCAGCAGCGAGGGTCGAGTGCGCCGATACCTGTGCGCCATCGCGGCGCAGGATCGCCCGGAAGTCGTCGACGGCGGTCGGGGGAAGCATTCCGCGTTCGGTCATCGCGGTGTGCAGATCGCCGTCGGAGGCGGTCGCGAGATACATGTGGTTGTTCAGTCGACCGCGGGTGAGTGCGACGTAGGCGAGCTGTCGGGTTTCGTCGCCGGTGGCCACGACGTGGCAGGTGTCGGCGGTCGAGCCTTGCGCGGAGTGGACTGTTCCGGCGTAGCCGAGTTCGGTCGATTCCTGGACGTAGTTTGGTGACAGGGTGACGGTGCGTCCGAGTTCGAGGTGGCGTACCACCAGTGATCCGTCGCGGCCGACTTTCTCGACGGTCCAGCGGTCACCGTTGCGGACCCAGTCGGTCTGCGAGAGTGGGTTGCGGCGGTCGTTGGAACGAGTGCGGACGATGTCCCCGGCGCTGGCGCGGAGCCCGTCGGCGAGGACGGCTTCCCGACCGATCTTGGCGTCGGTGGCGGCGAGGCGGTCGGTGCGGGCGCGGGTGTTGAGTTCGGCGACGAGCTCACGGGTGGGTGCGAGCAGCAGTGCGTCCTTGCCGGCGGCGCGGTCGGTCGACCATGCGATGTAGGCGTCGTCGGTGACGGTGGCGATGGAGCCCACGTGCAGCCGGGAGTGGTCGATGTAGAAGCCGATCGCGGCGTCGTCGCCGTCGCGCAGTGCCAGTGATGCTGCGCCTTCGGCCGCGCCGGTGACCGGGTCACGGAACCGCACCACCTGCGAGAGCGTGAGAGCGCCGACGCGGTCGTGGATGTCGCGGAGCACTCCGCCGGAGGCAACGGAGGCGAGCTGTTGATCGTCGCCGATCAATCGCACCGTTGCGCCGCGTTCGGCGAGGGCGGTGACGGCGTCGTCGAGGTCGAGGGTGCCGGTCATTCCGGCTTCGTCGACGATGACGAGAGTGTCCGGTCCGATGTTGGTGTACCACTCGGGGACGGACACCGGATCGCCGTTGCGTAGACGTTTGGTGATGTCGACGAACTTCGCCAACGTATCGGTAGTCGTCAAGATATCTTGACGCAGGACTGCGGCGGCAGCAGCAGTCGGCGCGAACCCGACAACGTGTCCGCCTGCGTTCTGCCACGACCGTGTCAGTGCGGTCATGGCGGTGGTCTTGCCGGTTCCGGCGGGTGCGAGTGCGAGCTGAAGTTTCGCACCGGAGGTCGCCATTGCGCGCACCAGTGATCGCTGTCCGGCGTTGAGTTCGCGTCCGTTCGCAGCGGACTCGAGCAGCGCCATTTCGACGTGCTCGTCGGCGATGGCAACCCCGTCGTTGCGTTGTGCGAGAGCGACGATGCGAGCTTCGGCATCGAGGACGGCGTTGGTGGTGAACAGGGTTGCTTCGTGGCGGGTGTGCACGTCTCTGCCGTCGCGTCGACGCATTACCTCCGGGGCGATGTCTGCGGCGACGTCGTCACTGAGTTCGTCGCCCAGGGTGACGGCGTGGTCGGTGCTGCAGGCGCGGTCGGTGATCGCTTCGACGAGGTCGGTGATGCGATCGGCCGGCGGGTTCGCGGTGCGGACCTGACGGATCGCTTCGGCGCGGATGTTGTGCCGTTGGTAGCGCGAGCGTGCACGGGAGACGACCTCGACGACTTCGGCGGCGGTGTAGTCGATCCAGCGCGGGTCGTCGATGTCCACGCTCGCCCGGGTGCGCTTCTTGCCGGTCACCTCGGCGACCATCTTCGACAGTGCCTTCGGTGAACCGAGTACGTCGATCGCCTCGGCGCGCCACCCTCCGCGTTGCTCGGCGTGCGAGCGCGGTTCGTGTTTGGCCTGCCGGGTCTCCAGTGTCGCGCGCTGCGCCAACCGGATCGCTTCGATGGCGGTCGGTTCGCGGTGATGCTCGGCCTGGAACTCCCGTGCGAGTTCGGCGGTGCGCACGACGATGGCGGCATTGCGGGAGGACCAGCGCTCGGCCAGACGGGTATCGAGGCCGACGATTTCACGCACGGGTCGCTTCGACCGGTCCTCGCTCGGGCGTTCGGCGAAGTCGACTCCGATGCGTTCACGCAGTTGCGCTTCGAGGGCGGTGTTGTAGACCTCGGAGGCGGGAACGTTGTTGCGGTACAACGCGGCCCCGTCGAGCGCGAGCCACTTCGTCGTCCCGTCCGGCAGGGTCGTGGAGACCTTGTTGGAGATCGCGACGTGGGTGTGCAGGTTCGGATCCCCGGCGCGTGAATCGCGGTGGGTGAACGCTGCGGCGATCAATCCGTTCGCGTCGACTTGCGCGACACCGCCGTTGCCGAGGCGGGTGAAGCAGGCGTGCTCTTCGAGGTATTCGAGTGCTGCTGCGATCGCGGCGTCGTGCGCTGCTTCGATCTCTTGCGAGATCTCCCGCGGCGCAACGGCCCAGAGCGCCGACACACTTTTCACGGGCGTGAACGTGAGGTCGAACCCGGCGACGGCTTTGGTGTTCTGTCGCCCCGATTTTGCGACCCACCCGGACAGTTCACGTTCGTCGGCCGGGGCGCGTCCGTACTCGCGCTCGAACATCTCCCTCGCGACGCGGGTGCGGATCGTTGCGCGCGATTCGGCCTCGATCGGTGCGTTCCATTTCTCGCCGGCCGCGAGGTTGTGCTCGACGAACGCCTTCGCGCACGCGACCCGGTAGTCGGAGGCTCCGTTGTCGATCTTGAATGCGCGTCCGAGCTTGATCGCCGCCGACGCTGCCCGCTCTGCGTTCTTAGTCGACGCACCGGCAGCGAGCTCGGCCGCGAACTTTTCCGCGTACATGGTGTCGGCCTCGGGGTGCAGGCCGTCACCGAACAGCGCCTTCATGTGCGCCTCGGACACCTGTTCCCCTGCGCCGATGGTTTCCAGCTCGGCGAGTCCGGACCCGGTCCAGCGGCCCGGAGATTCGCCCTTTTCGGAGTAGTACTCGGCCAGTGATGCGGCCCCTCGTTCGGTGGAATCTGCCGCTGCAACCTGCCTGGTCAGGTACGTATACCCGTCCCCCGCGGTGAGCTTGTGCAGACCCATCATGGACCGGACCCTACCAGCGAAATCCACAAAGTGGCCTGAATGCATGAGGTCTGTGGGGTTGGTCTTGGCTTTCGGTTCTAGATCGGTGGTGCTTGGGATCAGTGGTCTTGGGATGGGGTTTCGGTGGTGGTGGATCGGGATGCGGGAGGAGGTTGTGTCAGGATCTGTGAATTCGAGGGTGTTCGGGGTTAAGGTGGGCGGCATGGCGTCGACTCAGGCTCGGATGACTGCGCGTGCTCGGGCACGGGCAGCGCAGCAAAAAGTCGTCGCCGACCGCAAAGCGCGCGACGAGAAGAACATGGGCTCGTTGACGGACTACTTCGCGGCCGCTGACCAGATCGACGCGGCCCGGCTGGCGATGGCCCGCGCGCTCGACGACATCCGCGCTCGGGAAGGAACACTCAGCGCCGCTGCGACACTCGCGGGGATCACGACCGGCGAAGCTCGCAAACTTCTCGCACTGCTCGCCGACACCGCAGCGCCGTCGGCGAGCCCAGAGACCGGCGACGACGCCTCGGTCTCCGACTCGGATGCAAACGCAGAATCGCGTGATGGATCGGCCTTGAACGAGCCGGGTGACTCGGCGTCGACAGGCGATGCAACGACGAACAAAGCCGCGACCGTCGACAGCGTCCCGGACGCCGAGTCCGCGACAAGTCAGGGGTAGCCGGTGACCGCAGCGGTGATGCAACTGGCGTTGTTCGGCGACGACACCGACGCCGCTGAGTTGCAGTCGGTTCGCCGGGTGTGGCGACCGTTGCAAGGGCCGTTGACCGCCAAGACGGTGGCACGGTTCTGGACGAAGGTCGTCAAAACTCCGACGTGCTGGTGGTGGCGTTCAGCCGTCAGTTTTCCTGATTCCTATGGGAGGTTCACCTTCACCGACGGCGACACACCACGCACGTTGTCCGCGCACCGGTTCGCTCTTCTGCTCGAATACGGCGACCTCGATGACGGGATCGTCGGCGAGCACGACTGCGACGAAACACTGTGCGTGCGAGTGGCCGACGGTCACCTCAAACGCGGCACCCAGTCGGCGAACCTCGCGCACGCCGTCGCAGTCGGCCGGCACATCGGACCGACACCGGCAGGCGGGGATCCACGCGGACGCTACGGGCGCGCGATCGCGATCCGCGACGCACTCGAAGACGGCTACGACGAACCGCGACTGCGGGCCGCTCTCGCCGGCCACAGCTTCGACGCCCAAGCACCACCAACACTGTTCTGATACGACAACGACGACGTTGTCGGCGGCGAGCTGTAGAGATAGATCCATCAGGCTTCGGGCCGCTGCACCGCCCCGGTGAGAGCAGTCCTCAACGATAGGGACTTCGAGATGACGCTCTCCTCGCTCTTCACCGACGACGTCGGACCGCTCCCCCTGCTCGCTGTCGCCGGTGCTGGACTCTTGATCTGGTACGTCCGGTACCTCGGCGAGAACGACCCCGGATGGAAGGGTTTCGTGGCAAACATTCTCACCGTCATCGGTGTCGGCGCGTACCTCGTCGTTCTCGCTGTCGTGTTCGGCGCGTTCATCGCGGTGATCGGCGCGTTCATCGCGGTGATGCTGTTCATGGTTCCCCTGTTCGCACTCGGCGGTGCCAGCGGAGTCGATGACCGCAGAGCCCGTCGCGGGTACTACCGCGACCGGTACGACAACGATTACTACTGACCCTCCGACACGCACGAACAGTCTCTGTGCACGTAGTGCACTCGGGCGATGCTCAGCCGGTGCAACAGCGGTTGTGCAGTCGCTGCAACGGTCACGTGCGGATCGTGTGCACCGCGTCCCGACACCGGATGCAACGGGCACAAGGTTTGAGAGAGAGCGTCGCCTGTGTACGCGGCCCGGGTACAGCGTGAGCGATGAATGCGGATAGTCCTGACGCACGACCGCAGCTGTCGGTCGAGGAGATCTTCGAGCGGCATGGCGAGTGCAGACGCCGACTCAGTTCGTCGTGCCGTGCATCCAGGCAATGACGTCGAGGACTCGTAGCGCACTGATCTCGTCGGGCAGTCCGGCCTTCGCCCGAATCGAACGCAACCGCGCGTCGAGTGCTCCGCCGTCGGCACGCAGCGCTTCCCGAATGGGGTTCAGATGCAGTGCCTTCGTGTCCAGCACACGTCCGACGACCACGTCGTAGATCGGCACGAGACGGGGACGTTTGCGGGCCATCAGCTTCGTAGCGATGGTGCGGCCGATGTCCCCCACGCTCCGCAATTCGTCCTCCAGACGCCACAACGGTGCCTCCGACGTGAACGGTTCGGTCTCATCGACGAGGTCGCGGTCGGGGCCAACCGACTCCAGGAGTTCGGTGAATCGGTCGACTCGGGTGACGAGCAGATCGCGTGCCGCGTTTGCCGTGACCGCAACCGACAAGAAGGTGACCGCAACGAGGTCGTCGGCGGTGAATCGGTTGCTGTCGGCGACGCGGTTCTGCGGTGCCCAGCTGTCGAAGTACGCGCCGGTGTAGCACCCGGCATCGAGGTAGGTGCCGCCGTAGTACCGACGCAGCAGAGCGACCGCATCGTCGTCGGAGTCGGCGATCAAGGGCGGTGGAAGAGTGACACTCATAGCGGTCGATCGTGTCAGACAACGGTGGTGTCGACGTCGGGTTCCGGGTGGGGTTCGATGCGCTCCATGCTGTTGATGATCAGCGCGGTGCGCTCCGGCGGGCCAGACACACATGCGGTCGCAGCGATCGGGCCCGCCGTCTCGACGCACGATCGGCCGGTGTGTGCGAACGCGCGCGGGAACATCCAGAAGTCGATCGAATCGTCCAAGTCGACGAGTCGCCCCATCGCCCACTGACCTGTCTGCTCATTCGTCTGCACTGTGACGTCCTCGAGGGTGCCGTGCACGACGACGTGCGTCCCGTTGGGGACATCGCCGTCGAGCACCTCCCGCACTCGCACGAGAGGCTGCGGTGTGGCGGCGTGGTCGTTCGGCATGGTCCCCAGGCTTCCACCAGGCTCCGACACGAATGTGGCGTTGTGAGGCCGACGGCTCCGATGTGGCCTGTCAGCGGCGGGCGCGCCTGGGGGGGTCGAGCTACGACTCGGTGCGATCGGGTGCGGTGGTGGCGTCGCAGATCCTGTCGTCTTCACCTGCGTACCGGAAGGTGCGTTGACCTGTCGAGACCATCCTGGGCGTTCGCCGTCGTCGGCAGGTGGGTCGAACGTCCGCTCGTCTGCCATACCGCCAGTTTCTCGTCTGCCACGACCGATCTCGGGCGGCGTCGACGCGGTGATGTGACCGGGGGAAGGTTCAGAGGTAGAGCAGGTTCATCTCGCCTGTTCCGTCGAATCGTTCGAGGCTGTCGAGGACGCCGTTGAAGTTCGCGGTCCGGCATCGTCCGAGGCCGACGATGAGTGCGAAGTTGCCGTCGAGGGTGACCAGATACGACGGGGCGCAGCCGTTGTCGGGTGAGACGTGTTCGCGGGCGTCGAGCAGTGCGTAGCGGACGGCGTCGGCGGCTGCTCTCTTGGCGGTGGCGAGGTCCGGCTCGGCTCCGGATGCGGTGATGATCTCGGGGTTGTTCTCGGGGCGGGTAGTGACGGTCCAGGTGATCATCGTCGGTGTTCCTTTCCTCGCGCTGTCGTGGGCGGGCCGTGTAGGACTGGAGCCTCGCACGGCGAGCGCAGCGAGTCGGGCGAGGCGACCGCCATTGTCGGTCGGGTGTGGAGTGCCGGCGAAGCTGTGGATAACGACGTTCGGCCCCGCGGTGCGGGGCCGAACGTGTGGTATAGGTCAGGCGTTGTCGAATGCGTCGAGAATTCTGGTGGGGTCTCGGCGGAAGCGGCCGCCGTCGACGAATACCCCGACCGCGGTGCGGTGAACGCGGCGCAGCTCCTCCATGAGGGTGTCGTAGCCGACGCGGTCGGTGATGCGCCAGGTGATCGGGCCCATGTGCAGGTCTGCCCAGTGGACGGTGCGGCGTTGTTCGGGGACGTAGCGGCTGTGCGCGACGACGGAGTGTTCGGGGCCGCCGAGCCACACGACAGATATCGCGGCGGCACCGAATTGTGTGCCGGGTTGCGCCGGGTGGGGGGCGTGACCGTCCACGCCGACGAGTGAGCCTCGGACGGAGGCGAATCCGGCGATGAGGTCGCAGACGGCTTCGGCGCTGCGGAAGGTCATCATCACGTGCCCGAACGCGACGATCATCTGCGCTTCGTCGGTCGCGGCCGCAGTGACGGTGATAGTGGCGGTCTGTGGGCCGGTGACGATCGCGGTGGTGTGGGTGACGATGGCGGTGGTCCGCGCGTTCTGCGCTGCGCTGGCTCGGCGGCTGGGTCTGGTGGTGTTGCTCGACATGGTGACCTCTCCTGGAAAACGGTGGCCGGACCTTCGCCCTGCCAATTTCTTTTGCCGTGGTGGCTTGAGGAGAGGGCTCAGCGCACGGGGCGGCGGGTCAGCCGGTGGGCCGGAAAGTTTTCAGCCGAAGGCGTTCTGAAAAGTTTTCGGAGCCCTTGGGCCGGCGCAGCCGCCATCGGTTGATGCGCCGGCACGGGTGATGAACACTCGGAGAAGCCACAACGTCACAAGAAATTGATTTCTTCGATGCGGACGAAGCGCAGCGGAGTTCGATTCGGCGGCGGCCCGCAGGGTCGCGTGTGGCCCGCCAGGGCCTGCCCGAGGACTGCACCGGCCACCACCGGCGAGACGGCCGACGCCGCCGGGGTTCGGCGCTCCTGCAGCGCGGTGTGGGGTACGGCTCGCACGGTGACTGTGCGGGAGCGACGAAACGGAACCACGCTCGATGTCGCGGTAGCTCCGATCTTTTCGGTGTGTCCGACGGTGGTCGGGTGTGCAGTTCCGGTCTGGGCGGATTCGGTGTGGATCGTTTAGACTTTCGATCAAGTTCGAGCGTCGATGAGGGTCACGTTCGAGCGCGCCCCACCCGTACCGATTCACCCAGCACTGCGTTCACCGCACTGTGGGTTGTGTGGCTCTGTGAGCGATCGGTACCTGTCCGGTGGGGATTTCCGCGCACCGAAACTGGAAGGCCCTCACCATGTCTGTCTCTCCTGCTGTCGACAAAGACACCGCTCTGGCGCGCGCACGCGCCGCGATCGAGAACCGCACCAAATACATCGAGTCCCTTTTCGACGCCGCCCAGGCATCCGCTGATGCGCGCGAGAAGGTCGCCGAGGCGACTCGCGCCGCTGAACGCGCGAACGCCGAACACGCTGCCGCGTACAAAGAAGCGATCGATGCCGGGTGGACGGTTGCCGAACTCACCGGAAGTGGTCTGACTGCACCGACACCGGTCGGCAAGAAGCCATCCAAGCCCTCTGCCAGGCGCAGCTCCGGTCGCGCTACTGCGCGCCGCCGAGTAGGTGCCGAGAACACCGCCGGCCCCGACCGGCAACACGACGATGCGACCTCGCCGACTGCACCCGGAACGCCGAGCGAACCTGAGTCCTCGCCCGCGCACTGACCCTGCTGCCCTCGCACCACCCGCGCACCGGCACCGGTCGCGGATCCCCCGTGCCCTCGCACGCTCGACACATCTCGCGTGCGGGCGCACCCCATCACGTCTAAGGACCACACACATGACCCAGCCCGGATTCAACGTCGAAGTAGCCTCCCTCGACCGCAACGGCGACCCCGGTTTCGTGCACTACCGCGGCGCGTTCTACACCTCCCGTTCCGCCGCACAGTTCGCACTCACTCAAGCAGCAGCACTGGCAGACACCTACGAGTTCGACACCGTCTCCGTCGTCATCGACGCAGTCGGCGAGGGCACCTCACGCCGTGATGTCGAGTTCATCGGCACCCCCGGCGAACTCGCCGCCGACCTCACCGCACTCCCGGACTACAAGAACGGTGTCCTGCGCACCGTCATCCCCGCACCACGCAACGTCACCGCGGCAATTGCCGCGATCGTCGAAGCAACACCGCCGCTACCCGACTCGGCGGTCGACGGCCCCGACGCCGTCGCAGTTCTCGACGTGGAGGTGTACTCGGTCCGGCCCGGCCCGATCCCGAACTCGCGCACCGACGTCGGCGCGTACACACCCGAGGACGCGCACCGCATCGCCGAGCAGCTCGCGGCAGATCTCGGCGGCTCCATCGAGCCGATGCGCAACGAGACGGTGCTGCGCGTGACCCACACAGCGGACGTCTCCGACACCGACCGCATCGCCGCCGAACGGTCCGTGCAGGTGCGGAACCTGCGGGCGAACCTCTCCGTCCTCGACCCGGTCGCCGACGCCGAACACATCACCGCCCTCGCCGCCGACCTCGACGAGCTGCGAGCTCGATCGACGCCGGCCGCACGCCCGGACAACACCGCAGCTGTGTCCGCGTCGGTATCGACGCCTTCGCTGGCGAACGCAGCGGACGTCGAACGCTCCTCGACACGTCCGCGCGGGTTGGTCACTCCCCCGACCGGACGCTCGTCCAGAGCGGCACAGGCCACCTCGTCCACGCTGCACACCGCCCCTGCTCCGACACACACAGCGGCGATATCGCGGTCGGCCGATCACGGTCTCGGGTGACCACCGACCACCAGATCCCCACCGCAGAGAAGGGAAGGGCGGCACCGACTACCTCGGCCCTCGCAGCGCTCCGACGAGCTCGGCGACGGTAAGCCTGCGTTCCGGCTCGACGGCGGCGACCTCGGCGCGGTCCTGGCGTTCGAGGCGGTGCTGTGGAACGAACCGATGACCGGCGTACTCCGCGAAATCCACATCACGCCCGGCCGCGTACGCGTGGTCGTTCTTCAGACCGAACAGCAGAAGGGCCTCTACCCGCGATACACATCCAGCGGCGATCCTGATGCGCCGTATCTGGCCGACTACGACATCAACTTCGGCGACGAGGTCCGGATCGGCGATCGCCACTGACACCGCTCGTCCGGCTCAGCTCGGCCGTACACGCGAGAAAGGCACCCACACAGCCGGTGTGGGTGCCTTTGTCGATCGGGCCGGGTTGGGTTGGGCGCGCGGTCAGCGCTGCGGGTGCGGCGCGGTGCCGGGTGCACCGAAGATCCCAGCCGAGCGTGCCCATGCGGTCAGGGTGCGGCGTTCGGCGTCGGTCGTCTCGTCGGCGTGGAGGTAGTCCCACTCCTGCAGCGCATCGAGGTCGCGGGCGTCGGCTCCGACGTGTCCGCACCACCACAGATACGCCCCGATCGGGGACTCCACCTCCGGCCCGTGGGAGTCGACACCGCGGGTGTCCCGTTCGTTACGGGGTCCGGTGCGGGGACTGTCGAGGGTCACTGCCCTGCCCGAAACGTGTTGAGCCGCCGCCACAGTGCTCGTTGAGCGCGTCCGTGCTCCACGAGATGTTCGAACAGGTACTCCTCCGGTAGCTCTTCGGCGGCGTGGACGATGGCCGTTGCCACGGTCCGGTAACTGCGTCGGTAGGACTGAGAGAGAACGATGTCGGCGTAGTGGACGGCGGTGAAGCCGTCTGCCCCGGCGGTGATGACCTCGTTCAAGCGGCGACGCAGGGGCGCGTCTTTGGCTCCGCCGGATCCGGATCGCATGAAGGCTGCGGTGACGCTCGCCGGGTCGTAGGGTTCGCCGGCCAGGGCGAGACCGGCAATCACGACGAACATTCGCCGGTATGCGACGTCGTCGAAGTCGTCGGCGGTCACGATCGCGGTGATGCGCAGGTCTTCGGCGGACACTCCCCCGGTGTGGGCGCTCCACATCAGGGCGCACAGCAGCAGTGCCTCGGGGTCGGTGGACGGCTCGTGAGCTGTCTCGTTGTCGACGGCAGTGTCGTCGTCGACAACGGCGAGGCTGCGAACGACACGCTCGGGCTCGTCGGGCGGTGGAACTGCACTCAGTGGCGTCATCGTCGGGCTCGTTCTCGCAGGTCGATCTCGAACAGGGTCAACGGAGTGGTCGGTCAGGCCGCGGTGAGCTTGTCGATGGCGTCGATCCGAAAGCCGGACCAGTGGGTGTTCTCGTCGACGACCACGACGGGCATCTGCCGGTAGCCGAGTCGGTCGGTGACGAACTCGCGGGCCGCTGCATCTTCGGTGACATCGACGGTTGTGTAGTCGATCCCGTGCTTGTTCAGGCGTCGTTTTGTTTGATCGCAGTTGTTGCATTCGGGTTTCGTGTACACAGTGATCGACATAGCTCACTCCTCGCGAGAATTGTTCCGATATGTCGATTTTACCTCAAATTGCCCCGATTATCCATAGATAAAGCGAGGCATTTTAACTCGAATATGTTGGCGCGCAATAGATTACTGACTGACCAGAAGTTCGCAATTACGTCGGTTGCGTTTCCTTATCGGCGTCCAGCTCGGCAGCGGCGAGCACCTCGAATATGTCGATCTGGCCTGCGGTCTCGGCCATCACCGCACGCCCAGCTCGGGGCGGGTGATGGACTGCACGGCGAGGGAGAGTCGTACATCGCCGGCGTCGACGACGAGCGGGTGGATGCGGCTGTACCAGGCACCGGGTGCGTCGAGGAGGGCGGTGACCTCGACGCGGCCTGCGGGTGCGGTGCGGTAGCCGAGAATGTCGATGATCGTTCCGTCGAACTGGGTATCGAGCGAAATCAGTTTCATTCCAACTCCTTTGAGACGGCGGCGCGCGGGCGTGGTGGATGCGGCCAGGGTGGCGGTCATGAGTACTCCCAAGGTCGGGCGGAGAAAGACTTCAGCGACGACGGTCGCGGGCCGTGCGCAGGCGCTCAGGAAGGCAAGGTCTGGCAGTCGGCGCATTCCCAGCGCCCGGCGGTCGAGGTGCAGGTCCGTCGCTCTTCACAGAGCCAGCAGATCTGGTTGCGCTTGCGGGTCGACACCTGTTGCGCGGCAGCCACGGTGGCGGCCTGTGCGCGGTACTGCTCACGGGTGCTCGCATCACGGACAGCGAGGTCGGCGCGGACCTGCTCCGGATCTACGGCCAATCCGCCGGTTCGTACGTTCAGCATGTCCCCGAACGCTGCGCGGCAGGACTGACACACATCGCCTGGCGTAGCGACCGGAACAGTACACCCGGGCAATGCGCAAGACGTGAACAGCGTTGCCTGCCAACCGTATTCGATCTCGCCGGTGCGTGTCGATGTCATACCCAAACCATACAGCGTCACGCTGTATGGTTGCAAGGGGTTCGGCGGAGTACTTACAGCGTGGGGCTGTAAGGTGCGGGTATGTCGACAATCATGCTCGTGCGGGGATCGGAGGAACCGTGACCGATACCGAATTGACCCTCTCGGAGGTTCTGGCACTGATCGAGGCCTCGACCGGGAAAGCGATCGCGTCCTCAACGTGGCGGTCATACGTCGCTCGTGGCCAGGCCCCGAAACCTGCCCGCCACCTCTCGCGCACTCCGCTGTATTCGCGGGAGGACATCGAGGCGTGGATCGCAGGCCGACCCGGCAGTGGTGCACGAACCGACCTGTACCCACGCTGATCGCCGTTCGGCGTTCCCGGTTCACCCCTGCGCGCGTCAACATATCTTGACGAACCAGAAAGGCCCCGGCCATCGGCGTGATGGTCGGGGCCTTCCTGCCGTGCTGGTTGCGACGCTCCAGCGGATGGTTAGGCGTCGTCGTCGACGGCGGCGTACGCGGCGTCGACGGTGATGTTGCCGATCGCGGCCTGCTCCACCGGGGTCAGGGTGTGCCCGCTGTCGGCGAGGAAGGTCAGGTAGCTGTCGATGCCGACCATGCCTCGGTAGTGCTTCGAGGAGAACCGCCAGTAGTCCTTGGCGTCCTGCGGTCCCGTCAGGCGGGCCTCGAACGCGGTGAGCACACGGGCAAGCAGCAACACCTCGGCGCGAGCGGGCGTGGCACCGGTTGCCTTACGGTCGACCTCGCCCAGCGGTGAACCCATGATCTCGCCGTACCGCTCCGAGCACTTGGATTCGGTGAACACGTCGCCATGAGCCGCCAGCGCGGTCACCATCCACTTGGTGGCGTTCTTCGGGGCGGTCTTGCCTGCGAGCAGACCGGTGAGGAATGCACGTCGGGCTTCGGTGGCGGTGGCTCCGGCACGGTTGAGGGCTTTCACCTTGCGGCGTTCTGCGCGTTCGGTCTCGATGCGTTCGGCTTCGGCGCGCGCGGCTGTGCGCTGCGCCGGGGTCAATCCGTCCTCGGCGTCGCCGCCCTCTGCGCCGACGGCGGCGATCTTCTCGGGTGCGAGTTCGAGGCCGGCCGCAGACACGTGGTCGTGGCGCAGGAAGAACTCGCACCCCCAGGCGGTCACTTTCTCGACCGTGTTCGCGTGCCGCAGCTCCTCGTACGCCTCGGCGGCGTCGTCGTCCTCGGTGTCGAAGTCGATGTCGTCCTCGGCGACTTCCTCGCGGGTCGTCTTGTCGACCCAGACGGTGCCGGTCTCGTGGACGTAGACGTGCCACAAGTGCGGTGCGTGCTCCGGGGCGTCGGCCGGGACTGCCGCGCCGTCGGCGGTGCGCAGGTCCGCGAGTGAGTACCACTCCCCCTCGCTGGTGGACGGTTCGTCGTGGAGCAACGTGAAGCCGAGTGCGATGTAATCGGCTGCGGCGAAGGTGGTCTCGGCGCGTTCGTCGATGCGGCGCTGGAGGGTGGCCAGGCGGTACTCGAAACCGAATCTGTTGTCGAAGATCTGCTCGATTGCCTCGGTGATCCACGGCTCCGCCTGTGCGGCGGCTTCGAGATCAGCAAGCAACGCAGCCCCTTCGAGGGTGAGTTGCCGGTCGTCGAGCTGGCGGCGAGCGCGCTCGGATCGTCCTGCTCGACCGGCCTTTTCGACGTACGACTTGGGGACGTGCAGTGCTGTCGCGACCTTCTGCACGTTCAGGCCCAGGTCGAGCAGGCCCGTGACGGCGGCGGCGCGTTGCCCGGTGGTGAGGTCTTCGCGCTGGTCGTTGGATACGACCTGCTCGGTGATGCGTTCGATCCCTGCGGCCTTCTCGTCGTCGGACTGCTCGCGCACCATCACCGGTATCGAGGTGAGACCGGCTTCGCGGGCCCCGAGAGTTCTGCGCTGTCCGTCGTGGACGACCAAGGTTCCGTCGGCGCGGCGGACCGCCGAGACCGCCTGGAGGACACCGTGGGCGGCGATGGAGGCGACGAACTCGGGGTCGGCGGTGATGTCTACGCCGTCGCGGACGTTGGCGGTGATGTCGAGGGCGTGCGGGTCGGCGTCGACGAGGGTGTAGCCGGTCGAGGTCGGTGCCGATTGTGCAGCCATGGTGGTGGTCATGATCGTGGTCTCCCTGGTTAGTGTGTGCAGGTGAGGCACCGGGCAGATATCAGCTGCCCGGTGCCCGTTCGCAGGTGGAGGGTCGAGCGAGGGTCAGCGGTCGGCGGTCTTCACGACGGGTAGTTCCCAGATCGGATCTTCTGCACAGGGGTCGCTGATGTCGACCCATCGCCCGGTGACCGCGTATCCGCGACGGGCGAGCAGGACCTGCGCCGTGTCCGGGGTCCAGTCCATCGGTGCGTGCTTCTCGATGCCGGGCGCGTCGATGTATTCGACCTCGATGCCGCCCCGTCGGATGGACACTCCCAGGCCGCGTTCGGGGCGTTCGTCGCCGTATTCGGAGGTGACTGCCGTGAGGTTCTGCTCGGTTTCTCCCATGCCCCAACCTTACAGCGTCACGCTGTATTGTCAAGTCCTGCAACGGTTTTCGATTCCTGTGCGAATCCGAGCGGTCTCGTTGCGGGCGTCGAACGGCGGCACCATACCCACTCGATTCGCCTACAGCGCAGGATGATCGAGCCTGCGGCTCACGCCGGGTCGGTGCGGCGGGTGGGGTTCTCGATACGGGGGCGCAGGTTGTAGGTGTCGTACCACTGCTGGGCGGCTTGCTTGCTCATGCCGAGGATCTCGCCGATCTTCGACCATGGGACAGGCCGCTCCTGGGTCCGGAGGCGTCCGATGATGGCGTAGCGGTCGGCAATCATCGTCGAGGCGAGGAAGGCGTTGATCTCGAGTGCGTCGACATCGGAGACCGCGTCGTCCATGCGGCGTTGGGCGTTCACGGTCCACGTCCCGGCGTCCTTGCGCCCCTGCTCGTGGACCATCTCGGCTAGGTCGACGTCGACGAGAGCGTCCTTGTATTGGACGTAGAGTTCGGTCAGCTCGGTCGGGGTGAGGACCTTCTCCGATTCCATAACGTCAAGATATCTTGACGTATTCTGTCCGTCAACATATCTTGACAATTAGAGCGTGCTTCAGCTGACTGGGGTTGCGGCTTCGGCGGGGCACCACTGTTGATGGAGGCGAAGGAATCCCTTGCCGTTGCCGATCGGTATATCGAAGCTCAGACAGCAAATCCACTGTCCACGAGCGGTTTTCGCCCACGCATGAAGCAGTCCGGGCGATTTTGTATCCATCGCGAGTCCCTCCGAGCGGACCTTGAGAGGCGTCCCGTCGCGGAAGGATCCTCCGGACGAGCCTGCCACGGTGAGCGCTATGTTTTGTGCACGGATGGACAGATGTCCACGTACTGTTGCCCACCATGCCGAAACCTGGTTGGCGTGTTTGTATCACTCCACACGAGTTGGTGCCGCGGCCAGCGGTTCCGGACACAAATTTGGAGTGGCCTGGGTTCGCGCGGCCAGAGTTGGTGGCCGGCACGCCGTTCCTCATCGACCCGGTATTCGAGTACGACGTCGAACTAAATGCCTTCTTCAGATCAGTCGATATGCAGACGAAGGCGCGCAACACCCAGGTGGGCTACGCCCGCGATCTAGCCGCGTTTTTGAACTTCGTTGCTGTCTCACGAGACAGAACTCGTTGGCGCGACGTCAACGAGGCTGACCATCTGGCGTACTGGCGCTGGCGCAGGATCGACCCCCAAGGGCCGCACATACAAGGTGCGACATGGGACCGAGAGGTTGCCGCAGTCGACAAGTTCTACCAATGGCAGGTCCGCGCGGGCCACATATTGACAAACCCTGTGCCGCACAGAGTTCGACAGCCAACACCGTTCGGCGCGGGCTTCGTCCGTCATGACTCTTCGACCACAACACCGGCAACCTACTCGCACGATGCCGCGACGGATCGTATCGAGTGGCTCCCACCCCAGTCCTACCGTTTGTGGCGCGATGTCGGGATTCGCGGATATCGCGCCGACGGTGTCCACGACACCGGGTTTCGCGGTCGCTGGGCGGCGCGCAACGCGTCATTCTGCGACTTGATGGTGCGCACCGGGATGCGGTTGTCCGAGCAAGCGGCGCTGACGGTATTCGATGTGCCCGCAGCTCGCAGTCTGGGGGGCTATCAACGTTTTTGGTTGCCGACGGCCATCTCCAAAGGTCGTTCGGCCCGCCGGGTCTACGTTCCTGAATCCGTGATCGCCGACCTGATCGGGTACGTGACACTCGATCGCGCGGAGGTCGTCGACCGCGCACGCGCCTGCGGACGGTACGAACAGGTTCGCCGCCCGCTCGTGATCCCTGATCCGCATTCGCCGGTCGTCGTGCAGACTCGGTCCGGTCTGAGATCGACCGTGAAAGTTTCCAACCTCGATGCCGACGAGCGCCGCCGTTTGCTCATCGACGGGCCCGATGGTTTGACGCCGGCCGCGTTCTGGCTGTCGGAGTTCGGCACCCCCATGGCGGTCTCGACCTGGAAAGACATGTTCGCAGTCGCCAACACACGGTGTCGTCGAGCAGGAGTTCCTCTGTCTGCACATGCTCACCTCCTGCGGCACACGTTCGCGGTGGTGACTCTGGAACAGCTTCAGCGCGGACATATCAGCGCGATGACTGAGATGACTGCCGAACAGCGAGGGCAATGGACACAGATCTTCGGTGACCCTCTGGACTGGGTGCGACGTCGGCTCGGGCACCGCTCCGTGGTGACAACACAGATCTACTTACACGCGCTGTCGGAATTGGAAATGGAAACGCGAATGATGTTGGTGCCCAACACATGGGAAGATCCCCGCGACACTCCACTCGATGTCTTCGACGTCGCCACTGAGAACAAAACGCAGTGAGCGGTCGCGGCAGTACCGGGACCGGGCGCCGCGCGATGCTCCCATCTGGCCTGTACACACCGACCGAAGGCGAACACGCCATCGCCTCCGGCCTTACGGTCCGATTCTATGGTGAAGACGGCCGGACTCTGCTGGTGGACGTCGCGAAGATGGCGCTGCCCGGTTGGCACACGGCAGTTGCGGAGGCTCTGTCCCTTGCCCTCGGGCCGACAGGACGCAGCAGAACGCTCAGCTCAGCGAAGGGACTGGTTACGAGGGTGCGATCCATGCTGCGATCCCTCTCGGAACTGCGGGATCCGCCGACCGGACCACCGTTGCTGGAGACCGCCCACCTCCAATCTGTCTACAACCAGCGCAGAGTAACGCAGAAGGACGTCTACGCCTGGCGAGGCATCGCACTTTTCGGACAGTTCCTGACGTTGCCACCGCTGGTCGATACGGTGAATTCATCAGTGATCGACTACACCTGCCGCCAGATCGGGCAGACCCGGATTGGCCAACCTGGCTACTCGGACGGAGAGTTCGATCGTATTCTCTCAGCCGCTCGGTCTGACATCACCGCATTGCGCGATCGGATTCGACTCTCGGAAGCTGCAATAGGACAAACGGGTGAACGGGAAGGCTTGGAGGGCGACAAAGAGCTCGTCGCGATTGCGGAATCAGGAGTCGTACCCCCGAGCCGGAGCTTCAGCGCGCACGTTGTCAGACTGGAGCTTGCGAGCCGGCTCTATATGACGATCCGGGACCTCGCGCCGATGCTCGTGTTGATGGTGGCGCTGACCGGCCGCAATATCGAAACCATCAAAGAGCTCCCCTGGGAACACAGAATCCTGGAGACACGCGCCGTCGAAGTTCGTGTCATCAAACGCCGCCGCGGCAATCACCGATGGTTCGAGACCGCGACGTGGGAGATCGGGCCACCGGGTCGCGAACTGCACTATCCCGGCGGTCTCTACCTACTGCTACACGAACTGACCACTCGCAGCAGGAACACTTCTGGCAGCGCATCCGTTTGGTCGATCTGGCGTAGCGGCCACAACACCGGCCTTCGCGGTATCGAAGAACATTTCGACCCATTCGCTCGCGAACTGACCGCAACAGCAATCAACCTTGCCGGATGGCGCACCCGGCATTGCCTCCACGCTGACGTCGTCGACGGAACGCCCCCGGCTCCGCTTGCGGTCACCGGCAACCGGATCAAGACCACGGCAGACGTGCGCCGTACCAAACAGATCGGCGGTCACCTCCCGTCCGCTGCCCGGAGCAACACCATCCCGGTTCTGTTCCGGAACTATCTACGCGGAGACCCGACAACACAGGAATGGGCACACACCGTTGTCGCGGCTGCCGTCAGCGACGCCGAATCGAGCGCTCTGGCAGCACACAGACGAGCGCTGCACGTTGCCGGAGGCACACTGAACGTGCAGCCGGAACGCTCCACCACCGATCCCGATGGTGAAACCCCGTCGACGCATGCAGACGCAGCCGATACCGCCTGGTCAGCGTGCCGGGATCACGAACACCATCCCGCCACCGGGAGAAGCTGTCGCGCATCGTTTCTCGACTGCTTTCACTGCGGAAACTGCGTGGTCACACCGGATCACCTTCCTGGACTGCTCGGATTGCTCGATGCGCTGGCGGCCCGCCGCGATCAGCTGTCGGAGGCCGATTGGTGGGTCCGATACGGACCGACGTGGGCGGCCATCCGCCATGACGTTCTCTCGAAGTTCAATCGGTCCGAGATCCTGGCGGCAACGGAGATCAAACCCACCGATGCACTTCTCGATCTCGTCGAATCACCATGGGAGCAAACATGACCAACGCCCACCCTCAACCGTCGACGTCGCATCCGTTCGACGAACGATGCGTATTGAACGGGCGGCCGGTGCGCCCGGAGACAGAACTCAGCCGAGCTTCCCGATTCGTAGACGACGTCTGGGATCTCAGTCCAGCTTTCTTTCAGCAACATCATGTTGCTCTGATCCTCGACTTCACATCCGTGCCATCTGTCTATCGCACCGTGGCCAAAGAACTTTTCATCGGGCTACTGGGCGGGCCTGCACCCGCCAGAGGACGCGGCTTACCGAAGGTAGCAACGATTGCCTCGATGTTGCCCACGCTACGCCACTTCTTCTCCTGGCTCGCCTCGCGACCCAACCTGCGCCAGCCGCTGCTATCGGAGTTGCAACCTTCCGATTTGATTGCGTACCAAATGCATTTGCTCGCGACGCAACCCACTCTCACGGTTCGTGATCGCTATCGCAGTTCGGTTCGGTCGCTCTATCGCTACCGCGGACTCATGGTTACCGATCAGCTGACTTTCGACCCGTACCACATCGATGGTTGGAGCGAGTCCGGCGACAGGAGCGGACCAGACAACGCGACCGCCAGAATTCCGGAGGCGGTGCTCGGACCCCTACTCACATGGAGTCTGCGATTCGTCGATGAGTTTGCATCGGACATTCTCGCGGCAGACCGCGAGTGGCGACGAGTTCGATTGGGACAAGGGTCAATTCCGCCCAAGACGAGACGATGGGTCAAGGAGGAGCTGGACCAACTCATAGCTGAATACCGTGCCGCGGACCGCCCACTACCGGGGCATAACGGACAACCGAGCATTCGCCACCTGTCCCGCATGCTTGGATGCGATCGCACGACCTTGCGGACCTACCGCCACCTCATCGAAGACACAGCTCGACTGGTCGGGGTCGACAACGACGTCTCGTGTGACGTGGTGATCAACGGACGGATCAACGGGTCCCCCTGGATCGACCGCATCCTGTTCAATCGACGTGATCGTCAAGCCGGGATCTTGCACCTGCTGTCGGCGCTGAGCGCAGCCTGCTACGTCATTATTGCGTTCCTGTCCGGCATGCGTGACAGCGAGATCAAGCATCTGCAGCGGGGCTGCATCAGCGTCAAACGTGACCCTCACGGCAGGCCCTACCGGTGGATGATGACCAGCCTCGCGTTCAAAGGTGAACGCGACCCCACCGGAGTGCAAGTGACCTGGGTTGTCGGCGCTCCGGCCGCCCGCGCCGTGGCGGTCCTCGAACTCCTCCAACCCGGTAACGAAACCCGGCTGTTCGCACCCTCAACTCATGGCACCGCAGTGCGGATCGGCAAAACCGCCGCCCACGTCAATTTGACCAAGACCACGAACGACCACATCAACAATCTGGTGTCCTGGATCGACGGCTATTGTCGCGCACATGGTCTCGCAGAGAACATACCGGCTGTGAATGCCCAAACCTGGCGGCTGACAACCCGCCAGTTCAGACGAACGCTCGCCTGGTTCATCGCACGCCAACCCGGCGGATCCATTGCCGGAGCAATTCAATATCGCCACCAAGCTGTCCAGATGTTCGAGGGCTACGCCGGCACATCGGATAGCGGTTTCCGCGCCGAAGTCGAGTCAGAGGTGGCCCTTGCCCGAGGGGAGGGTCTGATGGCAATGATCGATACCCATGAACACACCGATCTCGTTGGACCCGCCGCCGACGAAGCCCGCCGACGTCTGAGCGAGCTCGAGTCGAATATCCGATACCAAGGACAGGTCGTCACCGACCGGCGTCGGCACGACCGCTTGATACGCCGATTCGACCCAGCAATCTATCCAGGCCGATACGCCACCTGCGTCTACGATCCGGACAAGGCACTGTGCACACGCGCACAGAACCTTTCGGGCCAGAACGCGCCGACGCTCGGTGATTGTCGACCGCTCGAATGCCGCAACGTCGCGCTCACCTCAGGCAACCTCGACGAGTTGCGTTCGGAGAGCTCCGATATCGAGCGCGAGCTCGAACGAACACCGTCGCTGCCTCCGTTGCTGCAGCATCGACTACGGCAACGGAGTGAGCAGATAAATCAGTTCGTCGACCGACACGATCCGAACTCAATCCGATGAGTAAACGCATCGACCTCCCGAGCGAGCAGGACGTCCGTCGAGTGATGACAGAGCACCTCGAAGACGCAGCATCGGCCGGCGGCCGCGCCACTGTCATCGGCCTTGCCCGTCGACTGGGTCTGTCCAACGCAACCTTCTGGCGGCACTACCCCGCTATCGCTGCCGAACTCAGAGCCGCTTCCGTCGCAGCTCCCGTCGCCACACGGCATGACGACCGGACCGAACTCCTTGCCTCCAACAAGCGCGTGCAACGAGACAACGCGGCGCTGACTCAAGACCTCACCCTCGCACTGGCCGTCATCCAGCGGCTAACACTCGACAACCACGCCCTACGGAAAGAACTGGAAACAACGTCAGGGGTGATCTCCCTGCAGTCACGCTCGAACTCCGCGGACGCTGTCGTGGGCGCGTGTGGCCGGCAGGACCGCTAAGCCTCGATAAAGCTGCAAGATACTGGCGTCGGGGAGGAAGTATCCTCTGACCAGAATTGATTCGAGTTCTCACACAGCGAATCAGACCAGACCACCGAGTATGTTCACCGCTGTCCTTTTTGAGATGACTCGTTCAGCTTTTGACGTCGGACGGCAGATACACCAACGACAATGCTTGCGATCCCAGCCATGAGGACAAGCGTTGACAGCGGGTCAAATTCATGAGTCTCCACACGCGTGTCAAAATCCTGTGCAGCGCAACGCACGACGACCAGCGGTAGAAGGGGACGACTGGACTCGACGTCGACAGCCCCCGGATAAGCATTCTCGCAAATCTCTGAGGCCGAGCGACCGAGCCCAATCTGGCTGGTCGCCCCAAAAGCAACACCAACGAGCAAGACGCCGACTAGAACCAGCAGGACAGCTGGCCGTAGCCACCGAGAACCTGTATTGCTCATGCGTTCGAAGTCTAGCCGCCGTCGAGTTGGCGGCGGTCACGGTGACCGAATTGTGACCAAACTCGTGTTCGCGTGCCTCTCCAACGGTGGGCAAACTGACCGTACTGTTCGGTTCGTCCTTGATGCCCTTCACTGTGGGAGCTCCATGAAACCGAGCAGGTTACCTCTCAAGTCGCATATTGGCGATCCAAGCCCATTGATCAATGTCCGCTTCAGGCAGCATCGGACGCGAAACTAAATTGTCGCTCGAAGAATGTCACTTATCGGTGCGTTAATTACATCCCTTGCATTGCTAGTTTCTACACCTGGCGTTGCGAACGCCGATCAATTTCGCAACAACCAGTGGGTCCTCGGCTCCATCGAACGCGAATTTATCGATTTCCTTTCGGGCGCTAACCAATACGGCCAAGGCGGCACCTCGAGTATCGGAGAACCCACCAGTGGCGAGCTCTGGGCAGGAAACAGCAACGAGGGGCGGTGGCAGGAATTCGGGTTCACGAATCGCATTTACTGGTCGCCAAATGTCGACCCAAATAAAGGTCGTCAAATCGGCGGCTTGATCATGAACAAGTGGCTCAATTTGCCATCGCGTCAGTACAGAACGTATGTCAACGGCCCGTATCAATACGAGAAGCGAAGCGACGAACGTGGACGACTCGGCTACCCGGTCACACGTGAGAGCCCTGCTTCGGGCGGGCGATACAACAACTTCCAGGGCGGCGCGATTACATACAAGTTCGGAGCCACATCCGCCTATGCCACCTGGGGGAACATTCGCGATCAGTGGGCTGCGCAGAATTACGAGCTTGGACCCTTGGGCTTCCCGAGCAGTGATGAGTACCTGTGTCAAGATGGAACAACGTCCAATGATGGTTACGAGTCATATGGCGCTTCCGGACAGAACTTCCAGAACGGCCAGTATCTGACGTCAGGACGCAAGCCGCCGACATTGGGCTACAGCTCGGTCCTCTTCTCCAAACTCACCTATCAGTCATCTTCCCAATACACGACCGCAATTTCGCAGGCATCCACTGCTTGGAATGCACTTGGGAGCGTCCAGGTTACCCCCTATGACCCTGTGAACCCGACGCTCACTAATGTGGAAATTTCCGACGCCAACCGTCCGGACGTCACATGGGCCGGGCTATACAGCAACACCGACTTTGGGGTGGACACTATTCAAATGAATACAGCGAAGCTCGGTAACGCCAGTAATCAACGGAACGTTATGACACACGAGATGGGTCATGCGCTCGGTTTGGCGCACAACTGCAAAAGTCAGCTGATGGATCCGATTTCAAACTCATCGGTTTTTGCGCCGCAGTTCATGGATCAAGCCGCCTACCGTCAACTCTGGGGATGACATGATGAAGGTCAGAAGTTTAGGATCAAAGTACGGCAGGGTGGGCGTTGCGAGCTTATTCGCCTGCATTGTATTAGTTGGCTGCAGCACTTCGGCAGGCACGCAACCTGGAGATGCTGGCGCGACTGCCAGCGTGACTACGCGCACACAAGCAGTGGAAATGGACTCGGCTTTCGATGTGACAGACCCTCAGCAGCTTGCCGGTTGGGCCGACGCGGTCTTCGTCGGAACAGTGATTGAGCAAGTCGGTACGAAGGCAGTTGGGCCGTTTCCCGAGACGCAGTTTTCTGTTGAGGTGCTTCAGACCCTAAAGGGTGACGTCGCGGGCCAAATACTCGTCAATCAGCAAGGCGGGTATGGCACCGACGGTACGTTGTACTTACTGGACGATGACCCACTGATCGAGCCGGGAGCAACATACCTTATGTCGGCTGGCTTCTTGCCGTCCGAAAACTGGTACACGGTCGCTCCACGCGCGGGCAAAGTGACGTTGTCAGCAGAGGAAGTTGCTGCCGTCAGCGATGGAACTGCGCGGCGATCAACCGATGAGCCAGCGCCGGTCGCAACAATGCGAGATGCCATCGACAACGAGATTCCGTTCGATCCGAACCGCGAATCGGAGCCCGTCAGCTCCGAACCGCCAGTGCCACCAAGGTAGGTGTGTGTGACTTCAGTCGACTGGACCGGAAGCTGATCTTCACGTCCCACCAGTGCAGTTCGGGGGTGTATGCCTTATTCCCGAACTGCACTGACGTTTTAGCCTGTCTTGGCTGTCGACGGGCCAAATCCTCATCCGCGTTGGCTCCGCTACAGCGGCAGCTCATGGTCCGAGCCTGATTCGGGCAGGTATCGAACCTCGTTGGTGATGGCCCGAAACAGCGGGAGACTAATCGGATGCACAGTGGTCAGAGGCAAACCCCGTCTACAATATGTTGACCAGGACTCTCCGAGGTGGATCGACGATGCGGCGCGTGGGGGGATCGAAGCTCACGGGCCAGTTCTCGTACAGGTCGGGGGTCATTGTGCGACCGCCAATCGGTGCGGCCCATGTTCGGCGACTGCGTCGGTGACCGCGGGGGCCCAGCGCAAGCCGTGTTCGCCGAACATCGGTGCGGTGAGGGTGTAGCGGCCTGTGCGCTGGGTGATTCCGCGTCCGTGGACGGTGGTCTCGAGTGTGATCGAGCCGATGCGGCCCCTGCCTTGCTCGATGCCGCCGTAGCCGACCGGCCGAGAGAAAATCGTCAGATCGAGACCAGGCATTCGACCGTCCGTGATCGCGAATACCCCTGCGTGAGTGCGGTTTCGGGCCAGCAGGGCACGTGCGCGGGTCGGTGGTACGTCGCGACCGTGGACGGTGCTGATGACCAGATCGATCCCATCGATGCAGATATTGGCGGCGTCGAGAGGGTCTGCTTGACCGGGGTCGATCAGGGCGATCTTCGACAAGTCCCCGCCGTGTTCGTGGACGGCGAGGAGCCCGAACTTGGGTTGACCGATCAGGGCGACGTGGTGGCCGGCCGCGGTGGCGGTGGCGACGAGTCCGACGAGAATCGATCCGGCACCGGTGATCGACAGGGCCGTTCCACGGGCCAGCGCGCCGCGTGGCAGCAGTTCCGACAGCGGCATGGGCACCGGCAGGGTTTTGAGGGTTCGTGAGCGCACGGGGCCGCTCAGGGCCCGCTCATCGCCGTCGGTCGCGGCGGCCTGCGCGTTCGGCTGCGAGGGGGCGAATGCGGGCGAGTCGTCGGAGTCGACTGGTGCGTGGTCGCGGCGTCCGGGGATCGCGGCCATGCTGCGGCGAAGAGCGGCGAGCTGTGCAGCCTTGTCCAGGTTGGTCAGGTCGGGGATCGTGTCGGCGATACCGGCCATGAGTGCGACCTTTCGCCGAACGGATCAGTGCCCTCAATCTATGCGAACATACGTTCGATGTCGAACTACCTGCGTGTGCCCGAAGCTGGCCCTGGTTCGCGAACCCTAGCGGCGTTCGCGAGGTGGTCGAGGGAGAGTTCGGGGTCGGCCGTCAGGTGGCGATGTTCGGCGAGCAGACGCCTGACGTGATCGAGGTCCGCGCGCACGGCCGGGTCGTCGGGGTCGTAGCCCTCGTCGATGATGGCGGCGCGTTCGTCTGGGTCCATGTCTAGTTCGACGCAGCAGCGCCGGGCGCGGTTCCCGTGTCGTAGATCAGGTCGTCAGAGCCGTCGTAACGGAGGCGCGCGAGTTCACCATTTCCTGATCCTGCTCGCCGTGGCGAGCCGGTCCCTGGCTAGATTCAGGGACCGGCGCGCCCCTGGTGTCTTTATGGCCGCTCATAAAATCCCGTGCGGGCGGCGGTCACGACGGATAGATCACTTTCATGGCGGCCAGCAAGCTCAGACTGTCCGAGTCCAGGTAGATGGACCAGTAGCTGTCGACGAGCGCGAAGTGGATTCCCAACCCCGAGCCGCCCCGAGCAAGAACCTGAAGGGTCTCGTCGTATCCGATGGTCAGTTCCGAGTTGTAGGTCCCTCCTGCAATCGCGTCGTACCTGTCCCGCAGATCGGTGACGACCATCGCCGGCCAAACCGGTACTGACCTTTTTCTCAGATCCTCTCGCAGTTGCTGGACCGTCGGCGAGTCGTCTGCGTTGTCTGCTGCGGCGATCAAATCCTCGCTTCGGACCTGCGGCTTTTCTATAGTTTGCACTGCTCCGGCACCGCGGTACACCCCATCCAGGTCCGCGCCGGAACGGAGGTCGTCGAAGCTCAGATTTGCGATAGACAAGTTGTTCTCGATTACCGCAAGCCTGCTCGGTACAACCCGAAAAGTAGCTGCCTCATCGTCCGGATCGGCACTTGTATCCACAACGAGCACTGGATGTTCCGGCTCGTCACATGCCCGCTGGTCGACTACGAAGAGATAGTCCGGCGGCGGAGATTCCACCAAGCCGACAATGCGTGACACCGACATGTCGGCAAACTCCGGGTCGTCGACCGTCGTCAGAAAGGCTTGAGCCTCATAACCACTGTCTTGCACGTGCGACGCCTGGGCATCTCGCGCAACCTGCGCCCAGGCACCGTCATCGCCGAAGTACGTACGGATGAGCAGGGATTGGCCCTCTGGCAGAGTTGGCATGGCACCGACTCTAGTCGTTCACAACCGTGAAACCGATGCAGTTGCGAGGGACCGAACATTCGATGCTCAGGTCAATTGTTGACGAGTTGGCTGGCTCGCTGAAATGTCACGCCGAGAAGCGATCCGATATCTCGGACGGGTACCTGAGCGGTGGCGAGCTTCTTCGCGAAGGCCTCGGTGCTGGCTTTGACGCGGGCTTCGTCCTCGGCCAGACGTGCTCGCTGTGTCGCGATCTCGGCGATGTGGACCGCGAGATCCTCTCCCCCGGGTTCGAGCTGGATGTGCTGCTCGATCTCGACATCGGCGAGGGCGACTCCGGTTTCGAGGGCGATGAGTTCTTTCGCTGCGGTGTGGACATCGTCGATGCGACGGGCTTGAGTGAGGGCGTCGAGTTCGGGGACGGCGATCATCCACCACTTGCCGTCTCGGGTCACCGACACCGTGTAAGTTTTGCTCACTGCTGTGCCTCCTTCATGGCTGCGAGGATCTTGCGGTAGACACCGGGCGAGATCGTCCGGTGCCCATCGGGCACAGTCACTTTGACTGCGCCGTCGGCCGAGACCCACGTGCTGTGCGATCCGACCGTGCGGACCGAGGTGAACCCGGCCGCTTTGAGGGCCTTGACCACTTTCCGCGTGGGCTGCTCGGTAACCATGACTTTAGTCTAGTCGATTGGACATTTTCTAGTCAAGTCGACTAGACGAAATAAGGTCGAGTAGCGGTGGCGTGGTCGACACGGGAGGAAGTGCCTATTACGCATTTCCTCATCTGGTGCATCTGCCTGCGGGTTCGGTCTGGTTAGAGTGGCAGTCGACAGCAATGTGTTTCCATTCGAGAGAGGCCGCATAGAACCGTGGCGAAAAAAATATTCACCCAATTGGTCGACGATATCGACGGCTCGGTCATCGACGACGAATCAGGCGAGACAATCGAATTCTCCGTCAACGGCGTCGACTACCTCGTAGACCTGAAGGCAAAGAACGCCAGCGAGTTTCACCGCAAGATCGGCTACTACATCGAGCACGCGACCCGCGTCGGCGGGCGTAAGCGTCGGCACTCCCCCACCTCCACGGCTCCATCTGCTGCACCCTCGAACAGCGGGGCCACACGTAATCCGGCTCAGACCAGAGCTGTCCGGCAGTGGGCCGCAGACAACGGTTACGAGATCAGCGATCGCGGCCGCATTCCCGCTGCTATCGAAGACGCATTCAACGCTGCACACTGATCATTACTTCAGGATCACCGCGCGAACTCGACGGTGTATCCGGCCTGACCGTCGATCGACAGGCTGTACTTGCACACCACCGAGCGTTGTCATGTTCGAGCCTTCCTTCCTTCGCAACTACGGATACGCCGTCATTTGCGGGCCCCGCTCCTGCAGACCCCCGCTTGAATGCCAGCAGACGAAACGAGGTGAAGTTCACCGATCAGTCAGCCGCGGGCTTGGGGAACCTGGGAACAAACTCCCGCCGGAATCGGCGCAGCCTCTTCACAAATGTCGAGATGAGAATAAACGCAACAAAGACGGCGACCATGACACCGGTGACGATCTGCAGCCAATCCGCGGCACCACAAATGGTCGCAATCACCACTGCAATCACGCCACTGATCATGGAGTTCACGACTCCGACGATGACGGCGGATCCGCCGAACAGATGAAGGACTCCGATGCGCCGTCCGAAACCGTATGTCTGGAGGAGACTGGCCCAATCATCGTGATACCCGGTGACGAAGTACGGCTCGAGGCCAGGCAACAGATCTAGGTACGCGTGCCGCAGACGGTTCATACCAATGACTAACCAAAGATCTTCGAGGTCAGCTTCTAGCAACCTCGTGTACGTCGACAACCCAACTAACAAAACCAGCGGTAGAACGAGCGAGGCAATGACTCTGAAATTCTGCCCGAATCCAGTTGCCTGGACCATCAACGAAAGGGCAACGACGGATGCCGAGACAATCGCCAGGAACGTTCCCGTGCGACTGAAGATTTCCTGCCAGAGTGCCCCCCGAGCGGCGAGAAGGCTCCAGTGCTCGACGCCGAGGATCTGGGCGTTCAAGGCGTCGGGGCCCCTATCCGCAACTGGTCGAGGCTCAGGAAAAGGTGGCGTAGCCGGGTTCTTCATGTCGTCCTAACAGGTCGAATCGAAGGCCAGCTTCCTGCCCGGCTCAGTGCGGCAACCGTGCGATCGCGGGCAAGGGTCGCTGGGCAATGTCATGAGGTTACGCCGCCGCGCAGTGACCTACCGGCTTCCGGCCCGCAGATCTTCGAGGCGATGCAGACAGTACAGAAACTTGGTGCCACGAAGCCGAACATAACAGAATTTGGACTTGACGGTCCACAAAAAGCTGGCACAGTAGCTTCCGCGTGCAGGCAGTCGAAGAGTCGTTCACTGCGGACGAGAGCGCACCGGAAGGACTGCAACGATGAGCGATGAGCGGCCAGAGGAAACAGGCCGACGGTCACCGGAAACCGTCACCCCCGCTGAGACTGCCGGTATTCACGGCCACGAGATGTCCGGGCACTCCGGTCATGCCGTCGGCCGAGAGATGTTCGCGTGTCCGCACTGCGGGCACCAACTCAGCATGTTCAGGGAGTCGCGGTCCAGCCCCGGAGACAAGGCTGCGGCGTGGGTGGCCGGCGTCGCCGGATCCTGGCCCTTCCTGCTGATCATGTTGCTGTCCATCTTTGCGTGGTTCGTGATCAACGCCATCCGGCCGATCTTCGATCCGGAGTCGTCAGCCATGCTCGACTATCTGGGAACGGTTCTGGCGATCATTGCTGCCTTGCAAGGACCGCTGATCCTGCTTTCTCAACGCCGCGAGTCCGATCGTGACCGCGCGCGAGACATCGAGACCTTCGTGATTTCACAGAACACCGAGGCCGACCTGCACTCGATCGGTTCCGCGGTCACCACCGCCCTCGAACAATGGGAACGAGATCGAGCCTTACATGCTTCGGTCGAGCCTGAACGCACTTGTGAAGGTGATGACTGCAAATAGGAGACGGACAGTTGCCCTTCCGGATCAATGGCCAACGAGCCGCCGGTCCCTCCGGAGACGGCCCGGCAGGATCTGGCCGACGGCTTCGACGCGTGGCAGCGCCACTTCTCCGACGGTCTGCAGCGAATGCAGCGCTCCGGTGAACTGAGGCAGGAGGCCGATACCGACGACCCGGCGACGTGCCTGTTTGCATCGACTCGAGTCACGAACTGCCGCCGAATCGTTCGGTACGGATCCGCGCTGCATCGTGGCCGAGGTCGACAAGCCACCCGGTGACGGCTTCCACGAACGGCGATGGCCCGCAAACGAATACGCGCGGAGACCGTGATGCGGCGAACGTCCGCTCGGCGATCGTATTCCGGGTCAACCGCCCGCCCTCCTGGAATCCAGGTGCGGACTGTCGGGTGTGCACGATGTCGACGGTAGTTCGTGTCAACCCTACGAGCTCGTCGGCGAACATCTCGTCTCGCGGACTGCGGACCGAGTACAACAACCGACAGTCGGAGCTGTCCGCCTCGCGTTCGCGTGCGGACGCAATCGCGAACAACGGCACGACTCCGGATCCGCCCGCGATGAGCTGGATAGGAGAGCGGTCGGTATCGGAGCGGGACCAGACGAAAAAGCGTCCGAGAGGTCCTTGCACCTCGACATCCTCACCCTCCGCGAGGTGACGTACGAGAAACGGTGACACCTCGCCCGTGGGCAGTTCCTGGACCATCAGAACCACGCGAGTTGACTCACCCGAGGACGCAAGAGAGTAGGACCGAGACGCCTGGTATCCGTCCGGTGCCGTGAGCCGGACATCCACATGAGCTCCGGCGTCGTTACCGGGCCACGTCGGCACATCCAATTCGAGGCGCACGGCCGATGGATTCTCGAAACGCCGACTGATCACCCGCCCGAGATGCCACTGGACGCCGCTCGAGGTTGTCACGAGTAGCGCTCTTCCCGCCATGGGTCGCCCCGAAGGTGGTAGCCGTTCTGTTCCCAGAACCCCGGTTCGTCCGAGGGCAACATCTCCATTCCGAGAACCCACTTCGCGCTCTTCCAGAAGTAGAGGTGGGGCACCAGGAGTCGGGCCGGACCGCCATGTTCGGGTGTGAGTGGTTCTCCTTCCGCCTCGGTGGCTATCCAGGCCTGCCCATCGAGGAGATCTTCGAGCGGCAGGTTCGTGGTGTAACCGCCGGAGCTATGAACCATCACGTAGTCGCAGCTGGTCTCGACATCGTCGAACAACAGGTCCAACGAAACACCCCGCCAGGCCATGTCCAGCTTGGTCCAGTGAGTGACGCAGTGAATATCGGTGACGATGTTCTCGACGCCCACCTTCTGCAGCTCATGCCAGTTCCACCGGTGTGCGACTTTGTCCTCGGTCGTGATCGTAAAGCTCCATTGGCTCTCGTCGATTGCCGGCGTCGGTTCTATCGAGAGCACCGGCCAGTCGTGGGCGAGGGTCTGCCCGGGGGGCAGTCGAGCGTCGGTGGACCTTCGCTGATTTCCGAAACCACTGTTGATAACTCCCACGACTGCACCTTTCCTCGGGCATTCACTACCGCGGCCTACGCGAACGGAACCGAAAACTGTTTCATATCACCGAGCGTCGAGTTGGACCGGAAGTCTGGAGTCGTGCTCCGACAGCCGTGTCGGGGAACGGTTGAGCTCCTCGGCGAACGCCCTCGGCGCGGGTCCTCGCGCAGCTCACGGTCCCCTTCCTGTTTAAGTACCCAAATATGGACTTTGGGGTCCAGTTTTGTGACTGGAATATATCGGAAAACCTAGGACTTTCGCGGCGAATATTGCTTTTCCAACGGGTTTCTCACTTTCGATCCAGCCTGGAGCTTACGGCAGATAGCCAGGAATATCTGGACCCATAGGTCCGTTAAACGATACGATGGCGCGGCCGCCGCGCCATTCGCAAGGAGGAGCCCACGTGATGACGAACGACTACCGCAAGACTCCTGAGTCGGTCAGCCGCCTCAACGACATGCAACTTCGGGTGACGCAGCAGGGCGGGACCGAGCCGGCGTTCCGCAACGAGTACTGGGACCACCACGAACCGGGCATCTACGTCGACATCGTCTCGGGTCAGCCGCTGTTCTCGTCCACCGCCAAATACGACAGCGGCACAGGATGGCCCAGTTTCACCGCCCCCATCGACGCCGCCGCCGTTACGACCGAGGTGGATCGGACATACGGGATGAGCCGCACAGAGGTGCGCTCGGCAGGTGCCGACAGCCACCTCGGGCACGTGTTCCCTGACGGACCGAAACCCGGCGGCCAGAGGTACTGCATGAACTCGGCCGCAATGCGCTTCGTACCCGCTTCCAGGCTGGTCGAAGAAGGGTACGGCGACTTCGCCACGTTGTTCGACACCGACCAAAATTCCTCGAACGGAGCGGCCTCATGACCAACGAGATCAACAACACCGAGACGATCACGAGCGGCGCGACAGCGGAAACGGCCGTCCTGGCCGGCGGGTGCTTCTGGGGGATGCAGGACCTGATCCGCCGTCATCCCGGGGTACTCGGGACCCGCGTCGGATACACCGGCGGACATAACGAGCATCCGACGTATCGCAACCACCCGGGCCACGCCGAAGCCATCGAGATCGTGTTCGCCCCCTCAGAGACGACCTATCGCGACATCCTGGCGCTCTTCTTCCAGATCCACGATCCCACCACGCTGAACCGACAGCGAGGCGACCGCGGCACCAGCTACCGGTCCGCGATCTTCCCCGTCACACCGGAACAGGAGCGGATCGCCCGCGACACGATCGCCGATGTGGACGCGTCGGGTTTGTGGCCAGGTAAGGCGGTCACCACGATCGAGCCGATCGGCCCTTTCTGGGAGGCTGAGCCCGAGCATCAGGATTACCTGCAGAAATATCCGAACGGCTACACCTGCCACTTCCCCCGCGATGGTTGGGTGCTGCCTGATCGGAGTTCGTCGGGCGCGGGAGCGTAGCGGTCGTCCGGTCGGGCGCGGGCCATCTTTCGGCCCGGCCCGGCCGCGAAGCCCTGATCTCGACACCGGTGTAGTTAGCCTGGGGAGATGACCGACAGCGTTAGCGGCTCTCGCCCGCGCCGCTTGACCACGCGCGGTGCCGCAACGAAGGCACGAATCGTCGATGCGGCCGATCAGTTGATGTACGAGCGCGGTGTTGCTTCCACGACCCTGGCCGACGTCCGGGCCGCGAGCGAAACCTCGAAGTCACAGCTCTACCAGCACTTCGCCGGAAAGCGCGCACTTGTGTTGGCAGTCGTCGAGGTCCGCGCCGACGCAGTGCTGTCACAACAGCGCCGTCGTCTCGAGAGGATCGAGTCATTTCGCGGACTCGAACTGTGGCGTGACTGTCAGTTTCAGAAGACGGCTGCACGATGTCAGAAGTGCACTGCAGTGCAACTCCGAGTTCTCGAGCACACGTCCGGCCTTATCCAGTGAGCGCTGCGATCCCTGACTGGATAGCGCATTGATGGTGAAATTTCCCATCAAGTTTTACTGGCCGTCGGTGAGCTGCGGGTCTAGCGCCGCGGCCGGCCATGGACGGCTGTTGTCGCGCGAAGTGCTCGATCGGACACTTGCGGCATGGGCGGCGAGAAAGTTGTCGACGATTTGGATGCAGTCGTCGGCGTGGATGTGGCGCAGTCCTGTGAGGCGAGCGAACACTATCGGTCCGAGGAGCTGAATGAGGGCGAAGGTGGTGTCGATCTCGCCGAGCACAGCGCGAGCGTCAGGCGCCGTCAGGATCTGATCCAGGGACCTGCGGTATTGCTCTATGACACGGGCCCGAAGCGAGACCACCGCGCCAGGATCGAGATCGCGCCGGCTGGCGTCGCCGCTGTTGACGGGCCCCATTGCCAGCCAGGCCAGCGTGGTCATCTGCACCGGAGCTTGGTCGATGAGGTCGGCTTGGGTGGTGAGCAACGAAATCAGACGTTCACGTAGCGGACCGGTATCGATATCGGTGTCGACTGGGGGTAATAGTCGCTCGAAGGTTGCAGCGAGCAGGTCAGTGGTACTTCCGAAATGTCGGTACAGAGTGGCACGTGCAACCTTCGACATGCGGGTGACCGCCTCCACGGTGACCGCCTCCACACCGCCGGTGGACAGCAGCTGACCGGCCGCTTCGAGTAACCGGTTACGTGAGCGCGCCAGCCGGGGGTCGGCCGAGCCCTCGGTTGCAACGAGAGGGTCGACCATGAACGGGCTCCGCTCCATTTGACTGACAAGACATGTCCTCGATTGATCATTCTGTCACACCCGCAGAGTTGTGATACTAATAGTCTCGAACCGAGACGATCAGTCTCGAACTGGGAGGCTGGCCGTTGAACGAACGTAGATCCGACTCTGCCAGCGTCGCTCGATGGAGCGGTGCCCAGTGGTGGATGTTGATTGTGTCGTGCATGGCAGTCGCGTTGGTGGTGGCCGCAATGGCAGCATTGTATTCAGCGTTGCCCCAGATCGCGGTCGCGACAGGGGCGACGCAAGCCCAACTGACCTGGATAGTCGACGGTTATACGTTGGTTTTGGCGTGCTTCGTTCTGCCTGCCGGTGCGATCGGTGACCGGTACGGTCGCCGGGGGGTGCTCGTGGCGGGGTTGGCGTTGTTCGCTTTCGCGTCGGCATTGCCCTTGTTTCTCGCCGACCCGGCGTGGCTGATCGCTGCTCGCGCGTTGGCTGGGGCGGGTGCGGCGCTGGTCATGCCCTCGACGCTGTCGATACTGACCGCGGGATTTCCACCGGCGCATCGCGGCCGCGCTGTAGGTGTGTGGGCCGGGGTTGCTGGATCCGGGGCGGTCCTGGGCATCCTCGGGGCTGGTGTGCTGCTCGAGCAGTGGTCGTGGACCTCGGTGTTCGTCGGGTTGACCGTCGCCGGAGCGGTTCTGGCCGGGTTGGCATGCAGTATCGCGGAGTCCCGCCAGCAGGAGCATCCACCGGTCGATTGGGTGGGCGCGGTGACCGTAGTTGTCGCGGTCGGGGCGATCGTCTTCGCTGTGATCGAGGTTCCGGCCCGTGGCTGGTCGGATTCGCTCGTCGCCATCAGCACTGCGGTGGGCTTGTTTGCGGTTGCGGTGTTCGTCGTCGTAGAACTACGTTCCTCGGCACCCCTACTCGATGTCCGGTTGTTCGCCCGCCGTGGTTTCGGTGCCGGCGCGCTGTCTGTCTGTATCCAATTTCTGGTGACCTTCGGGGTGTTCTTGCTGTTGGTGCAGTATCTGCAGTTGATTCTCGGTTATGGACCGCTCACCGCCGCGTTGGCGTTGACCCCTATGGTCGTGCCGCTCATCGTGATCTCGGTGATTGCACCCTGGCTGTCGAACATTGTTGGGCTGCGGGTGATGACCACTGTAGGTCTGCTCACCATCGCGGCGGGACTGGTGATGGTGAGCAGACTGACCGTCGCGGCGACTTACCCTGACCTGCTGTGGCCCTTGCTCATCATGAGTGCGGGTTTGGGGTTGTGTACCGCCCCTGCGACTTTCGCCATCGTCTCGGACACTCCTGAGGCCAAGCACGGGGTGGCTGCCGCGGTCAACGACGCAGCTCGCGAAATCGGTGCCGCGATTGGGATTGCGGTAGCCGGTAGCGTGCTCGCGGCCGGTTACGTTCAGCACATTCAGCCGGCTCTGCCCCAGCTACCCGAGCCTGCCCGTGGTCCGGTGGCCGATTCTCTGGCCGCCGCGTTACAGGTCGCCGACCGCGCAGGACCAGCTGGTCAGCCGCTGGCCGAGTTCGCCAGAGCCGCATTCGTACACGGAAGTGGTCAGGCGACACTGTCGTTGGCGGCGCTGACCGCCGCTGGGGCACTCGTCCTCGCCGTCTTTGCGCCAGGTAGACGCAGCCGTACGACAGCCACCGCGGGTGATGGACGTCGGTGAAGGTCGGCCAGGGTGTCTATTCTTCGGTGTGATTCGTGTCCGTGGCCCGGAGTTGGGCTCGGGCTTGGGACTGCATGAAGTGTTCGACCTCGACCACCACGAACAGGGCAGTAGCGGTGGCTACCGAGCGGCCCTGCGCATCGTCCATCGTGGCCGTGAGATCCAGTTTGCGCCCATCACGAGACCGAACGGCAGCACGCAATACGTATGGAGTGCCGAGCAGAACCGGCGCCAGGTAGTCGAGCTCGAGACGCCGCGTCACGGCGAGCTCACCCACTGTGTAGAGCAGGAAGCCGAACAGATCGTCGAGAACGGTCGCCACCGCGCCTCCGTGTGCTATCCCGGGTGCCCCGACATGACGTTGATCGAACACATGGTGAGCCACCACGCCGTTCTCGTCACGCTGGACCGACAGGGCGTGGCCGTGCGGGTTCTGCGGCCCACAACCAAGACAGTCGGGGTGGTGGGGCGGTAGATCAGGCGAGTCGAAACTCGTGCTCCAGAACGAGCGCGCCCAGTTCTCGACAGCCGGGCCGGCCGACCCGCTGACCTCGTCCGGAACTCTTTTCATGGTCGGACCTCTCTGTCGTGAAAAAAAATTGTGCCGAGTCTGTCGCGTCATCGTGCGCTCGGCCTGCACCGCTGTTAGTTTCGATAGATAAACTGCACTATGTCAGAAGTGAACCGCGCGTTGAAAACGTCGGCGAGGTTGCAGATGAGGGTCATCCACCCCGCAGCCCAGTGGCTGGCGTCGTGATCTGATCGGCCCAGGGATTCGGACACTAGACCCGCTTGGAATAGGGATCTACAAGCATGAGCAGATCGCGTCGATCTTTCAGCACCGAGTTCAAAGACGAACTGTGCCGAGAGGTCATCGACTCTTCCAAGCCGATCAGTGAGGTCGCCAGGGCGTACGGTGTCGGCGACGACAGCTGCAGCACAGTGCGATGCGCCCCGTGTACCGCGCGCCATCGAACGACGGTGGGCATCATCTCGTGATGGCGGACAGCGAGCGTGAAGCAGACTCCAGGGACTCCACCAGGATCAGCTCGAGTTCCGACAGTCTGGCAGCCGACACGGCCACCGCAGCTGCGCGTGTTCGTACATCGAGACCGCGTTGTGTTCCGGCGCGGGCAGTTTCGGTCCAGGCCTGGGCGCAGTGATCGGCGGCCACCGCGAGGTCTGCGGTAGCGGGATCACCGGTCAGACGTGCAATCTCGGTACAGCCGTCGGCGAGAAGCCGACGAAAGAGCCCGCCTCCGGTTCCGGCCTTTTCGATGAAGATACCGAGACTGAACAGCAGCGTCTCGAGGTCATCGGGCGGAAGGTCGACCCAGCTCTTGACGTCGGTTGCCAGCTGGTCGACCGCGGCCAAACCGTCGGCACCGGCTGCTGGTATGTGGTCGGCTATTCCCGGTGTCGATGGGGCGTGCATGCTGGCGGCGGATCGGGCGAAGGCCGCGGCCGCGGCAGTCGACACGGGCGGCAGTGTCTGCGGCCACGTGATTCGGTACGTGCAGTGACGTGTCGGTTGCGGGAACGAGGTGGAAGATCGCGCCCGAGCCAGCGCGTCGAGCGGGATCTTCTGCACGTCGGCCCGATCGTTGTCGACGACCGAGGCAGTCCCCCCGATCTCGTCGTAGCCGATCACCACGATGTCGTGGCGACTCATCTGCAGTTTCACCCGTAAGTAGGGCAGCTCAGCGATATCGGCCCAGACCAGACTGGGTCTTCCCGCATCGATGTCGTCGCGAACCCATGACCATCCCTCACCGGGATCGTCGGTCGTGAGAACCTCGACTTGTCCGCCGAGCCTGCGCGGTAAGTCGATCTCGAAGTCGGCACCGCGGCCGACCAGGTACATCGGTGGGACCAGGTCGTCCGATCGCAGGTAGGACAAACCGAGATCACCACCCAGTGCGAACACCAACCCCTCGTCGGGTGGTCCGTCCCATCCCAGACCGTGCCACTGGAGAAGGTCTCGCATTGCACCTGACCCGCAGTGCCCTCCCATCCGGTGGGGATAGTTCTCGATCAGAGTCGTGGGGGTCACTGTGGCTGCCTTTCGGGTGGTTGGTCGAGCGCGCGTGTCGGCATGCTCAGCTGTTCTGGATTCTGTCGAGATACGTTCGGCGAGCAGTCATGTCGACGTCCGCGAGGAACACCGAATCTGTGTTCAGGGCCGCACCCAGTCCGGTCGCCAGCCGCCGGGGGACGAATTTCACCGCCGCGACCATTGCGCCTGCGAGACGGGTGACGCGGACGAAGGGGCGTGGATTCTCGATCAGATCTGCTGTCGCGCGGGCGATTTCCTCCGGCTCGGCGTTGCGTAATCCCTTTGCGCCGGCGGTTCCGGCGACGAGTTCGGTGTTGGTGAACGTCGGGCGGACTGTGGACAGTCGAACCCCTGACTTGCGGTACTCCAGTCGTGCGGCCTCTGTGAATCCGATGACTGCGAACTTGGTAGCGCAGTAGGTCGCCAAACCAGGTACCGCGAGCTCGCCGGCCAATGACGCAGTGTTGATGATGTGTCCGGTGCGGCGCGGCAGCATGCGCTGAAGAGCCAGTTTGGTCCCGAAGATGACACCCAGGACGTTGATCTCGACTTGACGCCGGGTTACTGCATCGTCCTCTTCGTGGGCGTGGCCGGTAGGCATGATGCCCGCGTTGTTGATCAGGATGTCGAGGGGTCCGAGTTCACGTTCGACCAGGTCCAGAAACGTTGTGAACGAGTCAGGTTCGGTGACGTCGAGTCGGGTGACGACCTTCACCCCGAGTTCGGCGGCGGCCTCCTTCGCACGTGCCTCGTCGATGTCGCCGATGGCGACCCGGTGGCCTCGTCGAATCAACTCCTTCGCTGTCTGATAGCCGATGCCGCGAGCTCCACCTGTGATCGCCACGGTCCTGGCGGGGGTGTGAGGTGCGTTGTTTGTCATCTGCTGCGCTCCTTGCATAGATGAGAGACATCGGTAGACGCCTGTCGGCCCGCTCTCGCGGTAGCGGCTGCGCACACGGGAGAGGGATATGGGTATCGCGCGTCGTCTCGTGCCCGGGGAGGCGTTCGGATCGGTCGTTCATCGCCCGCAGCCGCAATTCCAGCGGCAGAGCGAGTCTCGTCTGTTCGGTGCAACTTCCGGTGTCGGCCTTACCACGGCCGCGGCGACGAGACAGTCATGTGGCACAGCTCTGCCAGCAGGTATCGGCTCACCCGATTCGAAGGTGTCCGAGGCGGTCCGAGTGTTCACGATCGCGATTGTTCGCGGAGAGAGCTCCGACCGATCGGCAGTCGGCCGCGATACGGGGTTCGGCGCGTATGTTCTCACCGCTTGTGTTCATCGAGACTCCCGCGGAAGGTTTCGATCCCCGGGAGTTTCGTCCGGCCGGGTGCGGCCGGTGAAAACATCATCGAGTGGGTGAGCGCCCGTGAAGATCGTGGGGCCGTAGGCGTGCCGAAGCACCGTCAAGATCGCGTTCAAGGGTAGGTCGTCGAAGACTCCTCGCTCGCGGACATACTCCATGTGCTGGGCTCCGTCTGCGGTGAAGGCATGCATGAGAGCATCGCGATCGCCGTCGAATTCCACTGGCGGCACGCCGAAACGAGCGCACAACTCGACATTGAATGCCGGCGTGGCCTTCAACCACCGGCCCTCGATGTAGAGGCGACTGTAGCCGTGGTAGACGAACAGGTCGGTGCCGCCCATCAGCGTGCGCAACGTCTCGGTCTGCAGGTGATTTCGGACGTCGGCGAAGCCGAGCAGTGCTGGGATACCCGCCGCCCGGCACACTGCGGTCAACAGCACCGCCTTCGGGACGCAGTAAGCGCGCCCGGCCTCGAGGACGAAGCTCGCTCGATAGTGGGCCGGATCGTCCGACACGGTGTATGGGTCGTACCAGATTCGGTCGCGGACGGCGGCGAAGAGGCGTCTGGCCTTGTCACGGTCGCTGCTCGCATCTCCGATTGCCGCGGCGGTGAACGCCCGCACGGATTCGTGCTCGATGTCGAGGAAGTCCGTTGCTCCCAGGTATGCGTGTGGTGGCTGCGTAGTATGTGCTCCGGGCGGGCGGTCTGTCATGGTCATCGCTGATGTTCCCTTCTCTGAGCAAACCGGTTGCTGTTGTGTGCACAACGACCGAAGGATCGGTCAGTTGCGCGCGAGTCCGCCGAGCATCAGGTCTTCGCGTTGGACGGGGAGTCGCTGGGCGATCACCCGTTTGCTGTACATGAACTCGCGCGGGCGACCTATGCAGTCGGCGGCAATGAGCTCACCGGCCTGGAGATAGAAGCAACTGAAATCACTGTCGCGGGTGGGGTCACCGCTGAGAACCACTTCGTCGTATCCAGTGTTGAGGCCGGCGATCTGCAGCTTGAAGTGATACTGATCCGACCAGAACCACGGCAACGCTTCGATTTTTCTGGACTTCCCGCAGGCGGTCGACGCAGCGACTTTGGCCTGCTCTCCTGCGCTCGAGACGGACTCCAACCGTAGTCGACGGCCGTAACGGGCCATGTCGTGGCTCGCGCAGTCCCCCGCCGCCATGATGTCGGGGTCGTTGGTCCGAGTGTGATCGTCGATCACGATGCCGTTGTCGATGACAAGACCCGCATCGGCGGCGAGGTCGGTGTTCGGCTCGACGCCGACACCGACGATGACCAGATCTGCGGGGATCGATTCTCCGCTGGCCAAGGTGATTTCACGAACCTCACGGTCACCGGACAGGCCCTGAACCATCGCGTTCGTTCTGATGTCGACTCCCTGTTCGCGATGTATCCGCTCGAAGAACGTCGATACCTCGGGAGCAGTGACCCGCTCGAGCACACGCCCAGTTGCCTCGAGGACTGTGACCTGTACGCCCAGTGCGCGCAGCGATGCCGCTGTCTCGAGTCCGATGTAGCCGCCTCCGACGATCACCACCCGCTGGCCAGGGCCGGTGGCCATACGTATCCTCTCGACGTCCGCTGCGGTGCGCAGGTAGTAGACCCCGTGGAGATCGGCCCCGGGAACGGTGAGCCGACGAGGGCGGGCTCCCGTGCACAGCGCGAGCTTGTCGTAGGCCAGCTTCTCCCCGGTGTCGAGAACGACGTTGCCTTCCGACCGAACGATGGTCTCCACCTGCGCGTTCAGGAGCTGAATACCTTGCTTGGAGTAGAAGTCCGTGCTGCGAATGGCGATATCGTCGAGTACGCATTTGCCCGCCAGGTATGCCTTCGACAGCGGGGGGCGTTGATAGGGAGCGGCAGACTCGTTACCGATGAGGACGATGTCGCCTGTCCAACCTTCTTGGCGCAAACTAGCTGCCAGTTGTGCCCCAGCATGGCTTGCGCCGACGATGATCGCCCGTTGCGATGTCATACGCTGGAAGTAGGCGTCAGGCGCACCATCATCTTGCTGATGCCCCGCACGAAATTCGACTGAACATACTCGGGGTCGCCGACGACCTCGATGTTCTCGAAGCGGGGAAGCAACTCCTCCCACAGAATCCGCAGCTGCATTTCGGCCAGCCGATTGCCCATACACCGGTGCACACCGAATCCGAACGCGATGTGATTGCGCGCATTGGCACGATCGATGATGAAATCATCAGGATTCTCGAAAACGCGTTCGTCGCGGTTACCCGAGGCATACCACATCACCAATTTGTCACCCTTGCGGATGAATTGTCCGTTCAGAACGGTGTCGGCTTTGGCGATTCGGCGCATGTACGCCAAGGGTGTTTGCCATCGGATGATTTCCGAGTTCATGTTGGGGATCAAATCGGGATTGGCCTTCAATTTCTCGAACTGGTCGGGGAATTGGTTCAACGCAAGAACGCCACCGCTCATCGAGTTTCGCGTGGTGTCGTTGCCACCGACGATCAGCAGGACGAGGTTGCCCAGAAATTCCATCGGACGATCGATCAGATCCTTGGTGTCCTCGTTGCTCTGCAACATGGTGATCAGATCGAAACCGGACTCTTCCCCTGCAGACCTCCTGGCTGCTTTGTCATGCCAGAGAGCGCTGAGGCCACGGGCCATGTCACGCATGCCTTCGAACACCTCGTCGTTGTCCGAGGGCCCACCGTTGGCTTGCTCCATCGAGGTTGCCAAATCGGACCAGTAGACGAGTTTGCGGCGTTGTTCGTAGGGGAAATCCAGAAGAGTTGCGAGCATCCGAGCTGTCAACTCGATCGAGACATTCTGCACCCAGTCGAACGGCTCGTTCAAGGGGAGGTCGTCCAATACCTCCCGTACGCGCGATCGGATCAGTCCCTCCATCTCCCGGAGGTTCTTCGGTGCGACAACCCCCTGGACGGCAGCGCGCTGCTTGTCGTGGTGTGGTGGGTCCATCGCGATGAACATCTCGATATCGAGAAACCGGGGCGGAACGCCGATGACGATGAACGGTTCGGCCGAGAACACAGCGTGATTCTTGTCGACGGCCACGATATCGGCATGGCGCGTGACCGACCAGAACGGGCCGAACGGACTATTGGGTTGGTAGTGCACCGGTGCCTCGTTCCGCACGCGCTCGAAGTACGACTGCCACCGCCCTTGTCTGTAAAGAAAGGGGTTACTGAGGTCGATGTCGGCGAGCTCGACATCCTCGACCGGTGGGATGGGACTTTCGACGAAGATCTTCTTGCCATTCGTGCCAGTCACCCACCGTCGGGTCTTGTCGTACAAATGAGCGCCCTGGATCTGCAGCCCTATCGGGATGGTCGACTGGACCTTGTCGGCGATCGACTCAGAAACTTTCATGCTGTCGTGCCTGCCTTTCGCACATCACAATTGGAATTCAGGTGTTCGAACGATCAGGCCATCCCACGCTTCCGAGGCCACCATCTGGCACGACAACCGAGACGTGGGTTCACGCTCGGGGTTCATCGCCAGCATCTCCTCCTCGTCGGCGCCGGACAGACCCACCTCTCCTGACCACTGCGGGTCGACGATCACATGGCAGGTGCCACAGGCCGTTTCGCCCCCACAGTCTCCATCGATCCCCGGCACAGCATTGTCGGTTGCAATCTGCATCAGCGAGCGACCTTCGACCAGAGCCGCCTCGTGCTTCTCACCATCGTGGGCGACGAAAATTACAGCTGCCATGTCAACTCCTCGTTTTCCGGCGTGATTGACGAAAGTGTCGTCGCAAACGCGGGTGACGGCTATGTTCGGTGGAGTCATAAACTTGTGAATTCGGGTCAAAGGGGTCACCGTGAAGCTGAGCGACGAGGGCGTGCCACCGCTTGCGTTCGTTCAGTTGCTCGAACGCCGCGCACTCGACCCTGACGCCGCCGCGCGGCTTCGTGTGATCATGCACCGCGAAGGAACCAGTGAAGCGACGCTCATTCAGCATGACGTTCAGGCACCGATACGGTGGTTTCGGGAGGTCTATCCCGAACTCGATATCGCCCAGGCCACTCGACTCGGATTTGCGTTTGCCGAGCAGGCCCAGTTGACATCGTTCGGGCCTCTGAGTTCACCTTTGATCAGCGCTGGTTCGGTCGCCGAGATCGTCGATCTCCTGACATACCTACCATTGATCTCCACGGCGTTGAAGTCGCAGTTCCACACCGGCGACTACGGTCTGATCGTCGGGCTCACTGCGCACACAGGCGATTCCGCACTGGACTGCTTGGTCATCACCTACGGTGGGTCGGCGTTACTACGACTGCTGGACATGCTCGCCGGTGACATATCGCCGGTGACACTCCATCTGAGCTGGCCGGAGCCGGCCGAGGTGAGCCACGACGAAGGTCCGGGGGCGAATCGCCGGTTCTTCGACGCTCCGATTTCCTTCGTCCACGTACCCGAGGAGACCCTCAACAAGGCTTGTCGCTTCTCGGACCCCCTCGCATATCGTCTCGCTATCGCTGATCTGCAGCGAACACTCGCCCAGCGGAGTGGGTCCATGTCATCCGCCGAGAAGGTGAGGCAACAGTTGGAAAAGGACCTCGGACAGCGAACCAACCATGATGTTGCACAAGCATTGTCGATGTCGAGTAGCACGTTGAAACGGCGGCTTGCCGAAGAAGGAACCACCTATAGCAAGGTGCGCCACTCGCTGCTGTACGAGCGCGCGATGCTACGGCTCCTCGACCGATCGGTTTCGGTCAGCGAGATCGCTACCGAACTCGGATACAGCGACCTCGCCAACTTCTCTCACGCCTTCAAACGCTGGACCGGACGCTCTCCGAAAGATTTCCGAAATCCCCGACTCTCAGACGACCCGGATTCGACGTAGACCCCGCAGAACGGGGTCGAGATCGATGCCTCGTTCGTTCGCGGCCTGATCGATCTTCATCTCGGAGATTTCTGAGACGTCACCGCCTCCCTGCCGTGAGAAGAAGAGTGTGTGCAAACCCGAGTACCAACCACTAGTCACTCGACGGTGTCGGCCGGCACGCGTGCGGTCTCCGATTCGAGAAAGTCGACGAGAGCTTCCAACAGGCTGTCCGCGCGGGTTTCGACATCGGCCAGGACAGAGTCCACGTCGTCGAGAAGACCGTGGGCGTGTCTACGCGCAAGCGTTCCGCGTTCGTAGTAGCCGGGGTCGAGTAGAACCCGCGGTACTGGATCCGGTGCCGCGATCTGCTCCGGATGTTGTGACCGCGCAGTGGGCTGCAGGTGGGTGGGTGCCCTTCCGTCCCAGTGCATTCGCACGATGCCCGCTACCGCACGGGCGGTCAGCGGGGTCGCAGCCAACGGGGTGTGGCCCCACCGGTCGATCGCAGTCGACAGCGGATGTTGACCGGCCGGGTCGAAATACCGGTCGTATCCGCCGAGCCCGGTGCCGTCCACGGCATCGAAAGCGTCGGCGAGCATTCGGGTGCTCGGATACCGGGCCTGATGGCCGAGCACCTCACACCAGCGCTGGTACACCGTGCGCGGAGAAATGCCCGTCCCCGCCAGCGCGAGGGAGGTGAGGGTATGAACGCCGCGGCCTGTCTCGATGCGAAGGGCGTCGAGACCCGCATCGGCGGTGACATCGCATGCCCGCAGGGCCGCGATCTGCGTGTACGGCAGACCTGTCGTAGCGAGCGTGAGGATCAGCGCGTCTCTGCGCGCGAACAACGCTGACGGCCAACCGTATTCGGGGAGTCGGGCGATGATTCCGCCGATCACGGCTGCCACCTCCTGCAGGCGCGACGTGCGGGCCCCATCCAGCGCAGCCCGGACGGTCTCAGCGCGCCCTGGAGGAGGTAATAGATGCCGATGATGAGCGGAGTCGATCACCGCGATCCGGCGGCGTTGGGTCGTCGGCGCGGCGGGGTGCGCATACAGGAACCGAGCAAGTGACTCAGGAGAGGCCGCCAATGGGGGTTCGCCATGGGCGGTGCACCAGTCCTCGAACAGTGACCACGTGTGCCGATCCCGCCTCGGTATCGACGTGTTCGTGATGTCCGATGCACGTATCGGACAAGGGCGGTCGTCGTGGTCAGCATCTACCCCTGTCGTCCCGTCGCCGCTCACTGGTTCGGTCGGGTGCCTGGTCATAGGCCGAGCTCGGTGACGGCGTTGCCGACCAGTGGCGCATTCTCGTGAGCGTATGTTTCGACCATTGCGGGTGTGGTGTGCCCGGTTTGGCGCATGATCGCATGCGCGTCGGCACCGTTGCGGAAGGCCTGCGTGACGAAGCCGGAACGGAGGGAATGCCCGCCGAGCTGGGCGACGGTGTCGGGGCCGTATCCAGCTCGAGTAGCGCGGCGGCGGATCGCCGCGTGCACCGCGGCTCCGGACAGGGCTGTGTCGGAGAGGTTGCCGTTCTTGCGGACGGACCGAAACAGAGGGGACCGTTTCTCGACTACAGGAAGGGTGCCGCGGCAGATATGGGAGTCGAATTCCACTGCGCGGGAAAGTATTCGGATGACAGCAACTCTGCCGCCGGTGTCGAACGCTGCGACGATCTGCAGCCATCGCACCCACGCGCAGACCGGACATGACTCGTGGCGGTCGGTGAACGGGAGTGCTTTCACGGTTCCGGTGCCGTCCTGGTCGGTCTTCGATTTGCGGATACGTACGTGCGCGCCGTCGAGGCGGTCGCGGTGGACATCGCGGCATTCGAGCGCTACGAGTTCGCTGCGGCGGAATGCGCCGGTGTAGCCCATCAGGAGCAGCGCAGTGTCGCGGCGTTCGAGGACCTCCGACGCCCACCCGGCCCCACCTCGACGCGCGTAATCGACGATCGTAGTGATGTCGGAGGTCAGCAGCGGTGCGCGCGGGTTACGGGGCCGCTCCCCCGCAGACGCGTAATCCCGCCGAATACCCGAGAGAGTGGCGCGCACCATCTCGTGCCCGCACGGGTTGTCGTAGCCGGTAGCGCGGTGGCGGTCCGCGACCGCCGCGATCCATTTGCCGAACGTCGACGGCGCATACGCCCGCGTCCCGTCGACGGTGAGCGTGTCGGCAGCCGCAACGAGATAGGCCGCCACCGTAGCGGGATGCGCCGGCAACGCGTGGTGCCCGGCGACGGTGCACCAGGTCTCGAAGCGTCGCCACGCCGAATCGTAGGCGCGGCGGGTAGCACCGGACCGTGCCGACGCCATCGACCGTTCGATCCGAGCGGCGACCTCGCCCGACAGGTCCGGAAACACCTCCGCACTCCTCACCGGGACGACTGAATCCGTGTCCAGGACCTCACCTAGCTGCCGATCTGCCATGACAGGGACTGTAGCGAGCACCCCCGACAGCTCTTTCGAGTTGAAACGCGCTGAGCAGGGATTTAGACGAAGACGGTGCGGGAAGGAAAATTCTCGTCGGTCACCGCACAGATAACGTTGGTGACTATGACCCGGGCGCGAAAACGGGCTTCTCGGCTGTCGCCGCGTGTGCGCCGCGGACGACCCCGCTCCATCGGGCGATAGCTATGTCGGCGGATGGTGCAGCGGGATCCCGTGGTCGAGGAACAGTTGCACCGTCTCATCCAGCTCCGCTGCGGTGCGGCACCCCCAGCGCAGGAAGTTGTACAACGAACTGGCGGATGCGGGATCGACGCGCGCTGCCGCGATGGCGGCCTCGGCCGCAGCGTGCGCGTCAGCCCATAAATCGCGCTCGGGTGCGGGATAAGACGAGCGCGTCGGAGCTGTCCCGGGATCGACCGGCTCATACGGTCGTGGGCTCAGCAGAGATGCGTGCGCACCGCCGGCGTCGATCTCACCGCTCTCGACCATCGCAATGCCGATCGCTGCGGCCTCGAGGACTTTCGCCTGCTCGTCCCAGTGCAGGTCCTCGAACGGAACCCACGCGGTCCGGAGCGGGCGGGAACGACCGGCGGCCTTCCAGATCGCAACGAGTCTCGTCGCCCACCGTCCGGTGCGAACCAGTGGTGAGGACACTTCGTCGACGACGGTGCGCAGCAGTCGGAACCAGACTGCGGCATGTACCCGGCCTGGGCCGAGTTCCACCCATCCCGTCGTCAGGGCCTCGGTGCTGCGCCGATCGAGGTCCGTGACCGCCGAGGGAACCGGAACGGGCGAGACCCGTTCGTCCGAACCGAACCGGACCTGATCCCAGAAGATCGCATGACCAGGGAAAACAGAGCAGGGTTCGAGTCGACAACGGTGGTCGAGGCAGCTGCTCAGCACCGGATATTGCTGCAGCAGAGCCATGTTGATACCAGCAGTGGATTCGAGGCTGTCGACACATGCCGGGCATGCCCGACTACGCGGAGTGCTCGCCCACGGCAACCATGCCTCGCTCGTGGGTGTGCGACGTCGTCGATCCTCCCTCGCGAGGTCGGCCGGTAGCAGGATCGAGAACTGGTGGACGTAGGTGTCGAAGTCGCAGTCGGCGGGGTCGGTGCTGTCGAGCAACCACGGTGTCCACCCCGCCAACGTCATCATCCGCACCCTCTCTACCGGGACTGCGCCGCGACCGGCCAGCTCGATAAGTATCGGCTCCGGTGTGTAGCGGTCGAGATCCTCGACAGCACAATCGATATCGAGGTCTGCAAGCAGGTCAGAAGGCTTGATGTGCGGATACAGCTCGCATATCCGGGCCACCCAGGACGAGAGGGCCTCACCTGGCAGTGGCTGCGGATGCAGCGGCCACGGGCGAACGTACGCATCACCGGGCATCGGTGCGAGCCGCGCGTTCACGCGAGGTGGCGCTCGAACTGGCGGCGCCGCTCGGTGGGACCGAGGTACAGAGTGCGCGTGAGCACCGATGAGGTGATCGCTTCCTCTCCGCTGTCGACGGCGGTCACTGCTGCGGCAGTGAGCAGCGTTGTCAGTTCACCGATGGTGCCCTCGGAGCGAGTGAGGAGGTAGTCGGTCATCTCCGGTGATGTCAGGTGCGAGGGTTTACGGAGGGGGAAGCTCGTGGTGAAGCTGGCCAGCAGTGATCTGGTGTCGGCAGTGTTGGTACAGACCGGCAAAGTCATGGGGTGGAATCGGTTCTCCAGCTGGGGATCGGTCCGGATGGCGAGGTAGGCGTCGCGGGTTCCGACAGCGACAAGAGGAATGCGTAGTTCGTTGCCCAGGAATCGCAGCACGTTCAAGAATTCGCGGCGGACGTTGTCGCGGCCGGCGAGAACATTGTGGAGCTCGTCGATGATCAACATCTTCACGCCGGTGGCGCGGAGCAGCATCAATGCTTGCTGTTCGAGTTCGTGGACCCGATTGCGGGGCCTGGTCGGTGTTCCCAACGCTGTGAGCAGTGCGAGGTAGAACCGGCCGGGTGACGGGTCCGGGGGCATCTGCATGCACAACACCGGTATCTGCTCGCGGTCGGACAAGCTGATCGGCGGATGAGTGCGCCGGAACTTTTCGATGATCATCGACTTGCCGTTGTTCGTCGGACCGAGCAACAGTAGGTTCGGCATACGCTGTCGGTCCGGCCACGACAGCAACGTCTCCAGATGGTCGATGACCGTACGGGCCTGCGGATACCCGTCCATCTCTCCGACCGGATCAACCGGATCCGCTCCGCGTCGTCGAGTGCGGTGAGCGGTCGAACCGACTCCCGCAGGTGCCCCAAATCCTCGCTGGACGACTCGGTGGGTTCGTTGCTGCTTCCTTTCGATGCGGTCATCGGCTCACCATTCCTCGATGTCGCTGAAGACCGGCGTTGCGGTGCCGCCGTCCGTTTCAGGCTCCACCGGCGGGTGGATCGCCGGGATCGGTGCAGACGCGGCGCCGGTGAGATGCGTGCGGCGGGCACGGTTGCGCCGGGCTTTGCGGGTGGCTTTCTGCGAGCGGTCGGTGACCTCACGCATCTGCTCGATCATCGAAAACAGTGCGCTCTCATCAACGTTCGACCGACCTTGTTCGCGGAGACGGGCGATAGCAGCTCTGTGCTCCCACAGTGTTACCGCGGGATGTGACATCGTCCGGTACGGCACCTCGACATAGCCTGCACCGTCTGGTTCGAGGACCCAGATTCTGCTCAGATCGCGTGGGTCACGTCTTATCACGAACCGCCCCAACTCCTCTCGCCGCGCAACCCACGGTTTGAGCGCGTTCGAGAAGTAGTGCACGTGATCGAGAACGAAGCCCGTGCGCGTCAGACGTCGCCGGATGACGGGAAGAAAGTCCACCAGGAACGCGGTCTCGCCGAGCACCACACGATGGGCATGACCAGCTGCGGCGACACCGCCGGCCCACACGGCGGCCGGAGTGTTCCCGATCCCTGAATGCACGCTCGCGTGATACGAGGCTATCGCCAGAACCAGCCAGCGCTCCAACTCGCGCAATGTCAACGCGGCGTGCTTGTCCGAGTCGTAATTTCCTCGGTCCGCGGGGTTCGAAAAAGTGGTCCCGGGTAGCTCGTGCACAGCCGTCATCGCCGTTCCGAGAATGCGTTCGACGATCCCGCCGTAATGCGGCCGGCCCGGTGGACGGTATTCGAGGGTGATCGCGTGCTGGGCGCATCCGCGGCGTAACGCTTCGCTTTTGAACTCGGCGGCATTGTCGAGGTATAACCGCTTCGGCTTGCCTGCCATCGGCCATTGCACCTGTTCGGCCAGCTCGCATGCTTCGAGCCACGTCTGCTTCTCGCTGCACACCCGGCCCAGGCACAACCCAGCAGATACGGCTGACGGTGCCTCCAGAGTGACGACGAACCCGAGGACGGTACGGCTGAAGACATCGATGGCGATCGTCAAGTAGGGGCGACCTATCGTTTGACGCTCGTACTCGTCGACGATCATCACATCGACGACGGTGTGGTCGATCTGGACCTGATCGAGAATCCCCGCAACCGCCGGTGGAACGTCGCCGGCGGACTGACGCGGCCGGGCGGCATCGGGTCCCCCGCGTGACCTGGCCACCGACGCCGGATGGAGGCCGGCGATACGCGCGGTGACGGTGTTCCTGGCCGGCACAGGCAGACCCGCACGGTGACAGGCCAATGCGATACGTCTATGCAGCGCAGCGACACTGAGCTTCTGACGGTGAAGAAAGTATCGAGTCAGATGGTCGGCGATCACTTCCTCGACCTCAGCGGATACTCGGCTGCGGCCACGCCCACCCGACGAGACCTTCGTCAGAAGATCGGTGACCGTCCCCGTCCCGTTCCTGAGCCTGCCGACCAACGTGTAGACCTGCCGCCTGGACAGTCCCAAGCGCTGCGCTGCAGCGTCGACCGCTTCCGAACGCACCGGATGCATCTCCAGCAAGGGAGCCAGGACAGCGAAACGGGTCTCGGCCTGGGACCACCGCTCCCCCGACGCTGTCAGCACACCGGTCTCCACGACGTCGAGCTTGTCGGGGTCCATCACAAGCCTCCCTGTCACCGAGAGCCGAACATGCGACCGTGCACCGCACTTTTGACATCAGAATGTCAGAAGACACGTGCACTCACCCTCGTAACGCCTGCAATGAGTGCAGCCGTCTTCTGAAACTGACAGATTGTCAGATTCAGAAGTGAGCTGCACTGGTTCAGAAGTCGAGTGCACAGCTCCTTAACTGGGGCGGCGTTTCCCAGAGATTCGGCCTCTGCCCGACAGCGGAGGGCGGGCGATCCCCTGGTTCGCCATTACCCCTGGGGGGTATCTCTGCTACCGTCAAGGGCATGCAATTGGCAGTCAGACGTGGTCGACGGGGCACGGCCTCGGTGACCGGTCTGCTAATTGCACTGACGGTGTTCGGTGTCCTGTTGATGCATTCGGTGACACCGATGTCGATGTCCGTAACCGGCTCGATGTCGTTGAACGGCGGCCGTGCCTCGATGGCGACGCCGCTTCATATGTCCGAAACTATGTCGGTTCCGGTGATGGCCGGGGAGCACGACTGCCCGACGGCCCACCAAATGATGCACCCTTGTGTGGGCACGACGGTGTCGTCGCCCGCGCTGACGGTCCCGGCGTTGAGCGCAGCCATCGATCCAGTACCGACGCTACTCAACCGGACCGTCGGATGCACCGATTCCACGCTCGAACGTGCACCGCCGTGGACGTTGTGGGAGTTGGACAGATCGGTGACCTTGCGAGTGTGACAGGGAGCCCGGTAGACGCGCGTCGACCGGCGGACCGAAACACGTCACACACCCCTGATTGTCCACTCTTGCAAGGAGATTCCACATGCGTACCAAAGTCATGGCTTCACTCGCTGCCGCCGCCGCCAGCGCGTTCCTCGTCGTCGGCTGTAGCAACGACTCGACCGAGTCGTCGATGGACGGGCACTCCATGGGCTCGATGTCCTCCGCACCGATGTCCTCGGCCCAAGCAAGCGCGTCCGCAGAGTTCAACGATGCCGACGTGATGTTCGCGCAGATGATGTATCCGCACCACGCCCAAGCAGTCGAGATGGCCGACATGGCGAACGGCCGCACCGACAACCCGGACGTGCTGTCGCTGGCATCGGCGATCGCCGGCGCACAGCAGCCCGAGATGGACCAGATGACCACCTGGCTCACCGAGTGGGGTAAGCCCGCGCCCTCGGCTGACATGAGTCAGATGGGCGGGATGGACCACAGCTCCGACAGCGGCATGATGACCGCTCAGGACATGGACGCGTTGATGGCAGCGTCGGGACCCGAATTCGACCGCCAGTGGTTGACGATGATGATCGCCCACCACACCGGTGCCATCGAGATGGCGAACACCGAAATCGCAGACGGTTCCAACCCTGACGCCCTGGAGATGGCCCGCACCATCGTCGCCACCCAGCAGCAGGAAATCGAGACCATGCAGCGGCTGCTCGGCTGACCTGGTCCGCTATACACAACGATGGCCGCATCCTCTCCGGCGGAGAGGGTGCGGCCATCAGCGCTTCGCAGTCGTCAGGGCTGCGTTTCCGGTACGAGATCAGCTCTCACAGTGACGGTGTGCGCTGCGACGGAGAATTGGAACTCCCCTCGTTCACCGCTCCGGTGATGGTGTCGGGCGTGAGGTCGAGTCGCCGAAGCAGCTGCGCGTTCGCGGCGACGATGATCGTCGACAGCGACATCAGGATCGCGCCGATCGACATGGGCAGCACGAACCCGACCGGCGCGAGCACTCCTGCCGCGAGCGGAACTGAGATGAGGTTGTATCCCGCTGCCCACCAGAGGTTTTGCTTCATCTTCCGGTACGAGGCCCGCGAGAGTTCGATCACCGACAACACCGACCTCGGGTCGTCGCTGGCGAGGATCACTCCGGCCGACGCGATAGCAACGTCGGTACCCGCGCCGATAGCGATACCGACATCGGCCTGCGCCAGAGCCGGTGCGTCGTTGACTCCGTCACCGACCATCGCCACCGTGCGCCCTTCCTGTTGAAGTTCAGCAACGTTGTGGGACTTGTCTTCCGGTTTCACCCCCGCGAAGTAGCGGTCCACACCGAGCTCGGTCGCGACGGACTGCGCGACGGCATCGGCATCACCGGTGATCATCACCACCGCGATACCCCGAGCGTGGAGCGCATCGACTGCCGTGCGGGATTCGGGCCGGATCTCGTCGGCGAGCGCGAGGGCACCGATCACGGCCCCGTCGGCGAGGACGTGCAGGATGATCGCCCCGTCGCCCCGCCACCGGTCGGCGACAGCAAGTTCGGATCCGCGCTCCTGCTCGAGCAGCGCGGGCCCGCCGACCTGCACGCGGGTGCCGTCGACGTCCGCAGAGACCCCGACGGCGGGAGACGACTGGAAGTCTGCTGCAGCCGGGACGGTCAGGTTCCGCGCGCGTGCGGCCGCAACGATGGCGCGAGCCAGGGGATGTTCTGAGTCGGCTTCTGCGGCAGCGGCCAGCGCGAGGACGTTGTCGGCGGTGCGCCCGTCTGTCACCTCGATTGCGGTGACGGTGGGTTCACCCTTGGTGAGGGTCCCGGTCTTGTCGAAGAGCACGGTGTCCACCGTGCGCATGGTTTCGAGTGCGAGCCGGTCCTTGACCAGGACACCGCCGCGGGCGGCGCGTTCGGTGGCGATGGAGACCACCAGCGGAATCGCCAGTCCGAGTGCGTGCGGGCAGGCGATGACCAACACGGTGATGGTGCGGATGACGGCGTCGTCGGGCATCCCGACCAGAGTCCACACAGCGGCGGTGATGATCGCGGCACCGAGAGCGAACCAGAACAGCCAACCGGCGGCCGTGTCGGCGATGCGCTGAGCGCGCGAGGTCGAGTTCTGGGCGTCGGCGACCAAGCGGCCGATGCCGGCGAGGGCGGTGTCCTCCCCTACTGCGGTGACCTGGACGCGCAGACCGGAGTCGGTGGCTACCGTGCCGGCGACGACGTGGTCGCCGTCGCTGCGGCGGACGGTGCGTGATTCGCCGGTGATCATCGATTCGTCCATGCTCGCCGATCCGGAGACGATGGTGCCGTCCGCCGGTACTCGGCCGCCGGGGCGGACGACAACGACATCACCGAGCTCCAGCTCGGCCGGGGACACCGGCACCACATCGTCGCCGTCGACGCGTTCGGCGACATCCGGGAGCAACGCCGCCAACGAGTCCAGAGCGGAGGTGGTCTGCGCGAGGGATCTCATCTCGATCCAGTGCCCGAGCAACATGATCACGATCAGCAGCGCCAGTTCCCACCAGAAGTCGAGCTGATGATCGAGCAGGCCCAGGCTCGCTCCCATCGACGCGACGAATGCGACGGTGATCGCGAGGGCGATGAGCAGCATCATTCCCGGTGCACGTGAACGGATTTCACTCACCGCGCCGGTGAGGAACGGGGAACCGCCCCAGGCATACATCACGGTGCCCAGCACCGGGGAGACCCAGGCGATCCACGCTGCGTCGGGCAGCGAGTATCCGAGGAGCATCGCGAACATGTTCGAGGCAACGATCACCGGAACGGCGAGGACCAGCATGACCCAGAACAGGCGACGGAACATGCCGACGTGATCGCCGTGACCGGCATGGCCACCGTGCCCGGTATGGCCTTCGTGTTCAGTCTGCTCGCCGTGTCCGGTGTGGGCTGCGCTGTGTCCAGACGGGTCGTGGCCCGACTGTGTGCCCGCTGTCTCGGCCACGCCGACATCGGCATGTGTGTGGTTGTTCATCGCGGTAAATCCTTCTCTCCGCCGAGTTCAGCGGCTACGCGGTGCGTGAATCTGCGGGTTGCGGTTCGGCTGTGTAGCCGGCATCGCGAACGGCAGCGACGACCTGGGCGTGGTCGGGCTCGTCGGCGCTCGTCACCGTCAGCGTCCCCGCCGACGCCGATGCTTCGACCGTGTCGACCCCGGCCACAGCACCGACTTCTTCCCGGACCGACGCCTCGCAGTGTCCGCAGGTCATGCCGGTGACTCGGTAATTCGTGGTGATCATGAGGTACTCCTTCATCCTGAATAATACCCCCAGGGGGTACCTAGCGACGACTCGGACCATACCCCCTCCCCGTATTGCTTGGAAGGGGGACAGCATTCAACGATCTGACGGCGAGGGCTATCGCGGATCTCGACGATCGCGACTGGGACGTTCCGATGCTCGCGGACGTATTGGAGTCAGTGGACCGGCCTACCGGCGGCGCTTGATCGACCCCCATCGGCTGGCTCACTGCGAGCGTGGTCGATTGTTTGCAGGGCGGTGAGGACGATTGCACCGCCTGCTCGGCGATTTCGGCGGGTAGTGGTGGTCCACCGACGGTTCTATCCGTATGACGGCGAGTATGACAATTGGGCACTGACAGAGCTGTTCTGTTGCAACAGTTTCGGGTCGCGCCGTACTTCGTCCTGGCTTCAGAGATAGAGCAGGTGTGGTGGTGCGGTGCCGTCGAAGCGCTCGAGGACGCCGTTGGGCTCAGAGCGTGTGACTTAGATCCACAGAATCCTGCAAAAATTGAGGCAGGAGTGCTCGACTCTCGCTGCCGCAGTGGCACTGTGGCCCGTTGGTGTGGAAGAAAGGTACGCGGCCTCTCCCCCGCTGACTGCTGAAGGGCGGCGAGGTGTCGGTAGAGGGTGACTCTGCCGACACCGAGGACTGATGCGATCCCGGTTTTGGTGCAGTCAGACCACGGTCAGATAGATCAGTGCAATGTTGAGTGCGACGACGATTCCCGCGATGAGCCATGCCGCGTATGCCGTGATCCGGTGATTGACATCGCCGCCCATCAGGATGCGGTCCGAGGTGAACCGCACCAAGGGAATCAACGCGAATGGGATACCGAACGACAGCACGACCTGCGAGACGACCAGTGCCCGACTGGGGTCGACTCCTGCTGCCAGAATTGCCAGTGCGGGAACAAGTGTCACCAGTCGTCGCACCAGAATCGGAATGCGCTTACGTAGTAGCCCGTCCATGATCATCGCCCCCGCGTACGCCCCGACCGATGTCGATGCAAGGCCCGAGGCCAGCAGGCCCACCGCGAACAGCAGTGCTACCACCGGCCCCAGAGTGTCACCCACTGCTGCGTGAGCTCCGTCGATGGAATCGACGCCCTCGCGGCCCCCCAGCGTCGAGGCCGCCAACAGCAGCATCGACATGTTCACTGCCCCGGCCAGCAGCATCGCCAACCCGACATCGATCCGGGTGATCCGCAACAACCGCTGACGGACGGGCCCTGCCTCGGGGTGTCCGTGCCTGTCACGTGCTAGACCGGAGTGCAGGTACACCGCGTGCGGCATGATCGTCGCACCGAGCATCGCGGCGGCGATCAACACACTTTCCGCGCCGTCGAACCGCGGAATGAGACCGGCGGCGGCCTCGGTGAACGATGGCGGTTCCACGACGACGCTGGCAAGAAATCCGACGGCGATGACACCGAGTAGCCCGAGAATCACGAACTCGAAGGGCCGTTGGCCCCGGCGATCCTGGACCATCAGCAAGATCATCGATACGGCCCCGGTGATGAGGCCGCCGATCAGGAGCGGCAGGTCGAAGAGCAGGTAGAGGGCGATCGCACCGCCGACGATTTCGGCGAGGTCGGTCGCCATGGCGACCACCTCTGCTTGCCCCCAATATGCCAGTCGCACAGTCCTGCTCGACTTCTCGCGGACTACTTCGGGCAGTGTCATTCCGGTGACGATGCCGAGTTTGGCGGAGAGGAACTGGACGAGACCGGCCATCACGTTCGCGGCAACGATCACCCAGACCAGCAGGTATCCGAACTGCGCACCGGCGCTGACGTTGGAGGCGACGTTGCCGGGGTCGACGTAGGCGATCGCTGCGACGAAAGCGGGTCCGAGCAGAACGAGGCCCGACCGAAACCTCGAGGGCGGCCGAGACGATCGGCGCTGCAGCACAGACATGACCACACCCTCCGGCACCAACAGTATGTCAGGACCCTGAAAATATAGTTCGGCTACCCGAACAATGCAATGCGGCGGGGTGGTTTGGCGACATCTCGATCAGATGGGCAGGACCACTGCACTGACGAATTCGTTGCGGATCCAGGCGATGAACAACCCCCACACTCCGGTCAGCAGCGCGATGCCGACGGCGATCATGATGACACCGCCCGCGATCTTGATCTTCTGTGAGTTCCTTCGAAGCCACCCCACACCTCGCATCGCCGAACTCGAGCCGAACGCGAGGACGACGAACGGTAGGCCGAGTCCCATGCAGTACGCGACGATGAGAGTGACCCCGCGGGCTGCGGTTGCACCTTCGGTTCCTGCCGCGACAGACAGAACGCCGGCGAGGGTGGGGCCCAGACACGGTGTCCAGCCGAGCGCGAACACACCGCCGAGCAGCGGCGCTCCGGCGAGGGACGAGATCTGCTGAGGTGCGTATCGGGTGTCGCGTTGCAGAACGGGTATCAATCCGATGAACGCTGCACCCATGATGATCGTGATGACGCCGCCGACTCGTTGAAGTACTTGCTCGTTGATGCGCAAGGTGCCGATGACTCCGAAGATCGAGGCTGTGGCGAGGACGAAGACGATCGTGAATCCGGCGACGAACAACGACGCTGCGCCGGCCACACGCCAGCGATTCGCCAGCTCCGGCGACGACGTGTCGGTGGTCGAGGTGCCGGTGGTCGAGGTGCGGGGCGATCGGGTATCGGCTGATTGGGCGTCGGCACCGGCGATTCCTGCCAGGTAGGACAGGTATCCCGGCACCAGCGGCACCACGCACGGGGAGGCGAACGAGACCAGCCCGGCGAGCATGCATGCCGCGATCGCGAGCAGTAGGGGCCCGCTCGATGCCGCGTTCTGGAAGGCCGACCCGATGTCTTGGGCGAGAAGAGTCGTCATTCCGCGGCTATCCGTTCGACGACGGGAAGGAGGTCGTCGGTGAGCAGGGCGCGCATGAAGACCGCGGCCACGCGGTGTGAACGGTCGAGTACCAGCGTCGAGGGGATCACGCTGGTCGGGTAGTTTCCGCCGAGGGCGATCAGGGTCCGCATCGAGGGGTCGTAGATCGAGGGGTAGGAGACGTCGTTGTCGACGACGAAGTCCTGCGCTTTGTCCTTCTGTGGATCTCTGACGTTGAGGCCGAGGAATTGCACGCCACGCTCGCGGGTGGTCTCGTAGACCTCTTCGAGGTCGTCGGCTTCGCCGCGGCAGGGGCCGCACCACTGGCCCCAGAGATTGATCACGACGACCTTGCCGTCGTAGTCCGACAGAGCGGTCGTCTTGCCTTCCTCCATCAGATCGGGGCCGGCGAGTTCGCCTATGGTTCCGCGTGTTTCGGGGGGATCGTAGACGATGTCGGTTCGACCGCCGGGGGCGACGAAGTCGAAGCTGCCTCCCGGGGGCGCAGCCTGTGCGCCGTCGGAGCATCCGGAGATCAGTAGTACGAGGGCAAGAATCGATCCAATTGCCGCGGTGGGCGTGCTGCCCTGACGGCGCGCACCGACCCACACTGGTGGGAAGCGTGTCATGAGGTGAAATCCTTTACTGCAGTGCGGATCTGGTCTGTCGTCTCGAACACCGTCGGGTCGGTGACGCGCTCGACCGTTCCGTCCGGGCGGAGGAGAAAGCTCAGGGGAAGGACCGGCGGTGCCGAGAGCGCGTCCAGGACGCTGCCGCCGTCGATGTAGTTCGGATAGCGGACGCCCAGTTGCGTGAGCAGCGCGGCCGCGTCCGCGGGCCGGTCCTCGACGTCGATTCCGATGACTGGGATCGCGTCGGGTTCTGCGGTGTAGGCATCGAGTACGGGCATCTCGGTGCGGCACGGGCCGCACCAGGATGCCCACAGGTTGATCAGCGTCACCTCGCTTCCGAGAACGTCGGCGAGATCGACATCGTCGGCGCTGCCGATGCAGCGCGCTATCACTCCTGCCAGCGGACCGCCTTCGCGCGGTACCGGCGGCGGACACAGCGGTAGCGCTGTTGCTCGTGCCGCGTCATCCGGCGGGCGGGACAGTGTGGGTTCGGGTCCGACCGGCGCGACATTGTTGGCGATGGCCTCGGACGGGCCGCCCTCGACGCCACCGGAGCGGGGCCACAGTGCAACGATCGATGCAACGACAACGACGAGCATGACGATCGACCAGCCGCGCGTCATCGCCGTGACCTTCTTTCTCGAGAGAGCGGCAGAGGGGCGAACGGTACGTCGCGGATCATAGGAGCGTGGACCAGTACGACCAGAAACGCTGCGCGATCAGGGCGATGAGGACGAGAAACCACACGGTCAGTGGAATCGAGTGATTGCGAATCAGCGAGTCAAGCCATGGCCGAAACCATTGCCCAAGAGCGGATTTCGACCTGGCGCGGTCGAGGTTGCGCAGCGTGACGTACCAGAAGATCGGTACGGTGACCGCCCACACCGCCATGCAGTACGGGCACAGGGCACCGATCTCGTACAGGCTCTGCGCGATCAGCCAGTGCACGAAGACTGCGGCAGCAGTGACACCGACCTGCATTGCACCCCAGAACCACTGCGCGAACACCGCACCGGCGAGAAGGGCGGCACCCACTGCCGCCACGACGGCGAAGCCTGCGATCCCGAGAAGGGAATTGGGAAATCCGAACGCAGACGCCTGCGGGGTGTCCATCACCGATCCGCAGTTGAGTACCGGGTTGATGCTGCAGGTCGGGGCGTAGGCGGGATCGAGCGCCAGAGCGAACTTCTCTACTGTGAGCACGAACGCGGCGGTCAGGCCGATCAGGCCGCCCACCAGTAGCAGCCAGGGCAGGCCCCGGGCGAACGGTCCGCTGCGTCGGGTGAGAGCGGCTGCGGGGTCAGCCGAGTGCAGCGTCGAGGGCATCGGCGAGGTCTCCGTAGGTGGTGGGTTCGATCTTGGTGCCGTTGAGGAAGAACGTCGGGGTGCCCTGCACGCCGAGCGCGATCCCGTCCGCGACGTCGGCCTCGATGCGCGCGAGCGTCGCAGGGTCGGTGTAGGCGGCATCGAAGGCGCTCATGTCGAGCCCTTGCTCGACGGCGAAGCTGCGGAACAACTCGTCCTGCGGAACCTGCTGTTCGCCCCACTGCGCCTGCGTTTCGTACATGCGCTGATACATCGCCTCGAATCCGCCCTGCTGGGCCGCGGCCTCGACTGCGCGTGCGGCTCGTTCGGCATTGAAGTGGGAGGCGATCGGAAAGTAGCGGGCCACGAAGCTCACCCGGTCGCCGTACTCTTCACGCAATTGCTCGATCGCCGGGTAGGCCGATCGGCAGGCCTCGCACTCGAAGTCGAGGAACTCCACGAACGTGACCCGGCCGTCGGGCACCGAGTTCAACCGATGACTGTTCTCGCGCACCGCAATCGAGGCAGGGTCGGTCGCGGCCTGCTCGGCGGCGGCAGCATCCGGAGACCCCGATCGATCCACCACCAGAAATACAGCCAACGCGGCGGCGAACACGATCACCAGGGACAAGGAAATCTTCAACGCTCGGCTCATACAACTACCTTCTCGATTCGTTCGGACTGATCAATGGGCCCGATATGGGCGTTTCGACCCGCTATGACACTAACAATCGTGCGAACGTTGACTAATGGTCCTTCCCTAACGATCGCATGATTGTTAGATTGTGCCCATGGCCTTGGAACCTCTGGACTCGTGCGATCTGTTGTGTATGGACCTCCCTCACGCCGAGAGGGTGCGCGCTACTCTGCCCGCGCTCGGCGATATCGAACCGGTCGCCGACGCTGCCCGAGCATTCGGCGACCCCACCCGACTGACCATCGCGCTCGCGTTGAACGCCGGCGGGCAGATGTGTGGCTGCGACATCGCGTGGATCGTGGGACAGAGCCAGAAGCTGGTCTCCCACCATCTCCGCAAACTCAAAGCCGCGGACGCCGTCACATCGAACAGAGACGGAAAGTTGGTCATGTATGCGCTCACCGACCGCGGCACCCGACTGCTCGCGACACTGACCGAGGTACTGCCCACCACCTCGATCGTCGCTGAAGTCACCGGGGTCGATCATGGCTGACGCGTGCTGCGGACCTACCCCGGCAGCGCCGACCACCGAATCCACTGCTGACGGTGCGGGCACGGGAGGTCCAGCTCCAACCGATGCACTCCCGAGGTTGTGGCAGGTCCGCGAGCTGCAACTCGCCTCGGCCGCCGCGATCATCCTGGGCGCATCGTGGTTGCTCGGTCGAACGGGTGCCGATGCGGTTGCGACCGTCGGCGCTCTGATCGCTGCCGCGATCGCCGCCGTCACCTTCGTTCCCGCGACGGTGAGAAATCTGCGACACGGACGCATCGGTGTCGGCACGCTGATGACGATCGCGCTGCTCGGTGCCATCGCATTGGGCCAGATCCCCGAGGCCGCGATGCTCGGTATCTTGTTCTCCGTCGCCGAGGGGCTCGAGGAATACGCGGTCACCAAGACCCGCCGCGGACTGCGCGCACTCCTGTCCTTGGTGCCGCCGACGGTATCTGTCCTGCGCGGTGGAACCGAGCAGGCCCTGTCCCCCGACGATGTCGTGATCGGGGACATCATGGTGCTGCGGCCGGGTGAGCGAGCTGCCACGGACGGCACCATCGCTCGCGGTTCGACGAATCTGGACGTGTCTGCGATCACCGGCGAGTCCGTGCCCATCGAAGCCGGTGTCGGTGACGAGGTGCATGCCGGTGCCATCAACGGCGGCGGGGCCATCGAGGTCACCGTCACCGCGCCGGCATCGGAGAGTTCGCTTGCTCGCATCGTCCGCATCGTCGAACAGGCCCAGGACCGCAAAGGGGCCGGCCAACGGCTGGCGGACCGTATCGCACGTCCGCTCGTGCCCTCGATCATGATTCTCGCCGTACTCGTCGCCGGCGTCGGTGCGGTGCTCGGTGACCCCATGTTGTGGCTCGAACGCGCACTGGTGGTCCTGGTCGCGGCATCACCGTGCGCGTTGGCCATCTCGGTGCCGCTGTCGGTGGTGGCGGCGATCGGGGCTGCGAGTCGCAACGGGGCATTGATCAAAGGCGGTGCAGCAGTGGAAGAGCTGGGCCGCATTCGCGTCGTCGCCTTGGACAAGACCGGCACCCTCACCGCAGGACGACCGGAGGTCGTCGACGTCGTCACCGCTGCGGGAATCAGCCGCGACGCCGCGCTGGCCGTTGCTGCTGCGCTCGAAGCGCGCAGCGAGCATCCACTCGCCCGCGCCGTACTGGCCTCCGTATCGACCGTCGCGGCCGCCGATGATGTCACTGCCATCGCCGGGCACGGCCTGACCGGCACCCTCGACGGTGCCGCGATCAGGCTCGGGAAACCGAGCTGGTTCGACACACACCCCAGCTCCGAGGTGTTCCGCGCCGACGTCGCTCGTCTGCAGAGCGGCGGTGCCACAGTCGTTCTCGTCGAACGCGCCGGAGTTCTGATCGCTGCGATCGCCGTCCGCGACGAACTGCGGCCCGAGGCCGCCGAGGCTGTCCGCCAACTCACCGCGCTCGGTATCGACACTGCGATGCTCACCGGCGACAATGCGCTCACTGCGCAGGCTCTGGCGACCCAGGCGGGCATCACCGCCGTCCACGCCGAACTACTGCCCGAGGACAAAGCGGCCCTGCTGACCGACATCGCGGCCGGACGCAAGATTGCCATGGTCGGCGACGGCATCAACGACGCTCCCGCCTTGGCGACCGCAGATGTCGGTATCGCCATGGGCGCCATGGGAACCGACGTTGCCATCGAGACCGCCGATGTTGCCCTCATGGGGGAAGACCTCCGGCATCTACCGCAGGTGCTGGCCCACGCTCGACGCGCCCGGCGCATCATGATCGAGAACATCGCCTTGTCGATCGCCATCATCGGCGTGCTCGTCCCACTGGCTGCCACCGGTGTCCTCGGTTTGGCGACTGTGGTGCTCGTCCACGAACTCGCCGAAGTCCTGGTCATAGCCAATGCGATTCGCGCTGCCCGCACCACACCGTTGGACGGGTTCGTGCCCCCGCCCGCGGCGTCCGGTGCCCTCAACGTCACGATCGCACCCGCAGCGGCCTTCGAGGATGCCTGCTGCGCTCCGGCTCCGACGCCGAGGAACACCGCACCTCTCGCATCTGGGAACCTACTGGCCTCCACCACCGCAACGTCACCGTCGGCGATCGGAGCAGACGATGGCAGCTCCGTGTGCTCGGATGGATGTACCTGCTGCACATCGACCCCCGCGTACGGCGAACTCTTCCGCGGACAGAGGTAGAGACCTGCGGGCGGTGATCGGACTGCACGCAGGCTCTACGGGATCGACATGACCGCAGCAGCACGGGCATCGACAACAGAGGTGCGCTGGTACCACCTCGAACGAGCACACATCCTCTCGCAGCCCTGTTGACGGTTGCATGCTCGCAACCACGCCGCGATGTTGAAAGCTGCGGCGGTAGAACATGATCGGCGCGAATCCTGGGGCCAGTTGATTCGGATCGTGGTCGCTGCTCCAGGATCGTGGTCGGGGCGATACCCGGCCGGTAACACCGGCCGGGTCGAGGCGGGACTGATGTCGCCGATGCCCATTCCGCAGGACCTTGCGGACGCGCTGGAGGGCACGTAGCGGGAGTCATCAGTTCAGGCCTGCGTAGGAGTGCAGGCCGGAGACGACCATGTTGATGATGAACAGGTTGAACAGCATCGCTACGAATCCGGCGATGTTGATCCATGCTGCGCGGGTGTTGCGCCATCCGCTGGTGGCGCGGGCGTGTAGGTAGGAGGCGTAGACGATCCAGGTGATGAAGGAGACCGTTTCTTTCGGGTCCCAGCCCCAGAATCGGCCCCATGCGGCTTCGGCCCAAATGGCACCGAGGATGACGCCGACGCCGAAGAGTGGAAATGCGAAGATCGTGGTCTTGTACGCCACGATGTCCAGTGTCTGCGCGGAGGGCAGACGGGCGACGATTCGGCTCATTCTGCTCCCCGAGGCCTCGGGATGCTTCATGCGGATCAGGAACAGCGCGCTTGCAACCCCGGAGATCAAGAACACCCCGCTGCCGAGCGAGACGATGGAGACGTGCACCGGCAGCCAGTACGACTGCAGTGCCGGTACCACCGGTGCTGCGTTGGCGTACAGCACGGTGCCGGCGACGAACAGGAGGATCAATGTCGGTACCAGGACGAACAACCACAGGGTGCGCAGTTGCTTGGAGCGCAGCACCACCAGTGCAGCCAGTACACCGGCCGCGCAGGTGACCGAGACGAATTCGTACATGTTGCCCCACGGCGGCCTGCTGGCGGCGATCCCGCGAAGAACGATCGACCCGACATGCAACGTCAGCGCCACCATCACCAGCCCGAGGCCTGTGCGCCCCAGGCGTTCGGACGGAACCCGCCGGGGTGCGTCGGGAATGCGACCGGGTGTCGTCGACGTCGCGGCGATTATTCGCGTGCGCAGTCGCTCCGTGTTGTGCAGTGTCGCCGCACGGGTCGTCGCGAGCTGGCCGAGGAACGCCATCGCGGCGAGGAGATAGACCACGAACGCGGTCTCGAAGCTGATGTCGCTCCAGCGGGCGAGGGTGTCGTCGATCGGCATGGCGCTACACCGTTTCTCTGTCGTGGGTCTCGGAGTCGCTCGAAGTTGCCTGCGGCCAGATCTGTGACCGGAGGGTCTCGAATTCGGGTCCCCAGCCGGCGTGATCGGTGCGAGCCAGTCCGCCCATGTCCACGCCCGCGCGGCCGTGTTCGGCAGGGTGGATCCGAAACCAGACACGACGGCGGGTGATCACCAGGGAGATCAGTAGTCCGGTCATCATCGTGACCGCGAACACGAGCACCCACCGCTGCGCGGGGTCGTATCCGACCTGGAGGTTCGCGAATTCCTTGGCCCCGTCGAACCGGACGACGGTGCCGTCGGTGAGGGTTGTCGATTCTCCGGGCCGCAGGTTGACTCGGTCCTGCTTGACCAGCCGTCCCTGGTTGATCATCTCCTGGTCCAGGGAGAAGATCGACTGCGGGATGCCGGTGTCGAGACCGGTGTCGCCTTTGTAGATGTCCACTGCCACAGCGGGATCGACCAGTTCCGGGAAGCGGGAGGAGAGCAGGTTTCCGTTGAATTGCGCGGTGGGCGCGAAGAGTCCTTCGATGGCGATCTGCCCTCGGCGGCGTTCGTCGGCGGTGGCGTAGGTCCCCCCGGGTGGGTCGAATCGCAGCGCGCCGCTGCTGAGGAACGTGGTGGCGTCGTCGGGGCGGAACTGCAGGGCTTCGGTGCGGGTCTGGCCGTCGGGGAAGGTGACGGTGAATTCGGGGGCGTAGCCGTGTCCGGTGAGGTAGATGCGTTCGTCGCCGAGCCGGAGGGGTTCGTTGACTTTGAGTTGATAGTCGCGCCAGGTGTCGGCGGCGATGTCGTCGGCGCTCTGGTAGGAGATGTTCGAGGTGAACATCTCGGCCTGACCGTTCTCGAGGTAGTCGGCGGTGAAGTCCTTGACCCGGATACAGAACGGCTCGAGGCCGGTGCCGTCGGTGCTGTTGCCGGCGCGGAAGGAGTCGTAGACGGCGGGAGAGGTGTTGCAGAAACCGGGTCCGTTGTCGGCGATGACGATGACCGAGCCTTCGTAGCCGAACAGTTTGCCGATGGCGATAGCGGCGAGCAGGCCGATCAGCGAGAAGTGGAAGAGCAGGTTTCCGGCCTCGCGGGTGTAGCCCTTCTCGGCCGAGAGGGTCAGTGCCCCATCGGGCTCGGGCCGCACGACGGTACGCCACCCTTTCAAGTGCGGCGCGATGTCGGCGATCACCTTCTCGGGGTCGCCGGCGAGGGTGCCCGAATGATGCAACGGTAGTCGAGTGAGATTTCGGGGTACTCGAACAGGTTGTGCGCGAAGAGCTTTACCGTGCTCGATCAACCGGGGAGTCAGACAGCCGATCAGAGACACGAACAGCAGGACGTAGATCGCGGTGAACCAGGAACTTGCGAACACGTCGAACAATTCCAGTGTGTCCATCACCGGCCCGAGAGCCGGGCGGGCGGCGATGTAGGCATCGACGGCCTGGGTATTGAGATTGCGCTGCGGCAGCAATGCGCCGGGGATTGCTGCGGCGGCGAGGAGGAACAGCAGCACCAGCGCTGTCCGCATCGACGTCAGTTGTCGCCACCGGTTGCGCAGCATCGCCACCGTTCTGCGCACCAGTCCCGGCGAGTGCGCACTGGGGTGTTCGTCGATCGTCATCTCCGCACACCCTTCACCGACCACCATCTAAATACTACGCGACATAGTAGTTTGCGGGTTCGGTGTGGTGGAGCGTGGTCGGCGCAGCAGCGAGAACGCCAGTGCCGCAACAGCGCCGGTAGCGGCAATCCATTCCGGAACGCTGCCGGTGATCGTCGCCGGGGTGAGCGTGGTGCTCAGTGACACCTCGGTGACGACAGCTGCGGGGGTGAACAGCTCCGTGCGCTCGACGACCTCCCCGCGTGCATCGATGACGGCGCTGACGCCGCTGGTGGCCGAAACGACGACGCTGCGCCCGTGTTCGACCGCCCGTACCCGCGACATGGCGAGTTGTTGATAGGTCATGTTCGTCCGACCGAAGGTGGCGTTGTTGGTCGGCACTGCGATCAGCTGGGCACCGGCGCGAACGGAGTCGGTGAGCAATGCGTCGAAGGCGACCTCGTAGCAGGTGGCCACCGCGACGGGCACTCCGGCGAGGTCGACGACGCCGTTGCCCTGACCCGGAACGAAGCGTCCTGCTTGGGCGGCATAGGGAGAGAGTGCGGTGACGATCGTGCGCATCGGCAGGTACTCCCCGAACGGCACCAGTCGACGTTTGTCGTGCCTCTGCCCTGGGCCGGTGACCGGATCCCACACGATCGAAGTGTTCGTGGTGGTGCCGTCGCCCTGGCGTAGCACCGTGCCGACGAGAATGGGCACTCCGACGGCGCGGGCTGCGGCATCGATACCCGCCGCGGCATCGGGATTGCGCAGGGGATCGATGTCGGAGGAGTTCTCCGGCCAGATGACCAGATCGGGTACGCGTACGCGGCCGGAGTCGATGTCGTCGGCGAGCTCGATGGTGCGCTGAACGTGGTTGTCGAGCACTGCTCGTCGTTGGGCGTTGAAGTCGAGACCGAGCCGCGGGACGTTGCCTTGCACCAAGGCGACGGTGACCGTGTCCTGCGGCGGCGGAGCGAACAGTGGAGCCACCACCGTGAGCGCCCCTACAACAGTGGCCGCACCCATGCACGACGCTGCTGCAGTTCTGCGGGTGAACCGATCGGAAGCGATGGCACCGGCCAGAGCGGACCCGATCAGCACCACGACGAACGACAACCCCGGCGCGCCGATCAACGCAGCCAGAGGCAGCAGCGGCCCGTCGGATTGACCGAATGCGATGCGGCCCCAGGGGAATCCGCCGAACGGGACACGTGAGCGCGCAGCTTCGATCGCCACCCAGGCGCTCGCCACCCAGACCGGCGCCCACGGCAGTCGCGACATCCGATCCGCTACCGCGCCGAACATCGCCACGAAGAGGGCCTGAACGACAGCCAGCGCCAGCCACGGCACCGACCCGACGTACTCCCCCACCCACGGCAACAGAGGCACGAAGAACGCCGAGCCGGCAACGAAGCCGTAGCCGGCCCCCGCACGCGCCCCTCGCCCGCGCACAGCCAACAGCAGCATTGCAAGTGCTACCGGAGCGAGAAACCACAGATCGATGGGCGGGAACGTGGCGTACATCGCCAGCCCCGAAGTTGCCGCTGCGGTCAGACGTGCCCAGGTTCGGGGCCCTTCACCTCGACTTGTCCGATACAGCCGCCACACTCGACCTCGGTCGACGCAGGACGGTCCGGGCCCGGGTTCGGCATCGGGCATCGCCCTCATGACGAGGGTGCCGCCGCCCTCACGGCGACACGACGCATCGGGTGGCGGAGAAATCGACGGTATTCATCAACTACTATGGTGCATAGTATTTCAAGTGTTGGCAAATCCGGGGTCACCTGCACCGTCTGCGGTGCACCCGGACGTACGCACGGTGTACACCCGAGAACGAGGACCAGTGACCCGCTCCCCCATCGCCACCGCTCGGCTCCGCGCCGCCGCAACCGCCCTTGTCCTGGCTCTGGTCGCTGCCGCTCTACTGGTCGACTACTGGGCGCAGGCGGCGTTGCCCGGCTCGACGATTCCGCTGCGGATACTCGAGCTGCGACTGGCCTTCAATCGCGGAATGGCGTTCAGCCTGGGTGATTCTCTGCCCGTGTGGGTCGTCGTCGCCGTGACGGCGTCGATCACCACCGGGTTGGCGATCTACGGGTGGCGTACCGCGCCTCACGCGGGTCCGGTCACCACGGCAGCGCTGTCGTTGGTCCTCGCCGGTGCACTCTCGAATGTCCTCGACCGGCTCCTCGACGGCGCGGTCACCGATTACTTTCACACCGGTTGGTGGCCGACATTCAACCTCGCCGACATCTACATCACCTGCGGGGTGGTGCTGATGATCGGGGCGGCACTGTTCACGCGAGAGGCCACAAAGATTACCCCTCGGCCCGCAGTGCCCGACAGCGCCGAATCGTGAACTTGCATGAGATACCTCGGTGCTCGAATCGAATGCCCTGCAGTGCAGACACATTCGCGACAGGACAATCATGCTGATTCGCTCGAACAGTGAGAGTGATCGACACCGAAACGGCTCGAAACATAGTCGACCACAACCACCGACAAGCGATCGTCGCCTCTCGCTCACCGAGGCGCACCGAGGCGCACCGAGGGGAACCTGCTGCATGAGCGACAACATCCCGGCGCTACCGCGCCGTATTTTTCTCGCTACGAGCTGCGCTACAGCGTGCCTGGCTGCCGCCGGATGCAGCGTCGGCGAAGCCCCGTCCGGTGAGGACACCGCTTCCGACGGTCCCATCACCTTGTCGGTGAACGATGTTCCTGTCGGCGGTGGAATCGTGCTCGCCGACCGGCAGGTCGTCGTCACCCAACCGGAACCCGGTACCTTCCGTGCCTTCTCGGCTATCTGTTCTCACCAAGGGTGCACAGTGAACCGAGTCCGCAACGGCACGATCGAGTGCCCCTGCCACAACAGTGCCTTCTCGATCACCGACGGGGCGGTCATGCGCAGCCCCGCTACCGAGCCACTGCCGAACCGCGCCGTGACCAGAACCGTAGATACCCTCACAGTCGACTGATCCATCACCGGGCGGCCGAACATGCGAGGTGGACGGGTTCGGGGTGAACGGTGTCGACCGGGCCGATGTGCGGCAATCGAGGACCCACTCTGTGCCCCCACCCGACTGGTGCCGGTTCCGGTACATCGCTGCCGTGTCGACGACAGCACGGCGTGCCGATCTCGCACCGGGTCGAGACCTGCCTACCAGAGACCTGCCTACCAATTGACCTCTCGGCAACGGCCTTCGCCTTCCTGGGGTTCGACCTGCACAGTGGCGTGCTCGAGACCGAACTCGTCGCGGAGAACCTGCTGCGCTGCAGCGAGCACCCGGGGTGTCTCGGCCTCCGGGGCGACCGTCAGATGCGCCGAAGCGACCTCCATCCCCGACGTCAGTGTCCAGATGTGCAGATCGTGTACCTCTTCGACATCGTCGACACCGGTCAGGGCCTTTTCCACGGCGGCGACATCGATGCCCGACGGAGCGTGTTGCAGCAGAATTCGTACGGCATGACGCCCCAGAGTGAATGCACGCGGCAAAACGAACAACCCGATGGCGACCGCGATGACCGGGTCGGCGTACCGCCACCCGAACACGACGGTGACCAGTCCGCTGACGAGCACTCCGATCGAGCCGAGCATGTCCGCCATCACCTCCAGATACGCACCCCGAACATTGAGGCTCTCTTTCGCACCACTACGCAGAAGGAGGAACGCGATCAGGTTCATGGCCAGACCGAGCAGTGCCACCAACATGACCGGAATCCCGGGCACCTCCGGTGGGTTCGTGATGCGTTGCGCGGCTTCGTAGAGAATCCACCCAGCGACACCGAAGAGCAGCACTGCATTGAACAGAGCCGCGAACACTTCGGCTCGATACAGTCCGAACGTGCGGCCGGTCTTGCGAGACTGCCGCTGTGCGAGTGTGATCGCCACGATCGCCATCAAGACCCCGAACACGTCGGTGAACACGTGTGCGGAATCGGACAACAACGCCAGCGACGAGGTGGACAGACCCACTACCACCTGCGTCACCAACGTAACCGCCCCGAGACCGACAGCGATCCACAGTCGCCCGAGGTGCTTACCGGATGCGCTCGCCGGCGATCCCGGCTCTATCCCGTGGCCATGTCCGTGTCCCATCGTGGGTACCCCTTCTCGGCGTGGTTCGATAGCAGGAACACAACATATTGCGATATGCGCATATATGCAAGTGTCGTGTTCGCTGGAAGCTGCTGCCCGCGCGGCCGCACTGCGTCGGCGCAGAACTATGATTCGTAGTAGTTCGATCTCGGTTGCGCGACTCGGTCGCGCAGCCGTGCCGATATTGCCGGCCGACAGTTTTCCCGCCACACATCATCCACGTAAGGGGTGCCGCGTCATGGCCACCGACGACATGGCCACCGAAGCCGCACTCTCGACCCGCGGTCCGGTGAATCGACGCTCCGGTTCGCAGGTGATGCTGCTGTGGGCCGCGATCGCGGCAGTGGTGGCCGCTGCGCTCGCGGCGTTGTCGACGTCGCAGGCGCTGATTCTGCTCGGGCTTCCCGATCCGGGACCGATCACGACCTACGGTATTCCGGCGCTGACCGCGCTCGGAGAGGTAGCCGCGGTCGTGGCGGTGGGGTCGTTGCTTCTCGCAGCGTTCCTCGTTCCTCCCCAAATGTCGGGTGTGCTCGACATCGACGGGTACATCGCCGTCCGCACCGCGGCGAAGGCCTCCGCAGTGTGGGCGGTGTGCGCAGCGGCGTTGGTGCCGCTGACGCTCTCGGACGCGTCGGGTCAACCTGTCGGATCCGTTGCGGCGCAACCGGTGCAGTTCCTCGGTGCGATCGGCGATGTCGAGGCCTCCACTGCATGGGCCATCACCGCCGCGATCGCGGCGATCACCGCCGCAGCATGCGCGGCGGTGTTGCGGCATCGATGGACCCCCGCCTTGTTCGCCCTGTCGATGCTCGCGTTGATCCCGCGCGCGGTCACCGGCCACTCCTCGACCGGCGGCAATCACGACATCGCGACGAACTCGTTGATCCTGCACATCCTCGCCGCCGCACTGTGGGTAGGCGGACTCCTCGCACTTCTCGCTCACGCGCTGCGCGGGGGTGGACACCTTGCCGTCGCGACCCGCCGCTACTCGACGCTCGCTCTGGTTGCGTTCGTGATCATGGCGGTCTCCGGAGTGGTCAACGCTGCCGTGCGAGTACCCGTGACGTCGCTGTGGGATTCGACGTACGGCGCTCTGATACTGGCGAAGATCGCAGCCCTGGCGATCGTGGGGACCCTCGGGTGGATACAGCGACGACGAACGGTCGGCGCTCTGGCTCACGATCCCGAGAACCGCAGATCCCTGATCACGTTGTCGATGATCGAGACCCTCGTTCTCGTCACCACAGTGGGCCTGGCGGTCGCACTCGGTCGCACTCCCCCGCCCCCGCCGCAGGACGCCTCGCTACCTCAGGCGCACGAAGAAGCCTTGGGCTACGTGTTGGACGGCCCGCCCACCGCTGCGCGGTTGGCGTTCGAGTGGCGTTTCGACCTGGTGTTCGGGTCCGCGGCCGTGATCGCGGCTGTTGTGTATCTGGTGGCCGTGCGGCGTCGTCGGCGGGTAGGCCTGCCATGGCGGCGGCGGTGGACCGCGAGCTGGTTGATGGGCACTGCGGTGCTGCTCGTGGCGACCTCGTCCGGGGTCGGGCTCTACAGCCCGGCGATGTTCAGCGTGCACATGGCGGGACTGACCGCGGTCGCCATCGCCGTGCCGCTGCTGTTGGTCCTCGGCCGACCGGCCACCTTGTTCGCCTCGGTCCTGCCGACCGCGCCGGCAGCCGACGCACCGGGCTCGCGCGAATGGCTCCGGGCTGCATGGCACAGCCGAGCAGCCCGGATCGCAATCCACCCGTGGGTCAGCACCACGGTGTTCCTGAGCAGCTTCTACCTGATCTACCCCGGCGGAGTGTTCGACACCGTCGCCGACTCGCATGTGGCACACATGGTGATGAAGGGCTGGTTCCTGACCGTCGGGATGGTGATGTTCTGGGGCACGGTCGGCGAAGACCCGGTACCGAGACCGATCGCGGGACTGACGAAGTTGCTCGCGAGTATCACCGCGTTGGCCGGGTTCGCATTCTTCCTCGTCGTGACGATCGATCTCGAGACCGCGCTCGGAGCGAGCTTCTACAGCGGACTGCGTCTGGATTGGAACGCAGACCTGCTGGCCGACCAGCGGCGCGGCGGCACTCTTGCGTGGGGCATCGGCGAGTTACCGTTGCTCGCTGCCGCGGTTCTCGCCGCGGTCCGGTGGTCGGCGGCCGACGAGAACGCGGCACGACAACGAGACCGCCGAATCGACGATCAAGGTGATACCGAACTCGAGGCGTACAACACCATGCTCGGTGGCCTGTCCTCTCGGCGCGATCACCCCTGATACCCGAAGAATCCGTTCTCGGTCAGAGTCGCCGCAGCCCGGTCGCCGCAGCCCGCGGGATGTCCTCCGAGGACCGTGACCAGCGGTATGAGCGAATCCGGGTCGAAGGGGATGGAAAAACTATGCTCGATAGTAGTAACCTGTGGCCTGACCGTCACCATTTCGTTATCTCGAGCGAGGCCTCGGCCTCGTAGCCACCAAGGATTGTGATCTTGGCCCGACACCGCACACCCGATCCGATCGACGACGACTGCGCAGCGCCGGCGCGCGGCGGCGTGATCTCGATGCCCGTCGGCACCAGGCCGACGGCGCTCACCGATCGCCCCCGTCATCGACGGGCCGAGTTCGCACCCTCACGTTTCGTGACCGAGTCGCCCGCCGATGCCGGGTACTCCGACACTCTGCCGGAGGACGAGCACACGCCCTCGGCGCAGACGCCCGCACCGGATGAAACCGTTCACGCGGTCAGCGACGCCTGGGACACCGCGGCCGCGGACACTACCGCGTCGATGTGGGCGGCGCACGTGGCCGGTCCGGACGAGGCGACGCACGACGACGGGGGCCGCGCCGATGTCCAGGCCGTGTCGCGAACTACTCGCCGCGGACTTCATCGCCGCCGGGTGCCGAAGCCGGGTGGCCGCGCCATCGCTGCGTCGGTCGCGGTCGGTGCCTTTCTTTCCGCGGCAGCGACGGCTCCGAACACCGGGTCGCAGGACAGTGTGGCGCTCAGCGCCGCGAGTATCGATCGACCTCCCGCCGGCGCCCTGCCGCCGAGCCCGGTCGTTGCCTCACCCCCGCAGGTGTTGCAGTTGCCCGATCTCGACGTCGGCCGGTTGGCGCAGCGCATGACCGAACAACTCGCCGAGGGGGGAGTTCGGGCGGCGGAGCGCGCAGCACGCGATGCCGAGGCGCGCCGCCCGCTCTCGGTGGTGCCGGTGTCGGGAACATTGACCTCCAGTTCTGGGCCACGTTGGGGGACAACGCATTACGGACTCGACATCGCCAACACGATCGGGACGCCGATCGTATCGGTGACCGACGGCGAGGTCATCGAAGCAGGGCCGGCGCAAGGGTTCGGCCTGTGGGTGCGTATTCGTCAGGACGACGGCACGATCGGGGTGTACGGCCACATAGACCAGGCGCTCGTCACCGCCGGTCAACGCGTGAAAGCCGGCGAGCTCATTGCTACGGTAGGCAACCGAGGCCAATCCACCGGACCCCACCTGCATTACGAAGTGTGGCAACCCGACGGTGCCAAGTCCGACCCGGCGGCGTGGCTGTCGGCACGCGGAGTCGATATCACCTGACACGACAAGGAAAGAAGAACTGGCGATGAAAAGGCTCGGTGATCTCGAAGCGGAGGTGATGAACGTGCTCTGGGAATGCGATCGACCGCAGTCGGTCCACGACCTGCGCGAGCGCATGGCCGGCAGAAACCCCGCCTACACCACGATCCTGACCGTCGTGACCCATCTCCACGAGAAGGGGTGGGTCGAGCGGACCAAGCAGTCACGCGCGTACCTGTACTCCCCGGTGCAGTCGCGCGCGGAGGCCACCTCGCAAGCGCTGCGCGAAATCCTCGACACCAGCACCGACTCGGCCGCCGTCCTGATGCATTTCGCGAAAACCGTCACCGACGACGAGCTCGACGCTCTGCGGGGGAACCTGCCGGACGTGAACCGGTGATCGTCGCGCTGGCGTTGCTCCTCGCGGCGATCATCGCGGCCGTCGCCCTGCCGCAGCCGTTGACCTCTCTCACCCGCACCGTGAGCCCCACTCTCGCCTTGACCGCATGGATCGGCAGCATCGCCGGGGTGCTGTTTCTCGTGGGATCCGCGGTGACCGTGTTGCTCTGGCCCGGCCATGCGCCCGCCGAGGGCATGGTCGAACTTGCCGTCCGCTGCCTGGGATCGCTGCAACACGCGGCGCAGCCGTGGATCGGTGAAGCTGTAGCCGGGGCATCGGTCGTCCTCGCGGCGTCGGCGTCGGCGCGCGTCCTGCGCTCGACTCGCCGTCAGCTTCGAGCCCGGTCCAAAGTCCGCGACTATCACCGCGATGTCATCGCCGTCGTCGCGCGCACGGACCCCGGACCCGAACCGATCATGTGGCTCGACCACCCGCTCCCGCTGGCCTACAGCATCGACGGTCGCCCGGGCTACGTCGTGGCCACCGAAGGCCTGCTCGCCCATCTCGATCCCGATCAGCAGCGAGCTGTGATCGCACACGAACGTGCCCACCTGCGCGGGCGACACCACCGCATCGTCAACATCTGCGAGATCCTGGCCAAAGCACTTCCTCGCGTTCCTCTGTTCGCCGCAGCACCTGCAGCGGTGCGGGTTCTGGTCGAGGTCGCCGCGGACCGGTCCGCGGCCGCGGTCACCAGCGCCGACACTGTGCGTTCGGCCTTGTCGACGGTCTCGCAGGCGCATTCAGCGCGTCCACTGTGGGCGTTGGGCCTGATCGGGGAATCGACCGCCGAGCGGTTGCACCACCTCGACACGAGCGCGCACACGCCGAGCCGAACCGGGGCAGGCGCGTACGCTGCCGCCGCCGTGCTGCCGCTCGTGGTGCCGGCCGCCATGGCAATCCTCCTTCTCAGTGCGGTCTCCGCCGCAGCGTGCGCGGTTCTGCTGACTTGAACCACCCCTAAATACTATGCAGCATAGTATTTGAGTTAGGCTGTCGGACGCGTCCTGTAATTCGCGTGCGATTCGAAGGTGGTTCCATGACGGCGCTGACATCTCCTCCGGCTGCGCCGGCGGTTCGCCCCTATCCTCCCCGCGGGGCCCGCAAGGGGTCGTTCCTGCACACGATGGTCACCACCACCGATCCGAAGGTCATCGGGCTGATGTATCTGGTGACCTCGTTCGGGTTCTTTCTCGTCGGTGGCCTGATGGCGTTGATCATGCGCTCCGAGCTCGCCGTTCCGGGAATGCAGTTCCTCTCCAACGAGCAGTACAACCAGCTGTTCACCATGCACGGCACGATCATGCTGCTGCTCTACGCCACCCCGATCGTCTTCGGCTTCGGCAACTACATCCTGCCGCTGCAGATCGGCGCACCCGATGTCGCCTTCCCCCGGCTCAATGCCTTCAGCTACTGGCTGTACCTGTTCGGCGCGCTGGTCACCACCGCAGGGTTCATCAGCCCCGGCGGTGCCGCAGATTTCGGCTGGACCGCGTATACCCCGTTGAGCAGCGCCGTCTACTCCCCCGGTATCGGATCCGACCTGTGGATCGTGGGCTTGCTCGTCGCGGGCCTGGGCACCATCCTGGGCGGGGTCAACATGGTCACCACCGTGGTGTGCCTGCGCGCTCCGGGAATGACGATGTTCCGGCTACCGATCTTCACCTGGAACATTCTGGTGACCTCGATTCTGATCCTGCTGGCGTTCCCACTGCTGACCGCGGCGTTGATGGGCCTGCTCGCCGACCGTAAACTCGGCACCCACATCTTCGATCCCGCCAACGGCGGGGCGTTGCTCTGGCAGCACCTGTTCTGGTTCTTCGGGCACCCCGAGGTCTACATCATCGCGCTACCGTTCTTCGGAATCGTCTCGGAGATCTTCCCGGTCTTCTCCCGCAAACCCATCTTCGGGTACAAGGGGCTGATCTACGCCACCGTCGGCATCGCCGCCTTGTCCATCGCGGTGTGGGCGCACCACATGTATGCCACCGGTGCCGTGCTGCTGCCGTTCTTCTCGTTCATGACCTTCCTCATCGCCGTGCCGACCGGGGTGAAGATCTTCAACTGGATCGGCACCATGTGGCGCGGCCAGGTCACCCTCGAATCCCCCATGCTCTTCTCCATCGGATTCCTCGTCACGTTCGTCTTCGGCGGGTTGTCCGGGGTGCTGCTGGCGAGCCCGCCCATCGATTTCAACGTCACCGACACCTATTTCGTCGTCGCGCACTTCCACTACGTCGTGTTCGGAACGGTCGTGTTCGCGACCTATGCGGGCATCTACTTCTGGTTCCCGAAGATGACCGGCCGCATGCTCGACGAACGACTGGGCAAGTGGCACTTCTGGATGACGTTCCTCGGATTCCACGCCACCTTCCTCGTTCAGCACTGGCTCGGAGCGCAAGGAATGCCGCGCCGCTACGCCGACTATCTCCCGTCCGATGGATTCACCACCCTCAACCAGGTCTCGACCGTGGGATCGTTCGTTCTCGGAGCCTCGACGCTGCCGTTCATCTGGAACGTCTTCAAGAGCTACCGCTACGGCGAAGTGGTCACCGTCGACGACCCCTGGGGGTTCGGTAACTCCCTCGAGTGGGCGACCAGTTGCCCACCACCGCGGCACAACTTCACCGAGATGCCCCGAATCCGCTCCGAGCGGCCGGCGTTCGAGCTTCACTATCCGCACATGGTCGAACGCATCCGCGCCGAGCAGCACGTCGGTGGCCCGCACTCGGATTCGATCGCGCCCTCGGAAGTGATCACCGAAGCCATCGCCGGCCGTGAGCGATCCGATCCGCCGGACCCGGTGAAATAACCATCGTCGCAGAAGTGACCCACCGCTAAACCGCCCTCCCTACTACTATGTCCCGTAGTTGTTGGGTCGGGCTCGATACAGAGGAGTACCCCACGTGAAACGTCTGATGCTGATCGCTGTGATGATCTGCGGGACAGCATTGTTCGCTGCAGCGCCGGCGTCGGCGCACAGCGAACTGGTCAGCTCCGACCCGCCCGCCGATGCCACCCTGGAGTTCGCGCCGATCGGTGTCGGTCTGGTGTTCAACCAGGACATCAACGAATCGTTCGCAACCATCAGCGTCGTGGGTCCTGGCGACACTCAGTGGGCACAGGGAACGGCCACGGTCGAGGGCCCCGACGTATCGGTCCTGCTCGAGGACGGACTCCCCAACGGGCAGTACACCGTCGGCTACCGTGTCACCTCCGCGGACGGGCACCCGATCACCGGGTCGTACGGTTTCTCCGTCGACGTTGCGGCGACCGCCACCCCTCAGGACGCCGCTGCACAGCAATCGCAGGGCGGTGCGACCTCGACCTCGCCGACTCCTGTTACCACGGCTACGCAGCCCTACGATCCCAACAATCCCTCCGCCAGCGAAGACCGGCCACCGAAACAGAACACCATGATGCTGCTCTCCATCGTGGGCCTGACTGTCCTCGGTCTCGCTGCCATCGCCCTGACGTTGGTGATCCGAGGCAAGGACAAGCAATGACAGGGTCCCGATGAACATCGCCGCAGTAACTCCCCCGGAAGGCCCGCCGACGCTGGCAGCGTTGCTGAGCTTCGATGTACCGCCGCTCCCGATCCTGCCGATCGCCGGCATCGTCATGGCCGGGCTGTACTGCTGGGGGCTCTACCGGGTCCGCGGTCGAGGTATCGCGTGGTCACGGTGGCGGAGTGCGAGTTTTCTGCTCGGCTGCGCGGCGCTGGTCCTGGTGACCGGACTGCAGGTCGAACGCTACGGTTACAGCCTGTTCAGCGTCTTCATGTTCCAGCATCTGACGTTGTCGATGACCATCCCACCGTTGTTGGTGGTGGGTTCGCCCGGACGACTTTTGTTGCGTGCCACCGCTCATCACGGAACCGGGCGGTGGGTACTGATCGCGGCGCTGACGGGGTTGCGTAGCCGCGCCGGGCGCATCGCGCTTCACCCCGGGCTGACGATTCCGTTGTTCCTCTTCAGCTATTACGGTCTGTATCTGTCGTCGATCTTCGATGTTCTCGCCGTCAGCGAGATCGGGCACGTATCGATGGAGATCTTCTTCTTCGCCAGCGGGCTGCTGTTCATCATCCCTGTGCTCGCCGTCGGCCCCCTCCCTGTTCGGCAGAGCAATCTGGGCCGTATGTTCGACCTGTTCGTCGAGATGCCGCTGCATGTGTTCTTCGGTGTCATCCTGATGATGTCGAGCACCCCCATGCTCGCCACGTTCGCCTCCCCTCCCCCGCAGTGGGGTGTCGATCCGATAGCTGATCAGAAACTCGCCGGGGCGCTGGCATGGTCCTACGGTGAGCCGGTGGCCCTGCTGGTGGTGCTCATCTTCTGCATTCGATGGAACCGAGACGAAAAAGAGGAATCGGCCGTCGCGGATCGCCACGCCGAAGAAGACGGATACAGCGAACTGAACGCCTACAACGATTTCCTCAAGCAGATCGGCACCGAAACCCGGCCCCGCACCCTACGGTGACGCCCGCACAACTACGCACGACAGGACGGCCGATGCCACTGATCCGCACACCCGCAACCCCCCAGGGGCAGCTCGTCTTTCATGTGCTGGCCTACAACGGCGTACGGCTGATACTCGTGTGCGTCGCTGCAGGCGTGATCTTGGCCGTCGACGCGCTGACGACCCTCGACATTCCCTTCGTATTGGTACTACTCGCCGCACTTGCCGCAAGCCTGCCGCTGTCGGCACTGACTCTGAGGAAACGTCGCCGAACCATCAACGCGGACATCGAAGCTGTCGATCGCGCGCGCTCGATCAAGAAGCGAGGTCCCGCGGCGGGATGACCCCGTAGCAGAACTCTCTGACGCCGGCGTACGCATTCACGGCATGGCCGTATCGTTCTTGTCGATCACTGTTCACCCGACCCACTCGATGTGTGGTTGCGCTTCTGGTTTCGGCGCGCCATCGAGCAGTTCGAGGGTGCGTTGCAACAGATTCTCGATCCGATGCTCGAGATCATCGGTTATGTCGGACACATCGGCCAGATCGGTGTGGGCACGGCGGCGGGCATCGATACCGATTCGGTAGTAGTCCGAGTCCAGTGCAGCTGCAACGGGTTGCGGCGGCGAGCCGGTCATGTCCGCTTCCAGCGCGCGATCACCGAGGAGCAGCGACCGAGGCGGTCGTGGGTCGTGTCGAGGCGGCTGCCCAGTGCGATGGGCATCGACGATCCATCCGACCCCTGCCGGGGACATCGACTGTGCGGGGAACGGCATGTGGCCCCACCGGTCGATCGGCACGGCGACGGGACCTGGGTGCACCGACCATCTGGTCATGTCGGGAAAAGCGTTCGCCTGCAAGTGCTCTGAGAAGAACCTGGCCTTCCCGCTGCCCCCAACAGTACGGCATGAAGCGCATTACAGTACACCCGAAATCGGTTATCTCACTGACTATTACGCGACCGATACCTGGATACCGGCGAGGGTGGCGCGCACCATCTCGTGGCCACACGGGGTGTCGTGGCCGAGCCCGCGGTGGGACGAGAGGGCCTCACCTGGCAGTGGCTGCGGATGCAGCGGCCACGGGCGAACGTACGCATCATCGGGCATCGCCGCGAGCCGCGCGTTCACGCGAGGTGGCGCTCGAACTGGCGGCGCCGCTCGGTGGGACCGAGGTACAGAGTGCGCGTGAGCACCGATGAGGTGATCGCTACGGTCATCGACCATCTGGAGACGTTGCTGTCGTGGCCGGACCGACAGCGTATGCCGAACCTACTGTTGCTCGGTCCGACGAACAACGACAAGTCGATGATCATCGAAAAGTTCCGGCGCACTCATCCGCCGATCAGCTTGTCCGACCGCGAGCAGATACCGGTGTTGTGCATGCAGATGCCCCCGGACCCGTCACCCGGCCGGTTCTACCTCGCACTGCTCACAGCGTTGGGAACACCGACCAGGCCCCGCAATCGGGTCCACGAACTCGAACAGCAAGCATTGATGCTGCTCCGCGCCACCGGCGTGAAGATGTTCGTTCGTCCAGACCCTGACACACCTTCATCCGTTCCCTCCTACGAAGCGCTTCTCCTTAGAGGACACAGAGCCTGGACCATTGGTGCCAGCCCACGATTCGACTCACCTGTTGCCCCAATCCCATAGGAGCGCGATTATGTTCGCTCCATCGATGTCAGGATGCAGCCTTGCCAGCGTCGCACTCGGCCTGAGCGAGGCATAGCACTGAAGCCTGCCTCGAAGGGCGCGCTCGAACGGCAACACGAAGAGAGCTCGACGCAAGGGTGCAGCTCTGTACCACTCCAAGGTCAAATTCAATCTTTACCGCGGTAAAGGTCGCCAAGATATGGAACGGGTCACCCGGACTCCAGGCTCTGCAGGCCCCGGTCCCCCAGCGCATCAAGCGCATCCACGATTTAACTCAAGCAAATGCACTCAACAGGAAGTTCCCCAGCACACGCCAGCCTCGTTAAAGCGGATTCGATTGAATATTGTCTATCAAAGGCCCGCCGCCACCTTCGGCCGGCCTTCGAATGCGCACCGCCAAAGAACCCGGAACTTCGACTGCAAATCGGCCAGATCCCGACGCTTGTGGGTGCGACACTTTTCGTCACAGTGACGAAATTGGGTGGGGTGCGACATCCTGCCCCCCGGTCTTACTTCGGCGCGAACTATCGCGATTCACCCTACGTAAATCCGCCGCAAGGCGTTGCCGGCCAAACCAAGGTCCTACGAGATGGCTGAAACTAACTGCCGACAAGAAATGAAACTCAAGGCCTCACTGGAGCCCACATCACCCCACCACCCACTCGCATTTACTGAATCATCACCTTGCGGTGAGAGATCAGCCTTTACCGCGGTAAAGACGCGACAACGCCAAGGCTCAGGACCTAGCGCCTTGACAGTCCGCCGGAATTGGGCGAAACGACCAAACTGGGCCTGCCCGAAAACCCTAACGAAAACTGTTGCACCCTCACTACGATATCGGCCGGCCGATTGCATCAGAAGAGCCTGGTCGCGCATGATTGCAGTGCACTGCAACAGCAAGCAACTAGCGCGTACTTCGAAGTGCAACGACTGTTGCAGAACCAACGCCAGGTCGCGCCCAGAAATCTTAGTACGACGCGCCTCAGCGGGCCTTAAAGACATCCGACGGGCGTGGTGCCGGCACTTCGTGTATCACCATACCTAGCAAGCCTCCCGACTAACTGCTGTCGACCAGCGAACCAGCCAACGTTGGGGACGGCTGCCGTCCGCAGCCCTGCTCGCTGCTTCAATGACACAGTCCTCGCACGAATCTGCAACGGTGTAGCTCCCACACCCTCGGGTCAGAAGTCTGAATACCAGTAGTTGATGGTGCGACAGGCGGACTTAAGCACTGCCCACCTTCACTGATTTGACGTCTACCGCGGTAAAGATTTAGCCGGTAAGTACCACAGCGCGTGGACGAGCCAGTGAGCGCCGAGGTCCAGCGGGGGAGTCTGCCATCGGATCACAGACATGACCCGGCGAGTCGAAGCTACAACCGAACACTCTGGAGGCATAGTGATGTACATTTCGAGGGCGCAAGCAACTCCAGCGCTGCGCGTTCTCGCGGATCTTTACCGCGGTAAAGATCATCGCCAGAACACCACACCGAAGTAGCCGCACCGCGGTGAAGCAAACGGAAGGTGGGCTCAATGCCCGTACACGTAATAATCAGCCAAAAGGGCGGAGTGGGGAAGAGTACCCTCACGATGAACCTGGCGGCAGTCAAGAATGACGTCTTGACTCGCTCCGGAGCCAAGCAGAGCGAATCGCCAGTACTGGCAGCTTCGATCGACCCTCAGGGCTCGGCAGTGTGGTGGGCCGAAAGAGTGCAGGACCTTCCCTTCCGGGTCACTCAGATCGACGACCCGGAAATGCTCCGCCATCTGCCAAACCTGGATGGAATCAAACACGTTTACGTCGATACGCCGGGCTGGATCGGCGATCGTCCTGGGGCTGTAGATAACGGCACTTCAGGACAAGCGCTCGACACTGTACTTTCGGTGACCGATCTCGCGATCGTCCCGATCGTCCCGGAGCCACTCAGCTTCGACCCGACGGCCCGCACAATCTCCAAAGTGCTTGAGCCGAAGGGAATCCCATTCATTGTCGTCATCAACAACTGGGATCCAAGAGACGGCCGAGTCGACCTGGAACAGACCGAAGCATTCGTCCAAGCGCAAGGTTGGCCACTCGCCAACACCGTTGTTCGGCACTACAAGGTGCACAGTCGAGCCGCAGCTCAGGGGCAAGTGGTTACCGAGTACCCGCCAAATCGGGCATCGCTGCAGGCACGTGAGGACTTCCAACGCTTGTGCCTTGAGCTGGAAGTAGGTAAGTAAATGGCAACATCACAGAAGTCCCGGGGCGGTCGGGTCGATTTTTCTAGTCTGGTTGGTTCAGTGGGGGACAAGTCGCCCGTGGATGCATCCATCCCTGTGGATGGCCAATTTAGACCAGATGTGCCTCTGTCCGAACTAGTGGCCAACCCTCGGAATCCGCGCTCAGCGGTCGGGGATCTCGCCGATCTGGCTACAATCGCGGAGCGGCAGCTTCAACCTGGGACAGTGGTTACGAGCGCACGGTGGCTCGAACTTTGGCCAGAGGACGTCGCCAGAATCGGTTCCGCACGTTGGGTTGTGGTCAACGGCTGCCGAAGGCTTGCTGCGAGCGAGAAGTATGGCCGCAAGGGAATGGATGTGGTCGTTCAGGACAGCCTTGCAACATCCAAAGAGGCCATCCTGTGGGCATCAATAGTCGAAAACCTGGACCGGCAAGACTTCGACGTTGTCGAAGAGGCAGAAGCTGTCAACCTTCTTGTTACTGAACTCGGAAGCGCCACCAAGGCCGCTCAAAAATTGGGGCGATCAGAAGGCTGGATCTCGCAGCGGCGCGCATTGCTCAAGCTAGAGCCTGAGTTGCGGGAGAAACTACGTTCAGGCGATCTCGCGATCCGAGACGCTCGGGCGCTGGCGCAGATTCCGTCTGCGGAGCAGGTCGCTGAGTGGTCTTCACGCCAGCAGAACCCACCATCGCCGAAAGCAAACGAGAAGAAACCACGCCGACCCTCCGATGCTGACAAGCAGATCGCATCACGCAGCGCCGCAATCCGGGCGCTGATGAAGCTGAAAAGCGATCCCCACTCTGTGGCAGTCGCGATCAGGGAAGCGCTCAACGAGGAGGACATACGTGAGCTGGTGAAGACGCTTCGAGGCATCTGACACAGCTCATCCAACCAAGAAGGCCTCGGCGGAAAGCACATCCGCCGAGGCCTTGCTGCTGAGCCTCCGATTCGGACCAGTGGGGAAGTGGAGCGGAGGCTTAAGCCCAGGTAGCCGGTCTGTGTCAGAAGCGCGACCCACCACTTCGCCAGCTCTGATCGGTCGCCAATGGCACTCTTGCAGATAGAGCTTCCTACTCACCCTTACTTATTCAGATTAGACCAACGTAAATTGCATTTTCCGCACCGTCTAAAGCGAAACGCCAGCTCAGCATAGCTTTGCGCTGCAGGCGTGTCGGTGACCTACGCTAGGCTGCCGATATGGACTTCCGACCAGGCCGAACACCTGCCGTGACCACCGGTGCCGGCACTTCCGACGCGGGCAGGTCGGTCGCGGTCGAGCCCGAGATCCCACCCGCCGTCGCGAAGCGGATCGCGACTGCCGTGCACTCCTCCCGGTCCGAGGGAACCCGCAAGACCTACGCCGCCGCGTGGAGACGCTTCACCAGTTGGTGCGAGACGAATGGTCACGTGACGCTCCCTGCACACCCGATCACCGTCGCCGCCTACCTCGTCGACGCAGCCGACACCCGAAACGAAACAGGGGAGCGGGCTTACGCCGTCGCTACGTTCGGCACCTGGATCGCCGCTATCAACCACCACCACCGCACCACCGGCCATCTGTCGCCATCAGCCCACGAACTCGTCACCGCGACACTGTCCGGCATCCGGCGCGAGTATGCCGCGGCGGGCGACCGACCCCGCACCCCACGAAACCCGTTGCTGGTCGAGGACATCAAACTCCTCGTCGAAACGGCACGGGACCGATGCCGAGGCTGGGCCGACGAGGTCCTCGAACGTCGCGACTCCGCAATTCTGCTCCTCGGGTTCGCCGGCGCATTCCGGCGCAGCGAACTCTCCGACCTCGTGTGCGGCGACATCACCGTGCACCGGCACGACGGATTGCATGTGCGGCTGCGGAAGTCGAAGACCGACCAAGAGGGCAGGGGAGCGGTGAAGGCCCTGCCGTACACAGACTCCCACGAGACTTGCCCACCGTGCGCCTACGTTCGCTGGGTGCAGGTCGTGGCTGCGTTCGACGCCGGTGGCCGTCCGTCCGTGATCCGCCTACTCCGAAAGCGAGAACCGTTCGACGCTCACGTATGTCGTGGGGGAGTGCCGCGCACCGCCGCCCGCGCACCGTTGCTCCGGTCCGTCGCGAAGAACGGCAATCTTGGCAGCACGCCGCTGTCCGGAGCCGCGATCCACCAGACCATCCGCCGCCGAGCCGACCACGCCGGCTTCGACCCGACCGCACTCGCGAAGCTGGGCGGGCATTCGCTCCGCGCCGGCTTCGTCACTCAAGGCACCCGCAACGGTGCCGATGGATCCGCCATCGCCCGGCAGACCGGCCACGCCAGCCTTGACTCCGTCGAGGTGTACCGCCGTGAACATGCGCCCCTCGTCGGTAATGCCGTCACCAATATCGGGCTCTGACGGTGAGCTACGACTTCGGAAGATCGCAACAACGCGGGAGACTCGTCCATAGTCCTGACCAGCGCTGCCATAGGAACACCGCAGACCTACAGAGCTGGTGATGATAGAAAAACACGATCAATGTTCGGGATCGCAGGTTGAACGTCAAAGGTCACCAGGAGTACCCAGCAACCCGACTTGCAAGATCACGATCGGTCGCCGTTGAGGCCGTCTTGCGACAGTGCGGGACGATCATCGATGCCGTCGGTCTGACGCGAGAATCTCGTCTAACTATAGGGCGTACGTGAGCTTGACGAGTTCCTGCGCATACCTGTCGGCTGCAGCTCGAACGGAATCCTCCGATGCAAAACCAGCGAGCACCAACACTTGAACACAGCCGATTCCAGCAGCTACGAACGGGCCGGCTATGCCCATATCCACAACTGAGCAGGCAGCCAAGACCCCCAGAATGGCGCAAGCAAGTGTTGCCACGACCCCAATGATGATTCCTTTCGGGCGTAGACCAAGTAAGCTGCGTCGGAAGCAGTACCAAACTAAAGTGTTCTTTAGTAACGGGTATTTTCCTGCGTCCCGGGTTAACGCAATTATTCGGCCGACCGCAGTCTCATAGATTTGATCGGCGCGTCGGGGATCTGCACGTTCCTCTGACTCGGAGGGCAAACGGAGCGTGCCAATTAACAGGGCTAGTGTGCGGTGCAGGTCGGCCACCCGCTCGGGATTTTCTGCGTTCACCCATCGAAGAAGCGACGTTGTGGGTGGCCCACCCCAGCTCGCCCACAGCGTCGGTTCAAGGTTCTTCCCCGGATTGTGACCAAGATGCACAGACAATGTGCACACCGCCAACCATAGAGGCACTGGCACGACCTGCCACCACTGCGCAGCAGCACCGAGTTCGGACGCAATGACCTGTAGGAGCGCGACCACCGGACTGCTCACGATCAGGCTCGGGAGACCGTAAGCGCGAAAATCAAATGTATCCATCATCTTTGGCAATTCCACGTCTATTCCGAATCTTCGACTAGCGGTCCCAGACTCGGAATCGGTGTCCACCCCGCTCGATTTACATTGTTCTGACTGCAAACGATGTGGCCTTCTGTTGCCACAACATGAGCACTACGCCTAAGGAGTGCATTCGTTACCTTCGGGTTCGGGTGCTTGGTGCTGGCCTTAGCAGAACTGACCACGGCGACAACCTCGACCGTTGCGCCAATCGGACCGATCACCCGATCGAGCAAAGACGGAGACAGGTTATGCCGACTCCCGTGATGCGGGACCTGGAACAGGTCGACCGGCGCAGTTGCGAACTCACCTATCACTCGCTCGTACTCATCTGCAGCCAACGACAGGGCGGGCACACCTGCGTCACCCGTGAGGATCACCCTCTTCTCGTTGTCGGATAACAAAAGCACAGTAGAGGTGTTATTGCGGTGACTGGTAACCGGATCTTCTTCAAGGGTTTCGGGTGGCAGGAACGGCAAAGCCCTCGACAGCAAGTCCGTGGCCTTGGAGAAGGCAGCGGTCAGACTCTTCTTTGCGCGAGCAGTCGCAGCCACACCAGATCTCTCGTCCAAGATGTACTGCTGAATCAGCGACCGGTAATAGTCCAGCGTCGGACCGAGAACTCTGAATTGGCCACCCCATCGGGTTAATCCGCGAAACGGCTCGGTGACAGTAACTCCCTGCGATTCCGCAAGCGCAATGACAGCATCGACCCTCTCGATGTTGGAGAATAATTCCGCGTCCCCACTAACAAAATGTTCCCGCGGTCTATGGATAAGTAGCTCTCCGACGCTGAGGTTCTCAAGTACGAAAACCAGTCCATTAAGGTGGTCTGCGTCTGGATGGGTCGAGACGAGGAGGTCGATCCGATCGGTATCGTAGTAGGTTTGAACGTGATCGACGACGTTTTCTCCGATCGCGGAGTAACCGGCATCGACGACTATGACCCGCGAAGTCCCATCAGCCAGCCAAAATCTGCCCGTGATCGCGTCGCCACTCTTCGTGCCATTGCCATCTTCAGCTTCAACAGGCAAGAAATCCAACTCATACATGTGTGGGTGCCTCTCAGATGCGCGAGGCAGCGAAGCACACGCCCATGTTGACGCGCTGGTCCCACGGAGTTACGTTGGCTGTGAACCGTCCAAGTTCAGCCAATAGCTCCGAAGCCGCTACCTCTGGTGTGCCCGTTTCGGGGCTTTCGGTTTGTTCCCAGTAGACGCTACACCTGGTGTCCGACATCTGCGTGTGACACAACAGGTTGTAATCCCATCAGTGTGTTTTATGCCGCGCCTGCATGCTTACGGCCAGACAATGGGGTACGCGCCGTCAACATCTCTTGACGGTGCGGTATCTGCGTCATCAGGAAGGTTCAGCGGGACCGAGCGTCCGCTCGATGTTCTTGTAGCTTGCTTTGCAAGTTCATCACTGGGAACAGGTGGCTGCACGTCCGGGTTCGGCTGGTCGCCCTCTGTCCCAGGTGGTTCTCCGGTGCTCTGATCACATAGGTCCGTATGCGATCGACTCGCGCCAGTTTCCTGTGACTCCGTTCGCCCACCCGCTCATGGTCTTCACGTAGCTTCCGCCATCACCGCTGAGCCCGTGACGTGTATCCGTTTGTCTGCGTTCGATATCAGTCATCGTCGGTGCCACGATGCTGACCGTTCGATCCGTCGTCGCATCGATGGGATGGCGATAAGTCACGGTGATGTCGGTCCCGACCAGGGTGACCGAGACCGGCCTGAACCGCTCGTGTACTCGGCGGCGTACGACCAGACGGTCGGCCAGTGCGGTAAAAGCCGGCAAGCATTCCCTCGTCGCCGCCGATGAGTCGAGAGCGACGTCATCCCATGTTCCGTAAGGGGCGTACATCTTGGGTGTCAGACCCGCGGTGTCGGCGTACGGTCCGGTGGTCGCAAGAGTGTCAACGAGCACCACATTGCGTGGGTCCGGTTCCGCCTTGGCGAACGTTCCGTACCTACTGCGCGGCAGACGGTTCCAGTCCAGATCATTCGGTGCGAGTGACGGTTCCCTTGTTGCACAGTCCACGAAGACGACGAAAAGGTGCCAGGCCATGGAGGTGGTCACTGTTGTGTCGTGCACGAGTACGTACGCATAGTCGGCCCAGTCGTCGCCGATGACCGCACGCATCCACCCCGCGGCCTCCTCTGCCGCGACCGGGCGTCGAGGCCGGCGAAGGTCGTCCGGGTCGGATCCCGCAGCGAAGCCTTTGACTTGCACCATCACTAAACACGGCTGCGCATCCGATGGGAATGACCCGTACTCTTCCAACCCCGGACGACTACCGGCTCGTACCGTGACCACGGTCGATTGTGGGTCGAGGACACTGGAACCTTTAACTGGCAAGCTAGAACCAACGTGGACGTCGTGGAACGGCTCGCGCTGCACTGACGCCCGGGCCCATGCGCGGTGAGGGCCGATCCAAAAGCCCAAGTGGGCGTTGAGTTTTCCCGCGATGATGAGGTCTGACCGGTCGGTCATGCGGACTCTCCTGCACCGTCGGTCGGCGACCTCGATGGTGTGCCGATGTCGATCCATATGACTCCATCGACGAAGCGAGGGGAGTGAAAGACGGGTTGGCCGAACGGTATGCCGCCGATCGATCGGCCTGCACTGAACGCTCGGGGATCATCCAGATCGCGCAGCCGGTGCGCGCGCAGCCCGTTCAGGTCGATGTCGTACCCGTACTCCCTGCCACCGTCGAGCAGGTGCCAGGTGTATCGCACGATGACCCGATCCATACTGTGCAGCGCCACCTTGTGGAACGTGAACAACCGGCCCTCGTCGAGACGACCGATGTGGTCTGCGATCGTCGCCGTCATCTCGGACAGGAACTGTTGCGCCCACACCGGTGGGGGAACTATCTGTGGGTGCAGTATCGAATCCGCGTCGACTGTGTCACCGTGGAGGCGAAGATACTTGAGCAACGCCGGGTCTTCCGGTACAACTTTCTCGGGGTAGATCCGTCGGCTACTGCCGCCGGCCATAGCCCAGTCGAAGTCGCTCGGTGCGAGCTGGCCGTGACCGTGGCGGTCCACGAGTACCGTGAACATGGCCGGTCCGGGGCGGAGAAGCCCTCTGTCCGTGACGACCTTGTACGCATAGTCGGCGAGATCGCCCAGAACTGTACGCAACCAGACGATCTGCTCCGGATATGGTAGGTCCGTGGCCGGCCGATGCGCCGTCGCCCCGGTGCCGGAGGGCGCGTTGGACACCGCGTAAAGGTTCACCTGTATCCACCGCACACCGGCGGTCCTGTCGAAGGTGCCCATGAACGTCGGATCTCTGACCGTCGCACCCACGCGGACGGTGACATCTTCGAGTTCGATGCTCGGCACCTCGGCCGGGTGCGGGTTATGACTGGGCGACAACGAGCCGGACCGGATTCTGGAATTCACAAACCGTTGCAGCACAACGATTTCAGCTGCACTGTCGGCGGGGACAATGGGAAGGTGCGGCGCTGCTGTCATGGGTCGTCACATCTGGATGCTCGACTCCATCTGGTCAGGTGCTTCGAGGAGCGCCCGGGTGGGGTGCGGGCGCTCATGCGCCTTTCTGCTGGATCGTCATGAAACGACGGTAACACCAAGTCGAAGAATGGTCGACAAACAGAATTACTCAACAGTTGTCGACGTTTCGTCCCGACGCCCGACGAGGTAATCACGGTGACGGTGCGGAAAACTGTCGCGAAGCGATCTGCGTTGCGATAATCGTAAGATTCCTCTACGCAGTAGGGTCGGGCAATGTCGTTGACTCATGAGTGGAACCTCCTCGTGACTGCGCTGCGGGATGTGGCACCGGTGACGGCGCGAACGCTCAGGCCATGCGCGTCGACGAGTGCGGTGAAACGGGCCGAGGCAGCGACGGTTCCGTGGCCGGACGAGCTTCGCGAGTTCTTCGGCCTTCACGACGGTCAGAAGGAGGTCGGCGGCGCGGGACTCGTCGTTCCGGCCGGACGTCTGCTGCAGGTCGTGGAGATACCTCAGCGGCATCGCGACATGGTCGAAGTCATGGCGGATGTCGTTGCAACAGAACCAGATATGTTCGACGGGACGTACGCCGAGATCGTCGACAACCTGGTCGAGGCGGGCACCGAGGCGGAAGATCACCTGTTCCTACCGGGGTACGTCCCTATCGCGGCTTGGGATTCGAATTTGATGTATTGCGACACCCGTTCGGGAGAGATGCGGGGGAGTGTGTCGTACCGATCAGACGACGGCGGGCACCTGGGTGTGCCAACCTGGCCGTCTTTGGAAGCATTTGTTCGCGACGTCAGGTTGGCCGTGACCGATCAGATATCGGTCGGCTGGTACACAGCAGCGGTCGACAACGGGGTGCTGGACTGGGACATCGTCGAATGACGTTGCTGCAGGGCGAGAGCGCCGAGATAGCGGTACGGGCAGCGACGGCCTGCATTGGAGCGGCCACCCTCCGAAACACCCGGTGTTGCGGTTCACGCCCGCCGGTGTCGTGCGGGCAGGCGCGTAGTCGGCAGACGGCGGCGTCCAAGTGACGATTACTCCGTGTCGTGACGGCTCACCCGCTCGATGGTTGATCGATCAGAGACGCGACTGGTGGGATCTGGTCACCCGCGGCCCGTCGGGGTACGAGCGTTACGCACGGTTAAGATTCATCCCGGATCCGACTTACGACGGTCAGCGCGAAATGGACACCGACTTCGCCAACGACGGACCGCCCGAGATCGCCCAGCTCGGAATCGCTGTCTCCACCCTCGCCCGGTTCACCACAACTCCGGACGAGTGCTATTTCCTGATCTGGGAGGGCTACGAAAACCTCGACCACATGCAGGCCGCGACAGTCTCGATCCCGGAGCGGCCCTGCTACCTCTTCCGAGGTACTGCGGAGGACGTGTCGACGTGGAAGGACGCCCGAGACGACTCTGGTGAGCTGCCGATACCTGCGTTTGTGTGGCCGGCCGATCGTGCGTGGTGCATCGCCAACGACGTCGACCCCCACTTCGCCACCATCGGTGCCGGCGAGTCCGCTATCGCAGATCTTCTTCGCACCGCACGGATTGATGCGACGCCGGACGATCCCACCACGTACCCACCGTTCTACGGATTCTGAAGGCCACGGTCCAAAGGACGCGTTCGACGCGCTCGCCGGTACGGCGCAGTGCCTGCAGCGCAACGGTTTCTAGTGGACGTCTCCGTACATTCGGGTGGCGGTATCGAACAGGCAGCGCTATCCGAGACGCAAGGAGGCACCTCCATGGCTGGAATCGCTGACAAGCTCGACAAAGCATACGAAGACAAGCCACTCACCGAGCTCGTCGGCGCACCCGCCGAAGCACTTCAGGGCGTCAGCCCTGGCGATGCCGAGCATCTCAAGGCCGCGTTCAACATCAAGACCATCGGCGATCTCGGACGCAACAAGTACTTCCTCTGGGCGCAGTCGATCGCCAAGCTCGCCGAGTAAGACTCGAGTACGGCACACACGATGAAGCCACAAGACTGGCTACGTCCTGTGGCTTCATCGCAAGCCGACATCGAGCCTGTGGCGTACCTGCACCATCGACCGTCGACAGCGATGCCGTCGACGCGCATGCGTGCCACGTTCGCGGCGGGCGACCCTCGGCGGCGTCCCTGATCGGTCGGCCTTCAGCCCGGTACCGTCGCACCTGTGACACCGAACGGGGCAGCACGGTGAGCGGTTACCGCTATCAGTGGTCACTGTTCGCCGACTGGTGCGCTGCGGCCGACGTCAAGGCCCTACCTGCGTCGCCGATCACGCTGGCGCAGTTCCTCGATGAGAATCCTGCCGGCGATGCGGTTCAGTTGCGTCGGGTGTCCGCGATCAACCGCGCTCACCGCGATGCCGGCCAGCCCGCTCCCGGCCGAGTGACGTCGATCCGGATCGCACTGGACTCGGCACGTAGCGAGCGAACGATCCGGCGTGCCGAGCAGGACCAGATCATCGCGGCCGGACTACCGACCTCCGGATCGACGGCCGCACTGTTCGGTCGCCGTGACGCCGTTCTTCTCGTTCTCGCCGGAGCAGGCCTGTCTTACAAAGCCATTGCCGAACTCGATCGCACCGACATCACCACCGACGGTGACACTGTGTGGATCGGCGGCCGCCACCGAATCCGCATCGCCCCCCACGACGCCAGCAATGTCGAGCCGGCCACGATATGGGATCGGTGGCACACAGTCCTACAGTTTTCCGAACACTATCCCTCGACGACGCTGCTAGCAGAACATCTGCAACGCAACACTTTTCCCGACATGACCGAATTGCCGCATCGCAGCGGTCCGGTCGCGGTGCCGATCGACCGGTGGGGCCACCTACCCTTGCCGGTCACGGCGATGACCGCCGCTGAGGTCGGAGCGGTGATCGCCAGGCACCGCACCGGTGCCTCTCCACTGCACACCCCACGTCGCCCCATCATCAGACCCACCGACGGTGGTACCGATCGGAGTTTCCCGATCGCCGCGCCTGAGCCAGTGTCTGTCGAGCTCGACTCCGGGTACTACCGCTCGGGTGTCGAGGCACGTCGACGCGCCCACACGGCGTTGGCCGATGTACCGGACATGGTCGACGACGTCGAGGACCGCATCGAGCGCCTCTTACAACGCACCCTGCAACTCCTCGACTCATCCACCAGCGGCGACAGCATCTGATGCGGCACGCTCACGACCCGGCACACCGACACCTTGGTCATCGTCCAACTCGTCGAGCACAAAGATCGGATACCGCAACGTTGCCGCTGCACCTGGACCCAGACAACCGCAACAGATGGCGTCTACGCCTATGGAGTGGGCTCGACACCCGCCGCGCACGTCAACATCTCTTGACGGTGCGTATCCACTGTTCACGCATCGGCCGACATCGACACCGCAAGGTTGTCACCGTATTTGCTCCTGCAGCAGGTGCTGCTTGTCGACGTAGTCCGCCAGATCTGCACCCAGCCGATGATCTATCGGAATGTATCCAACTATATAAGACTGAATGCTATACAGATACATACAATCCGATAGTCTGAATGCATGGAGTACGGACTGAACCCCTTCACACCCGGGTCCGGCACCCGACCCCCCGAACTCGTCGGGCGTACCGCCGAGCTCGAACGCTTCGACCTGTTGATCACACGCGCGAAACAACGCCGCTACGACCGTGGGTTGATGCTGCAGGGGCTTCGAGGGGTAGGGAAGACCACGCTGTTGGCGACCATGGCGGACCAGGCTCGCCGCCACAACTGGGTGGTGGTCGAGGTCGAAGCTCAGACCAGTGTGGAAGGTGCCGAGGCCCTGCGGAGGCGTATCGCCAAAGATATCTCTCGCGCTGTACGCCGTCGTCAGTTCGCCGGCCCGGTGGCGGACAAGATCCGGCAGTTGACCGAAGAATTCTCGATGTCCGCCACCGCGTTCGGTGTCGGAGTCGAGCTCGCCCGCTCCGCCGGTGCCGAGAAACCAAGCCTGGGGGTCGAATTCGAGGACCTCGTCGAAGATCTCACCGAAGAACTCCGCAAGGACGGCACCGCGCTGGGGCTGTTCATCGACGAGATGCAGGAACTCGAGCCGGCGCTCCTGCAGGTGATCCTGGCTACCCAGCACCGCGCGGCCCAACGCGAGTGGCCGTTCTTCGTGTGCGGTGCCGGCCTGCCGAACCTTGCGCAAGCATTGGCCGACGCACGCTCGTACGCCGAGCGCCAGTTCGACTACAGGACCATCGGTCCTCTCGCCGACGATCAGGCCCGCGATGCGATCGTCACCCCCATCACCCGGCTGAACCAGGACATCGACGCCGAGGCAACCGACTACGTCGTCGCGGCGAGCGATGGATACCCGTACTTCCTTCAGGTGTTCGGTCACGAGCTCTGGCAGGCAGCCCAGCAGTCCCCGTTCACACTCGCCGACGCCGAGGACGCCGTCGACACCGGCCACGCCTCGCTCGATTCCGGCTTCTACAGCTCACGGTGGCTACGGGCCACCGAAGCCGAGAAACGCTATCTGGTGGCCATCGCACGCAGCGGAACCGATACTCCGCGGACGGCAGCCCTCGCCGAGGCCCTCGGATCGAACCCGCAGTCGATGGCACCGCACCGTGACTCCTGCATACGCAAAGGACTCATCTGGTCGCCGGCCCGCGGCCTGGTTGCGTTCACCGTCCCCGGGATGGCGGACTTCATCCGCCGCCAACCCAACGCACCGATTATCTGACCTCGACACCCAAGGACGTCGACTGGATCGACATCGAGCACGTCGATTGCTCACGCAGCCCAGCATCCACACAGCGCCGTTGCACAAAGAGTCCAGTTCGGTCCGGCGTTGCAGCATCCAGCCGCGCTGGGGGGGAGGGCCAGGGCGAGTAACGCGAACAAGGCCGGCGCTCGGTATCACCCTGGACTCGTGGCCGATACACGGTGCGTTAGAACGGGTCCGGTGGGCCGGTGTTCATCACGGCCAGGATGTAGTCGTGGTCGGGTAAGTCGGCCGGGTGATCGTCGGCGACCGCGAACACCGACCGATCGGGCTCCGGCGGGGTGCGTGCTTCCTCGCGGGCTGCAAGCCATTCTCGCCAGACGATGCGTTCGGCTCGGTGGCGCACGATGCGGGCACGGACGGCCGAGGTGAGGCCGTGACGATGGCCGATGTCGTCGAGTTCGACGGGCCCGATACCGATGTGGGTGTTCTCGATTGTGAGGAGCCCGGCCACGCGCAGATCCAACAGGGCCTCGTATCCGCTGGTGCGTCCCATCCTGATGGCGGTGAACAACTCGTCCGGGGTCTGGGGCTCTGCTGCGGCGAGGACTGCGTCGTAGAGGATGCGGTGACGCCAGCCGATGACACTCCACGCCGGGTGTACCGATTCGACCTCGGCTGGCCCTGCCGCGGTGTCGACTACCGCCGCTCGTCCAGCATGTGTGGGCACTAGTGCGTACCGGTCGGGGTTCTGGCCGACTCCGCGTTCGATCAGCAACAGCGGTGAGCCTTCCATGTCCCGCAGCCGCTCCAGAACGGACCACACCGTCGATTCGGGGAGCATGCCGGCGGCGATGGACAGTGACCGCCCACCGACACCGACAGTGGGGACGCCTTCCACTATCTGCCCTGACACTGCGGCAGCCCACGCCAGTGCTTGAACGACTGCATGGGTGGTCCAGCGATCCCGGCGATGATGAAACTCGGAGGCGACCCAGGTTTGAGCGTGGGTGAGCCATGAACGAAGTACCGGGTCGTAGGTACCCCCTGTGTGCTTTTGCTTGTGCCCGGTATCCCGGACTGGGTCGGGGAGTGTCGATGCGGCCCAGTCGAGTGCGCGGGCAGTGTCGCGGCGGATGGCGCGTTCGGGTTCGGCGTAGCGGGCGTATGCGGCACGCACACCCGCCCACGCGGGTTCGGTGACGCGGGTGAGGATGTCGGTGGCGCTGGCTCCGGCGAGGACTGCGTGGGTGATGACGGATTGGCGTGCTTCCGAGCGTGAGGGCCAGCGGCGGGTGTCGATGCGGCCGGTGCTGGCGAAGTCGAGGACGCAGCGAGGCGGCGGGGCGGAACGGCAGAAACGTGGGTGCAGCCGGGCGTCATCGCTGCTGCCGAGGACGCGTTCAGTGGACGTCTCGGCGCGGATGTGGGTGTCGATCGGGCTGGTGACCGTGCGGCCCGTTCCTCCGAGCAGGGCTTCGAGGCGTTGGAGTGTGCCGGCATCGGACCCGACGGTCAGGATGTCGGCCGCTGTAGCCGGGTCGAGGTCGACGAGGGTGCGGTAGCCACCTTCTTTGCACTGCGAGCCCGGCACGGTGATGCACCCGGTTTTGTGGTTGGTCATCGGTGTGATGTCCAACGTGGGAAGTCTCGCTGCAAGAAGACGTAGCAGTGGCCGGATCTCGCCGGCGGTGACTGTTCTTCCCGGTGCCAGCGGTATCAGTACGTGTCGGCCGCCGCTGGTCGATTGGTCGACGACGGCGCGGCCACCGCATTCGGTCAACCAGGCCAGCAGACGCGTCACGTCGGCGACAACGCAGGCGTGGCCGTGGTGTTTGGTGTCGAAGTCCAGGGCAACGATGCAGGCGCGCTCGCGTGAGAACAGCGGTACAGCTGCTGGCAGTGCCGGCCGTTTGACCGTCAGCGGCCCCGCGGACACGTATTTACGTGTCGTCGGGTCGTAGAGACGCATCGATCGGCGAGCAGCAATGGCTGGTGCGAATCGATGCCACAGCCGGTCCGCAGTCGCATCCGGGTGGACGACACGAGCATTCAATCTTGTACCTACTTCAGGGCACGATGTACCCTGAGACATGTCCGCCAAGACAGTCCCTTCGGGGAAAGCAACACAGAACGAGTTGCGAGCTAGTCACTCGCTTCTCTGACTTCAGAAGCCCTCGGCCCGCACGCCGGGGGTTTTTGTCATCTCAAGGTGCTGCGTAGATTTAGTTGGACTAAGACCCGAATGTCGATTCAGGTCGAGACGGCTACGCAGTCAAGGGCAGTACCCCCTGTTCATGCGCGCGATTCAGTTCGCGCGCAAGATCTTCGCGGTCGCTGGCAATCGCGATCAGATCAGCGACGTACTGACTCAGAGATGTCGCACCAGCCGAGCTTCGCTGCGCCTTGAGCGTGTCAATCAGCTCCGACGGCAGTCGGACAGTCAGTGACGTCCGGTCACCCTTACTGGGCATCGGCATGGCACGGCCTCCTTCGTCTACTTCCGCGGTCCCAACCGGTGTCTATCCTGAACCAGAATCATTTTCGAAGCGTTGAGACACGCCGAGGAAGTCACCAGGAATTACACCTCTGTCATTCAAACGGTCTTCACGCGCTGCCGGTCCACTCTCGCAGCTGCGTCACATAATGGCCGTCGACCAAAGTCTGTGGACGTGGTGGACACTATCTGGCATGGAGATCGCCCAAACCATCTCGAAGACTCTGCCTCATCCGCGCTACCGGTTGCCGTTTGCCGGAGACATCGTTGGCCTCGATACTGCCAAGCCGGTTCAGAAAGAGATGGCAATGGCCACCGAGCTAGGGGGGATCTACGAACGCAAGATTTTCGGCCACCGACTCGTGGTCGTCTCGGAACCGGAGCTTGTCGCGGAAGTGAACGACGAGAAGTACTGGGCAAAATTTCTCGCCCTGCCACATCGCAAGCTACGCGCCATCGGCGAAGACGGTCTGTTCACCGCGTTCAACTCGGAGCCGAACTGGCATAGCGCGCATGCTGTTTTAGGGCCGGCGTTCAGCAAAGGGGCCATGCGCGGTTACCACGAAGCCATGCAGGAATCAGTCAACGAACTTCTGACCTCGTGGGATAGCGGATCTGGTCCGGTAGACGCCTACGACGAGTGCTCAAAGCTGACCTTCGACGTGATCGGGCGTTGCGCCCTGTCGCATGATTTTGGCTCGTTTCGCCAGGCCGTGCCCTTTGCGGACGCCATCGCTCGCGTCCTTCACTATGTGAACAAGTCATCGAACGATGTGCCGATCATCCGCTCTGTCTTAGGACGAAGGGCGACGAGGCAGCACGATGAGGACCTCCAGTTCATACGCCACACTGTCGACTCCCTGATCGAACAGCGAATGGCCCAGCCTGACTCCAGCAAAACATCTCCGGATCTGCTCGAACATATGCTCAGCACGCCAGACCCCGATACGGGCGACAGACTGGCCCTGGAGAACATCCGCAATCAGATCATCACTTTTTTGATCGCGGGGAACGAGACAACAGCATCGACCATCGCCTTTGCGTTGCATTTCCTGAGCACGCGGCCCGATGAGATGCAGCGGATACGGGCCGAAGTTGACGCCGTCGCTCCTGATGGCACCGACATCGAGTTCGAGAATGTACCCAAGCTGCGACGGACACGACATGTAGTCGACGAAACTCTCCGCTTGTGGCCCGCTGCACCCGGCTACTTCCGCAAGGCTCGTGAGCGCGGAGCAACTTCGCTGGGCGGGTACGAGGTACCGGAGGGTTGGGTGTTTGTTCTCCTTCCACAGCTGCATCGCTCACCGGAGTGGGGGCCAGAGGCAGACAAGTTCAACCCCGACCGGTTCGCCACAGGCCAGGCCAGCGACACCAACCGCCGCATCTACAAGCCTTGGGGCACTGGTCTGCGAGCGTGTATCGGCCGCCAATTCGCCTTACACGAGGCGGTGCTTGCGTTGGCGTCCATCGCTCGTCGGTACGAGATTCGGGCAGACCCCGGTTACCAGCTCGATGTGCGCGAAGCAGTGACAATGAGGCCACACGGCGTCAGACTTTCTGTTTCGCGGCGGCTGTGACTGTACCGTCGTCGGTCTAAGTCGATCAGGAGGGGGAACCTGTGGACACCGTGAACAGCTGGCACCTGGTGGAAACTCTGGTGCCGGGACAGATGACAGTCATCAGTACTGGGGGGAAGGTCCGAGATTGGACCAAAATCGATCGCTTGTCACCTGGGCCTGAGTTCGATCTACCTGGTTTTCTGGAACTCACGCGCAGTTCTCGCGCCCAGCAAGATGTGCTCTTCAAAGGCCGTCGGCGTGAAGCTCGCATACGCGCAGTACCAGTTCTGGGGCCGTCAGGGGAAACCCACGGCATACAGGTCTGGGTGGGGGACCCGGAGGTCGAACCCGATCCTGTGCGCATCGTTTCCGGAATAGCCTGGCTACTCGAACGCACCGTCATCGAGCAGACAGTCGAGGCTTCCGCGATGTCCGGCGTCTCTGCTGCTGATCACGTACCAGAACGAACCCCGGCTGAGTACAACGCCAAGGCTGTCAAATTCGATGGGTCCGAGGAGTTGTTCGCCCAGGCGTTGGTTCCTACACACGGTCAGAAGTGGGAGGGCCCGATGTCCGTTCTCCACGCAGATGGCCGAATCATGCGTTGGCATTGCTGGGGGAGGGGGAGAACTGACCCTCCCAACGTCGGCCTCAGGCTGCTATGGCACGACGTGACAGACACAACGGAACCCGACAAACCGACATTGGCTGAGCTGGGAATGCCGAGCGGCCTCGAGAGCGGTGGAACACGCATCGCTGTATTCGACGGCCGAACCGGGATTTTGACAATGTGGTTACCGGAAGCTCCAACCTGGGTGAAATGGCGTGACCTCACAAGCGGCTGTGGCGTGTTGCACGACGACGACCGAGCGACACTGTCAGACGCTCTGGAAAAGTGGACTCACGATACGTCACCTGTGTCAGCTGATGTACGCGTCCGTGCAATCGACGGCGGCGACGCGACCGGCTGGAAGTGGCAGCAAACCCGACTCGAACTAAGGCCCTACCCTGGACAGCTTGGTGACCGGCTGGTCCTTGCGGTGCTCCCCGCGCTACAACCTTCCGAGCAGGTGCTCGAGGTTCCCACTCCCTAACTGATCGTGATAGCTTCGCCCTCGGCACCTTCCGCTCTCCCGAAGAGTTGAAGATTTCCTGTCGGCCGCATGGCCCTCAGACGCAGCCTTTGAGCACCACGTGGAACATATTTCACGTGGCTAACAAGCACGCGTCTTGGAGCCAGAATGTCGATCCAGAGTCAGGTCCCTACTCAGGCCGGTTCGCCCCGTGGCCGCTTCCGCACGCGCTCGTATGCCTCGCTGACCCGTTGCGCCGGGTACCCCAACGCTTCCGCTATCTGGCGGGCGGCCGGCGCGCTCAGTTTGCTCTGCCCGCGCTCGAGCGCCCCGATGTACTGGCTACTGACGCCGATTTCGCTCGCGAGCATCCCCTGGGTCAGCCCCCTGGATATTCGCAGATCACCGAGGTATTCCTCGTCCTCCGGCACTGAGACGAAATCGCTGATCTCGCACCCGAATTCCTTAGCGCATCGAGCAAGAGTGTCTATACGGGGATGGGACTGGCCTCGCTCCCATTGTGAGTACGTCGTCAAAGCCACTCCGAGAACGCGCGCAACCTCGGCACCACTCAGCTTGAGTTCAATTCGTCGTGCCCGCAGCTTGTCAGGTGCGAAACCACGCAACCGACGCCTCACCGATGGAACCTCACGAGAGGACACGATGCCACTTGTCCCAATTCGGTAGCACATAAAGCATGTTTTGATGCTAGTGTATAGATACAGTTGTTTAGACGATGCAACTGAGGTTCACCCCCGGGGCGTCGGCAGAGCAAGATTCGGCTTACAGACGCACACCGCATCAACCACAGCGTCTACGCATCACTGATGCGCCAAAGAAAGCGAGAAGCCGACTGGCTCAGAGTAACTCGAATTAGCAGACTCCAGATGCGCCGTGATTGGTCGTCCCGAAACGCATCCGGAGTCCCCTCCACCTACAGAACAAAGCCCCAATATCGGGCCCAACTTGTATCCGCAGGGGCTCTCCCAGCCTAAGCGGATCTAGCAGAACCGCAATCGGATCGGAGACACCTATGACATCTGTCGCGCAACCGCGAACGTTACATCCGGGCTCCACCTGCAATCCCGGCATCGCCCTCTGCCCCTCGGTCAACGACCGTGTTGCGGGCCTGGCCGTGTGTTCGCTCCCAGCCGTGCCCCACCACAGCCACCACAGGCTGATCTGCGAAGAGACGGGCGCGGTGATTGGTGAATGGACTGACGCCAATGCGACGTTCCTGGAACCACTCCCACGGTCTCCGCTCTTCAGCCACGTGGCCTAGTACCCCCAATCTCGACTGACGCCTGAAGAGGCGATCAGTCGCGAGGGTCTACGCGGCGAACTCACTGCACTGAGGCTCCCGTGTAGCCCCTCAATTGGTGGACCGGCGCGAGGGTCGCATGGTGACGCTTCGACCTCATCGTGTGCCGAACTGCGCTACCCCGCCGGGACATCGAACACATTCCACAACTCCTTACTAACAGAAAGGAATACGCCCGATGCCTTGGATCTTCTCGCAGCTCTGGTTCTGGCTCGGCCTACTGGGCTGAGTGCTCGTGGATGCCAGCGTGCAACGGACGCCCGCTGGCATCCACTCCCAAGGCATCACCCGTCCGCGCTGAGGGTTCGCCCGAAGGCTGACCCTCGTTTTCGGTCGTTCCCCAGCGCGGACGGTGGTGGTTCCACCATCAACCACTCCTGTCACACATCACCCAATACCGCTGCATCACAGCGGCTTACGAAAGGCACAGCCACACAATGTCTCCTCAGCAAGGAATTGGTGGGCGTCACCGCAGCCGCAGGGACCGGGCTCTCGTTCTCACTGCCGTTCCCGTGGCCGTCGCCCTCGCGTGGGGCACCGCGACCGCACACGCAGCACCGCAGGACTTCGTCACCGCACCCGACACCGCCCAGTCCGGAACCACCGACACCACTCCCGTCGCGCCGCCGCCGGCCCCGAACCAGGAACGCCAGTTCCTGCCCGGCTACCAGGCCTCACCTCAGGTCCAGCAGTCCCAGTGGCGTAGCTACGACGACTACAGGTCCGGTAATCAGCAGTCCTCGTACCAGAACACCTACTACGAGCCGGCTCCCGCGCCGCAGGCCGCGCCGACCGATGCACCGCCTGCCGTGCAAGCGGCCCCGCCGTCCCCGCCGCCGGTTCCGACTGTGCAGCGCAAGGTCATCGCACCGATCGACGCACCCGAGGGCTATGTCCTCGTCGGCGGCGAGCTCGTGCCGTACGACCCGAACCTGCTCGATCCGAACCTGGTCGAGCAGTTCAACAACACCGGAGCCGCAATCCAGGCCGACGGCGGAAACTGGCTCGTGGACAACGGATTCGCCGACGCATCCCGCGCGGACCGGATCGCTGCGGGCACCATCACCGGCGTCGTCGCCGGTGGCGCGGCCGGCCTTGCCGCATCCGCCGTCCCGGCCGCAGTCATCACCGGTACCGCCGCTGCGATCGGCGGCGGACTCGGCGTCGCAGCCACTACCGGCACCGGAGCCATTGTCTGGGGCGGACCGGTCGGCTGGGTCTTCATCCCCGGCGCAGCCGCACTGGCCGGGGCAGGCGTGGGTGCCGCCCTGTCGGCACCGATCGTTCTCGGTCTGACCGGTGCAGGCGCTGCGATCGGCGGCGTTCTCGGTGCCACCGTCCTCGGCGGTGAGCAGCAGATCATCGAAGAGCCCGCCCCGCTCCCGGCACCCGAGGCCGTACCGGCACCCCCGGCCCCGCCGGTCACCGCCGCGCCGCTGGCACTGGATGCCCCCAGCGTTCAGAGCGTCATCGACGCCCCGGTGTGGACCGAACCGGCCTTCGAGCAGGCCGCGCAGTTCACCTCGACGGTGCTCGAGCAGCCCGCTGTGGCTGACACCGTCGCTGCGGTGAACACCGCCGTCGCACCGGTTCTCGACCAGGCGAACGCTGCCCTGGCAGGCCTGAACCTCGCGATCTGATCTCCGGGTACAGCCCGACCGTACCGGTGGGCGGGCTGTATCCGAAGGTTCGATCCCGTTCCTGCACTTCGACACTCGGAAAGGCCCTGTTGTGGCACCTCGAGAGACCCCCGACGACAGCTCCGATGATTGGTTCGCCGACCCTATCGTCGCCGACACAGAGACTGCCGCTGCAGCGTCCGAGCGCAGACTGACCGTCCTGACCGACCAGCACCATACCGACGACGATCCCGACGACGACTGGTTCGCAGGCGACTCTGCGGACGACGTGGACCCAGCACGGCCAACGGACGGATACAGCTCCTTCGACGAACGGACCTCTCTACTTCGCACTGGAGGCCCCTACGCCGCGCCCACACCTTCGCAGTCCTGGTGGCGACGTCACCGCTCCGCTGTCGCCGTCACGACTGCACTCGCGGTTCTGGTCGGAGGAGGCTTGGGAGCAGCTCTGGTCCTCACCGGCGTCGGTGACGAACCGCAGGCCCCTGCCGCACTGCTTCCCGCCGACATCGTCACCACCACAACCCTTCCCACATCGGCGGCCCCCGCTGCCGCCGGTGCCGCCGCCGCCGATGTCACCTGGTGCAAGGGCCAAGCCGACGGTGACCCGGTCACCGAAGACAGTGACGACCCTGGCGCGGTGGCGATCTGGCGGTTCGAGAAGGCCTTTTACTTCGACCGCGACGGTGCCGCAGCCCGCGCAGCAGGTGCACCGGACGCGGTGATGGCGTCCGCGCAGAGACTCCAGCAGGGGATCGACCAGCTCGAACCCGACATCGAGTTCTGTGTCCTGGCCGACCCGATCGACGCCGGGATCTACGACGTCACCGTCGTCGAACGCGGACCCGGCATCGACGGCCGCATGAGCCGCCAACGGATCACCACCACCGAGCAGCAGGACGGCACAACGCTCATCTCCGCCATCGTCCCGCGCTGACCCCTTATGACCAGGCACATCTGCTGGACCCCACCGAAGAAGAGAGAAACCGTGCACACATCCATCGACCAGGTTCGCCGCCTCACTCCGCGCCTGCTCGCCGCCACCGCAGCGATGACGGTCGCGGTCTCCGCCAGCGGCGTCGCGGCCGCGCAGCCCTCCGCCACTCCCACCCCGTCAGGATCGACGACCACCAGCCAATCCAGCACCGACGGCAACTGCCCGGTACTGCATCTCGTCGTCGTCCCCGGCACCACCGAGATCGACGAGAACTCCTCACCCGACACCGATTCGGGCTTCTTCTCCCGCCTGACCGTCCCGGCGATGCGTGATGCGAACTCCGGCGACGGACCCGCTCTCGAACGCAGCTATGTCCCGTACCCGGCGAGTTTCGGCGGCAAGCCCGGCGATCGCTCCGCCGTTCCCTACGCCCAGTCCGTCGACATCGGCGTCGAGAACACCACCAAGATGATCTCCGACATCGCCGCACGCTGCCCCGGCACCAAAGTCTTCCTCTCCGGCTACTCCCAGGGCGGCGAGGTCGCCTCCCAGGTCACCCGTGACATCGGGGCAGGAACCGGCCCCGTCGACGCCGACCACTTCGCCGGCGCAGCACTGTTCTCCGACCCCACCCGCTCCGAAGGTGAAGACGTCATCGCCGGCGGCGGCTCCACCCCCGCCCCGGCACCGGGAACGAGCGGTGCAGCAGTGGACACCGTCCAACTCGCCCCGGCCGTCGCCGCAGCCGCCCCCGCAGGCGGCGGTATCGCACCGACACCGAAAATCGCCGGATTCGGCGCAGTCTCCGACCGGGTCGCCTCGTACTGCACCGCAGGCGATCTCGCGTGCGACACCCCCATCGACGCCCCCGCCGCCAAGCTGGTGGCATCCATCGCCGGACAGTCCTCGATGGACACCCGCGACCCCGTCCGGATCCTCACCGACGTCTCCACCGCCGTCGGACGCACCGCCCTGATGACCGGCGCGTCGGTGATCAACGACAACATCGACTTCGACTCCAAGGCAGGCCGATTCGAGGTCAACTCGTCCTCGGAAACAGTGCTGTCGAAGATGGCGAAGTACTCCGACCCGTCCGCAACCTCGACCGACGAGATGATCGACGAAGCGGTCGGTGCGGTCACCAAGATCGCCGGTATGGCCATCGGGGCGGCGATCACCGTCGCCAAGGACGTCATCACCCCCGAAACGATCGGCCAGCTCGCCACCGTCGGCCTGACCAACCCACCCGCAGCCCTCGGCATACTCGCCACCAAAGTGCTGTCCTCAGCGGTCAAGCTCGTACCCCCGGCGACCATCGACTCGGCCGTCGACGTCGCGTTCAAGGAAGTGTCGAACACCATCGACGAGAACGCCGGTCTCGCGCAGCTCGTCACCGACACCTCGTACTGGAACACCGCCACCAAACACGGCTCCTACGACAGCGTTCCGGTCGGATCCAAAGGTGAGACCCCCGTCGAGCTGACCGTGCGGTGGATCGTCGCACTCGCCGCCGACCTGACCGGCGATCAGAGCCTCGCAGACAAGGTCGGGGCAGTGATCAAACAAGGCGCGGCCTTGTTCGCCACCACCGACACCGTCCGCAGTGCCGGCAGCATCCTCGCCGCCCACGCCACCGTCGGAACCACCGGAACCGCAACGACGACCTCAGCGGCCACCACGACGACCCCCTCTGTTTCTGCCGCTGTGCCGACCACCGTCTCACCAACCACCACTCGGTGACCGAGAACGCCGGAGAAGGAGGTGCGCCCGAGATGGCCGCACAACCAGCTGAGCACCATGACTATTACCGAGACGACGACGTGTCGGTCACCCCGGCCGGGCTGCGGATACCGCCGCCCTCACGCCGAGCACCGATTCACGACGACCCGGTTGCAGTCCACGGTCGCCCGCCCGTGATGTGGCTCCTCGCCGCTCACGGGCGCTCCGGCGCAGGCACACTCGCTCAGATCTGGGCCCCGGCGGGCGATGCTCGCCGGGGCTGGCCCGCAGCCGACCGGCACCGCAACGTCGTGGTCGTGTGCCGTACGGACCGGGCCGGCCTTGACGCTGCCCACGACCTTCTCCTGCAAGCTCAGGCCGGCCTCGTCGGCGACTGCACTCTCCTCGGACTGGTCCTTGTTCCCGACGCCCCCGGCCCACTCCCCAAGACCCTGCGCCGATGGGCGGACGTCGTCGCCTCCGCAGCACCAGCTGTGTGGCGAGTCCCGTACGTCGAGGATCTGCGCACCCACAGACAGAACGAACTCGCGATCTGGACCCCCACCGAACCTGACCCACCCCCACCAGGGCGGATGC
>NZ_NOZG01000028.1:0-152729 GCF_002258575.1 Rhodococcus sp. 05-2254-5 | reverse complement strand
TCCCCCGTTCACCGCCGGGCAACCGATCGACGACGACGAGGCCCTGCCCCGGCAGTCCGTCATCGTCGAGGTCGGGGGCCGACGCGTCGAGGTCTCCCTCCCGGGCGAGCTCACCCCCGGCGGTGGTAGCGGCGGGAATGCCGGTGCGGTACGGCGCAAGCCCAAGGCCCGCACCCGTGGCGGTGCCGGAGCCGGCGCAGCATCCGGTGACTCGGTGACCGCACCGATGCAGGGCACCGTGGTCAAAGTCGCCGTCGACGAAGGCCAGGAAGTCGCCGCCGGTGACCTCGTCGCCGTCCTGGAAGCGATGAAAATGGAAAACCCCGTCACCGCCCACAAAGCAGGCACCATCACCGGCCTGAGCGTCACCGCAGGCGACGCCATCACCCAAGGCACCGTCCTCGCAGAAATCAAGTGACACCGACGTTCGATGCCGAACGGATCGACCCCCGGGCGACTTTCGGCATCGAACGGCGGCGCGGATAGCGCTACCCTGTAGCAATGTCCGAGCTTCCGGAAATACGTATCGGTACCGCTGATCGGGAGAAGGCCCTCGATGTGCTGGGTCAGCACTTCAGCGAGGGCCGCCTGACGGTTCCCGAATTCGACGAGCGCAGTGCCACAATCGCATCCGCGACGACGCGTGGACAGCTCGAATCGGTATTCGTCGACCTCCCTGCCGCGTCCGGCACTGCGTCGGTCGCTCGATCCGGCACCGACGCACCGGCCGTGAAGGACCGCGGAATCGATTGGGCTGCAGTGGTGATGCCGATCGTCATCTTCGGATCACTTGCTCTGTTCTTTCTCACCGATTTCGACCAGAAGTGGCTTTTCTTCCTTCTCATTCCGCTGGCCGGAGCCATCCTGTCTGCGGTAGGACATCCGGCGGACAAGAAGAAAAAGAAGAAGAAGCGTTGAAAGCGCTGCTGTTCGACGTCTTCGGCACCGTCGTCGATTGGCGCACGAGCATCGCCCGCGAGGTCTCCGAAATCTGCGGTCCGGGAGTCGACAGCTATCGGTTTGCCGATCGGTGGCGGAGCCTCTATCAACCGGCCATGGAACAGGTGCGGTCCGGTGGGCGACCTTTCACTCGGTTGGACGTACTGCACCTGGAGTCCCTGCGAACGGTGCTCTCCGAGTTCGAGATCGACCTGGATGCGGACGCCACGACCGCACTCAATTTCGCGTGGCATCGACTGGAGCCGTGGCCCGATTCCGTTCCCGGGCTCACGCGGCTGCGCACCGAGTTCGTCGTAGCACCGCTCTCGAACGGCAACATCTCTCTGCTGCTGGACATGGCCAAGAATGCCGGCCTTCCCTGGGACGCCATCCTCGGCGCAGAACCGGTGCAGGCGTACAAGCCCATGCCCGACGCCTACCTGCATACCGCGGACATCCTCGGGCTCCGTCCCGACGAGTGCATGATGGTTGCCGCCCACAACAGCGACCTCGCCGCCGCAGCCGAGTGTGGCTTCGCCACCGCATTTGTCGCTCGCCCGCTGGAACACGGCCCTACGCAGACGTTCGACCTTGCTCCCGAAGCCGAGTGGACCTACAGCGCAGACTCGATCGAGTCCCTTGCCGACCGACTCAACTGCTGACAGACGCAGTTCAGATCCTCGCCGCCGGAAGCAGTCGATCGGCCAGCCACCTGTTCACTTCTGCGTGCGATCGGAATCGCACGATCGTCAGGTCCGGTCGGCGCATGTTCAGTTGCTGAACGTGCGCGGCCGTCATCCGATGCGTGTTCCAGGCCCACCGGACGATGTGATCGCGATCGAAAAGTATGCAATGCAGCGGTGGCTCGAAGTTGCCGTTCCACAGCACTGTTCGACCGACCCGACGACGGAGCGTGCGGAAGACGATCTGCCGCATCACCGTTCGACGAGGCAGATCGAGCCACAGGCAGAGGTCGGCCCGATCGGCGAGTCGATCCCGCACAACGCTGTACTGCCACTCGGTGACCCAGGCCGGGCGGGCGATGAACTCCTTCACGTCCTGCTCGAACGTGACACGGGGCGTCCAGTCAGGCCCGTGATAGAGGCTGTCGATCTCGATGTGTTCGATTCCCAGAATCGATCCGAGACGAGCCGACACCGTGGTCTTACCGGAACCGGATGTTCCTGCCACCACGATTCGCGAGGGGCGACGCGATACCGCGTCGTTCGGTCCGAGAATCACGACTTCTTTCGCCCGCTACGGTTGAGCACAGAGCGCTACGATCGCGTCCGCCATGTTGCTCACGAAGTGTCGACGCGCCGTTTCGGGCAGCCGGTCGAGTGAGAGGTACGGGTTCAGGTCTTCGAGCTCGACCAACAGCAGCGTTCCGTCGACGGTGCGGCATGCGTCCACTCTCGTGATTCCGTGGTCGATGTCGTTCCAGTCGACGAAACGTTGCGCGAACTCTTCGTCCTGAGCAGTACTCGAGTACGGCTCCAACTCCCAACGTCGGCCGGGGTCCGGGGCGTACAGGGCGTATTGCACTGTGCGGCCGATGAAGTAGAACGACACTTCGTAGACAAAATCGATCCGCGGCTGAATCAATGTGCCCGGCTCGACTTCCGACAGTTCGGCGCGTCCGATCTGACGCATGCCGATCGAGTCGGCACCCCATTTCGGTTTCACCACATAGGTATTCACCTCGGGTAAGCGCGAGACGCCCCGCGGATCGTCGACGGTAGGTATGACCGGAAAACCATCTGCGAAAAGATCGACCAGGTACTGCTTTCCTCTCTGGTCGCCTTTGCCGGTCAGCTGGGTGAAAACCTTCGTGCCGTTCTCGCGCGCATGGCGAGCAAACGCGTCGAACGCTTCCTGGTATCCCGGCACAGGTCCGGAGTTCCGGATAACGACAGCATCGAATCCATCCATCAGTGCCAGCGCATCGAGCGGGTGACACAGCGCGATGTCGACCCACTCACGAAGCTGCGAAGACAAGAAGATGTCTTCGTCGCAGTAACGTCGGCCCCTCGACACATACGCCAAGTCGGTCACGAACAGAACGCGTGGACGGGGTGCGCACATCGGGCAGATCCTACCGGTCTCGAGACGTCACGATGTTCGCTTGCGGGCCAACAGAAATGCCTGCGATGTCGACTCGTATCCCATCGGAGCTCGATGCACGCGGACGTCCACCTCGAAGTTCGCCTCGACGAGCATGCCCGCGACCGCGTCCGGGTCGAGTCGGTATGCGTCGTACGAGACCGAGTGTCCGTACGCCTGCTCGAGTCGGACTCGCTCGTTGCCTGCTTGAAATGCCAACAGCAGCAGACCTTCCGGCACCAGCACCCGATGCAATTCGGCGAATATCGTCGACAATTGGTGCGGAGGCGTGTGGATGATCGAGTACCAGGCGACGATCCCCGCCAGGGTGCTGTCCCCCGCCTCCAATTCCTCCATCGATCCGACCTCGAATCGCAGGTGTGGGTGTTCGCGCCGCGCGACCTCGATCATGTTGGGCGACAGATCCATTCCTGCTACGTCGACGCCGAGGCAGTGCAAATGTTCGGTGATGCGGCCGGTTCCGCATCCCACTTCGAGAACGTCGCCGCTCGACACTCGGTCCGCAAATGTCGCCAACAGTCCGTGCTCGAGATGTCGCCCGTCGAGTTCGTCGCGAACCAGGTCGGCGTAGCTCTCGGCAACGGTGTCGTAGGCGGCCCTCGTCATCGAAACATGCTGCTGCTCGGTCACAGTGGCTACGGTACCGGCTCACCCGGCGTCGACAGGTAGGAGTGCGTCAGCATCTCGAAGAAGTGCCCGGTCGGGTCGCGGAAGTACACTCCGCGGCCACCGTGGTCGGTGTTGACAGTGCCGGGTTCGGTCATCCGAGGATCGGCCCAGTGCTCGACGCCGCGGTCGACCAGCCTGGTGTAGGCCGCGTCGAACAGATCGTCACTGACCCGAAAGGCATAGTGCTGACACTGAATATCGTCGAAGGGGGGCTCGGCGAACTGAACGAGCGTGCCGTCGGTGAGTTGGACGTTGACGAACGGCCCCCATGACGGCGCCTCCGGGAGAGCGAACAGCTCGCGAAAGAACGCAGCAGAATCGGAACTGCTCTTCGCAACGATGATGGTGTGATCGAACGAAATGGACATGCGCTGCCTCCTGGGCAGTACGACGCCTCCATGCCTGACGCAGTCCGTCATCGACACGCGACGCTGCGCCAGATGGTTCCACGAGGCACTGTGGTGCGTCAACCCTTTGTGCGCGTTTTGCGTACCCCGGGGTACGCAAAACGCGCACGACAGGATGGTGTGTCGACCGGTGAATTCACGGGCGAGCACCGGTCTTCTTCAGTGACAGCATTGCCGAGGAGAGGAACCCCGCATGGTCGGTCGACTTCTGTTCGTTCACGGTGCCGGCGGATTCGTCGACGACGCGGAGCTGGCGCACGGGTTGGCTGGAGCTCTGCGTCTCGAACTTCGGATGCCGGAGCTGTCCGACACCGCCATGGGTTTCGAGGACTGGGCCGAACCGGTTAGGCAGCACCTGGACCGACTCGGACCCGACGATGCGGTGATTGCGCATTCCTTCGGCGCATCGATCCTCGTCAGGGTCTTGACAGAACATCGCCGGGAATGGCCCGCGCGGGCCATTCTGTTGGCGATGCCGGACTGGACTCCGCGTGGGTGGGACATCGCCGACTACGCGTTCACCGACCGAGAGCCCGAGACCGACCTGATGCTCGTCCACTGCCGAGACGACGACGTGGTTCCCATTTCTCATCTGGCGCTGAACTCGAAGGCGCTCCCGTCGGCGACGGTGGTCGAGTTCCCGACCGGTGGTCATCAGTTCGACGGCATGATCGACGCCATTGCCGCCGAGGTCCTTTGACCGAGCGTCCCCGCGGGGACGCTTCTACTGGCTCCGGTCCTCGTAGTCGATGAGGAGGCGGGCTCGGTCGCACATGCAGACTGGGTGTCCGCTCACCGTGCACCGGACACAGCGCCTTCGTAGAGTCCAGTCCCGAGTGGACGAGAGGCGTCCGCTCACCGGTAGTCGTGGTCGATTCCCGTTGCCCACTGCGAACATTCGACGGCGATCACGTCGTCCCTCCCCCGCAAGAACTCCCGCGCCCCCGAGTCTCCCGACGCCGATGCCGCAGCTGCCTCGAGGTGTCGACGCGCCAGAACGACCGGGTGACCTGGGCGGCCGTCGAACACGGCCCTGGCCAGACCCGTCCGCGGTGCGGCGTCGAGAACGGCGTGGACGACCTCCGGTCCGACGTCGGGTGTGTCGACCACGTGAACCACCACGTACTCCGCGTCCGATGCGGCCGCCAAGCCGGCGGAGAAGGATGCGCTCATTCCCTGCTCCCAGTGGGGAGCGTGTACTGCGGTCGCGCCATCGGGCACAGTGACGTCGGCCGCGCCCAGCACAACGATCACCTGGTCACAACCACCATCGGTCAGTGCCTGCACGGCCGTGCGAAGCCACAACCCGTCGTGAGCGAGCACTTTGGGCGATCCGTATCGCGTTCCGGCACCTGCAGCCAGGACCACTCCCACGACAGCGTCGGACATCGTCACTCCTTCTGTCGTCCTGCCGAATGTTGGATGATCGCACAACACGCGCCTCGAGCGCGGCGGAAACTTTGTGCTCGCTCGACTGGCGGCAGCGGTCGCAATGACCGATTCTTGGTGCACTTCTCCTGCAGCGTCGCAGGAATCCACCCTGTTGCGTCCGCGAGGTGCCCACCGATGTCCGTCAAGCCCATCACACGCAAGCGCGTCCATCCCGTCGACGAAGTGCTTCCTGTTCCCAAATTGGCCGCGTACGGGTTTCAACACGTGGTCGCGTTCTACGCCGGTGCCGTTCTCGTACCGATCATCATCGGCAGTGCAATCGGGCTGACCAACGAACAGCTGATCCATCTCATCAACGCGGACCTGTTCACCTGCGGTATCGCGTCGATCATTCAGTCGGTCGGGTTCTGGAAGATCGGTGTCCGGCTCCCACTTCTGCAGGGCGTCACGTTTGCCGGTGTGTCGCCGGTGATCGCGATCGCACTGGCCAACGGCGGCGGCACCGAGGGGTTGCTGTACGTCTACGGTGCCGTCATCGTCGCCGGTCTGGTCACGTTCTTCATGGCACCGTACTTCAGTAGGCTGCTGCGCTTCTTCCCACCGGTGGTGACCGGAACCGTCATCACGATCATCGGTGTCGCGTTGCTGCCGGTAGCGGTCAACGACGCGGTGACCAATCCTGCGACACACGAACAGGATCCGACCAACGGTCGATGGATGGCGTACGCGATCGGAACGCTGCTGATCATCGTGCTGATCCAACGGTTCTTCAAGGGCTTCATGGCCACCATCGCCGTCTTGCTCGGTCTGGTCATCGGCAGTGCCGTCGCATTCGTGTTGGGGGACATGAACTTCGACGGCACCGCGGAAGCATCGTGGGTCGGATTCACCCAGCCCTTCCTGTTCGGTGTGCCCAAATTCAGTGTCGTTGCCATCATTTCGATGATCGTCGTCATGCTCATCATCGCGGTCGAAACCACCGGCAGTGTGTATGCGACGGGTGAGATCGTCGGCAAGCGCATCAAGAAGGACGACATCGCTGCCACGCTGCGGGCCGATGGAGTCGCCACCGTCATCGGCGGCACGTTCAACTCGTTCCCGTACACGGCATTCTCGGAGAACGTCGGCCTGGTCCGACTGACCGGTGTGCGTAGTCGGTGGGTGGTCGCCAGCGCGGGCGGCATCATGATTCTGCTCGGTCTGCTGCCGAAGACGGCGGCCGTCGTCGCCTCCATCCCGCCACCGGTACTGGGCGGTGCCGCACTGGCCCTGTTCGCGACGGTCGCCGTCGTCGGAATCCAGACTCTGTCGAAGGTGGACTTCACCGACCATCGCAACTTGATCATCGTCGCCACCAGTCTCGGACTGGCGATGCTCGTCACCATCCAACCCACCGTTTCGCAGGGCGTACCGGATTGGCTCGAGATGCTGTTCGGCAGCGGAATCGTCCTGGGCGCCGTCTCTGCCATCGTCCTCAACGTGCTGTTCTTCCACATCGGAAATCGTGGTCAGGCCGTGGCCGGCGGTCCGGGTGCAGGTATCACCCTCGACCGGGTCAACGAGATGTCGGCCGAGGAGTTCGCCGCCACGTTCGGCGGTCTGGTGCAGGGCACCCCGTGGGTCGTCGAGCGTGCGTATCAGCAGCGCCCGTTCGCCGACGCCCACGGTCTGCGTGAGGCATTCCAGGAAGCCTTGTTGGCCGGAACCACCGAGGAACAGATCGAGCTGATCAACAGCTACCCCGACCTCGGCAGCGAGGATGCGACGGGCACCCTCAACGCTGCCGATCACGTCGGATTGTCCAACCTCGAGGAGGACGAACACGAGAACATCGTTCAGCTCGCCGCCGAGTATCGGCGACACTTCGGATTCCCGTTGGTGATCTGTGCCCGAGAGACCGAACGCTACGATCGGGTTCTGGCCAACGGATGGTCGCGGGTGGAGAATGCGCCGTCGGCGGAGCGATCTTTCGCGATGATCGAAATCGCCAAGATCGCGAACTATCGGTTCGACGATCTGGTTGCGGACGCCAACCCCATCGCGGCCGCGCGGTTCGGCCGGATCAACGACTTCAGATAGCGAGCGAGATGTGCTGCACGAATGGATAGGACTCGACGGGTTCAACAAGCTCTCCGATCGACAGGCGATGCATGCACTGTTCGAGTGCTGCGCGTCCTCGATCTGGGCCCGTCGAGTCGCCCAGGGTAGACCGTTCGCCAGCCGAGACTCTTTGTTGGACAGAGCAGATCGGGTACTTGCCGAGCTGCCGGAGGCCGAGATAGATCATGCACTCGACGGCCATCCCCGGATCGGGGGCACTGCGGACAACCCGTCGTCGAAGCGTGAGCAGGCCGCAGTGACCACTGCGGGCACCGAAGTACGCGAGAAGCTGGCGGCGGGAAACCGCGCGTACGAAGACAAGTTCGGGCACGTGTATCTGGTGTGCGCGACCGGCAGGTCGGCCGAGGAGTTGCTCGCTATCCTCGAGGAGAGGCTCGACAACGATGCCGAAACCGAAAGACGGGTGCTCCGCGTGGAACTGGCCAAGATCAACCGAATTCGCCTCGGCCGCGTGCTGGGACCGACGCAGTGACCGGGCTGTCCACGCACGTGCTCGACGCCACGGCCGGTACACCGGCGGTCGGCATGCGCGTGCGGCTGTTCCATTCCGAACAGGGCGAGATATCGACAGCCACCACCGACGGAGACGGCCGCATCGGTGAGGTGATTCCCGGACCTGTCGAACCGGGCGTGTACCGGCTCTCGTTCGACACGGAATCGTATTTCGAGGCGACCTCGACCCCGAGCTTCTACCCCGAGGTGTCCGTCTCCTTCACCGTCACCGACCCCGACGCCCACTATCACGTGCCGTTGTTGTTGTCCCCCTTCGCATATTCGACCTACCGCGGGAGCTGACATGACCGACCTGACCGGAAAGATCGTTCTGGGAGCCAATCAGTACGGCAAAGCCGAGAACCGGGTGGTGCGGATCTATCGAGATTCTCCGCGACACGAGATTCACGACATCAACGTATCGAGTGCGCTGCGTGGCGATTTCTCTGCCGCACACCTGGCCGGCGATCAGTCCGCCGTTCTGCCCACCGACACCCAGAAGCAGACCGCGTACGCGTATGCCAAGACCAAGGGTCTGCTCCACCTGGAGAGCTACGGGCTCGACCTCGCCCGTCACTACGTCGACGACGTCGCGCCCGTCGACGGTGCCCGTATCGAACTCGAGGAGTACGCCTGGGCGCGTGCGGTCGTCGACGGCGTCGAGCACGACCACACGTGGACCCGCAAGGGCGAGGAAATTCGCACCTCGGCCGTCACGGTCGAGGGTAAGGGCGAGGCGCAGCGAACCTGGGTCGTCAGCGGTTTCAAGGAGATGGTGATTCTCAAGTCGACGGGTTCGGAGTTCCACGGCTTCCTCGAGGACGATCTGACGATTCTCGAGCCCACGACCGACCGAGTGATGGCGACGTCGCTGACAGCGCAGTGGCGCTACACCACAACCGATATCGAGTGGGATGCGGTGTACGCGGGCGTCAAGGCCGCGATGATCGAGCGATTCGCCAACCTGCAGTCGCTGGCTCTTCAGCAGACCCTGTACGCCATGGGCGAGGCGGTACTGGAGAAGTATCCGTTCATTGCCGAGATCTCGATGTCGGCCCCCAACAAGCACCACTTCGTCTACGACTTGGGCAAGTTCGGCATCGAGAACAACCTGGAGGTGTTCAACGCCGACGATCGGCCCTACGGTCTGATTCAGGCAACGGTCGAACGAGAGGACGCTCCGGACGCCGGAAGTGCCTGGCGCACATACTCCGTCGTCGGGTAACGCATTGCGCTCACGTGTGCAGTGCCGCAGACCATTCCACCAGCGGGCTCAGAGCACGCCAGGCGTCGCGTACTTTCGTTGCTGCCTTGGGGCTTTCGAGCCACGCGGGTGAGCCGAAATGCTTGCCGGCAGTCAACGTCTTGTGCCGCAGCAGATCGATGCGCGGATGATCGACCTCGTAGCCCCGCGGCTTGGTCTTGAGCGTGTCGCCGCCGATCTCGAACCCGAATTTCGTCAGAGTGGCCAGTAGCGTCTCGAGTTCGGCTCCGCGTACGTCGTCGTCGACGGTCTTGCGGAAACGCGCGATCGAGTCCGGGGAGCTGTTGTAGAAGCCGCCTGCGACGAACAATCCGGCGGGATCGATCTGGACGTAGTAGCCGAGGGTGTCGCCCCGTGCGACGAACCCGCCCTGGTGACTCTTGTACGGGGTCTTGTCTTTCGAGAATCGAACGTCCCGGTACGGCCGAAACAGTTTGGCGCTACCGAATTCGGGTTCCAGGTACGCCAGCAACGCGGTCATCGGTGCCTTGACGGCACTGTCGTAGACGTCCTTGTGTTCGTTCCACCAGAGTTTGCTGTTGTCGGCTTCGAGGTCTTCGTAGAAGTCCAGGGCGGTGAAGGGGATTCCGGTGAAGCCTGCAGTCATTTCCCCATTATGCAGCGCCGTGGGCCGACGCCCGAGGCATGGATTGCAGGGCGAGGTAGACATCCAGTCTGTCCGCAGTGGAGCCGAGATCTCGCCCCAGCAGTTCCTCCACGCGTTTGATGCGATACCGGACGGTGTTGAGATGGACGTGCATCGACTCTGCGGTTCGATGCCAGGACCCTCCGTTGGCCAGAAACTCCCGCAGCGTGTCGGTCAGGTCGGCGTCGGTGCGTCGGTCGTGCTCGAGCAGCGGCGCGAGGACATGCTCGACGAACGATTTTCGTACGTCGTCGGGAAGCGCCGACATCATCGATACTGCCGAGGTCGGCTTGGTGCCTGCGGTGACCGTCACCGCCGCGGATCCCTGCCTGCTGAGTTCGAGAGCGTGACGAGCCGACCTCAGTGCGCCGTCGATGGTCAGCCCGGTGGCCACGGCGCTCACGCCCACATGGATTCGGCTGGGTCCGATCCCGGAGCGCAACCGGGACAGCCGAATGCGGATGGTCTGCGCGAAAAGTATGTCGTCGGTATTGACGACAGCGACGATGTCGCCGTGCGCGCTGCATCCGACACACCCACCGCCGAAGGAGGTCAGGGTGTCACCGACGACGGATCGGAGCATCTCTCGCAGGTCGACGCGACCGCTGTGGGCAACTCTGACGACGACGAGTGGCCTGTCGGGGTCGACTCCTGCCTGGCGCAGCCTCGTCAGTGCCTCGAATCCGGTGCTGTCGTGTTCGATCAACGCCACCGCCTGATCTGCGATCTCACGCCGTACCAGACGTCCTTCTTCACGCCGGGCACGATCGAGCGCGGCGATGGCTGCGAGTTGCCCGAACGCCTCGGAGACGTCGGGAGAGAACGAATCCATGGCTCCGGCCACAGCCAGGAACCATCGCGTGGTGCGCTGTACGAGCGATGGCCCGACGCCGAAGACACTGTAGGTCGATCCATCAGCGAGAACGGTTGTCGTAGGAAGCGTTTCGGACGAGAGTGCCGCGTGCGTCAAGGTGTCGACATCTGCGTCGGACAAAGCAGATGCCTCGGTGACCAACCGACGCCCGGTGGCGGTGTAGATCAGACACGCCATTCCCGTTTCTCTGGAGATGTGCAGTGCCAGTTCGTCGAGGGCTCTGCCGTCGGCGACCGCGGTGAGCAACTGGCGTTGGCGCACGAGCGAATTGTTCAGCGAGGCAATGCGATCACCGGTGACCCGGCCGACGAGAAACTCGGTGACCGCACCGAACGACACGGTGTCGGGAACAGCGAGGAGCGGCAGACCGTGTCGCTCGCATGCGTCGACGAGATCGAGCGGAATGTGTCCGAGCAACCCCTCCCCCGCGGCCAATGCCGTCGCACCGGATTCGGCCACCGATCGAACGAACACTTCGCTGTCGTCGGGCGTGCGCCGCCATACGAGTCCGGTGATGACCAACTCGCCGCCCGCGATGTATCGGGACGGGTCGGGTAGGTCGGTGGTGAACGTCCACCGCAGGGTACGTCCGAGGGCGTCGCGATCGGAGGTGAGCAATCGGATGCCCAGGTGCGAGGCATCGAGTAGGTCTCCGACGTACATCGCTGAACCTCCCGCCTCGTGTGTTCGGCCGTGCCGGAGGCAAAGATAAGCGCGGGTTGTTTCCGCCGAGTTTCGGGCGTATCGCGTGAGCACCGAGATCGGTAACAGAAAGTCACTACAGTTCGAGAAGGCGCACCGGGCGGTGAATCCGGGCCGGCGAGAATGAGGTGAACGAAGCCATGGATCTCGGCACTGTCGATCGTGTTCTGCTTCCCCGCTCGCGTGCGGATCTGCCGCCGGGCAGCGCGGACGCCGCGGTAGTTGCGGGCGGCACGTGGCTGTTCTCGGAGAAACAGGACCACCTGACCACCCTGATCGACATCACGGCCCTGGGATGGGAGCCGTTGATCGTCGACGAGAACGGACTCGGGATCGCAGCGACGTGCACGATCGAGACTCTGGCTCGATTCGAGTCCGCCTTCCCCGCAACCACCTTGTTCCCTCGGTGTGCAGCCGCCCTGCTGGCCTCGTTCAAGATCTGGAAGACGGCCACAGTCGGCGGAAACGTAGCGCTCGCCCTGCCTGCCGGAGCCATGATCTCGTTGACTGCCGCCCTGGACGGCGTCGCAGAGGTGTGGTCGGCACACGGCCCCGAGCACGACTACCGTCTGCCTATCGACCAGCTGGTCGTCGGCCCCCAGACCACGGTGCTCCGACCCGGGGATGTGCTGCGCAGCATATACGTTCCGCGGCACGCCCTCGAGTCGAGAACGGCGATGCGCACGCTGTCGCTCTCGCCTCTCGGCCGATCGGCGGCGGTGGTGATAGGACGCGTCGACCCCGACGGCACATTCGTGTTGACCGTCACCGCGTCGACCGTTCGTCCGTTCGTGCTTCGGTTTTCGGCCGTACCGACGGCGCACGAGCTCGACGACGCCCTTGCCGACACTATCGGTCCGCAGCACTGGTACGACGATCCCCATGGTGCGCCGGATTGGCGTCGACACATCAGTTGCGCTGCGGCGCAGTCCATTCGTGAGGAGCTGTCATGATCGTCGACATCAACGGCGTACCGACCGAGGTTGCCCCGCGACCGGGTCAATGTCTGCGCACTTTGCTCCGCGAACACGACCGTTTCGACGTCAAGAAGGGCTGCGACGCCGGTGACTGCGGCGCATGCACGGTCCTCGTCGACGGAGAACCGGTGCACTCGTGCATATTTCCCGCCTACCGCGCGGCCGACAGGTCCGTCACCACCGTGGCCGGGCTCGGCACCCCGCAGGATCTGCACCCGATGCAGCGCCGGTTCGTCGAGGCCGCCGGATTCCAATGCGGGTTCTGTACGGCGGGGATGGTCGTGACCGCGTCGACCCTGACCACGGAAGACAGGGACGAGCTGCCGGCAAAATTGAAGGGAAACCTGTGTCGCTGCACCGGGTATCGCGCCATTTCCGATGCCGTGTGCGGGGTGGTCAACACCGAGAAGGTAGCAGACGGTCCGGCATGCGGACGTTCGCTCGAAGCGCCCGCAAGCACACGGATAGTCACCGGAACCGAGCCGTACACGCTCGATCACTCCCCGCCCGGGCTGCTGCACGCCAGCGTTCTCGGCAGTCCGCATGCCCACGCGCGGATCGTCTCCATCGATACCACGGCCGCGGAGCAGGTTCCGGGCGTGCAGCTGGTGCTCACCTCGAAAGACAGCCCGGCGGTGGCATTTTCCACGGCCAGACACGACAGCCGCGTCGACGACCCCGACGACACCCGGGTACTCGACACCGTCGTCCGGTTCATCGGCCAACGTGTGGCGATCGTGGTCGCGGAGTCGATCGCCGCCGCACAGGCGGGCTGCCGCGCCCTCATCGTCGAGTACGAGGTGCTACCCGCCGTGTTCGACCCCGAGTCGGCACTCGCCCCGGACGCACCGAAGATCCACGGCGACAAGGACGCAGCGGCTCGGATCGCCGACCCGTCCCGAAACCTGGTGGCCGAACTGCACGGCAGCACCGGTGACGTCGACGCCGCGGTACGTGATGCAGCAGCGGTGGTCACCGGCCGATGGACGACTCAGAGAATTCAGCACGTGCACTTGGAAACTCACGGCACCATCGGTTGGCTGGACGCCGGCGGCCGGCTTCATCTGCGCACCAGCACCCAGGTTCCCTACCTGGTGCGCGACGAAATATGCGAGATCTTCGGCCTCCCCCGGGATCGTGTCCGCGTGTTCACCGCACGGGTGGGTGGCGGGTTCGGCGGCAAACAGGAACTACTGACCGAGGACGTCGTCGCCCTGGCCGTTCTGCGGACCGGTCGGCCGGTGCAGTTCGAGTTCACCCGCACGGACGAGTTCACGGTCGCACCGTGCCGACACCCGTTTCGCGTCGACGTCACCGCCGCCGCGAGCGCCGACGGCGTGTTGACCGCACTGTCGATCGACGTGCTGACCGACGCCGGGGCGTACGGCAATCACAGTGCCGGAGTGATGTTTCACGGGTGCGGCGAATCGGTTGCGATCTACCGGTGCGCCAACAAGCGGGTCGACGCGAAGACCGTGTACACCAACAACATTCCATCGGGTGCCTTCCGCGGCTACGGACTGGGGCAGGTCATGTTCGCGATCGAATCGGCCATCGACGATCTCGCCCGAGAGCTCGATATCGACCCGTTCGAGTTCCGCCGCCGCAACGTCATCGTTCCCGGCGACGTGATCGTCGCCGCGCACCTCGAAGGCGATGACCTGCAATTCGGCAGCTACGGTCTCGATCAGTGCATCGACCTCGCCGAGAACGCCATCAGGCAAGGCAACGGCGAGCCTGCGCCGCCCGGCTGGATGATCGGTGAGGGAATGGCGGTGGCCATGATCGCCACCATTCCGCCCCGTGGCCACCGCGCCGAGGCCACCGCGTCGCTGCTGCCCGAGGGCGGCTACGAGATACGCGTCGGAACAGCGGAGTTCGGAAACGGGACCACCACCGTCCACACCCAGATCGCGGCCAGCGAGCTGTGTACGTCGGTCGACCGTATCCGCGTCGTGCAGTCCGATACCGAGTCGGTCACCTACGACACCGGTGCGTTCGGCTCGGCGGGAACTGTGGTGGCAGGCAAGGCGCTCTACGCGGCGGTGCGCGGGTTGTCGGCCCGCATCGTCGAGGTCGCCGCCTCCGCGTCCGGGCGCCGCCCTTCGGACTGCACGTTGGGGCCCGAGGGGGTGCGGTGCGGAGATCGCTTCGTCCCGTTGGACGACGTACTGGCATCGGCGGGCGGCACGTTGACGGCGAACGGCAACAGCGGCGGACTCCCGCGATCACTGGCGTTCAATGTGCAGGCATTTCGGGTGGCGGTCGACGAAGCGACCGGTACGGTCGCGATCCTCCAGTCGGTGCAGAGCGCCGACGCAGGCACTGTGATGAACCCGCAGCAGTGCCGGGGTCAGGTCGAAGGCGGTGTCGCGCAGGCCATCGGAAGCGCACTGTACGAGGAGATGCGCACCGACGGTGCGGGGCGAATCACCACCGACTCCATTCGTAGCTACCACGTCCCCCAGTTCGCCGACATTCCACGAACCCAGGTGCTGTTCGCGGACACCTACGACCGATTGGGCCCGTTCGGCGCGAAGTCGATGAGCGAGTCACCGTACAACCCCGTCGCCCCCGCACTGGCCAACGCGATCCGTGACGCGGTGGGAGTGCGCTTGCACCACTTGCCCATGTCCTCGGACCGCGTCTGGCGAGCGGTCAACGATCGTAGAACGTCTGCAGAATGATCGTGCTGCGCGTCTGCACGTGCGCCGTGGCGCGAATTTCCTGCAGTAGATGTTCGAGGGCGCGCGGCGACTCGACGCGCACCATCAGGACGTAGCTCTCCTCGCCGGCAACCGAGTGACACGACTCGATGGCGGTCAGATGCTTCAGTCGTGCGGGGGCGTCGTCCGGCCGAGCTGGATCGATCGGAGTGATCGCGACGAACGCCGACAACGGACGCCCCAGAGCTTCGGGATCGACCTGCGCCGTGTACCCGCGAATGACTCGTCGCGACTCCAGGCGTCGAACTCGCGACTGAACAGCCGACACGGACAGAGACGCCTTCTCTGCCAACGTCGCCAACGTCGCGCGGCCGTCCGAGATCAATTCGTCGACGATCAGGCGGTCGACGCGATCGAGGTTTTCACTCACGTGCGCAATCTAGCTCAGATCCCCGCCGATGCCCCTCTGCCCTCACGAGACATGACCCTCTGCTCACACGAACAGCGGGGGCAGGGCCAGAACCATGACCGCCGACCAGCTGACATGCGTCAGGATCGGTGCCAGAATTCCGCCCGACGCGCGACGTTGCAGCCCCATCACGTAACCGAGCAGCACGGCGGCGAAGCCGAGCATCGGGTTGCCGGACGCGAGGGTGGCGATGGTGTAGACGACCGTCGAGATGATCACCGGATGTTTGACTCCGATGGCCGAGTACAAGGCTCCTCGGAAGAAGATCTCCTCGGCGACACCGTTGAGCAACGCGATGAACACGATCAGTACCAGCGACCCCACTCGGGCGTGTGCGAGCACGTTCTCGGTGAAATCGGCGAGCGGCGGAATCTGACGGACGACGAGGCCGCCGAGCATGAACACGCCACCGACGGCGAGACCGATGAGGATGGGGGTGACGATCGGCCGCCGGATGGACCCGCCCACCTTGATCCGTCCGAGGTGCAGCGGCCCCGACAGACATCCACCGATGATCCACACTGCGGCCAACACGAGCGTCAATGCGTAGAACGACGGGTCACCCGGTTCCACCTTGAGCGAGAAATACAGCACCGTCGCCCCGATCACCAGTGTGATCAGCACGATGATGCGCCGTTTCCTGAACGCCGCGTCGGACTCCCGGTGGTCGCGCTCGACAGGATCGACCAGAGCGGACTTCATCACGTTCAGCGCGGTCGTCGACCACGTTGCCATCATGCCTCCTCGGTATCGGTCAGTCGGCGCACGACCGACTTCGCGCGTCGGTTCACACTCGCAGCCACATCGAGGTTGGTACGCACTGCTGCTGCCACGGGCTTCGATGCCAGCAGTCGACGGCCGCCCAGAGCCTCGACCAGACCCCAGGTGCGGTCCGAGGACGCGGCCACGCCGTGCCGCCGGACGCCGAGCGCATCTCCGCCGCTCCATGCTGCGTCGGTGTTCGCCAGTCGCAGCGGGTCCTTCAGTGCACAGACCCCGGGCGGCTCGCCCACGGTTCCTCGCACGCTACGGGCCATGGCGTCTGCGATGGTGGTCAGACCACGGGGCGGATCGGGGACGAGATCCCGAATCCGGCTCTCCGACGTGGTCATCGTGTTGTGCAGTGAACCGACCAGATCCTCGGCGAGCCCGGCGGGCACAGGAATGATCTTTCCGATCACCTTGCCGGCGAGTGACGTCGGAACGAGCGGTACCGGTATCCCGATGCGCTGCAGCCCGGCGGCTTCGACGTAGGCGAACACCAGGTCGCGGTACGGGACCACGTCCGGGCCGCCGATGTCGTAGGAACCTGCTGGGACGGTGTCGGTATCGGCCGACGCCACCAGGTAGTGCAGTACGTCGTCGACTGCTATCGGTTGAACGGGCTCGGCGAGCCAGCTCGGCAACGGCAGCACAGGCAGGCGGTCCGCCAGATAGCGGAGCATCTCGTACGACGTGGAGCCGGCACCCATGACGATCGCCGCTCGCAACCACACCAGGTCGATGCCGTCTACCGTCAGCGCCTCACCGACGTCGGCGCGACTGGCCAGGTGCTCCGACAGGTGGGCGTCGTCGGGGACGAAGCCGCCCAGGTACACGATTCGACGCACTCCCGCTCGCGCGGCGGCCGCGGCGAACTGCTCGGCGGACGTCCGGTCCTGGGCACGGTAATCGGCTTCGCCGATCGCATGGACGAGGTAGTAGGCGACATCGATGTCGCCCGACTCTGCGAAGGCCGCGGCACAGGATTGTTCGTCCGTGACGTCGAGCGACACCGCGGTCACGGAATCGTAGAAGTCGAAAGTGCGCAGGTTCTTCGGGGTCCGAGACCCGACGACGACGTCCGTGTCGTCTGCCAACAGGGCCGCCACCAGCCGAGATCCGATGTACCCGCTGGCACCGGTGACGAGGACTCTCATGCGTCGAGGCTAACGGCAGTCGGGGCGTTGCGTCGGTATGGCATTGTCGCTCCTATGGCTCTCGTGTTGGCAGGTGTGGTCCTCCCCGACCCTCTCGGTACCGAAACGGTGCTTCGGCGAGGAGCCGCAGTGGCGCGGGCCGGTGTGAGCTGGATGTTCACCACGGCCGATTTCGCGCTTACCCTGCCCGGCAGAATCGAAGCACTGCTGAGCCGTATAGAGACATTGATGACACGAATCGACCATGTGATCGATTCGGCCGATGCCGTGGTTGCTCATGTACAACGGACGACCGGTGCCGCGGACACCGTGGTCGCGTCGGCATCGGCCGCCTCGCATACGGCGTTGGAGCTCATCGAGATGTTCGATCCCATCGCCAAGAAGTCCGAGCCGATGGCGCGACGCTTCGTCGACAACCTGTCCGACGCCGAGGTCGACGCAGCGATCGCCATGGTCGATCAGCTTCCCGGACTCCTCGACCACATGGAAGCTCTACTCCCCATCCTCGCGACCCTCGATACGGTCTCCCCCGAGATCCACGAGCTTCTCGGAGTGACGAAGGACGTCAGGCGCGCCGTCATCGGCATCCCCGGATTCAAGTTCTTCCGCAACCGGGGCGAGGACAAGTTGAACGACGAGCTGGAAGACGAACAGCGGTAGTCGCTATTTGACGAACGCGAAATCTTCACCTGCGTGGAAACGGGCCAGGGTCTCCGAAATGGACCGCCGTGATGGCGGATGAAATGCGAACGCGTGCAATGCTGCTGCGACGTAGGCGATTTCGGGTGACTTGATGAAGCCGATCCCGCCCAGCGATTCGATGGCAGCCGCACTGCTGCGCACCAGTGCGTCACGAATCGCGATGCGGTTGAACAGCAACTTCACCGAGATATCCTGTCCGCGTTCACCTTCGTCGAAGGCACGGGCCACGTTCTCGATTGCCGCCATGGACACCTCGAGTTCGGCCGCCGCTCGAACGTAGCCTTCGTAGTCACCCTTGTCCTGCTCGATCATCCGCTCGAGCAGGGAGGTCGCTGCGCCGATGTAGTTGGCGGAGATCAGCATCCCGAACCAGAGGTAGCCGGTCATCTCGTGCACGCCATCAGGATCGTCGTCCTTGTTGGGTAGGACGAGGCTTGCCGGTACTTCGACGTCTTCGAGCAACACTTCCTCGCTCTGCGCGCCGGCCAGAATGTCGGTGGTCCAGAACGGCTTCACACTCATACCCGGAAGGCCGGCCGGAATCAGCGCGACGGCGCGGTCACCGGAGTCGATCTCGACGCTGCAGGTCAGCAAGTCCATCGAACGTGCCAGACTGCACGGCTTCTTGCTTCCGTTGACGATGTAGTTGTCGCCCTTCTTCACGGCGGTCATCGTCGGAATGAACACACTCCCGCCGGTGACGCCCTCGGAGAACCCGGAAGCAACGATCGCCTTCTGGTCGACCAATCCCTTGATCAATGCTCGGTCGTCGTCGGTGGCACCACGAGCGAATTCGGTCAGGGACGCGAGTGAGAGATGGTGCATCGTGGTTCCCGCGCCCAGAGAGGGTGAGCGAGACCCGATGGCCCTCTGCGCCCGAACCGCGTCGATGGCCGGAGCACCGAGACCACCCAGTTCGCCCGGGACCACCAAGCCGGTACCGCCGAATTCCCGAAACTTGTCGATCGCGTCCGAATCGCGGGACTCCAGTCGGTCCAGTGGGGTCGTGTCCAGATAGTGCAGCAAACCCGGCATGTACTTCTCGAGCGTTTCTCTTTCGCGCACCATTAATCCAGTCACTGTTCATCTCCTTGTGTCACTAATCGATTGTGTGTCACTGATTGATTGCGGCGTCGTCCATTTTGTACCATCAGTCGACCTGGACAAATCAGTCGAATATCAACATGGACAGCGGTAAAGCAGGTGAATTCGCGCTGGACCCCGACAATACCCCGCCACCTGCAGCGATAAACTAAAGGTCTCGTAAAGTTTGCCCATCGAAAGAAACCGAAGTTATTTTTCGGGGCGTATTTACCAACCGATTTCCGTCGCAAGAGCATCTTTTGAAACGCTGAATATTCTTCTGCCGAATACCAATCGCCCGCGCCGCCCGCTCCGAATGAACTCATGAATTCGCGACAATCCACAATCGACTCTGTGAGGAGTTCTGGTACACGATGGTTGTCAACAGATTGATGAAACGACTCGGCGGAGACGAGCGCGTGGATTTGCTGCGCGCTGTTCGAGACGCCGATGTGGTCCCGTACTTCCGCAAGATGGAATCGGCCGTTGCACCGGTCGTTCGCGTCGAGGGCCGGGACAAGATCATGCTCGGATCCAACAATTACCTCGGCATTGCCGACCATCCCAAGGTTGTCGAGGGTGCCCAGCACGCGCTCGACACATTCGGCAGCGCAGTCACCGGAAGTCGTTTGCTCAACGGCACTCTGGACCTCCACCTCGAACTCGAGCACGAGATCGCTCAGTGGCACGGAACGGACGACGCACTCGTCTTCACCACGGGCTACCAAACGAACCTCGGAACGATCAGTGCGATCGTCGGCCCCGGTGACACGGTGATCGTCGATTCGGCGGCCCACGCATCGATCCGCGACGGCAGCACTCTCTCGGGCGCGTCGGTGGTCAAGTTCAAGCACAACGACATGGCCGATCTCGAAGCCAAACTCCAGCAACCCGTCGTCGACGACGGAGCCGTGCTGGTGATCGTCGACGGTCTGTACTCCATGGAGGGCGACCTGGCACCGCTCGACGTCGTCTCCGAGCTGTGTATCCGCTATCACGCAGCGCTGATGGTCGACGAAGCCCACAGCCTCGGTGTCTACGGGCCCGAACTCACCGGAGCGGCAGAGCTGTTCGGCATCACCAAGGACGTCGACGTCACGATGGCGTCACTGTCGAAGAGCCCCAGTTCCACCGGCGGGTTCGTGACCGGCTCGAGCGACTTGATCGACACCCTCCGGGTCAAGGCCCGCGCCTTCCTGTTCACGACCTCCGGTGTGCCAGCTGCGGTGGGTGCCGCATTGGCTTCCGTCCGCCTGATCCGAAGCGACGAGGGCAAGGATCGGGCTCGGCGCGTACTCGACAACGCCGAGATCCTGCGCGGCGGACTGCAATCGGCCGGCCTCGACGTGGCGGGCCGCTCGTCGACACCCCACGGAGATACGGCTGCGCCCATCGTCTCCCTGCACATCGGCGACGACCTCGTAGCGATGAGTCTGTGGAAGAACCTCTACGACCGTGGCATCTTCACCAGCGCCGCCCTGCATCCCGCGGTGCCGAAGTCCGGTGCGATACTTCGCTTGTGTGTGATGGCAACCCACACCGAACAGCAGCTGTCGACCGCCACGGAACAGATCATCGAGGCCGTAGCGGAGCTGCCCTCATGAGTGAGCGACACCGCGGCTTGCGTGTCGCGGTCACCGGAGCCACCAGCGACTTCGCGGCCGCGATACTCCCGAGGCTGTTCGAGGATCCCGAGGTGGACGCGGTCGTCGGGATAGCCCGTCGCCCAGCCCGAATCACGCACCCGAAGTTCACCTCGATCCGCTCGGACATTCGCTCTCCCGACCTCGAGGAGACGTTCGCCGAGTGCGACGTCGTGCTGCACTTGGCGTTCGTGGTCGAGGAGCTCAAAGATAAGACCGAGACCCACGACATCAACCTGCGCGGGTCACGCAACGTCATCGATTCCGCATACCGAGCGGGGGTGTCACGCGTGGTGATCGCCTCGAGCATCAATGCGTACGGTGCCGACATCGCTCCGGAGCCGCTCACCGAGAACAGTTATCCAGCAGGCGATCCCAATCGCTATTACTTCTACGACAAAGCCGAGGTGGAACATTACGCGGAGTGGTGGCTGCGTAGGCACCCCGGTGAGATGACCATCTCCATGTTGCGGTGCACGTACATCGTCGGACCCGACTTCGCCAACGACGGGATCGACCAGTTCACCGGGCCGATCGGCGCGTTCCCGGAAGCGGATCGGGCCTCGTACCAATTCTTGTTCCAGGACGACATGGCCGACGCCTTCCACCGCGCGGCCAAGACCGACCTCGTCGGTCCGTACAACCTGGGTCCGGTGGACTGGGTCGGTGTGCGTGAACTCGCTGCGATGCAGGGCCAGTTGATGTTCGACGTTCCACAGAAAGCGGCGACGCGTATCGCGAACATCGCCTTCGCCCTCGGCCTCACGCCGTTCTCCGGGCAGTGGGTCACGCCCGGAGAGCCCATCGTCGATTCGACCGCGCTCGGTGCCGCCACCGGATGGGCACCCACCCTCACCTCCCACGAGGCTGCCGCCATGATGATTCTGCTGCAGGGCAAGTCGCTGCTGAGGAGTCAGGACGCCCTCGAACGCGACCTCGCCTGCGAGGCAGCGTTGCGGCCGGCTTCCGACGCCGTCGCGCTCGCCCGCCCAGACGTCGCCGGCCTCGATGTCGTGCACCGGCAGCTCGACATCGCCGGCGGGCGAGTACACATCGAAGTACACCGATCGGCGACGGCCACCGACCAGTCGGTGGTGCTGGTTGCCGATACCGGTCTGCATGCCCGCTACCTGACACCCGTGGCCGCCGAGATCGCACGGGCAGGCGTCGACGTGGTGGTACTGGATCTCCCCGGCCACGGCCTGAGCACCGGGCTGCGCGGTCGATCATCGGCCACCCAGACCGTGGACGCTGTCGACGCCGCACTGCGCTTCGCTCGCACGCACCTCGACACCGCCCCCATTGCGCTGCGCAGCGGAGTCCGGCACGCGACCGACACCCTGGTCGGCGGCGTGCGTCGGCGCGCAACCGGGTGGACGACACTCGAGGAACCGAAGTGCCCCGACGGGCTGTTGCCTTCTCGAGTTCGCGTGGACGGCACAGCTGCGCTTCCGTTCGTGTCCACTGCGGCGGACGCTCTGGCCTACTGCGCCAGGACGATCGGACTCAGCGCCACCAGCTGAGCCTGCTGCGAACGCGCGCGAACCACGATGCACCGTCGTGGTCCGCCGCCGAGGACCGGCCCGACGTCACAGCCGACTCCGCGTCGTGCTGTCTTTCCAGGCGGTCGACCTCGGCTCGATTGGTACGCCACCGGGACACCCACGTCTCGACATCCACGGGGCCGAGCGGCACGATCGGCGGGGTAGGAAAGCGAATCCAGTCGACGATGCGAGCGTTGAGCTCGTCCAACACGTCTCGTACGGACTCCTCGCGCCGGAGACCGATCAACGTCGAGGGCAGCCGCTCGATCTCTTTGCGCAACGCCAACGCCGTGGGCAAGAGCGCATCGACCGGCAGGTTCTCTCGCCTCAGATAGCCGCGAACCCACCACAGTTCGTCGTCGGAATCGCCCATCGGGATGGGTTTACCGGTGCCGTCGAGTCCTTCGAATGCGCCGGCGTCCTGCGCCTCGCGGATCTGTTTGTCGACCCAGGACTCGAACGTGACTCCTGGCTTCTTGCGTTCGGTCACTCTAACGACTGTAGAACCGGCCGCGCGCGTTCGCCAGGTGCGCCCGAGACGAGTGAGCCCCGATCCCCTGCAGGGGTCGGGGCTCACTCGAATGCGTCGGCTCAGCCGTATTCGGCGACCAAGCGGTCGAACTCGTCACGGTCGATCACTTGAGGCTCGTTGATGGCCAGCGCTTGGGCGTACTTGCTCGCCAAGTGGTAATCCCGGCCGAGTGGACCGTGCTCGGCGTCGTCCTCGTCCGATTGGATGCTTGCACCCGGCGGCACCTCGTTCTGCAGGCCGTTCGTCTTGCTGCCGAGCAGTGCGTCGAGTTTCGCGGAAATCTTCTGCATGATCTCTTGGTCGTCGGTCATGGCCACCGGGTACCCGAATCGGGCGAAACGACACCGCAGCGCACGAGCTTCGCGCTCCGGGGTTACCTGTCGGTGCCTCGGGGCATGATGGTGGGATGGCCACGCACAGTATCGGCACCGACATCATGGAGAAGCTGTCGCGGCCGACTCGCGAGTGGTTCAACGGCGCATTTCCGGCCCCCACGTCGGCGCAACTCGGTGCGTGGTCGTCCATTTCCAGCGGATCGCACACCCTGGTGGTCGCGCCGACCGGCTCGGGCAAAACACTGTCGGCATTCCTGTGGGCCCTCGACGAGCTGGCCCAGCTGGGTGCGGACAGCACCCGCAAGACCAAGGTGCTCTACATATCGCCGCTCAAGGCTCTGGCAGTGGACGTCGAGCGCAACCTGCGAGCTCCGTTGGTCGGCATCACCCAGACGGCCAAGCGTCTCGGTCTGAACCCGCCGGAGATCTCCGTCGGAGTCCGCTCGGGCGACACCAGCGCTGCCGATCGCCGGACCATGATCAAGACTCCGCCGGACATTCTGATCACCACTCCCGAGTCTCTGTTCCTCATGCTCACCTCTGCGGCGCGAGACATCCTGGCCGAGGTCGATACGGTGATCGTCGACGAGGTGCACGCCGTCGCAGGCACGAAGCGTGGCGCGCACCTCGCGGTGTCCCTCGAGCGGCTCGACGCGATGCTGGACAAGCCCGCGCAACGCATCGGCCTGTCCGCGACGGTGCGCCCCCACGAGGAAGTGGGCCGATTCCTCGCCGGTGCCGCTCCCATCGAGATCGTCGCCCCACCCGCTCCGAAGACTTTCGACCTGACGGTTCAGGTGCCCGTGGAGGACATGACCGAACTCGGCGTCACCGACCCGAATGCGGACACCTCCGCCGCTCCCCCGGCTCAGGGATCGATCTGGCCGCACGTCGAGGAGAAGATGGTCGATCTCATCCTCGAGCACAAATCGTGCATCGTCTTCGCCAACTCGCGCCGGCTCGCGGAACGACTCACCGCGCGGCTCAACGAGGTGTACGCCGAACGTATCGGCGGCGGAGTCGATACCGAGCACAAACCACCATCTCAGGTGGGCACCGCATCCGACGTCAACCACGGTGCCGATCCTCTGCTGGCACGGGCCCACCACGGCAGTGTCAGCAAGGATCAGCGCGCGCTGATCGAAGACGATCTGAAGACCGGTCGTCTGCGCTGCGTTGTGGCCACCAGCAGTCTGGAGCTCGGAATCGACATGGGCGCAGTCGATCTGGTGGTCCAGGTCGAGGCACCGCCGTCGGTGGCCAGTGGTCTGCAGCGCGTCGGTCGCGCCGGCCACCAGGTGGGCGAGATCTCCAAGGGCGTGCTGTTCCCCAAGCACCGCACCGATCTCATCCATTGCGCGGTCACCGTCGAACGCATGACGTCGGGCAAGATCGAGGCCCTCTTCGTCCCGGCCAATCCCCTCGACGTCCTCGCCCAGCAGACCGTCGCGGCGTGCGCACTCGAACCCATCGACGCCGAGGACTGGTTCGAATCCGTCCGTCGCACCGGCAGTTTCGCCACCCTGCCCAGGTCTGCCTACGAGTCGACACTCGACCTGCTCTCGGGCCGTTACCCGTCGGACGAGTTCGCCGAACTACGGCCACGGCTCGTGTGGGACCGCGACGCCAACACTCTCACCGGCCGTCCCGGGTCGCAGCGACTGGCCGTCACGTCCGGCGGTACCATCCCAGACCGCGGCCTGTTCACCGTCTACATGGTGGGCGAAAAGCAGTCACGGGTAGGCGAACTCGACGAGGAGATGGTCTACGAATCACGAGTGGGCGACGTGTTCGCACTCGGCGCCACCAGCTGGCGCATCGAAGAGATCACCCACGACCGAGTGTTGGTCAGTCCCGCATACGGCCAACCGGGCAGGCTGCCGTTCTGGCACGGCGACGGCCTCGGTCGACCGGCGGAATTGGGCCGGGCCCTGGGCGAGTTTCTGCGGAGCACCACCGACCGCAGCAACCTGGCCGAGCGGCTGAGCACCGACGGTCTCGACGCCAACGCAGTCAACAACCTGATCGCTTTGCTCGACGAACAACTCGAGGCCACCGGCCAGCTCCCCACCGACAAGACGATGATCGTCGAGCGCTTTCGCGACGAACTCGGCGACTGGCGATTGGTGCTGCACTCCACCTACGGTCAGCAGGTACACGCGCCGTGGGCCCTCGCGGTCGGCGCGAGGCTGATCGAGCGATACGGCATCGACGCCGCCCCCACGGCATCCGACGACGGCATCATCGTCCGGCTTCCCGATACCGACGACCAGCCGCCCGGCGCGGAACTGTTCGTGTTCGAGCGCGACGAGATCGCCGACATCGTCACCGAGCAGGTCGGCGGATCGGCATTGTTCGCGTCGAGATTTCGCGAATGTGCCGCTCGCGCACTACTTCTGCCCCGACGCAACCCCGGCAAGCGGGCACCACTGTGGCAACAACGGCAGCGTTCGGCACAGCTGCTCGACGTCGCTCGTAAATACCCAACGTTCCCGATCCTGCTCGAAACCGTGCGCGAGTGCCTGCAGGACGTCTACGACCTCCCCGCCCTCGAAGACATCCTGGCCCGCATCGGGCGACGCCAGATCAGGATCGTCGACGTCGAGACGCCGTCACCGTCACCGTTCGCGAATTCGTTGCTGTTCAACTACGTCGGCGCTTTCATGTACGAGGGCGACAGCCCGCTCGCCGAACGGCGGGCCGCCGCCCTGTCTCTCGATTCGGCGCTGCTGGCCGAGTTGCTCGGACGCGTCGAGCTGCGAGAGTTGCTGGACGACAGCGTCATCACCACCACCGAGCTCGAGTTGCAGCGACTGCCCGAGGACAGACACGCCAAAGACATCGAGGGTGTTGCGGATCTGCTGCGGCTGCTCGGTCCGCTGACCGCCACGGAAGTCGGACAGCGCACCAACGGAAACGAATTCCCGCAGTGGCTCGCCGAGTTGGCCGATGCAAAGCGGGCAATGGAAGTTTCGTTCGCCGGCCAGAACTGGTGGACGGCCATCGAGGACGCGGCTCGCTTGCGCGATGCACTCGGTGTTCCGCTACCGATCGGCACTCCCGCCGCGTTCATCGAGCCCGTCGACGACCCACTCGTCGACCTGATCAGCCGGTACGCCCGAACCCACGGTCCGTTCACCCTCGACGACGCAGCCGCGCGGTTCGGCGTCGGTACCGCCGTGGTGCGTGACGTTCTGCGCCGACTGGCCGTGGACAAACGCGTCGTCGAGGGCGAATTCCGTCCCGGTGCAACGGGCAGTGAATGGTGCGACGCCGAGGTTCTTCGGCGATTGCGGCGGCGATCTCTGGCGGCGGCACGGCAGGAAGTCGAACCCGTGTCCACCGCCACGCTCGGCCGCTTCCTGCCGGCGTGGCAGCACGTGGACAGTCGCCGGTTGAGCGGCATCGACGGTGTGGCAACGGTCATCGAACAGCTTGCGGGCGTGCCCGTTCCGGCGTCGGCGTGGGAATCTCTCGTGCTCGCCTCCCGGGTGAGCGACTACAGCCCCGCCATGCTCGACGAGTTGATCTCCACCGGTGAGGTGTTGTGGGCGGGACACGGTGCAATCTCGTCCAAAGACGGCTGGGTGAGCCTGCACATGGCCGATACCGCGCCACTGACCCTGGTGCCCGCCGCCGAATCCGACCTGTCCGAGTTGCAGATTCGAATTCAGGACGCCGTCGCGGGCGGCGGTGCGTACTTCTTCCGGCAGCTCTCGGACACCGTCGGCAGCACCGACGACACGGCTCTGCAGGCTGCGCTCTGGGAGCTGGTGTGGGCCGGACGGCTCAGCAACGACACGTTCGCGCCACTGCGAGCGCTGTTGAACTCCACGGCCACCCGCTCCGCCCCGAGTCATCGATCACCGCGTCGAACCCCGCGCCTGCGTTCCTACCGTCAGTTCGAGCGGCCGTCCCTGCCCACCCGCACCGGCCCACCGACGGCCGGCGGTCGGTGGTCACGGTTGCCCGAACTCGAACCGGACCTCACCGTCCGGGCTCATGCCACCGCAGATGTACTTCTCGAACGCTATGGCGTGGTGACCCGCGGTTCGGTCATGAACGAAGGGGTCCCCGGCGGATTCGCCACGATGTACAAGGTGCTCACGGGGTTCGAGGATTCCGGTCGCTGCCGACGCGGATACTTCGTCGATTCGCTCGGCGGCGCCCAGTTCTCCACCTCCGACGTCGTCGACCGGTTGCGTAGTTACGACGAACCGAAGAAGAACGCCACTGCCGTGGTGCTCGCGTCCTGCGATCCGGCGAACCCGTACGGCGGTGCACTGCCCTGGCCGAAGGCCGGCGGCGAAGACACCGACGACACGACGAAGCACCGGCCGGGTCGCAAGGCGGGAGCGCTGGTCGTACTCGTTCGTGGGGAGTTGACGATGTTCGTCGAACGTGGCGGGAAGTCGGTGCTGACCTTCGGCGACAACACCGAGGACATCGCTTCTGCAGCAACGGCATTGGCGACCACGGTCAAGCGCGGCGGGGTGGACAAGTTACTGGTCGAACGGATCAACGGTCACGATATCCACGGCACGGACTTCTCGAAGACGCTGACCGCGGCCGGTTTCTCGGCGACTCCCCGCGGACTACGCCTGCGGCGCTGAGGCACCGCACCACTGACGAAAAAGAGAACCGAAGAACGAGAGAGGACGTAGATGCCCGAGGGCGATACCGTCTGGCGCGCCGCCAACACTCTGCGGGCAGCGCTCGAGGGCCAGCAGCTCACTGCCTGCGACATTCGTGTACCCCGTTACGCCACAGTCGACTTCACCGGCGAAACGGTCGAGTCCGTCGCGTCGAGGGGCAAACACCTGCTGATCAGAGTGGGCGGCTACTCGATCCACTCGCACCTGAAGATGGAAGGCACCTGGCACGTCTATGCACTGGGGGCTCGCTGGCGTCGTCCGGCCTTCCAAGCTCGGATCATTCTGAACACCGAGAAGGCGCAGGCCATCGGATTCGAGCTGGGCGTGCTGGAGATCCTCGAGAACGAGGACGACGCTGTCGGCTATCTCGGACCGGATCTACTCGGACCCGACTGGGACCCAGGTGTCGCCCTGACCAATCTGGAGTCGGACCCCGGCCGACCGATCGGCCTGGCCCTGCTCGATCAGCGCAACATAGCCGGACTGGGCAATGTCTACCGCAACGAGATCTGCTTCCTTCGCGGAGTCGATCCCCGCACTCCGGTCGAGGACTCCGGAGACCTGAAGAAGATGATCGACCTGTCCTTCCGCACCATCACCGCCAACAAGAATCGCAATCAGCGCGTCACCACCGGGGATCGTCGCGCGGGCCGTCATTTCTGGGTGTACGGCCGTGAGAACAAGCCGTGCAGGCGGTGCGGTACCACCATCGAGTTCGGACTGATCGGCGACAACCCACTCGAAGAACGGCAGATCTACTACTGCCCGCACTGCCAGAGATGACCGGCCTTCACAGAGCTTCGTCAGGTGAGACCAAGCCTGCTCACAGCTTCGCCGATCACCATGGATCGTATGTTGACACTTGCGATACTCACCCTGCTGGTCATGGCTGTCTCCGGCGCGACGGCTGCTCGCGCACCGCGGACGCTGGTTCGGGTTCCGTGACTCAGAGGGTCCGGACGGGTTCGAGAATTTCCTGACGCGCTTCGGGGGCGACGACCCGCAGGGCGTCGGCAGATTCGTCGTCCGGCTGACGCTGCGACGCGATCTCGGCCTCGACCCGAGCCCGGTACGTGTCGACCTCACGGTCGACCGTGGCCTCGTCCCACCCCAGGATCGGGGCGATGAGTGCGGCGACCTGACCCGCGCAGTTCATCCCCCGATGCGAGTACTCGATGGAAATCCGGGTGCGCCGCGACAGCACGTCCTCGAGGTGCAATGCGCCCTCGGCCGCAGCGGCATAGACCACCTCGACCTGCAGATAAGCGGGCGCGTCGGTCAACGGTTGCAGCAGTTCGGGTTTGCCGTCCGCCATGGCCAGCACCTCGTCGATCAGCGAGCCGTACCGGTCCAGCAGATGAGTCACTCGGTGCGGATGCAGCCCGTGTACTTCGCCCAGGTGCGGGGCCTGATTGACCAGCGCGAAGTAACCGTCCGCGCCGACGAGCGGCACCTTCTCGGTGATCGACGACGCCACCCGCGCCGGGATGTCCTCGGCCGCGAGATCCACTGCGTCCTCGGCCATCACCCGGTAGGTCGTGTACTTGCCACCTGCGATGGCAATGAGTCCCGGTGCCACCCGCGCCACCGCGTGCTCACGGGACAGCTTGGACGTCTCGTCGCTCTCACCCGCCAGTAGCGGCCGCAATCCCGCGTAGACGCCGTCGATGTCGTCGTGCGTGAGCGGCGTGACGAGCACCCCGTTGACTTCGCCGAGAATGTAGTCGATATCGGCTTTGGTCGCGGCGGGGTGCGCGAGATCTAGGTTCCAGTCGGTATCGGTGGTGCCGATGATCCAGTGCGCGCCCCACGGAATGATGAACAGCACGGACTTCTCGGTGCGCAGAATGATCGCGGCTTCGCTGACGATCCGATCGCGCGGCACCACGATGTGCACACCCTTCGAGGCCCGTACTCGGAAGCGACCACGCATGTTCGACAGCGACTGAATTTCGTCTGTCCACACGCCCGTGGCGTTGATCACCACGTGCGCACGCACCTCGGTGGTGGCCCCGGTCTCCGAATCTCGTACTCGCACACCGGAAACACGGTCGGCTTCACGGAGGAACCCCACGACCTGAGTGGACGTACGCACCACTGCGCCGTAGTGGGCTGCCGTTCTGGCGACGGTCATCGTGTGCCGCGCGTCGTCGACGACGGTGTCGTAGTACCGAATTCCGCCGATCAGCGACTTCCGTTTGAGGCCGGGCGACATCCGCAGGGCACCCGAACGGGTCAGATGCTTCTGTTGCGGAACCGATTTGGCACCGCCCATCCGGTCGTACAGAAAGATACCCGCCGCGATGTACGGGCGCTCCCACCCCCGATGGGTGAGGGGGAACAGGAATTTCAGCGGTTTGACCAGATGCGGCGCGAGTGTGGAGAGCGAGAGTTCACGTTCGTGCAGCGCCTCACGGACGAGTCCGAACTCGAGTTGTTCGAGGTAGCGAAGGCCACCGTGGAACATCTTGGACGAGCGAGAGGACGTGCCCGACGCGTAGTCACGCGCCTCCACGAGCGCTACCTTCAGGCCTCGTGTTGCGGCGTCGAGCGCGGCACCCGAACCCACGACGCCACCGCCGACGACCACGACGTCGAATTGTTCGCGTCCGAGCTGGTCCCACGCCTCCACCCGTTGGGTGGGTCCGAGGAACTTCGTGTTCGATCGGTTGCTCACTGGGCGCTCCCTGTCCTCGAAAATTCCTCACGATATCTCCCACGTCAGGCTACCGCCCCAGGTCGGCCGAGCGCAGAACCAGCGCAGGCTGGTCGCGGTTCAGCTTCGCCGTGTCATCGACGTATGTGCCGCGCTCAGCCGCCGCACTGCCTCGTTCAGCACCTCCGGTGTGGAGCCGGCGAAGCTCAACCTCAGCGAGTGGCGGAAGTACTCGGCCGACGTGGACGTTGCAGCGCGCACGAACGCGCTACCCGGCACGAACGCGACGCCGTGCGCGAGCGCCGCAGCGAGCAGCTCGGTGGTATCGGTCCCGTCGCGAAAGGTCGCCCATGCGAACATTCCACCTGTGGGTCGCGAGACGTCCAGCGCCGAACCGAATTCCCCGGACAGAGCGCTCGTCAATGCGTCTGCGCGACAACCGTACTCACGCCGAAGATCGGTCAGGTGGTCCGCCAGCCACCCGGTGTCGCCCAGCATGTCCGCTGCCATCAGCTGTGTCAGCGAGGAACCGCACAGATCGGCACCCTGTTTGAGCAGTTCCACCGCCGCGCACACTCGGGGCGGGGCAACGAACCATCCCACGCGCAGAGTCGGTGCCAGGATCTTCGACGCGCTCGACAACGTGACGACCCGATCGCTGTGACACGCGATCGGCAACGGGGGCGGTCCGGATTCGATTGTGTCGAACCAGATCTCGCCGTACGGATCGTCCTCGATGATCCAGAATCCGTACCGGTCGGCCAGGGCCGCGAGTCGGCGACGGCGAGCCTCGGTCATCGTCACGCCGCGGGGGTTGTGGAAGTTGGCGACCGTATGGACCACCGCGGGCCGCAGGCCGGCGAGCAGCCGCGCTTCGAGCTCGTCGACATCCATCCCGCCATCGGTGATGGGGATGGATTCGATCTGTGCCTCGGCAATCGAAAACACCTGCAGCGCTCCGGTATACGCCGGTTCGTCGACCACCACGACGGCACCCGGGTCGATCAGCGCCTGCGCGAGCAGTGTCAGGGCCTGCTGCGATCCGTGCGTCACGACGACGGATTCCACCGGAACGGTACCCCCTTCGCGTGCGAGGGTTTCCCTGGCTGCAATGACGCGGCGCAGGGCTCGGTGGCCGGAGGTCTCACAGTACTGCACTGCGTCGGAGTGTCGCAGCACTGCGTCCGCTGCGGCAGCGATGCGGTCGACCGGTATGAGATCTGCGGCCGGTAAACCGCCGGCCAGGCTGATGATCTCGTCGCGAGCGGTCAGGGCCAGAATGTCGCGGATGGCCGAGCTGTCGAGTGTTGCGGTGCGTCGGGCCAAGCCGGCAGGCGGATGAATCGAAGACACGAAAGAGACTCCAGGGCAGCAGGGACGGGAAGAACGGCCCGCGGATCCGCAGAGTCGAAGAGAGAGCGGACGGGTGTGTCCGCTCTCTCGACTATGTCATGTGCGTCCGGAATATGAAACGCACTTCTCACATTGTGAAATCAGTCCAGGTCGTCGTGCGCCATCAACTGACGCGCGGCCTCGATGACCGAACCCGACAGCGACGGATAGACCGAGAACGTGTTGGCCAGGTCGTTCACCGACAGATTGTTCTGCACGGCCATCGCGATCGGAAGAATCAACTCCGATGCGCTCGGAGCAACCACCACGCCACCGATGACCACACCGGTGGCGGGGCGACAGAAAATCTTGACGAAACCACGCTTGAGACCACTCATCTTCGCTCGCGGGTTGGTCGTCAACGGCAACATCACCGTGCGTGCCGGTACGTCGCCTGCATCGATCGCGGACTGTGCGACGCCGACCGATGCGATCTCGGGCCGCGTGAACACCGCCGACGCCACGGTCTTGAGCTTGATGGGACTGACGGCCTGGCCCAGGGCGTGGTACATCGCGATGCGTCCCTGCATCGCGGCCACCGACGCCAACGGCAGCAGACCCGTGCAGTCACCCGCCGCGTAGATGCCCGCGACCGCAGTACGAGACACGCGGTCGACACGCAGGTATCCACCCTTGTCGAGCTCGATCCCGACCTTCTCCAAACCGAGTCCCGACGTGTTCGGGACCGATCCGACGGTCATCAGCGCGTGGCTGCCCTCGACGGTGCGCCCGTCGGACAGCGTGACGACGATACCGTCGTCGGTGCGGACGACCGAGTCTGCGCGGGCATGCTTGACGAGGGTGACGCCACGTTCGTTGAACGCGTCTTCGAGCACAAGGGCAGCGTCCTCGTCCTCGTGCGGGAGGACGCGATCGCGGCTCGATACCGCGGTGACCTTGACGCCCATCTCGGTGTAGGCCGAGACGAACTCGGCACCGGTCACACCGGATCCCACGACGACAAGGTGTTCTGGCAGTGCTTCGAGGTCGTACAACTGCCGCCAGTTGAGAATGCGTTCGCCGTCCGGCTCGGCACCCTTGACGACGCGGGGGCGCGCTCCGGTGGCGACGAGGACGACATCGGCGTCGAGAATTCGCTCCTCGCCGTCGGCCAACACCGCCTTGATCTGGTGCGAGGCCAATCCGACGTGCGTGTCGATCATCTCGGCGCGACCGGCCAGTATTTCGACGCCCACCGAGGTGACCCGGTGCGCGATGTCGGTGGACTGCGCCTGCGCGAGGCTCTTCACTCGCGAATGAATCTGGGGCAGCGCGACCGCTGCCTGTGATGGGTCGAGTGAGATTCCGAGGTCGCTCGCGCGACGCATCTCGGTGCGAATGCCGGTCGAGGCGATGAACGTCTTCGACGGCACGCAGTCCCACAGAACGCAGGCGCCACCGATGCCGTCGGAATCGACGAGCGTCACCTGTCCGCCGTGCTGCGCCGCCACCAATGCTGCTTCGTACCCTGCCGGACCACCACCGATGATCACAATCCGGGTCATTGATCCTCTTCTCGCGTGCTGAAATCTTTGTACTGTGTCACGTCAACGGTATTGCAGTGTCCGGTTCCGCGCGTCGGTAAGGCTAGCTTCACTCCACCCGTCGCTCGGCGTACCTGCGACGACGCACCGAAACACCACCACGGGGCGTCAACGGGCGGCGATACGGTTTAGGCTGGCCGACGTGCCAATTTATGCCGCCTACGGATCGAACATGCATCCGGAGCAGATGTTGCAGCGTTGCCCCCACTCACCGCTGTCGGGAACCGGGTGGCTGCACGGGTGGCGCTTGACCTTCGGCGGTGGCGACATCGGCTGGGAGGGCGCGCTCGCCACGATCGTCGAGGACCCGGACTCACAGGTCTTCGTGGTGCTCTACGACGTCTCCGACGAGGACGAGGAGAGCCTGGATCGGTGGGAGGGCTCGGAGCTCGGCATCCACCGCAAGATTCGGCTGCGCATCGAGACCGGAGGCGAGCCGGTCCTCGCGTGGCTCTACGTTCTCGACGCCTACGAGGGTGGCCTACCGTCGGCACGCTACCTCGGGGTCATGGCCGAGGCAGCCGAAATTGCCGGTGCCCCAGCCGAATACGTGCGCGACCTGCGCACCAGGAACAGCCGCAACGTAGGACCGGGCACCACGTCGTAGAAGTTCGCGGTCAGCGGCGACGACAACCGCCCGACCGCTAGTTCGGGTCCAATGCGATTCCGGTCATCACTTTCACACCCACGGCCAAGGCTCGCTCGTCGAGGTCGAATGTCGGCTGATGGATGTCGAGTTGCGGACCGGTCCCCGACCACACGCCCAGTCGGGCCATCGCTCCCGGCACGTTCTCCAGGTACCACGAGAAGTCCTCGCCACCACCGGACTGAGCCGTGTCGGCCAATGCTGTCGGACCGACTCGGCCGATTGCCTTCTCGAAGGTGGCCGTGGACGCCGGGTCGTTCACTACAGGCGGTACGCCGCGACGGTAGTGCAGCTCGAATCGCACCCCGGTCGGTGCCAGCAGACCGGTGACGATCTCGCGAACGAGCGGCTCGAGCAGCGCCCACGTTTCGTGGTCGCCGGTCCGTACCGTTCCGGTGAGCATGCCGGTCTGCGGAATGGCGTTGGGGGCCTGCCCCGCCACGACCGCACCCCAGACCATCACCGTGCTGGTTCGCGGATCGATGCGTCTGCTCAACATGCCGGGCAGCCCGGTGATGACGGTCCCCAACGCGTAGACCAGATCGGTCGTCAGATGCGGCCTCGACGTGTGCCCGCCAGGCGAGTCCAGACGCAATTCGACGGTGTCGGCGGCGGAGGTGATGGCCCCGACACGCACTCCCACCTGCCCCACCTCGAGCCGCGGATCGCAGTGCAACGCGAAAATCTTCGACACCCCGTCGAGCGCTCCCGCGGCAACGGCGTCGAGTGCACCGCCCGGCATGACCTCCTCGGCAGGTTGGAAGATCAGCCGGACGCCATGTTGCAGGTCCGGCAGCGACGCCAGCGCGAGTCCGGTCGCCAGCAGCACCGTGGTGTGCGCATCGTGCCCGCACGCGTGGGACACGCCGGGAACCGTCGACGTGTACGGCGCACCGGTGATCTCCTGCAGCGGCAGCGCGTCCATGTCCGCGCGCAGCGCGACGCGCGGGCCGTCGGGACCGATATCGCAGATCAAGCCCGTACCGCCGGGCAGAGGTTTGGGTGACAGGCCTGCCGCCGACAGCTGCTCCATGACGAACGCCGTCGTAGCGAATTCACGACGGGCCAGTTCCGGATGGGCGTGAATGTGCCGACGCCACAGGGACAGATCTTCTGTGTGAGCCTGAATCCACCGATCGATCGCGGCTTCACGTGAACTCATCGGAACTTGTGCCTCTTCGCCTGCCCTCATCCGAACTTCCGCCTCTTCGCCTGCGCTCATCCGAACTTCCGCCTCTTCGCCTGCGCTCATCCGAACTTCCGCCTCTTCGCCTGCGCTCATCGCTGCGCCGCCGATCGAGCGTTCACACCGTCGAGCAGACGCGCCCGGGTCTGTGGATCGGCTGCGGCACGAGCGGCCGTTCCGGCGAGGGCGAGAGCACCGTCGAGCAGTGCACGATCGGCGGACTCGGTGACACACGCTGCGGCGAACTCCGGTTGATGCGTCACCGCCCCTCCGGCATCGAGGCCGACGACGGGGTGGATTCCGGGTAGAACATTCGTCACGTTTCCCATGTCAGTGCTGCCCAACGGGCGAAATCCTTCCAATTCCGGTAACAACGGCGACCGTCCCAGCGATTCGATCTCCTGACGAAATGCCGCCACCAGCCACGAATCCGGGGTCAGGGCCGCGTACGTCGGCGAGACCGTGCGGATTTCGTGAGTGCATCCGGTGGCAATGGCGCCCGCCTCGAAACAGGCGAACGTCTTCTTCGTCAGCGCATCGAGTGACTCGGTGCTGTTCGCGCGCAGATAGTAGAGCAGTTCGGCATGTCCGGGCACGATGTTCGGCGCGACGCCGCCGTCGCTGACGATGCCGTGCAGTTGCTGGCCGGGCGAGAGGTGCTGCCGAATGAGCCCGAGCGCCACCTGCGCGACGGTGACGGCATCGCCCGCGTTGATTCCCCACTCGGGGGCGGCCGACGCATGGGCAGCGCGGCCGGTGAACTTGACGGCAACGTCGGCCAATGCCAGCGACGTCGCGCCCACGATGTCGAACGGGCCCGGATGCACCATCAGTGCGGCACCGATGTCGTCGAAGACGCCGCGCTCGAGCATCAGGACCTTGCCGCCGCCGGTTTCCTCGGCTGGGGTGCCGAGCACCCGGACCGTGATGCCGAGAGCATCGGCCACCGGCGCAAGCGCCAGGGCGGCACCCACCGCGGACGCGGCGATGATGTTGTGGCCGCAGGCGTGACCGATCTCGGGCAACGCGTCGTACTCCGCGCAGATTCCGATCACGAGCTCGCCGCTACCCACCGACGCGGTGAATGCGGTGTCGATGCCGGCGACCCCGGATTCGATCTCGAAATGGTGGGCGCGAAGCGTGTCGAGGACCTTCGCAACGCTGCGATATTCCTCGAACGCCAGTTCCGGTTCTGCGTGAATCGAGTGCGACAGCGCAACCACTTCGTCGGTTGTGTGAGCGAGCGCGCGGCCGATTTCCTCGCCCACGGCGGCACTGTTCGGTTCGTCGATCACGAGAGACAGTGTGTCACTAGCGCGGCGGCGTGTCGGAACGGCTGTGCCGACTCCGAGCCCGAACAGTGCCGGACGGGGCTAGTTACCGAAGCTGAAGTTGCTGTCGTCCGTCGGCGTCGTCAGCGCAGCGAGCAGGTCCACGTGCATCCGACTCTTGATGCCGGCCAGGTTCGCTCCCCGGGTGCTGGTCAGCGCCGCCGCCTTGGCAACGGCGTCGGAGACAACCGATTCCTCGGACGCCGTGGCCTCGACGATTCCTGCGGCCACCGCATCGGCCCCGCCGTAGCGACGGCCCGTCAACATCGCCTCGACGGCGGTCTGCTTGGGCAGCCTGGAATTGATCAGGGCAGACATGCCGACGGTGAACGGCATGTTGAGGTTGACCTCCGGCAGGCAGTAGAAGCCTCGGTCTGCGCGCTGGATGCGGAAGTCCTGCGCTGTTGCGAACATTGCGCCCGCACCGAATGCATGGCCCTGCACCGCTGCGACCGTAGGCATCGGGAATGCCAACAGCCGCGTGTAGAGCGTGTGCACGCGATCGAGGTACCAGGTGATCCGGTCCAGGTTCGCGAACAGCCAATCGGTGTCGAGTCCGTTGCTGTAGAACTTGCCTGCAGAGGTGGTGACCAGCGCGGCCGGACCGGTCGATGCCTCGACCTCGTCGAGCAGTGCATGGACGGCATCTATCCAGTCGGGGTGGAACCTGTTCTCTGGATTGCCCGCGCCCTCCTGGGCACCGAGGAACAAGATGTGGACATCACCGTCGCGTTCGAGATAAGGCATGCAGCGGATACTACTCGGCGGTAACTTCCCGGTCGCACCGTCTCGGTTCCACATCCATCGCAGCGATCTCATACTGTTGTTCATCGTGGCAACTTCCGACGCACGAGCAACCGATCCCGTGACCGATCCCGACGCGGCGGCGCGCACCGCCGCCGATGCTCTCGCTGCAGCGACCGGCATCGACACCCATACCGTCGCCATCGTCCTCGGCTCCGGCTGGCAGGCGGCCGCAGATGTCTTCGGCTCCCCCACCGCGACCGTGCGCATGGCCGATCTCCCCGGCTTCGCGCCGCCGTCCGCGTCGGGCCACTCCGGCACGATCACCTCGGTGGACGTGGGCGGAACCCACACTCTGTTACTTCAGGGCCGTACGCACGCCTACGAGGGCCACGACCTCCGACGCGTCGTGCACCCGGTGCGCACCGCTATCGCGGCAGGCGCGACGACCGTCGTCCTGACCAACGCCGCCGGCGGCATCCGTGAAGGCATGAGCGTCGGCCAACCGGTTCTGATTTCCGATCACCTCAACCTGACCGCCCGTTCGCCGCTCGTCGGCGCCGAATTCGTCGATCTCGTCGGTGCCTACTCACCCGAACTCCGCGCTCTCGCGGCCGAGATCGATCCGTCTCTCGAGGACGGCGTCTACGCGGGACTGCCGGGCCCTCACTACGAGACGCCTGCCGAAATCAAGATGCTGCGCACGTTCGGTGCAGATCTGGTGGGCATGTCGACTGTGCACGAGACGATCGCCGCCCGTGCAAAGGGTGCTCGCGTGCTGGGAATTTCGTTGGTCACCAACCTCGCTGCCGGCATGACCGGAGAACACCTCGATCATTCCGAAGTGCTCGCTGCGGGCAAGGATTCGGCAGCTCGGATGGGCGCTCTGCTGCACGAGTTGGTCACCCGGCTGTGATCGAGGATCTCACCGAACGCGTGCAACTCTGGATCGCGGGAGATCCCGATCCGGCGAGCCGCGACGAACTCGACGGCCTCTCCGATTCCGAACTCGCGGACCGATTCAGCGGTCCGTTGACCTTCGGCACCGCCGGTCTCCGAGGGCCGGTGCGCGCCGGCCCGAACGGCATGAACGTCGCCGTGGTCGTACGAGCAACCGCCGGTATCGCAGCGTGGTTGCTCGGGCAGGGCCTCGGAGGATCCACGGTCGTGGTGGGCCGTGACGCGCGCACCGGTTCGGAACAGTTTGCCTTCGCGGCGGCGGAAACGTTGGCTGCGCAGGGATTTTCGGTGGTCCTTCTGCCTCGACCACTCCCCACGCCCGTTGTCGCCTTCGCCGTACGGGCGCTCGATGCCGAGCTGGGGGTGCAGATCACCGCATCGCACAACCCCGCCGCCGACAACGGGTACAAGGTGTATCTGCGGGGCGGGTCGCAGTTGGTTCCGCCGAGCGATGCCCAGATCGAGGCGCTCATCGACGCCAGCGCAGATGCAGTCGACGTGCCTCGCACAGCCGTCGAGCCCAGCGGCTCGGACATCGCGTCGCGCTATCTCGATTCGGTTGTGAGACTGCCCCGTTCGAGATCACGCGATGTTCGTATCGCCCTGACAGCACTGCACGGCGTCGGCGGAGAACTCGCCGTGGCGGCACTGCGCGGCGCTGGGTTCCGCGACATCCGGGTGGTCGAGGAGCAGTTCGAGCCCGATCCGTCCTTCCCGACGGTGACCTTCCCCAACCCGGAAGAGCCGGGTGCTGCGGACGCGGTTCTCGCGCTGGCGGCCGAGACCGACGCCGACCTCGCCGTGGCACTCGACCCCGATGCCGATCGCTGCGCAGTCGGAGTCCGAGACGCTCACGGTTGGCAGATGCTGACCGGGGACGAAACCGGCGCTCTGCTGGCCGACTACCTGCTGCGTGACGCACCGCCCGGCTCACTGGTGGCCAACACCATCGTGTCCTCGCAGCTGCTCTCGGCACTGGCACCGGCCCGCGGCGCGCGCTATGCCCGCACACTGACCGGTTTCAAATGGCTCGTGCGCGCCGGAGACGGCCTCGTGTACGCCTACGAAGAAGCGATCGGTCACTGCGTAGATCCGAATGTGGTGCGAGACAAGGACGGGATTTCTGCCGCCGTCGTACTGGCGGACCTCGCGGCAGCGCTGAAGCAGGACGGACGCACGCTACTCGACGTACTCGACGACCTCGCCGTCGAATTCGGAGTCCACAGCGGTGCGCAGGTGTCGCGCCGAGTGCAGGATCTCACCGACATCGGGGACATGATGCGCCGACTGCGCAGCACGCCGCCGACCGAGCTGGCCGGACGCACGGTGACTGTCATGGACTACGCCGACCGGGACGACGAGTTGCGCACCGACGCAGTCGAAATCGCGGGATCCGGACTCCGGGTCATCGTGCGGCCGTCCGGGACCGAACCCAAGCTCAAGGCGTACCTCGAGGTCGTCGAGCCCGTCTCGGACCGGCAGGATCTGGCAAGGGCGAGAGCGACGGCGGACGAACTCCTGGCCCAGCTCTCCGCGTTCGCAAAAGAGCTGTAACTCAGAACAGTGCCGACTGCACCGCTGGCAGATCGGACGTGAAAGCCCCGAGTTCGATGCGCCGACCCTTCAATGCCGCTAGATCCGCGACGTAGGTCTGCTCGTCGACCGAGGCGATCACTGCCTGCCCGACGCATGTCCTGATCTGCAGTCCATGAGAGCCGGTTGCGACATCGGCGGGGTAGGCAACCCGAGTATCGTTTTCGCTCAATGTTTCCCGCCCCGCAGGCGGAGTCCACCGCTCCGCGATCGGCCGGCATCCGCCGATCGCGGCGTCGGTCAACAGCTGACGGACCTGCTCCGCACGCGCGACAGTGCCTGCCTCCAATCGGTCGAGATCGAGTGGCACGCACAGCGATGCTGCCTTCGTCGCCGACCGTACGGCCTGCCGTAGTCCGAGCCTTTCGGTCACCAGGTCCTCGGCGACACGCACGGCCTTGCCGTCGTCCGCGTGCGCGACGTACTGCGCACAGATAGCCCCCTGCTCGGCCAGCCGACCCCATTTGCGAGTCTGCGCGGCTGTCCCGATCTTGAAGGTGCCGTTGGCAAATGCCGCCAGGTAGAGCCAATGCGGTGCCATGACATGCTTTTCCAGATCACGCGAGACGAATCCGCTGCGGTGCACGGTATGAACGAAACGAAACACGTCCTTGTCCGCGCACCGTGCGCACTGGCTCGACCCGACGGCCGGCTCTCGGCCCGGGCACGGAACGTACCGCGGCGGCCCGTCCGCAGTGAATGCCGTTCGGCCCGTGCAGTATCGGTCTGCCGCACCGCCGAGAGCGCGGTAGCTCAGTGTGTTACCCACCAGCTCCTGGAACTCGACCTGCTCGGTCTCGATATCGAGCAGGCGCAACCGCGGGGTGTCGGGCCCGGCGGAGGGCCAGGACACCCCGAGCGCGAGCAGGGTTGCACCGGAGCGAATCAGCGGGGTCCGAACTGACGGTCGCCCGCGTCGCCGAGGCCCGGGACGATGAAGGCATTCTCGTTGAGTCCGTCGTCGATGCTCGCGGCAACGAGTCGCACCGGGAGTCCCGACGCTTCGAGCGCTGCGACACCTTCGGGGGCGGCCACGACGCAGATGGCAGTGACATCGGTTGCGCCGCGTCCAACGAGCAGCTCGATCGTGTGCACCATCGATCCGCCGGTCGCCAGCATGGGGTCGAGCACGTAGACCGGAGTCTGGGACAGGTCGTCGGGCAAGGACTCCATGTAGGGCACCGGCTGATGCGTCTGCTCGTCCCTGGCCATCCCGACGAACCCGACGCGAGACTGTGGAATCAGACCGCTCGCCTTCTCCACCATGCCGAGACCGGCACGCAGTACGGGCACGAGCAGCGGCGGATGAGCCAACCGGGTGCCCTGGGTGACTGCGACGGGAGTACGTACCTCGAACGTGTCGATGTCGGCGTCCCTGGTGGCCTCGTACACCAGCATGTGGGTGAGCTGGCGGAGCGCAGTTCGGAACGTGGCGTTGTCGCTCCGCTCGTCCCGCATGGTGGTGAGCAGGGCGGCGGCCAGTGGGTGGTCGACCACGTGTGTATCCATGTCTCACAGGATAAGGCCCAGCACCATGAGGCCCACACGATGAGCCCCACCGGAGGAGATCGCCGAGACGCACGGCGAACGGCAAGTCGTGGGAACCGATGTGCCCGCACTCGCGTCGAACCAGTTGGGCGTCGCATTCGGCGACTGCGCGAACGCACGCGATTTCAGGGGGACTCATGGACGAACTCGTCGTCGAGACCGAGGGGGTGCTCGCCTACGGCGCAGCGGCGTCGACCATGGCCGAGCAGATCGCGGCGGCCGGCGCTGCCGCCGCTGCCTGCGGGCCCGCCGTGTTGGCACCGGTGTTCGGCCTGATCGGGCAGGAATTTCTGGCCACCGTGACCGGAACCCATCTGGCGCATACCGATGCGGTCGTTCGCCTGGCGGGAGCTGTGGCGAGCCTCGGTTCTGCGGCCACCGATGCTGCGGTGTCGTACGCCCGCACCGACGACGCAACCGGGGCGGCCGTCACGGCCCGTTCTGCCGGTCGCGCACCGGACGCTCGGTAAGCGGCGATGATCGATCTACTCTCTCGCCCCATCGTCGAGCTGCTCGGTGCCTTCGGCGGCGGTACCGTTCCCTCCGGAGGCCCGGCCGACGTGTTGCGACTGTCGTCGGCTGCGATCGAGGCCGCACAGGGAATCGGCCGCATCGCGATCACCGAACTTGGTTCGACCTGGAACGGCGAGGCCGCGGATGCCGCACTTCGGTACGCCGAGAACGCTCATGCGAGTGCTCTGGCCCTTGCCGATCACGCGGACGATATCGCCGCCGTCGTCGATCGGGCATGTCGGGATACCGAGCAGGGTTTCGTCGAACTACAGGCAATAGTGCAGTCGTTCGTGGGCATCGCCCTCTCCGCAGGACCGATCATCGCCACCCCGATCGGGCAGACGATGCTGATCTCGGCCGCGATCGAGCACCTCGAGCGTGCCCTGGCGGTGGTCGCGCGTGTGCGCGCCGAACTGGCCGTGCACGCTGCGACAGCCGGCGAGCTGGCCTCCCCACCCGCGGTCCCCGCACCCATCGACTCCGGCCCGGCAGCAGTGCCGGGCTCGCCCTCCAATCTGATGACCTCACCCGCAACGGCGCAGGTCATAGAGACCGGGGAGAAGCTGGCGAAGACGTTCGCGCAGTCGCTCTCACCGACCGGCGGCACGCCGGACTCCCCCGGAGCCGTTGGAGCACAGCACTTCTTGGGCAATTCGGCGATGGATTCACCCCGCGCCGGGGACGCCGGCCGAGGAGTAGAGGTGCGATTGCCCGACGGGAGCACCGTCACTGCCCCCAACGCCGAAGCCGCAGGTGCCGTTCGCAGCGCGTTGACGCAGCAGGGCGTCCCCTACGCCTGGGGCGGTACGACGCCGGGCACCGGACTGGACTGCAGTGGGTTGACCCAATGGGCGTACGCACAGCAGGGCGTCGACATCCCCCGGCTGGCGCAGGAACAGGACATCGGCTCGTCGGTCGCGGCCGGTGACGTACAGCCCGGCGATCTCGCGGTGTGGGACGGCCACGTAGCGATGGTCATCGGCAACGGCCAGCTCGTCGAGGCGGGAGACCCGGTGCAGGTAGGACCGATCAGAACGACCAACAGCGACATGGCATTCAAGGGCTTCTACCGCCCGACCCAGTAACGGGTCGGACCGAACGAGAGGCAGACCGAATGAGAGGAAGTCGATGACGGACGCGAACACCACCGTCGTCAGCGCGGTATCGGCAACTCGATCCGGCTCGGTATCCGTTCGCGCCACCGAGCATGGAGTGCCGATCGCAATCGCTATCGACGAACGTGAACTACGTTACGGGGGAACAGCATTGGCGTCGACGATCCTGCATCGATGCACGCGGGCGACCACAGCCGCTCGGGCACAGCGCCGAATCCGGTTGGCCGAGGACGGGGTTCCCGCCGACATCCTCGATCGCCTGGGTCTGCCGACCGACGCCCGAGTGGCCGCCGACGCGAACGACGATCTGGCCCAGGATCCGGCACCCACGAGTTGGTTGCGACCGGTATGACCCACTCTCACCCCACCGATCTCGACACCGTGATCGACAACGTGATCGACAAAGCCCGACACCGGCTCGACGGATTGCGCGAGACACAGGAGCGCGTCGACCACATCAGGATTCGAGTGGCCTCGCCCAACGGGCTCGTGACCGTCGTCGCGGACGGTACCGGGGCCATGGTCGGCCTCGATCTCGCGGAGGATCTCGGATCGGTGACTGCCCGCGAACTCGCGTCGACCATCGTTCTCACAGCTGCCGAGGCGGCGTCCGCAGCGTTGGACCAGCGCGAGACCATCCTGCAAAGTCTGCAGGCTTCGTTCACAGACTCCTGAGATAGGCTTCGCGCCATGGCTGGAGACATCATCCCGATCGAACTCGGTCTGACCGCCGGTGACTTCTCGACACTGTGGGCACCGGAGTGGCGAGAAGGCGACGACGAATGGGAGGCATTCCTCGGACACGAGGAAGATCTCTACGGATTCGCCACGGTTGCCGAGCTCGCCGCATTCGTCCGATCCGACGACGACAACGACCTCGTCGACCACCCGTCGTGGCCGGTGGTGTCCGCTCTCGCGGCCTACGAATTCGAGCCGGACGAGCTGCATCGGTTCGACCTCGTCGCAGTGCCCGAGCTGGTGGCTGCAGACCCCGAAGCCGACGTTCTCGCCGAACTGCAGGCCACCTTCGACATCGTCTCGTCCATCGGTGATGTCTGCGAACTACGGCCCGTCACAAGCTTTTTCGGAACCAATCCGTTCGTCGGAGCGGTGGCCGGTGGCGTCGAGAACTTTCTCGGCCGTGAAGGTGCCGAGCTGTGGGACCGCATCGGCGCAGCAGTGGCGAGGCATTGGGACGAAGTCCTCGACGCAGTCGATTCCATCGTGACCTCCCCCGACGTCGACAGCGCCGCCGTCGCCGTCGCCGAGGCGGAGATCACCGCGGCTGCGGAGAACGCCGTCGATGCAGACGACGCAACGGACGACATCGACGACGACACCGAGGACGACGAGTCCGACGACGACGCAGAGAGCGACGATGACGACGTCGACCGAGATCCCATCGCCGCTGCCGCGGCGGAGGAGACGTTCTGGACCACCGTCGGTATCGATCCCATTCGCATCATCACGTCCGACGACACGCTGTACACCCTGCGTTGCTACCTCGGCGACAAGCCCGTCTTCCTCGGCCGCGGTGGCGCCATCAGCGTGTTCGGGTCCGAGCGGTCGCTGGCTCGCTATCTCGCCGACGATCACGATCACGATCTGGCGCAGGTCAGCACATACTCCGATGTTCAGACCGCCGCGATCGACGGCTCCCTGGACATCACGATCACCGACGACAACGTCTACGTACTGCCCGGACTAGCCGACGACCTTGCCGACGGGCCCACCGCAGTGGACGTCGACCAGCTCGATCTTGCCGTCGAATTGTTCACCGATGCAGCCGATTTCGCCGGGGACAGCTCGGTGGACGAGGCCCTCGCCACGTCCACACCGTTGGGCTGGTACGTCTCGTACACCCTCGAGCCCAGTCCCGATCGGCTGGCCCCGAGCGCACCGTTCGACGTCGAGGCCGAGGCCTGGCGCGCCCTCGAGCGAGAGTTCGAGAGCCGTCTCCGCAAGAAGTAGGGCGTTCTCGCCCGGCCACGCGCCCGCTCGTCAGCCGATCAGCACCGCGTAGCCGGGTTTGATGACGTCGTCGATCAACGCCAATCGCTCGTCGAACGGCAGGAATGCGGACTTCATCGCATTGATGGTGAATCGCTCGAGGTCACTCCACCCGTAGCCGAACGTATCCACCAGTTTGACCATCTCTCGGCTCATCGAGGTGTCGCTCATCAAACGGTTGTCGGTGTTCACGGTGACGCGAAACCGCAGTCGTGCGAGCAGGTCGAAGGGGTGCGTCGCCAACGATTCGACGGCACCGGTCTGCACATTGGAACTGGGGCACAACTCCAGAGGCATCCTGGTGTCGCGGACGTACGCGGCCAACAGACCGAGTGACGGCGTGCCGTCGGAGTTCGTGGTGATGTCGTCGGTGATTCGCACTCCGTGTCCGAGCCGGTCGGTCCCGCAGAACGCCACTGCTTCCTGGATGGACGGCAGACCGAACGCTTCGCCTGCGTGAATGGTGAAGTGCGCGTTGCTGGCTCGCATGTATTCGAAGGCGTCGAGATGGCGGCTGGGAGGGAAGCCCGCCTCGGCCCCGGCGATGTCGAAGCCCACCACTCCGCGGTCACGGAAACGCACCGTCAGTTCCGCGATTTCTCGTGAACGTGCGGCGTGCCGCATGGCCGTCAGCAGGGTGCCTATGGTGATGTTCTTGCCCCGCACCTTGGCTGCGGAGATGCCCGCCTCGAAACCGGCGAGGGTGTGGGTGACGACCTCGTCGAGGGTCAGCCCGCGTTCGAGGTGCTGTTCCGGCGCGAAGCGCACCTCGGCGTACACGACGCCGTCGTCGGCCAGATCCTCGGCGCATTCGCGCGCCACCCTGAACAACCCCTCGGGGGTTTGCATCACGGCCACGGTGTGCGCGAAGGTCTCGAGGTAGCGCTCGAGCGATCCACTGTCCGCTGCGTCGCGGAACCACTCCCCCAGAGCGGCACCGTCGGTCGCGGGTAACCCGTCGTATCCGCATTCGTCGGCCAGTTCGAGCACGGTCTGCGGTCGGAGTCCGCCGTCGAGGTGGTCGTGGAGCAACGCCTTCGGAGCCGACCTGATGGACGCGAGATCGAGTGGCGCACTGCCACCGATCGAGGACTGAGTGTTCTCCGCGGTGCTCATGTGTCGACGGTAGCGCGCGTCGTGCGCGGACGCGCGCCTGTCATCGCCACTCGGCGAGTCCGCGGATTCCCCCGACGTCCGCCGCTTCCGCGACCTATTTCGTTGCATTGTTACTCCGATGAAAACTATTCCGTCGATACACAGCGAATCGGCGACGGAAATCGTAGTGTTCATCCATCACACGCGACCGATTCTGTCGGGTCCCCTTCCGACGCCTCGGTCGACTCGAACCTCGGAGAGACCTATGTCGATTGCGGAACCGCCCAGCACCATTCCGGGCAAGGGACTCAACACCGGCGCGCTCGGGTTGGTCGGCAACATCGTCATCGGACTGTCGGCGGTGGCCCCGGCCTACAGTCTCGCCGCCACCCTCGGCTACGTCGTTCTGGCCGTCGGCGACAAAGCACCGTCGATGTTTCTCATCGCCTTCGTTCCGATGCTGCTCACCGCCTTCGCCTACCGCGAGCTCGGGCGCGACACACCGGACTGCGGGACGTCGTTCACCTGGGGCACCAAGGCCTTCGGGCCCTGGGTCGGTTGGATGGCCGGGTGGGGGCTGGCCGTCTCGGCGATCATCGTGCTGGCCAACGTCGCCGAGATCGCAGCCATCTACCTGTTCGAGTTCCTCGGCCTGTCGGACTTGGCGGAGTCGACCGCGGCCAAGGTCGCCCTCGGTTCGTTCTTCATCGTCTCGATGACCTACGTCAGTTTTCGCGGCATCCTCATCAGCGAACGCATGCAGAACGTGTTGCTGGTCGTCCAGTTCGGCGTACTCATCGGAGTGTCGGTGACGGCACTGGTCAAGGTGGGGACGGGTACGGCCGGTCCGCAGGCCATCACGCCGCAGTGGAGCTGGTTGGTGCCCACCGGGGTGACGATGTCCGACGCGGCCCAGGCCATCATCCTGTGCATCTTCATCTACTGGGGATGGGATGCCTGCCTTGCCGTCGGCGAGGAAACGAAGGACTCGGAGAAGACGCCGGGACGGGCCGCAGTGATCACCACGCTGATTCTCGTCGCGACCTACGTGCTCGTCGGATACGCCGTGCAGTCGTTCGCCGGGTTCGGAGACACGGGTATCGGTCTGAACAACCCGGACAACGTCGACGATGTGCTCACCATTCTCGGCGATCCGGTCGCCGGCTCGATCGTCGCGTCGCTGCTGCTGTTGACGGTGTCCATCTCGGCGCTGTCCTCTACACAGACGACCATCCTGCCCACGGCCCGCGGAACATTGTCGATGGCCGTGTACGAGGCAATCCCCAAGCGGTTCGCCAGTGTGCACCCCAAGTACATGACGCCCGGCTTCGGCACGCTCGTGATGGGTGCCGCAGCCCTGATGTTCTACCTTGTGCTCACCTTCGTCAGCGCCAACGCGCTGCAGGATTCGGTGGCATCGCTCGGGCTCGCGGTCGCGTTCTACTACGGCATCACCGCATACGCGTGCACGTGGTACTTCCGTCGGACACTGTTCTCGTCCGCCCGAAACCTGTTCATGCGCGGCATCTTTCCACTTCTCGGTGGGCTGTCCATGACGTGGGCGTTCGTGCAGAGCGCAGTCGACATGATCAAGCCCGACTACGGTTACACCGTCTACGGTCCGATCGGCGGAGTGTTCGTCCTCGGTGTCGGCATGCTGGTACTCGGAATCCCACTGATGCTGCTGTGCTTCGTGGGCAACAAGGATTTCTTCCAGGGCAAGACACTCACCGCGTCCACCGAAGTCAAGGTTCCGGACACTTACTAGAAGAGAAGAGAAGGACCGAAACTCATGAAGATCACCGTCGGCTACCTCGCCACCCCCAGCGGCGACGACGGCGTAGCCCTGGCCACCGCCCTCGCCCGCGCCCTCGACGCGTCCATCGACATCGTGCTGGTCATGGCCGTCGACGAACCTGTCATGGAAGGCAGCGGACCGTATCGAAAGATTCTCGAGGCCAAGGCGAGGGGCTGGGTGGACGACGCGGCCGCCCAGGTCCCGTCGGGTATCGAGGTGACCACGCACGTGATCGGCCACGAGTCGTTCGCCCGCGCCCTGATCGACTTCGCCGTGAACTCCGATGCCGACATGATCGTTGTCGGCGGTGCCAGTGACGGCCTGCTGAACCGACATTCGATCGGCTCGGTCGCCGGTCAGCTTCTGCACGCCTCGGAAGTTCCGTTGGCACTTGCCCCTCGGGGCTACCGGCTCTCCAGCGCACCGATCACCGATCTCACCGTCGCCGTCCCCACCCGGTCATCCGCCCCGAACCCGTTGCCGTTCGCTTTCACTCTCGCCAGCGCTGCGCACGTGCCTCTTCGATTGGTCTCGCTGGTCTCGCTGGAACCGACCGGAACCCCGAGCGACGAGACTTCACTGGACACGCGTCGACGGCAAGTCGCTGCCGCACAGGAGAATCTCGAACTCGCGGCCCGCACTCTCCCCGGCATCGAGGGCCTCGAATCCGTGGTGGCCGACGGGTCGACACTGGACGAGGCCGTGGGCAACCTCGAGTGGAAGCCGGGCGATGTGTTGTTGCTCGGCTCGAGTCGGCTGGCGACCCCCAAGCGGGTGTTCCTGGGCTCGAGTGCCGCCAAGATTCTGCGTGCTGCCCCGGTGCCGGTGGTCGTCGTTCCGCACGAGTGAGCGGCTTCGCCGCATGTGAGTGGAAATGCGTAGCAGAGCCCGAGTTTCCACTCACGTGCGGCGCAGCCGCTCGGTCAGCTGTCGAAGCCCAGACCCAACGCGTCCATTCCCTTCAGCCACAATCCCCGCCGTCCCTCGTTGCGGTCTGCACGAGCGAATTGCGCACGAGTGATGTTGATCCCGATCGACTTGAGGGGCTCGGGTGGAAACGGCAACGGCTTGGTACGCACCATCTTCAGGCGCGTTCGTTCGGTATCGCGCCCGTCGAGCAAATCCAGTGCCGTTCGGGCCCCGAAGTGCGACGCGCCGACGCCGAGGCCGGTGAACCCGGCCACCGACGCCACTCGCCCGTTCATACCCAGATCCCAGAAGGCACTGAACCGCGAGCACGTGTCGATCGATCCGCCCCACGCGTGGGTCGCACGGATTCCCTCGAGGGTTGGGAACATCTGCAGCAGATGTTCGGCGAGCAAGGCGAACTCGTCTGGATGTTGGGTTCGACGTGGGTCGGTGTCGCTACCGTAGAAGTAGTGCGCGTCCCACCCACCGAACAGGATGCGATCGTCCGCCGTCAACCGGAAGTAGTGGAATCGATTGCCGGAGTCGGCCAATCCTTCGCGTCCGGACCAGCCGATTGCGGCGAGCTGCGCAGACGTCAGCGGTTCGGTCATGATCACGTAGTCCCACACCGGGACTATCCAGTGACGGAGCTTGCGGCGCAACGATTTCGATGCCGAGGTGGCCAGCAGAACTTTGGCGGCCTCGATGGTGCCGTAGCCCGTCTTCACCCGAATACCGTTGCCGGACTTGTCGATCGACAAGGCCCGAGTGTTCTCGTGGATGCGTACGCCGAGCGACTCCACCGCGTCGGCCAGGCCCCAGGCCAATTTGGCAGGATCGATCATCGCGACGTCGGGGTCGAACAGGGCACCGCGCGCCATCGGTGAGGTGATTCTGGCTCTCACTGCAGCGGCGTCGAAGTATTCCATCGGTTGCGACAGTCGTCTCCCCTCGTCGCCGAGCTCACGGAGGTCGTCGACCTGCCAGTCGAAATTGGCGATGTCGAGCTCGCCCGTGCGTTCGATGTCGGCGTCGATTCCGTACTTCTTCGCAGTCGCGCAGATCGCGTCGAGCGTCTCGGTTCCCATTCGCAGCAACTCGGGTAGTTCGTCGGCATACCGGTCGAGTCCGTTGCCCAGTCCGTGCGTCAGGCTGGCCGCGCAGAAGCCGCCGTTGCGTCCGGTGGCACCCTCGGCAATGCGGTCGCCTTCGAGCAAGACAATCGATCGGTGCGGGTTCTCCTCTGCCGCGTGCAGAGCCGCCCACAATCCGGTGAACCCGCCGCCGACGATCACCAGATCCGCAGACGTCGAACCGGAGTGCCGCGGCCTGGGCGTCGGTCGTTCCGGTCGGTCGAGCCAGAAGGGCTGCGGCGCTGCTCCGAGAACCATCGCCACGCCGCGATCGGTGGGTTCGGTAGCCCAGGATGCGCTCATCGTCGTAGCTCCTGATCCTCGGGTCCTGCGCTAGCGAAAACGGTGCGATGCCAGGACTTTCGGGCCACACGGGTGATGTCGGTCATCACGTGTTTGACGGTGAGGTACTCGTCGAGCGAGTAGCTCGACATGTCCTTGCCGAACCCCGAGGCTCCGAATCCGCCGTGCGGCATCTCGCTGATGATCGGGATGTGGTCGTTGATCCACACACAACCGGCCGCGATCTCCCGCGACGCTCGGCCCGCGCGGTACACGTCGCGGGTCCACGCCGAGGCCGCCAGTCCGAACGCGGTGTCGTTGGCCCGCCGAATCGCATCGTCGTCGCCGTAGTGCCGCGACACCGTGAGCACCGGTCCGAACACCTCGTCGCGGTAGATCTCGTCCTGCTCACCCACATCGGCGATCAACGTCGGAGGGTAGAAAGCACCCCTACCGTCCGGGACACGGCCTCCGGTGACGATCCTCGCTCCGGTATCGCGAGCCCGATCCACCATGGCCGCAACCCGATCCCGATGCGCGATCGAGATCAGCGATCCCATGTCGGTCGCCGGATCCGTCGGATCTCCCATGACGACGCGTTCCATCACCTCGGCAACTCCGGCGACGAAATCGTCGTACAGCGAGTCCGCGACGATGGCGCGGGTGGCTGCCGTGCAGTCCTGTCCGCCGTTGATCAACGAACCGGCGACGGCACCGTGAATCGCAGCCTCGAGGTCGGCATCGTCGAACACCACGAAGGGGGCCTTGCCGCCGAGTTCGAGCTGCACCCGGGTGCCGTGCACGGCTGCCTGCGACATCACCTGCCTCCCGACGGGAGTGGAACCGGTGAAAGTCATCAGGTCCAGGCCCGCATGCGAGGACAACGCGACTCCGGCCTCCGCTCCGGTTCCGGTGACCACGTTGAACACCCCGTCGGGCAGGCCGGCCTCCGAGGCGAGACGCGCCAGACGCAGCGTGGTCAGAGGCGTGAGTTCACTGGGCTTGAGCACGATGGAACACCCGGCCGCCAACGCCGGGATCGCCTTCCAGACGGCCATCTGCAGCGGATAGTTCCACGGCGTGATCGATCCGACCACGCCGACCGGGTCCCGTCGGATGGCCGAGGTGTGTTCGCCCGAGTACTCGGCCGCTGCCTTGCCGTCCAGATGTCGGGCAGCTCCGGCGAAGAACTCGATGTTGTCGACGCTGCCCGGAACGTCGAACTCCGTTGCCAGACGCACGCTTTTGCCGGTCTGGGCCACCTCTTCGGTGGCGAATTCGGCGTCGGCCGCCACCGATCGCGCCAACTCGGCAAGCACCGCGCCGCGCTGGGCCGGAGTTGCGGTGGCCCACTGCGGTAGCGCCGAGCGCGCTCGAACGAGAGCCGCTTCGACGTCCGCTGCCGTGGCGAGACCGAACTCGGACACCACGGTTCCGGTCGCCGGGTTCTCGACGCCGCAGCGGTCGCCGCTGCCGTCCACTGCGCGTCCGTCGATCCAACAACCAGGAATGTTCGCCATGACTGCACGATACCGACCGATCCACGGATTCGCCCGATTTCCGATCCCGCAACAACCGATTCTGTCGTCGAAACAGATATTTATTGCGAATTTCATCGCCTATCGCTTGTGTCGGCGGCGGTGTCGGTGACAAGATCGACCGATGCCGGATCAGTCACCCATCGCACTCGACGACGTCTCCAAGGCGATCATCGAACAACTTCAGGAGGACGGGCGACGCTCCTACGCCGCGATCGGCAAAGCCGTCGGGTTGTCGGAAGCTGCCGTGCGGCAACGTGTTCAACGCTTGACGGACTCCGGTGTCATGCAGATCGTCGCCGTCACCGATCCGGTACAGGTCGGATTCAAGCGGCAGGCCATGATCGGCATCAAGTGCACCGGAGACAGTCATGCACTGGCCGAGCAACTCTCGGCGATCGACGCGATCGACTACGTGGTCCTCACGGCAGGCTCCTTCGACATCGTTGTCGAAGTGGTGTGCGAGGACGACGAACAACTACTACGGATTCTCAACAAGCAGATCCGCAGCCTCGACTCGGTCACCAGTACCGAAACCCTGGTCTATCTGAAACTCGTCAAGCAGCAATACAATTGGGGAACACGATGACGCGAACCACATCCGAGCTCGACGCCTCCGCGGCAAAGCATCTGTGGGGCCACTTCACCCGTCACGGCGGCGGGGTCACTCCCCCGATCATCACCCGCGGCGAGGGTTCGACCATCTGGGACTCGAACGGCAAGAGCTACATCGACGGTCTGTCGGGCCTGTTCGTGGTTCAGGTGGGGCACGGCCGCGAAGAACTGGCCGAGGCCGCGGCCAAGCAGGCCAAGGAATTGGCGTTCTTCCCACTGTGGTCGTACGCCACCGAGCCTGCCATCGAACTCGCCGAACGGCTCGCCGGATACGCCCCTGGGGACCTCAATCGAGTTTTCTTCACCACCGGCGGTGGCGAAGCAGTCGAGAGCGCGTGGAAGCTGGCCAAGCAGTATTTCAAGAAGGTCGGCAAACCAGGTAAGCACAAGGTGATCTCGCGTGCCATCGCGTACCACGGCACCCCGCAGGGCGCTCTGGCCATCACCGGTATCCCGGCACTCAAGGAACCGTTCGAACCGTTGACCCCGGGCGCATTTCGGGTGCCGAACACCAATATCTATCGGGCTGCGGCCCCCATGGACACCGATCCCAAGGCGTTCGGAATCTGGGCGGCCGACCGCATCGCCGAGGCCATCGAATTCGAGGGCCCCGACTCGGTGGCAGCCGTGTTCCTCGAACCGGTCCAGAATGCGGGTGGCTGCTTCCCTCCTCCACCCGGATACTTCGAGCGGGTCCGCGAGATCTGCGATCGCTACGACGTCCTGTTGGTCTCGGACGAGGTCATCTGCGCGTTCGGGCGCATCGGATCGATGTTCGCCTGCAACGACTTCGGCTACGTGCCCGACATCATCACCTGCGCCAAGGGAATGACCTCGGGCTACTCCCCCATCGGCGCGATGATCGCCTCCGACAAGCTCTTCGAGCCGTTCGACGACGGCACGTCGAGCTTCGCGCACGGCTACACCTTCGGCGGGCACCCCGTCTCCGCAGCCGTCGCCATGGCCAATCTCGACATCTTCGAACGCGAGGGGCTCAACGCCCACGTTGCGGACAACGCACCCGCGTTCCGCGCGACGCTCGAAAAACTGCACGATCTGCCCATCGTCGGCGATGTGCGCGGCGAGGGGTACTTCTACGGCATCGAGTTGGTGAAGGACAAGGCCACGAAGGAAACGTTCAGCGACGCCGAAGCAGAACGCATCCTCCGCGGGTTCCTGTCCACCGCCCTGTTCGACGCCGGGCTGTACTGCCGGGCCGACGATCGCGGCGACCCGGTGGTACAGCTGGCTCCGCCATTGATCTGCGGGCAGAAGGAGTTCGACGAGATGGAACAGATCCTGCGCAGCGTGCTGACCGAGGCGGGCAACCTGATCTGAGCGACGGCGCTACTGCCCGATCCGGTCGATGACGAGGGGGGTCGGCTGCGCCGCGGTGGTGCCGATCTCCCAGCTGCCCTCGAGGGCCTGCTGCGCGTAGTCGAACTTCTCCGGGGTGTCGGTGTACAGAGTGGCCAACCGATCCCCGGCGCGAACCCGATCGCCCCGCTTGGCATGCAGACGCACGCCGGCTGCGCTCTGTACCGGCTCGCCCTGCCGCTCCCGGCCCGCGCCGAGCCGCCACGCCGCGAGGCCGACGCCCATCGCGTCCAAGCCGGTGACGACGCCGTCCTGCGTCGCAGTGAATTCCTGGCTCTCACGGGCGACGGGCAGCGCGGCGTCGGGGTCGCCGCCCTGCGCCGCGATCATCGTGCGCCACCGGTCCATGGCGGACCCGTCGGCAAGCTTGTCTGCCGGATCGATGCCCTCGATCCCGGCCGCGGCGAGCATGGTGCGTGCCAGCGTGATCGTCAGCTCCACGATGTCCGCCGGCCCGCCGCCGGCCAGAACCTCCACCGACTCCTGCACTTCGAGCGCGTTGCCTGCGGTGAGGCCGAGCGGTGTGTCCATCGCCGTCAGCACCGCCAGGGTCCGTACGCCCGCATCCGTTCCGAGTTCGACCATCGCCGTTGCCAGTTCGCGTGCATCGTCGACGTTCTTCATGAACGCGCCCGCCCCGACCTTCACGTCGAGCACCAACGCGCCCGTGCCCTCGGCGATCTTCTTGCTCATGATCGAACTGGCGATCAACGGAATCGACTCGACGGTTCCGGTGACGTCGCGCAGGGCGTAGAGCTTCTTGTCGGCCGGGGCCAGATCTGCGCCTGCCGCGCAGACCACCGCGCCCACGGCCGGGTCGGCAAGAATCCGGTGCATCTCGTCGCCGCTGAGATCAGCTCGCCATCCGGGGATGGACTCGAGCTTGTCCAAGGTGCCCCCGGTATGCCCAAGCCCGCGGCCCGACAGTTGCGGCACCGCCGCTCCGCACGCAGCGACCAAGGGTGCGAGCGGCAGCGTGATCTTGTCTCCGACGCCACCGGTCGAGTGCTTGTCCACGGTAGGGAGCGGCAACGCGGAGAAGTCCATTCGCGTGCCCGACGCGATCATGGCGTTCGTCCACGTACTCAACTCCCGGCGCGACAATCCGCGCAGCAGAATTGCCATCGCCAACGCCGACATCTGTTCCGGCGCGACGCTTCCGCGGGTGAACTCGGCGATCACCCACTCGATCTGCTCGTCGTCGAGAACGCGTCCGTCGCGTTTGGCGCTGATGATCGATACGGCGTCAGGCATGGTTGTTCACGCGTCCTTCGTCGAGGTTGTCGGGGCCGAATGCGTCCGGGAGCAACTCTGCCAGCCGACGCGGCCCGGTGGCGGTATCGACGAGCAGATCCGCGCCGCCGAACTCGTACAGCAACTGCCTGCACCGCCCGCACGGCATGAGGATCTCGCGTCGGGAATCGCAACAGGAAAAGGCAACGAGCCTGCCCCCGCCGGTCGAGTGCAGGTTCGACACCAACCCGCACTCGGCGCACAGGCCCAAACCGTATGAGACATTTTCCACATTGCACCCGGTGACAATGCGATTGTCGTCCACCAGAGCTGCCGCGCCCACCGGAAAATTGGAGTACGGGGCGTATGCGTGCCTCATGGCCCCATGGGCATTGTCGCGCAACGCATTCCAGTCGATTTCGTTCATGGTCACCCATCCAATCACGCTGTCTGAATTGATGCAGAGATCTACCCAAAACCGCCCGAATGAATTGGGAAGGCAAACCTAACACCGGATTTCGGCACCATACGAACCTCGAGTCGAATTAGTTCCGTGTTTCGAATGGGTTTACAGTTTCTATCAAGCGGCTAGTACAACCAGCACTAGGGCCGAATCGCGACAAATCGAGCCAGGTTAAGCCCGGCCACCGGGCTCGACGCGTCCACCAACGACGTTGGAGGCATTGCACTCGATGAGTAGCACGACGGAAGCCGCTCCGGTCAAGGAGCGCAAGCGGTCTCTGTACCGCGGGGACCCGGGAATGTGGTCCTGGGTTCTGCACCGCATCACAGGCGTGTTGACGTTCTTCTTCTTGTTCGTCCACGTTCTCGACACGGCGATGGTTCGGGTCAATCCCGAGACGTACGACGCCATCATCGAAACCTACAAGACCCCGCTCGTCGGACTCATGGAACTCGGCCTCGTCGCGGCAGTGCTGTACCACGCGTTGAACGGCATCCGAGTCATGCTGATCGACTTCTGGGCCAAGGGACCGCAGTACCAGAAGCTGATGCTCTGGGTCATCGCAGTCGTCTGGCTCGTCGTCATGATCCCGGGCGCGGGACGAATCTTCTACAACATGTTCACGGCGGGTGGTCACTGATGTCGACGCAGGGTCCCGAGGCAAAGGTCCTCGGCACGAACTACGACCGTCCGGCCAGCCTGGCCAACCCGCGTTCGCCGCGGCGTCAGAGCAAGGGCAACTTCGAGCTCTACGCGTGGCTGTTCATGCGGTTCTCCGGCCTGGCACTCGTCGTGCTCGTACTCGGCCACATGTTCATCATGCTGATGCTCGACGACGGCGTGCACCGCATCAACTTCGCCTTCGTCGCCGGCCGTTGGGCCAGCCCGTTCTGGCAGTTCTGGGATCTGACGATGCTGTGGCTGGCACAGCTGCACGGCGGCAACGGTCTGCGCACCATCATCGCCGACTACTCCCGCAAGGACTCGACGCGATTCTGGCTGACGACCTTGCTGGTGCTGTCGATGATCCTCATCATGGGCGTCGGCACCTACGTCATCTTCACCTTCGATCCCAACATCTCGGCGAGCTAAGGACACTGACGCTTACATGCAGGAACATCGTTACGACGTACTGATCGTCGGCGCAGGCGGTGCCGGAATGCGTGCTGCGATCGAAGCCGGACCCCGTGCTCGGACAGCCGTATTGACCAAGCTCTACCCCACCCGCTCCCACACCGGAGCAGCTCAGGGCGGCATGTGTGCCGCACTGGCCAACGTGGAGGAAGACAACTGGGAGTGGCACACGTTCGACACCGTCAAGGGCGGCGACTACCTCGCCGACCAGGACGCGGTGGAGATCATGGCCAAGGAGGCCATCGACGCCGTCCTCGACCTCGAGAAGATGGGTCTTCCGTTCAACCGGACGCCCGAAGGAAAGATCGACCAGCGACGCTTCGGCGGCCACACCCGTGACCACGGCAAGGCACCCGTTCGTCGCGCGTGCTACGCAGCCGACCGCACCGGTCACATGATTCTGCAGACGCTCTACCAGAACTGCGTCAAGCACGACGTCGAGTTCTACAACGAGTTCTACGCGCTCGATCTCTGCCTGACCGAGACGGACGACGGGCCGGTTGCCACCGGCATCATCGCCTACGAACTCGCCACCGGCGAACTGCACATCTTCCACGCCAAGTCGATCATCTTCGCGACCGGCGGCTCGGGACGTATCTACAAGACGACCTCCAACGCGCACACTCTGACCGGCGACGGCATGAGCATCGTGTTCCGCAAGGGACTTCCCTTGGAGGACATGGAGTTCCACCAGTTCCATCCGACCGGCCTCGCAGGCCTGGGCATCCTCATCTCCGAGGCCGTCCGCGGCGAAGGCGGCATTCTGCGCAACGAGTCGGGTGAACGCTTCATGGAGCGGTACGCCCCGACCATCAAGGACCTCGCTCCGCGCGACATCGTGGCGCGGTCGATGGTGCTCGAGGTTCTCGAGGGACGCGGCGGTGGTCCCAACAAGGATTACGTCTACATCGACGTCACCCACATTCCCGAGGAAGTTCTCGACGAGAAGCTCCCCGACATCATGGAGTTCTCGCGCACCTACCTCGGTGTCGACCCCGTCAAGGAGCCGGTGCCGGTCTACCCGACCTGTCACTACGTCATGGGCGGTATCCCCACCAAGATTCGCGGTGAGGTGCTGCGCAACAACGAGGACATCGTCCCCGGCCTGTACGCGGCAGGTGAGTGCGCCTGTGTGTCGGTGCACGGCGCGAACCGTCTGGGAACCAACTCGCTGCTCGACATCAACGTCTTCGGTCGTCGTGCGGGCATCGCCGCGGCCGAGTACGCCAACTCGGTGGACTTCACCCCGCTCCCCGAGGAGCCGGCGAAGATGGTGCAGGATTGGCTCGAGCTGATCCTGTCCGACCACGGTCACGAGCGGGTGGCCGACATCCGTTCCGAGATGCAGCAGTCGATGGACAACAACGCGTCGGTCTTCCGCACGCAGGAACGCCTCGAGACGGCGCTGAAGGATGTGCGCGCCCTCAAGGAGCGCTACAACCACATCACCGTCGCGGACAAGGGCAAGCGCTACAACAGCGACCTGCTCGAGGCCATCGAACTCGGCTTCCTGCTCGAGATGGCCGAGGTGACCGTCGTCGGAGCGCTCAATCGCAAAGAATCACGCGGCGGACACGCTCGCGAGGACTTCCCCGATCGCAACGACGCCGAGTACATGAAGCACACCATGGCCTACAAGGAGGGCGAAGGTTTGCTCACCGAGATCCGCCTGGACTACAAGCCGGTAATCCAGACCCGCTACGAGCCGATGGAGCGGAAGTACTGACATGAGCGCACCCACACTGGACAAGAAGTCCGAACAGAACGATCTGCCTCCCGTGCCCGACGGCGCGGTCATGGTCACGCTCAAGATCGCTCGTTTCAACCCCGAGAGCGGCGACGGCCAGTACTGGGACACCTTCCAGGTCCCCACGCTGCCCACCGACCGCCTGCTCAACCTGCTGCACTACGTCAAGGGCTACCTCGACGGAACTCTGACGTTCCGTCGCTCGTGCGCCCACGGCGTCTGTGGCAGTGACGCGATGCGCATCAACGGCGTCAACCGTCTCGCCTGCAAGGTGCTGATGCGCGACATGCTGCCCAAGGATTCGTCGAAGACCCTCAACATCACCATCGAGCCCATCCGCGGCTTGCCGGTGGAGAAGGATCTCATCGTCAACATGGAGCCCTTCTTCGACGCGTTCCGCGCCGTGAAGCCGTTCCTCATGACGACGGGCAACGAGCCGACCCGCGAGCGCATTCAGTCGGCTGCGGACCGCGCCCGTTTCGACGACACCACCAAGTGCATCCTGTGTGCGTGCTGCACCACCTCGTGCCCGGTGTTCTGGAGCGACGGAAGCTACTTCGGTCCGGCGGCCATCGTCAACGCGCACCGGTTCATCTTCGACAGCCGTGACGAGGGTGCCACCGAGCGTCTGGACATCCTCAACGACGTCGAGGGTGTGTGGCGCTGCCGCACCACGTTCAACTGCACCGACGCATGCCCTCGTGGCATCCAGGTGACCAAGGCCATCCAGGAAGTCAAGCGCGCACTGCTGTTCGCTCGCTGATCTCCACGCCTACGACGAAAGCGCCCCTTCGCACACGCGAGGGGGCGCTTTCGTCTGTCCGTCACACGAACGCGCTGTAGCCCGTCACGCCGCGACCGACGATGAGATTGTTGATCTGAGCGGTGCCCTCGTACGAGTACAACGCCTCGGCATCGGAGAAGAACCTGATGACCTCGTGCTCGATGAGAATTCCGTTGCCGCCCATGATCTCTCGGGCCCATCCGACCACCTCGCGCAGACGCGTCGTGCAGAACGTCTTCGCGAGCGCCGCATGCTCGTCGTGATGAACTCCGTTGCCCTGCAGTTGTGCGACGCGAACGGCCATCCCCAGAGACGCGGTGATGTTCGCCGTCATCCGCGCGATGAGATCGGCAATGAGCTGGAACGACGCGATCGGAGACCCGAACTGCTCCCGTTCGCGCGCGTAGGCGACGGCTCGCTCGTACGCGCCCATCATGACGCCGACGGCTTGGAACGCCACCCCTCCGCGGGTCAGCCGCAGCACCTTGGCGGTGTCGGCGAACGAGTTGGCATCGGCCAGCTTGTTGGCCACCGGGACGCGGCAGTTCTCGAGATGGACGTCGGCGTTCTCCACGGCGCGAAGCGAGTACTTCCCTTCGATCTTCTCGGCCCGGAACCCCTCGAATTCCTTCTCGACCACGAAGCCCTTGACCTCGCCGTCGGCCTCGTCCTTGGCGAAGACGATCGTCAGGTCCGCGAAAGTCGCATTACCGATCCATCGCTTGCTTCCGTTGAGAATCCAATGGTCTCCATCGAGGCGAGCCGTGGTCTCCAGCCCGCCGGCGACGTCCGATCCGCCGTGCGGTTCGGAGAGTCCGAACGCCCCGATCGTCTCCATCCGCCGCATGCTGGGCAACCAGCGCTGCCGTTGTTCCTCGGAGCCGAGGATGGAGATACTGCTCATGGCCAGCGAACTGTGCACGCTGAACATCGTTCCCGTCGATGGGTCGACCCGCGCGAATTCCATCTCGAGCCAGCCGGTGAGTAGTTTGCGGGAGGCCTTGCGGTCAACAGGAGTGGAGCCTGCGGAACGACCCGGTTCCTTGAAGGCGTATCCCAGACCCGCGATTTCGAGGTCGGCGATGGCCGGCATCAGGTGTACCGGTGAGACGGCCTTCTCCCAGAACTCGTTGGCTCGCGGCGCAACCTGCTCCTGGAGGAACCGGCGGGTACGCAGCACCACGTCGACTTCGGCCTCGTCGAGCAAGCCCTGATACCCGTAGAAATCCGATTCGAGGAAGTCCGGCGACAGTGGCCCGAGGGGTTCGTGCTTGCTCATGGTCGACTCCTTCGTCCGGTGCCGCCCTCGGGCACCACTACTGCTCTTCTACCCGCCGTGCCCGTGTCTCACCCATCGCGGGTCTCAGCGACCGAGTTCGTGGGTAAGGGTTGCGAGCTCTTGACCCCCGGCCATTTCGGTCGTCAACTCGTCGAGCGAGATGTCGTCGTAGGTGCAATCCAATTTCTGGCGGCCGCGGTCGAGCAGGACGAAATGATCGCCCACCAGGTACGCGTGGTGAGGATTGTGGGTGATGAACACGACGCCCAGTCCCTGTTCCTTGGCGGCAGAGATGTAGCGCAGCACCATCCCGGATTGCTTGACTCCCAGCGCCGCGGTGGGCTCGTCGAGAATCAACACACGGGCTCCGAAGAAGATCGCGCGCGCAATTGCCACGCATTGCCGCTGACCGCCGGACAGCGCCCCGATGGGGGCATCGACGTCGGGCAGATCGATGCCCATCTTGCGCAGCTCTTCGATGGTCGTCGCGCGCATGGCGTTCGTGTCCAGAGTCTTGAAGAATCTGCCCTTCGTGAGCTCCTGGCCGAGAAAGAAGTTGCGCCACACCGGCATCAGCGCGACCACGGCAAGATCCTGGTAGACCGTCGCGATACCCAGGTCGAGAGCATCCCTCGGCGAGTCGAACATCCTCGGTGTGCCGTCGACGAACAGCTCCCCCTCGGACTGCTTGTGCAGGCCCGCCATGATCTTGATCAACGTGGACTTGCCTGCGCCGTTGTCACCGAGAACTCCGGTGACCTCACCGGCACCGACGCGTAGGTCGATTCCGTGCAGCGCCACGATGTTGCCGTAGTTCTTACCGACGTTCTTCAGCTCGATGAGCGGCGCCGACGGCGACTGGACGGGCTGGTCCGAGGAGGTAGTCATGCTCACCTTTTCGCCGCGTAGTTACGGAAGGAGTTGTTGGCGATCACGGCGAAGAGAAGCATCGCGCCGAGAAAGAACTTGAACCAGTCGGGATTCCACCCGGCGTACACGATGCCCTGGTTGGTCATTCCGAAGATGAACGCACCGATGAAGGCTCCGACGGCGGTGCCGTACCCACCCGTGAGCAGACACCCTCCGATGACTGCCGCGATGATGTAGAGGAATTCGTTGCCGACGCCTTGGCCGGACTGCACGGTGTCGAACGCGAACAGCAGGTGCATCCCGACGAACCACGCGCAGAACCCCACGAACACGAACAGGCCGATCTTGACCTTGGTGACCGGAACACCGACTGCCCTGGCCGATTCCTGATCGCCGCCGACGGCGAAGATCCAGTTACCGATGCGAGTTCTCATCAGCACCCACGTGGCCACGAGTGTGAACACGACCCACCACACGACGGTGATGCGGATGGAGACCCCGAACAGCGAGAACGACGAGGAGAACACGGCTTTCGCCGAGTCGAAGCCCTGCATGTCCGAGATCGACGGGGTCGCAACCTGTCCGGTGACGAGTTTGGTGACGGCCAGATTGATGCCGGTGAGCATCAGGAACGACGCCAGCGTGATCAGGAACGACGGAATTCTCGTCTTCGTCACCAGATACCCGTTGACGAAGCCGACCGCCGATGCGAGGCCCAGCGCCAGCACAGCTCCGGTCCATACGTTCAGGTGCAGGTTGTAGGCGAGCATCGACGCCATGATCGAGGAGAACGTGACCGCGACCCCGGTGGACAGGTCGAACTCGCCGCCGATCATCAGCAGCGCGACACCGATCGCCATGATTCCGATCGTCGACGACGCGTACAGCACGGTCGCCAGCGCTTCGGGAGACCGAAACGGCGGCGCGACGATGCAGAAGAAGACGAAGATGGCGATCGCACCGAACAGGGCACCCATCTCTGGGCGAATCAGCAAGCGCTGCAACGGTTTCTGTTTCTTCACCCGCTCGTCCAGGATCACGGCGTGCGTTCCCGAAGCCGGGTCGGCCTGTGTTGGCATGATGTTCCTTCCGCGTCCGGACGACGCTCAGCGAGTTCCGTTGCGGGCGTACTCGGCGATGGCCTCGATGTTGGTCGAGTCGACGAAGGCCGGGCCGGTGAGCACCGGGGTGCCGCCGCCGATGGTGTTGCCGTTGTTGAGGTACAGCCACAGGGAGTCGATGGCGAGATAACCCTGCAGATAGGGCTGCTGATCGATGGCCCAGGCGACGTCGCCTGACTCGATCGCGTCGACGAGGGCCGCGTTGGTGTCGAACGTGACGACGGTGGCGTCGCTACCGGCATTGGTCTTCGATTGCACCGCGGTCAGTGCGATCGGGGCTGCGAGCGCTACCACGTGATCGATGCTCGGGTCCTGCTGGAGCTTCGCGGTGATCGTCGCCTCGACCGACGGCATGTCCTTGCTGTTGACGTTCAGAATTTCGGTGCTGCCCCCGGTGAGGCCCTGTCGAACTCCTGCGCAGCGCGCTTCGAGCGCTACTGCACCCTGCTCCTGGATGATGCACAAGGTCTTTCGCGCACCGTCTTCGGTGAGCCGCGCCCCGGCAGCCCTACCCGCGATGGTTTCGTCCTGACCGAAGTACTGCTGCACCCCCATTGCGCTCCATGCGTCGTAGCCGGAATTGAAGGCGACGACCGGGATGCCCGCTGCGGTTGCCGCCTCGACAGCCGGAGCCATGGCCTCGGGCTTGGCCAGTGTCAGAGCGATGCCGTCCACCTTCGAGTCGATCGCGCTCTGAACGAGATTGGCTTGATTGGGTGCCTCCGGATCGGCCGAGTAGCGGAGCTCGATGTTGTCCTTGGCGGCTGCGGCCTCGGCTCCCTTTCGGATGAGATCCCAGAACGTGTCGCCCGGTACCTCGTGCGTGATCATCGCTACCGTCGCCGCAGGCGTGTTCGCCACTCCCGCATTGCTGCCGTTGTCGGTAGATCGTGGAGCCCCACCGGTGCTCGAACAGGCCGTCAGCGTCAGCACCATCACCAACCCGAGTGCGACACCCGCCCCACCGGCGCGGCGTCGAACCGAGCGGAGCGAGCCGGTACGGGCCGCCTGTCGAAATGTCATCCGGGTTCCTCTCGGGCGACCGAGCTGTCGGTAGTACAGCTCGGCGGATCACTGTCTGTACAACGTAATGCCGATCACAGACGATGGACGTAGTTTGGCAGGGCCTTCGAACCGGCCCGCTCCCCGGTGGGTCGCGGCCTCGGTGACCTCTGCAGCGCCTATGGTAATTCGCGATGAAAAGGACTCGAAAGTTCGTAGCCGTGTGGGCGACAGCTCTCGCTCTCGCCGGCGTCGGCGGCGGCCCGGCATCGGCGCAGCCGGCAGTCGAGCCACCCGTCGTATCGACGACGCCACCGTTCACGACGCCGAACACCGACGCGTGCCCGTTCGCGGCCTCGCCGCCCCCGGCGATCGATTCCTCGGAAGTTCCGGCTCCGGGTAGCACTGCGCCACAACCGGTTCCGATCCCGGCGGACCCGGTGGGCGGATCCCGACTGGCCGAGTGCGGCGCGATCGTGCCGGACGGCGCGCCCCCACTGCCCGCGGACATCTCGGCAACCGGGTTCGTGGTGGCAGACCTCGATTCCGGATCGGTGGTAGCCGCCAAGGATCCACACGGTCGGCACCGACCGGCGAGCACAATCAAAGTACTGCTCGCCCTCGTCGCTCTGGACGAGCTGGACCTCGGCAAACAGATCACCGCGACGGCCGAGGACGCCGACGCAGAAGGCAGCGCCGTCGGCATCGGGAAGAACGGTGTCTACACCAATCTGCAACTGTTGCAGGGCCTGGTCATGGCGTCGGGAAACGATGCCGCGCATGCCTTGTCGGCTCAGCTGGGAGGTGACGCCGCGACCGTCGAGAAGATGAATGCCAAGGCAGCAGAGTTGGGCGCGCTCGACACACGGACCGCGACCCCCTCCGGCCTGGACGGGCCCGGCATGGCGAGCTCGGCCTACGACCTGGCACTGTTCTACCGGGAGGCCATGCGCAATTCGACCTTCGCGCAACTGATTTCGACCGAGAACGTGCAGTTTCCCGGCTATCCGAAGGATCCCACGATCCCGGACGACCAAGACCGCCCCGGTTTCACGCTGTCCAACGACAACCAGCTGCTCTACAACTATCCGGGCGCTCTCGGCGGCAAGACCGGCTACACCGACGATGCCCGGCAGACCTTCGTGGCGGGTGCCGAACGCAACGGTCGCCGTCTGGTCGTGACGCTCATGAAGGGTGACGTACTACCGATCCGGCCGTGGGAACAGGCGGCTCGGCTGCTCGACTACGGGTTCGCCCTGGATACGAGCAGCAGCGTCGGCGATCTGGTCGAACCGGATTCCACGTCGCCGGTAACGAGTACACGTGCCACCAGCGCGGTGCCGACCCTTGCTCAACCCCCTGCGTCGGCGTCGAGTGCCGAATCGGGTACCCGACAATCCGATCTGCAGGCGCAGGGCGACACGGTCGTGCGCATCGCGATCGGGGTCATCGGTGCACTGGTCGTGGCCGGTTTGCTGTGGGGCGCACGCACACTGTCTCGCCGCCCCTGAACTCCCCCGCCGCCTCTCACATTCGCAAGTAGGTTGCCTCGGATCAGCGTCGCCGATTGCGAAGTCCAGCGATACCCAGAGCGGCCAGAGCGCCCGCGCCCACCAAGGCCAGACCACCCTTGACACCCGGGCCGTCGCTCACCTCGACCCGGGTGTTGATCACCGCGGGGTCCGGCGCCGGCACATGGGCGTCAGCAAGGCTCTCCCGAGTGGTGGCTGCGAACGCAGTCGAGAACAGCACCAACCGCGACGTCGTGAACACGAACACCAACAGACCGATGATGGGACCGAACACGACTCCGGCGGGCCCGCTCGTGACGGACGCGAGGTAGATCGCGCCGAGTTGCTTGAAGATCTCGAAACCGACTGCGGCCAACAGTGCACCTTTGGCCGCACTGCGCCACGACACCGGTTCGCGGGGCAGACGTGAGATCACCCAGGTGAACAGCGCCCAGGTTCCGGCAAGCGCGAGCAGTATCGAGAAGACCCGCAGCGCCACTCCGACGCCGGGAACGGAATCGAGGTTCAACCATTCGAGAATGCCACGCATGACGCCGCCCCCGGCCAACGCGGACAGCCCGAGAGAAAGCACCAGTGCTGCTCCCAGGCCGAGCAGAGCCGCGAGGTCCTTGGCCTTGGTCGCAAGGAATCCGCCCGACTCGTGCTGGCTCTCCCACATCGCGGTCAGGGCCTCACGCAGATTGGCCACCCAACCGAGCCCCGCGTACAGCGCGCCGAGCAGACCGATGACACCGACACCGGTACGGGACTCGATCGCGGTATCGATCAGCGAGCTGATCGTCTCACCGAAGCTGCCCGGGACATTCTCCGCGATCTGCGACTGAATCTCGGCAAGCCATTCGGGCTGATTCACCAGTACGAACCCGGCAACGGCGAATGCAACCATCAGCAGTGGAAACAACGCCAGCACACTGAAATACGTCATCCCCGCGGCGTAGTAATCACCCTTCTGCCCCTGATACCGCTGCGCGGCAACAACAGTGTGATCCAGCCACGGCCACCGAGCACGCCGATCGTCGAGCATGGCCTTGAAATCGGGCATGGCACTCACCTTTTCGCTGTCGTCGGCGGCTGTTCGGGCCGTGTCCTCGAAATGTCGTGTAGCGCGAATATCGTGTACTGACAGGGCTATGCGCCGGGAGGAAGGAACCCCACCCTGTCGTACACCTGAGCCAGCGTTTTGCTCGCGACCTCCCTGGCTCGATCCGCACCGGCAGCGAGGAGGCGATCCAATTCGGCTACGTCGGACATGAATCCGTCCATTCGTTCGCGCAGCGGAACCACGAACTCGGTCAGCACGTCGGCAGTGTCGGACTTGAGTTCGCCGTAGCCCTTGCCTGCGTAACCGGCGACCAGATCATCGATGCTCTTCCCGGACAGAGCGGACTGAATCACCAGAAGATTGCTGACGCCCGCCTTGTTCTCCGGATCGAAGACGATATCGCGTTCGTTGTCCGTCACTGCCGAACGAATCTTCTTCGCGGACACCTTCGGATCGTCCAGGATGTTGACGATGCCCGCCGGATTCGACGACGACTTGCTCATCTTCGCCGTCGGATCCTGCAGGTCGAAGATCTTGGCCGTGCCCTTGATGATGTGTGCATCGGGAACCACGAAGGTCTTCTTGAACCGCGAGTTGAACCTCTGCGCCAGATCGCGAGTCAACTCCAGATGCTGACGCTGATCCTCGCCCACCGGAACGAGATTCGGCCGGTACAGCAGGATGTCCGCGGCCTGCAGAATGGGATAGGTGAACAACCCGACGCTGGTGTGATCGCGACCCTGCTTGGCGGACTTGTCCTTGAACTGCGTCATCCGGCCGGCTTCGCCGAACCCGGTGATGCAGTTGAGAACCCACGCCAACTGCGCATGCTCGGGAACCTGGCTCTGCACGAACAACGTCGACTTCTCGGGATCGATACCCACCGCCAACAGTTGTGCGGCCGCTATCCGGGTGCGCCGGCGCAATTCCTTCGGGTCCTGCGGAACCGTGATCGCATGGAGATCGGGAACGAAGTAGAACGCATCGAACTCCTCCTGCAACTCCACCCAGTTCCGCACAGCACCCAGGTAGTTACCGAGATGGAACGAATCCGCCGTCGGTTGGATGCCCGAAAGCACCCGACGACGCGGACCCTGCGACGTGTCGATCGAGTCAGGAGAAGACATGCGGCAATCTTTTCACGCCGTCCCCGACCCGTACCGATTGCCTTGCCACACCGGTCACTCCGCAGGCTCCGCTCCTACCACCCCGGTCACTCCGCAGGCTCCGCTCCTACCACCCCGGTCACTCCGCAGGCTCCGCTCCTAGCGGTAGCGCACCGTCACCGGCGCGTGATCGGACCACCGCTGGTCGTACGCCTCCGCTCTCTCGGTGACGGCTTCCTTCGCACGCTCGGCCAGATCACTGGTGGCGAGTTGGTAGTCGATGCGCCACCCGGCGTCGTTGTCGAACGCCTTGCCGCGGTAGGACCACCAGCTGTACGGCCCCTCGACGCCGGGGTGCAGCTCACGCACGACGTCGGTCCACGGTGACTTCTCGGCGAGCAATCGCGATACCCACTCACGTTCTTCGGGCAGGAATCCCGACTTCTTGCGGTTGGTCTTCCACGACTTCAGATCCGCTTCGGTATGGGCGATATTCCAGTCGCCGCAGACCACGACGTCGCGCTCGGCAGACGTCGTTGCCTTGGCGGTCTTGGCGAGATACTTCGCGAACGCCGCCATGAAGCGTTCCTTCTCGTCCTGTCGGTCGGTCCCCACCTCGCCCGACGGCAGGTACAGGCTCGCCACGGTGACGTCACCGTAGTCTCCTTCGATGTAGCGACCCGCGTCGGCGAATTCAGCGACGCCGATGCCGGTTCTGATCGCCTCCGGTGCGGCCCTCGACAGCAGGGCCACACCGTTGCGTCCCTTCGCCGACGGTTCCGCCGACGCCAGATGCCATCCCGCATCGAGGGCCGGGGCCAGTGCTGTGGTCAGCTCGCCGTCGTTGGCGCGCGTCTCCTGAAGACAGATGACGTCGGCATCGGTGGCCTCGAGCCACGGAAGCATGCCCTTGCGAACAGCGGCGCGGATCCCGTTGACGTTGACAGTGGAAATAGTGATCGGCACGCCGACGACCGTAGCGGAGGCCACCGACAACCGGCAGGTGGCCTCCGCAGGCTCACCTTCTCTTCGGTTTGGCTCCTGGCTTCGGAGCCGTCACCACCGATGCCACCTTCGGCACCGCGACCGGCTCCTGGTCGATCCGTCGGTAGACGATGTGCTGCTGGGCGTAGGTCCAGATGTTGTTGCTCACCCAATAGAGCAGCACCGCAACGGGCAGCACCGGGCCACCGATCAGCACCCCGGCCGGGAAGACCCACAGCGCGAGTTTGTTCATGATCGCGGTCTGCGGGTTCGCCGCGGCGGCCGCATCCTGACGCGCGATCGATGCCCGGGAGTTCAGGTGGGTAGCCACCGCGGCAACGATCATCAACGGCACCGCGACGACCGCGATGCTCCACACCGACGGCACCCCACCGAACGGACCGAACGCTTCGAGAACATCTCGAGAGCTACTGACGGCAGCGGAGATCGGTGCGCCGAACAGCCGCGCGTCGAGAAACGACTGCACATCGCCCGCACCGAACACGTAGTTGGCTATACTCGCATTCTCCTGCGCCGACATACCCAGATGCCCGAACCCGGTTCCCGTCCGGTTGAACGAGCGCAACACGTGCAGCAGACCGATGAACACCGGTGCTTGCGCGATCAGCGGGAGGCAACCCATGAGTGGGTTCACACCGTGTTCCTTTTGCACTGTGCGGATTTCCGTGGCCTGTCGAGCCCGGTCACCGGAGTACTTCTTCCGTACCTCCTCGAGCCTGGGTTGGAGTTTCTTCATGGCGAGCTGTGAACGAATCTGACCTACGAACGGCTTGATCAACAGCGTTCGTAGCGTGAAGACCAAAAATACGACGGCCAATGCCCAGGCGACGCCGTTGTCGGGGCCGAGCACGAAACCGAATACCCGGTGCCAGAACCACAGCACCGCGGAGACGGGGTAATAGACGAAATCGAGCATGATGGAGTGCCTCACTGAGAGAGAAATCGGTCGGATGACGTCTCGACCGGATCTCGCAGTGGCTCAGCGGAACTGGAGCCACCGATCCGGTCCGTGAACCGATCCGGGTGCTCTCGGCATAGGGCGGCCTGGCGCGTCGGGTTGCTCTTGTCTGCGGTAGGCCCCACGGAGTCTGCCGCCGTCGGATCCGGCGGTTGTGGACGCGGGCGGCACCACGACGAGAACGTCGGCCGATGCACCCGTCACCAGCAGTGCCGCAGCCACCAGCGCACCGAACATCGCTATCTGGGCCGCGGGCTGGGCATCGACGACGGCGAAGACGACCAGCAGGACTGCCGCCACTCCGACGAGGGTGACCACTGCGGCTCGCCACGGCGACACCGCACGCCTGGAAATTACGTCGAATGCAGCCGTCGAACCGACACGGCGAGTGGCGTTGTCGATGGACAACATAGAGATTCTCCCGTTGAACCTCGTGAACCAGGGGCACGTGAGGTGTGGGAGAGCTGTCGAACTATAGCGCTCCCACCAGGAGACCGGGTGCTCGCGGCTGCGGGCGACCGGGTGCGTCGGGGCGATGTTGACGTCGGAACGAGCCACGAAGGTGGCGCTCCTCCGCATTCGGTCCGACGTTCGACGGACGGTACAGAAGGCTCAGCGCCCCGGCACGATGCGCGTAGAACACTGCCGCCGCCAGAGCAGCGACGATGATCAGTGCGAGATCCGCCGGTCCGGCCGGAGTAGTCAGTAGCAGCGCGAAGAACAGCACCGACGTGACGACGAGGTTCTGATAGCCCATCGTGCACCTCCGTCCTTAGTCACCGATCGTCGAGTCGTTGCTCAGGGTACAGATACCGTCGGGTCTGTGCACTGGTACCAGCTGTCTCCCCAGGAGACCGGGCCTCGGGCCTGAACACACTCACGAACACGTTCGGGCAGGCGATCGAGTTCGGAATCTGCGTCCGCCGACAACCCGCCGAGGTAGAACACGTCGATCCGCCCCGTCTCCTCGAACCGTTCGACGTTCTGCCGCGCGATGTACGCGTCCGGGTTCAGGGCCGCGAGGGCGAGAACGGTCAGCACTGCTCCCACACCGACAGCTCGCGGAAGCCAGCGACCCGACATCCGTACGCCCGCGACGAGCAGCAGTACGAACACCGAACCCAACCACCATTCGACCGCGGTGACGAACAGCCGCAGGGTGGTGTAGCCGTACTGCTCCTCGTACAACGACATTCGATGCAACGCCGACGCCACGATCACCACCGACAGTGCGCACAGCGCGCCGAGCAGACCCCGCAATGCAAGTCGGTCGCGTAGGTCCGTTCGTTCGGCCTTGGTCACGGTGACCGCGATGACGAGCAAGGTCAATACCGTCACCGTCAGCAACTGCCAGAAGCCCTGCCGTGCGTACTCGGCGTTGGTCAAACCTTCGGTGCTCAGAACGTGTCCCTGGCCGCCGAACAAGCTCGGAATCTGAAAGGCGACGAATACCCCGAACAGGCCGACGACAGCGCCGAGCGGTATTGCCCACTCCCACAACCGAAGTGTGCGACGCGGTGTTGCCGCCAGGCGGTCGAAGCGCGGCGGATGCACGGCCACGTATGCGGCGGCGAGGGCACCTGCGGCCGTCAGTACGAATACGATCACTCGGCCGAAAATCGATCCGAGATCGAACTGCGGAGTGACCGAGCCCAGAGCATCCGCGAAACGTCGATCCGCCGCCCCGAACAGCGCGGCGAACACCACACAGAGCGCGACGGTGACGGCGGCGACCACGCCGATTCGGATCGGCTTGGGCCCGTCGAGATCGACGGTTCCCGCCCCTCGTCGCGTCCACCGCACGACCCGCAAGGGCAGCAGCAGCGGCAGCACGGCGCCGAGAGCGATGCCCGTCCAAGTCCAGGCCCGCGAGAGAACGACCGACCCGACGACGACCGCAAGGGCAACGGACAGAGCGACGATCCACTCCGCCTCTCGTAGCGCCGCGACGCTGGACAAGGCGAGGACCCCCGCCACACCCACCCACTCCCACGACGACAACGACGCGCGCCGAACCGCTACGACGACGGCCATGATGCTCGCGGCGGTGATGGGTACGCCGAAGTTGTTGTAGCCCAATACCACTGCACTGACGAGCCCGGCAGCAAGCGCTCCGAGAAGTGCCGCGCGGGGTGCCCGAGAGTGTCGCAGCACCGGCCAGGTTCGAGGGCTCCACAGCGATCGACGAGGCCGCGTTCTGGGGTGCATGGGTATTCCGATCGTGGTCATGACTGTGATCCATTTCTGTGTTCGAGGCATGCCGAACCGCGGCTGCGGTCCAGGGACGAGCAGTCGAGGTGAGTGGGTGTGTGAGAGAAGGTGGGTTGTCAGCGCTCGGGGATGGCCACTCTGATGTGGCAGCCCGACTCACTGTCGAGAACGTCGATGGTCCCGCCGTGCAGTTCGGTGGCCCACCGTGCGATTCCGAGTCCGAGACCTGTTCCGCCGTCGGTGGATCCGCCGCGAGTGAACCGGTCGAACACCGCGTGACGGTCGGCCGGTGCGATGCCGGGACCCTCGTCGCGAACATCGAACGCGAACCGGTCCCCGGCTCGATGCGCTCGGATACTCACCGTGCCCGACTGCGGCGAATGCCGTACGGCGTTGTCGACGAGATTCGTGATCACCTGCGTCATTCGAGCGCGATCGGCGACGACCGTCCCGGCACCGGGTGAGACGACGATCGATACTCGTTCTCGGTGAACGCCGGTCGCCTCCTCGAGGAAGGGGCGCACCGGGAATTCCGTCGGGGCGATGCTCAGCACTCCGCCCTCGACCCTCGACAGATCGAGCAGTTCGGTCACCAGGTTTCCCAGTCTCTCGGTCTGGCCGAGAGCCACCGACAACGTAGCCGGGTCGGGTTCGGTCACCCCGTCGACCATGTTCTCGAGCACTGCCCGCAAGGCAGCGATCGGAGTCTTCAATTCGTGGGAGACGTTTCCGATCAGCTCGCGGCGGTACTTCTCGGCGGCTTCCAAGTCGCTCGCCATGGTGTTGAATGCGGTGGCGAGCTCGCCCACCTCGTCGCGGGACGTGGCACGCACCCGGGTCGAATAGTCGCCTCGCGCCATCGCTTTGGCTGCCGAGGTCATCTCTCGCAGGGGCGACGTCATGCCGTGCGCGACGAATTGTGTTGCGGCCAAGGACACGATCAATGCGGCGAGAAGTGTGTAGCGAAACTGCCAGCCGGCCCCGATCCAGAAGACGACGCTCGCCAGCACCAGCACGATGCCCACCACGAGCGAGACTTTGAGTTTGAACGACCGCAAGGGATCGAGCGGACGCGGCAGCATCGGCCTCATCGCGGTGCCTCCACGGCGTATCCGACGCCGTGGACGGTACGAATCAGGTCGCCACCGAGCTTGCGCCGCAACGCTTTCACATGACTGTCGACGGTACGGCTGCTGGCCGAATCGTCCCAGCCCCACAGTTCCGACAGCAGAGTCTCCCTGGACACCGCCGTACGAGGCCGAGCGGCGAGATACGCCAGGATGTCGAATTCGGTTCTGGTGACGTGGATGTCGCCCGCGTCGGTGGAGACGCGTCGCTCCCGGTGATCGATGTGCACGTCGCCGATTCGAGTGGTGTACTGCTCGGGAGTGACGACGCGCTCGGCGCGCCTGATGAGAGCGTGCACACGCGCGACCAGTTCACGCATGCTGAACGGCTTGCCCAGATAATCGTCCGCACCGACGCCCAGCCCGACGAGCATGTCGGTCTCGTCGGACTTGGCCGTCAACATCAGTACCGGTACCGGCCGGGATGCCTGGATGCGTCGACACACTTCGAGTCCGTCGAAACCGGGAAGCATCAGATCCAGCACCACCACGTCGGGGTCGATCCGGCCGCACACTTCCACCGCGGAGGGGCCGTCGGCGGCAGTGACCACGTCGTACCCCTCGCCTCGCAGTCGAGCGGCCACGGCGTCGGAGATCGTGGGTTCGTCGTCGACTACGAGAACTGTGCGGCTCATGAGAATTGACCCTAGAGGTCGCACATGGAGGACTTCGTCGGGAAATGTGGAGGTTCGGTGAAGGTTGACCTGAAAGTCGAACTAAGGGTGGGCTACCCTTCCTTTCGATACCCGACCTGACGAAAGGCCCACTCGATGCGTACCCGACCACTTCGGAGAACTTTGGCGGTGTGCGCGATCGCGCTGACCACGGCGGGACTACTGAGCGCCTGCTCGAACTCCGACGGCACGTCCGACGGCCCCGACTCCCCCACGACCGCCAGCTCGGGCGTCTTTCCCGTCTCGGTAAAGCATGCGTTCGGCGAGACCGTCGTTCCCGAGGAACCCACGCGCGTCGTGGTGGCGGGATACACCGAACAGGACACGGTGTTGGCCCTCGGCGTGATCCCCGTCGGAGTGACGGAGTGGTACGGCGACCAGCCGTACGCGACCTGGCCCTGGGCTCGGGCCGCGCTGGGAAATGCCCAGCCCGAGGTGCTCACCAACAACGGCGACGGTTTCGAGACCGAGAAGATCGCCGCCCTCGAGCCCGATCTGATCATCGCCACCAACGCCGGTCTCACCGCGGACAGCTACCGGACTCTGAGCAACATCGCACCCACGCTCGCCCAGTCCGACGCGTCGACCGCCTACTTCGAGCCCTGGGACGTACAGGCGGAGAAGATCGGCCGGGCGTTGGGCAAGAAAGCCGAAGTGGACGGACTCATCGACGGTGTGAATCAGAAGTTCGCCGATGCCGCGGCGGCTCACCCCGAGTTCGCAGGGAAGAAGGCGATCTTCCTGCAGAACGCGTTCTACGAGGGCAAGGCCATCGCGTACCAGGACGGTTTGAGCACCGACTTCCTGACGAAGCTCGGTTTTGTGATCCCCGACGACATCGACGCGTTCGTGCCGGCCGACGGCAGTGCGCAGGCGAGCATACCGCTGGAGAACCTGTCGGTCCTCGACACTGCAGATGTGCTGATCTGGGGAACGGAGAACCCGGGCGATCGCGGCCAGTTGGAGAAGGAACCGGTGTACAACGCTCTGCAGCCGGTGAAGGACGGCAACCTCGTCTTCACCGATGGGGTGACGGCGGGGGCGATCTACTTCACGAGTGTGCTGAGCCTGCCGTACGTGATCGACAAGGTGGCTCCGGCAATGTCCGAGGCGCTCGGCGGAACCGCCACCACCATCACGTCCTGACTCATGCCGCGGAGCGCTTCTCCATCCACATGGCGACGGACAGAACGCCCAGGCCGGCAACAGCGAGTCCCGAGCCGACGGCGGCCGGTGCCGTGTAGCCGAGACCTGCGGCGATCACCGCACCGCCCACCGCGGCTCCGATGGCATTGGCCAGGTTGAACGCCGCGTGGTTGAGTGACGCGGCGAGAGTCTGCGCGTCCTCCGCCACATCCATCAGACGGGTCTGAAGTCCGGGGACGACGGACGAGCCGGACGCACCGATCAGGAACACGAGAAGCAGCGCGGTCACCGGGTTGTGAGCCGCGACGACGAAAACGGCCAGGGACACTGCGGTTGCGGCCAGCCCGATGAAGGTGCCCTTGAGCTTGTACTTGTCGGCCAACCAACCGCCCGCGTAGTTGCCGGCAACCATGCCGAGTCCGTAGATCATCAATGCCACCGGAACCAGTGCACGGGCAAGGCCTGCGACGTCGGTCAGTGTCGACGCGATGTACGTGTACACCGCGAACATGCCGCCGAATCCGACGATGCCGACGAACAGGGTCATCCAGACCTGGCCACGGCGGAGGGCACCGAGCTCGGTGATCGGGCTGGTGGTCGGCATGGCGTCGAGTCGCGGCATCCACAGGACCAGCGCACTGACGGTGAGCAACCCGATCACGGCGACGAGCGCGAATGCGCTTCGCCACCCGAGGGCCTGGCCGATCCAGGTCGCCACCGGTACACCGACGACGTTGGCCACCGACAGACCCATCATCACCATTGCGACGGCCTTGGCTCGTTTACCCGGTTCGGCGAGGTGCGCTGCCACCAGTGCCGCAACGCCGAAATACGCGCCGTGCGGCAGACCGGCCACGAACCGGGAGGCCACCAACTCGTTGAAACTCGGCGCGAAGACCGTCCCGAGATTGCCGAGCGTGAACGCCACCATCAGCGCCAGCAACAACATGCGCCGAGGAACACGCGCCGCAAGAGCAGCGATGGTCGGCGCACCGACGACGACGCCGAGCGCGTAGGCGGAGATCATGTGGCCGGCCGACGGCTCCGAGATTCCCATCGTCGTCGCGATGTCCGGGAGCAGGCCCATCGACGCGAATTCGGTGGTGCCGATGCCGAAGCCGCCGATGGACAGGGCCAGCATGGCGAGCCTGCGGCGGGTCGAGTGCGGGCGATGGCCGACACTCAACCCACTCGACACCTTGCCGCGCACGGCGCTGACGTTTCTGGCGAGAGCGGAATCGGTGACAGTCACAGCAGAACAACCTTCGTAAGCAATCGGATTACAGAGCGGGCCAGGGGCTGGTGGATCGACGACCTGGTAAATCGACGACCTGGTGGATCGATTCAGTACAGCCCGACCGGACGGCACAACGTTCGTCGTGTTCATTCTCTTCCCCGAGGCGGCCGGTTTTCGAGTCGCCGGGCGGTGATTGTCCTCACCAGAGCATCTGCTCGAGGGTCGTGAGCGCCCTCGTTCCCCCGAGACACCCGTACCCGCTAAGATTCCTGCCAGGTCATGAGTGCCAGCATCGAGCCCCGGCTTGCTGGCCGGCAACCCTCCAACCGCGGTGGGGTGCCCCGGGTGAACGACCAGGCCGATGCAACACATCCGTGTCGTATCGACAAGCGCGGGTCCGCTCCGAAGCGGACCCACTGATCTTCGGTCCCCACGGGCCGAGGCATGTCAGGAGGTTCTCATGTGTTGCTGTACCGATACGCCCCGTAACGCTCGAGTTCTCGAGCTTCATTCGACAGAAAACACGTCTGAGAAAACGGAGTATCACCAGCCATGACCGATTCGACCCCCGACGTCGTCGACGCCACCGGAGCACCTACCGAGGATCCGTTCACCGATCCCGCAGCCGACTGGAGCTTCGAGACCAAGCAGATCCATTCGGGTCAGACACCGGACGGCACCACCAGGGCTCGTGCGTTGCCCATCTACCAGACCACCTCGTACACCTTCGACAACACCGATCACGCGGCCGCACTGTTCGGCCTCGCGGAACCGGGCAACATCTACACCCGCATCATCAATCCCACGCAGGACGTCGTCGAGCAGCGCATCGCCGCTCTCGAAGGGGGCGTCGCAGCGCTTCTGCTCGCGTCGGGCCAGGCAGCAGAAACGTTCGCCATTCTCAATCTCGCCGAGGCGGGCGATCACATCGTCTCGAGCCCGCGGCTCTACGGCGGCACGTACAACCTTTTCCACTACACGCTTCCGAAGCTGGGGATCACCGTCTCGTTCGTCGACGATCCGGACGATCTCGAGCAGTGGCGCGCGGCCATCACACCGTCGACCAAAGCGTTCTACGGTGAGACGATCTCCAACCCGAAGAACGACGTTCTCGATATCCCCGGCATTTCGGCGATCGCCCACGAGAACGGCATTCCGCTGATCGTCGACAACACCGTCGCGACGCCGTACCTGCTGCAGCCGCTGAAGCACGGTGCCGACATCGTGGTGCACTCGGCGACGAAGTACCTCGGCGGTCACGGCACGGCGATCGCGGGCGTCATCGTCGACGGCGGAACGTTCGACTGGACGCAGGGCCGTCACCCCAACTTCACCACCCCGGACCCGAGTTACCACGGTGTCGTCTTCGCCGATCTCGGCGCTCCGGCCTTCGCGCTGAAGGCGCGGGTGCAGTTGTTGCGCGACATCGGGGCTGCGGTGTCACCCTTCAATGCGTTCCTGATCAGCCAGGGCCTCGAGACGTTGAGTCTTCGAATCGAGCGGCACGTGGCGAACGCGCAGAAGGTGGCCACCTTCTTGGCCGGTCGCGACGACGTCGTCTCGATAAACTACGCCGGACTCGAATCCTCGCCCTGGTACGAGCGCGGGCAGCAGCTGCTCCCGAAGGGGCAGGGCGCGATCATCGCGTTCGAGCTGAAGGGAGGAGTGGACGCGGGCAAGAAGTTCGTCAACGCTCTCACTCTGCACAGTCATGTGGCTAACATCGGAGACGTGCGTTCTCTCGTCATCCATCCCGCGTCCACCACGCATTCGCAGTTGACCCCGGAAGAGCAGTTGGCCTCCGGCGTCACTCCCGGCCTCGTGCGTCTGGCCGTCGGTATAGAAGGAATCGACGACATCATCGCCGATCTCGAGGTCGGCTTCCGCGCGGCGGCGTCTTGAGCCACAGTTTGAACACAGGCGTTCGTCCGGAGGCGGTCCTTCCGTCTCCGGACGGGCGGTTGGGAACCATCGACATCGGTGGTCTCGATCTCGAGAACGGTTCTCACATTCCGCACGTGACCGTGGCGGTGCAGCGTTGGGGCGAGATGGCGGCCGATCGCAGCAACGTCGTGCTCGTCGAACACGCGTTGACCGGCGATTCCCACGTTTCGGGACCGCCGGATGCCGACCACGTACTGCCCGGTTGGTGGAACGGGATGGTCGGACCGGGCAGCCCCATCGACACCGACGAATGGTGTGTCGTCGCCACCAACGTGCTCGGCGGATGCGGAGGCACCACCGGGCCGAGCAGCATCTCCCCCGACGGCACCCCGTACGGTTCTCGCTTCCCGGAAATTTCGATTCGCGATCAGGTGGCGGCAGAGGTCGCGGTGGCCGACGTTCTGGGCATCGATCGGTTCGCCGCCGTCGTGGGCGGGTCGATGGGTGGCATGCGCACCCTCGAATGGATTGTGGGACATCCGGATCGGGTGGGTGCCGCGCTGGTGCTCGCCGTCGGTGCCCGCGCGACAGCGGACCAGATCGGGACACAAACCACCCAGATCGCTGCGATCAAGGCCGATCCGGGTTGGCTCGGCGGCAACTACCACGACACCGGCACCGCCCCGACCGCCGGACTCGGGATCGCTCGTCGCATCGCGCATCTGACGTACCGAACCGAAAGCGAACTCGACATTCGGTTCGGAAACTCTCCGCAGAACGACGAGGACCCGTGGGCCGGCGGCAGGTACTCCGCGCAGAGCTACCTCGAGCATCAGGCCGCCAAACTGGTCAATCGATTCGACGCGGCGACGTACGTTCTTCTGAGCGAAGCGATGAACCGCCACGACGTGGGCCGAGGACGCGGCGGAGTCGCCGAAGCCCTTGCGTCCGTGCCGGTTCCGACCATCGTCGGGGGCGTCGATTCCGATCGCCTCTACCCGCTTCGACTGCAGAAAGAAATTGCGCGTGAACTCCCACAGTGCCGGGGGCTCGAAGTGATCCAGTCGCGAGACGGCCACGACGGATTTCTCACCGAGGCCGATTCGGTGGCGAAGTTGCTGGCCGAGACGATGGAGCTCGCCCGCCTCGGACGGCGCTGACCCGAGTCGATCGGTCTACGTCAGTCCGTCCCCAGGGGATCGATCGACAGCGACAGAAAGACGATGGCGCCGCCGACGCCTCCCAGCGCCAACACGTCGAATCCCCTGCTGCGCACCTTCAGGGTGCCGACGCGTGACTCGGGTAGGCACAGTCGCAGCAACGCTGCCACCACCGCTGCGCACCCGAAGATGAACGAGCCGCGCCGCCAACGGTCGGCGAGAACCAGGACCAGCGCGGCGAGCACGATGATCGACACCACGACCATCGGTAGATTCCGAGCGAGCGCCGCTCGGAAACCCGGCACGTGATCGCCTCGCGCATCCTGTACGTCGTTCACCTCGGCTCGCTCAACTCTGGGCCGCAGTGCGTTCGGCTCGCTCCACGACATTGGACAGCAGAAACGCGCGCGTCAACGGCCCGACTCCACCGGGGTTGGGCGACAGGAAACCGGCCACCTCGGCGACGTCGTCCGCGACGTCTCCGCGCAATCCGTCCTCGGTGCGGGTGACCCCGACGTCGAGCACAGCCGCCCCGGGCTTGACCATGTCTGCGGTGATCAAACCGGGAACCCCGGCGGCCGCGATGACGATGTCGGCGCGGGAGACCTCTGCGGCAAGATCACGAGTTCCGGTGTGGCACAACGTGACCGTCGCGTTCTCCGAACGGCGGGTCAGCAGCAGTCCGATCGGTCGGCCCACCGTCACACCGCGGCCGATGACCACAGCGCGCGCCCCGTCGAGTGCGACGTCGTAGCGCCGCAGCAAGTGGACGATGCCCCGCGGGGTGCACGGCAATGCGGCGTCCTTGCCCAGCACCAAGCGGCCGAGGTTGATCGGGTGCAGACCGTCGGCATCCTTGTCGGGATCGATGCGCTCGAGCGCGGCGTTCTCGTCCAGATGCTTGGGCAACGGAAGCTGCACGATGTACCCGGTGCAGTCGGGGTTGGCGTTGAGCTCGTCGATGACCGCTTCGAGTTCGGACTGAGTGATATCCGCGGGAAGATCGCGTCGAATGGAAGTGATGCCCACCTTCGCGCAGTCGTTGTGCTTGCCCCGCACGTACGCGGCAGAACCCGGATCATCTCCGACGAGCACCGTCGCCAGGCCGGGAGTGATGCCCTGCTCCCGCAGACGTGCCACACGGGCGGTGAGGTCGACGAAAATCTCGTCACGAGTCGCTTTGCCATCGAGGATCGTTGCAGTCACCGGGCCATTGTTTCAGGTTCTGCCCGTCCGGCGGCGCGCCGGGCCGATCACCGCGGTCAGCTCTCGACGATCAGACCCTGCGCAGCCGCGAAGGCCACTGCTTGCATCAGTTCGATCTTGGCCCCGCGCACCAGTGCGCCGACCCACAGCGACGCATCGACGACGGCTCCGCGCAGGTCCGACTCCTCCATTTTGGCACCGACGGTTCGTGCGCCCACGAGATCGACGGACCGCAGCACCGCTTTGCGAAGATCGGTCGAGGTCAGGTTCGCCTCCCGCATCCGACATCCGGTCAGATCGACGCCGCGCAGGTCGGCATTACCCAGCGAGGCCAACGTGAAATCGACTTCGTCGTAGGTGGCCGGACGCATGCGAGTGTCCACGAACACCGATCCCATCAACGTCGAGTGACGGAAGACGCTGTGCTGCAGATTGGTTCGAGTGAACGTGCACGATCGAAAGGCCGAGTTGGTGTGCACCGAATCCGTGAGGTCGGTACCGGTGAAGTCGCATTCGGTGAAGACGACCGAGTCGGTCCGCACATTGCTCATGTCCGCGTCACGGAAGGTGCACCGGACGAACTGCCTGCCCGACCACTCCCGCCCGTCGAGTCGAGAATCCGAGAAATCTTCGCCGATGGTCTGTTCGTCGTCCACCTGCCCCATCCTCCCCGGGCTCGTGGTGGCAGAGTGATCCGGGTGTTTCGACTCATGTTCTTCGAGCCCCGGATTCCGCAGAACACCGGCAATGCGATTCGCCTCGTCGCCGGCACCGGATGCGAACTGCATCTCGTGGGCCCCCTCGGGTTCGACATGTCCGAACCCAAGCTCAAACGTGCGGGATTGGACTACCACGACCTCGCGTCGGTCACCGTGCACCAGGACCTGCCGTCGGCGTGGTCCGCACTGGCCCCGGAACGGGTCTTCGCCTTCACCGCGCACGCAACACGCTCCTACGCCGACGTCGCCTACCAACCCGGTGACGTCCTACTGTTCGGACCGGAACCCACCGGACTCCCCGACGACGTCCTGACCGACCCCCATGTGACCGATCAGCTGCGCATCCCGATGATCCCCGGACGCCGATCACTCAACCTGGCGAACGCCGCAGCAGTGACGATGTACGAGGCCTGGCGCCAACACGACTATCAGGGCAGCGTCTGAGCGATTTGCGTTCGAGTGCGCTCGAAGCCATAGCTTTCCGTTCATGACACAACCGCTCGGACAACGGCATTGGCTCATCACCGGAGCATCCTCCGGCCTGGGTCGGGCGCTCACCGTCGCCGCCCTGGAGGCAGGCGACACCGTCGTCGCAGCGATGCGGCGACCCGAACGTCTCGACGACCTGGTTGCCGAGAACCCGGAATCCCTACTGACCATCGCCTTCGACGTCAGAAACACCGAATCCGCGCCGACCGTCGTCGAGGCCGCGATCGGCCGGTTCGGACGCGTCGACGTACTGGTGAACAACGGAGGCGTCGGGCAGATCGGTGCGGCGGAGGAGATAGACGACACGCGATTGCGCGACATGCTCGAACAACACGTGGTCGGGCCTGCTGCTCTGACCCGCGCAGTCCTGCCTCACATGCGAGAGCGGAGCGCGGGAACCATCGTGCAGGTCAGCAGCCAAGGCGGCCGCGTCTCGTTCCCGGGTGCCGGCTCGTATTCTGCAGGTAAATTCGCGCTCGAAGGCTGGTCTGAAGCCCTTGCCGGCGAGGTCGCTCGGTTCGGCATTCGAGTTCTCATCGTCGAACCGAGTCGGTTCAGGACCAGGTTCAACAATGCCGATGTACTCGAGATCGCAGACCCCATCGATGCCTACACCGCCCTGTTGGGCGCGCTCAGAGTCGACATGCTCGACGTCGACGGACGGCAAGAAGGCGATCCGGCCCGTGCCGCGCACATCATCCGCCGACTGGTCGACGCCGAATCCGCTCCCCTGCGCATCCCACTGGGGCGAGAAGCGGTTCGACGGCTACGCGAGTCGTACCGTCGGGAACTCGACTCCTTGAACACCCATGCCGAATTGTCCGCAAGCGCGGATTTCCCCGGTGTGCCCGAATCCGTCCGTCCGGTATGACTGCCCAGGTAGGACTATCTTCCCTCTCATGTCGACGAACGAACTGATGAACAGGGCGCTGTCGGCGGCCGTGGACTCGGCTGCGCCCCTGACGGTGGAGCTGCTGCACGACCTGATCGAGCCGTCGGAACTGCCCGAACCGCTCGGTATCGCCGAGGTAGCCGAACTACTCGGCATCTCCACACACACGCTGCGGTACTACGAGCGATGCGGCCTCATCGACGTCGATCGCGACGGACTCGAGCACAGACGATACGATTCCGCGGCCGTCCGTCGATCGGTGTTCCTGACAAGGATGCGGCTCTCGGGTATGCCCATGCGCGACCTCCGGAGATACGTCGCGCTGGTCGACAGCGGCGACCAGACTGTCCCGGAACGACTCGAGATGCTCGTCGCGCATCGCCACGCTATTCACAAGCGCATCCGAGAACTGCAACTGTCTCTCGTGGCAACCGAGTACAAGATCGCAACATACGGCGGCGCCACGGGTCCGTGATCCGGGTGAAACAACCGTTCGGCCCGGTGGGCATGTCTACGTCCTCGCACGTCAAATCGATTGTGAGCGTCGACAAATCGATCTGGTCGGAACGGCACCTGCGCTGTGAGACCCAACTATCGAGCCGCGTCCGACGGCTCGCCAGCCCTCCGATAACAATTTCCTTTCGTTCGGCGGTCGCCCGGGCATGCCGACTCGGAGCATCGCCACCCGCTCCGGAGACCGGCACCGGGCCGACAGGCAAGCCCCAATTACTTGTTGACGGAACGGAATCGACCGGACTCCGTACGTAAAACCTGGGCAGTACAAAGGCGGTACGAACCGACTCGACCGTTACCGCAGGGGTCCGAGAAATCGGACTTCTACGACGATTCATCTCCCGATGCCATCGGCACCGTTACACAATCTGTGTCTGCTTGCTGTCACGGACCCCCGGAGCGGGGTACCGTGTGCCGCACCGACCCGTTTCGCTCGTGAAGGAGCTTTCTGTTGTTCTCTGTTTCCCTGCCCCGTACGGTTTCTTCCAACTCCTCCTCCGCGCGAACGTTCAGTCGGTTCGGTAGTCGAATCGCCCGCACCGCAGCTATTTTCGCCATCGGATCGGGCCTGACGGCGGCCGCCTTCGCCGGCACCGCCACCGCGTCGGCGGCACCGGTCACGTGCGTGTCGCCGCCCTCGGCCAACGACATCCAGGTGAGTGACACAGCGAGCTGCGGAGCCACCTCGAACGGACCCGGAACCGCCACCGCCGGTGCCGCTGACAGCGGAACTGCCGTCAGTGTCAACGACGGGCCGGGCGCAACCAACACCTACGCCAACGGTTACGGTGTCGCGCTCGGAGCAAGCAAGAACGCGGGCACGGCATACGCGCTCGCACTCGGCGGCGGAATCGCGCACTCGTGGGCAGATGCCGGCCAGACGACCCTCGCGGTCGCAGGATGGGGATCCGGTGCCACATCCGAGGCACGAGGCGTCGACTGCGTAGGGCCGCTGTCGTTGGCACTGAACCTCACGAGCGGTCAGTTCTGCGTTCTCGGTAGCTGATTCTTCTTCCGATCGAGCGGAGCCGACTACCCCGACACGGACCCGTCGAGGTAGTCGGCTCCACCGACGTAGACAGTCCGGCCGGGCTTCTCGATGGGTCCGATTGCAGCCTCCGTCACAGCCGACGCGAACTCCGCAATGGTCGGGAGCGCACCCTGCGCGGTTCGCGCATCGACTGAGTCCGGGTTACGACGTTCGAGCAGGGTGACCACGATCGTGCCCTCGATCATGTCCCCGGACACCACGACCAATTCGATTCCCCGAGAATCCAATTCAGGAATCATCCCACGTAGTGCATCCTCCCCCGCCCGTTTGCTCGCAGCAACGGGTTCGTATTCGACGGGGACCGGTTTCTTGCCGTGAAAATGCGCCTGGTGGCTGGTGAGGAAGACGATCCGCGAGCCCGGCTCCATACGGTCGATACTCGCGCGAGCCAGCGCCACCTGCGCGTCGCGATTGATACTCATCGCGTAGTCGGGTTCTGCACCGAACTCCAGGCCACCCGAGGCATTGAGAACCAGAACGTCGATTGCGCCGAACTCGGCAACGACAACGTTCAGCATGGCGTCGATCGCGTCAGCGTCGGTGACGTCGGCACCCACAGGAAGTGCTGTGCCGCCGCACGTTGCCAGCTCGACCACGCGATCCCGTTCGACCACGCCAATCCCCTCGGCGGCGGCTGGACCACCGTCAACAACCTCCAATGCCTCTGCGAAAACCACCACAGCGTCAAAACCGCAGGCTACTGGACCGCCGTCATGCTCCCCGGCGGCGCCATCCTATGGACCTCCACCTCGAAGACCACCCGAATCACCCTGCCCGCCAACGGAACCACAGTACCCATCATCGGCAACGACCTCCGGCCACACATCCCCACCCAACCCAGACGATCCGGCATCATCGCCTACCCCGACCCACCCGACAACCCGACCCCCGAGCCAGAACCGACCAACGAAGAAGACGAGGAGCCGCCCTTCTGAGTATCGGTGCGCTCTGCGGTGCCTACTCATGGCAGCCTCGCGAATTCTGGTCGCTGCCGACCGGCATACTCGATCCATGAGGTATTCACGTGCGCACACCCGCCCGAGGGCGCTGTCGTTGCACGGACGGATTCGAGTGTTGACGATGAGCCTGGCCGCGCTCGCCGTTGCGGTCAGCGCTCTGGCGATCTACCTCGTCGCAGAGCAGTCGCTTCGCTCGCAGATCATCGACCGTGTCGGCCGAAACAGCGATGCGCTGATCGCCAGCGCAGCGTCGGGAGTGCCGGCCGATCTGTTCGGGTTCGGGATCGAGGACACAGAAGGAACCGCGGTCAAAGTTGCGTTGATGACCACCGATGGCACCTTGGTGTCCTCGTCCAACGGCACCTACCCCTTCACCAACTCCGATGGTGGGCTCGACGATCCGGAAAAGGCGGTTACCGAGGGCCGCACCGATCGGTCACTGCGGGAGGTTCGCGGCTACTACATTTCCGCCGAGCGCACCGATTCCGGTGAGACGATTATGGTGGCCGAAGCCCTGAGCGGTACCTCACCACTGCTCGGAAAACTCACGCTTGCCCTGATCCTCGTCGGGGCGTTTCTCGTCGCCCTCGCTGGTGTGGCCGGCGCAGCCGTCGCTCGCACCGGCCTTCGTCCGGTCAGACGGTTGCGCGCCGGAACGGAACGAGTGGCCAGGACGGGTGACTTCGAGCCCATCGACGTCAACGGAGACGACGAACTGGCGTCTCTTGCCAACAGTTTCAACGAGATGCTGGCTGCGCTCTCGCGGTCGCGGGCACGACAGGGACAGTTGATAGTCGACGCCGGTGCCGAACTGATGGAACCGTTGACCGCTCTGCGCACCAACATCGATCTGTTGATGTCCCTCGACGGCCCGAATGCCCCGGTCATGCCCGACGAGCAACAGGACCGACTGCGCGTGGAGGTCATCGAACAGATGGACGTCATCATCGGACTGGTGCACGACTTGGTCGACCATGCCAGAGAGCCCGCACCGACCCAGCAGTGAGAACCCAGCGGTGACGGTTAGCTGTCGCCGCCGAGCCGCTCTATTGTCGAACGATGAACGCTCCACTGACGATCGTGACCGGCGGCAGCCGCGGAATCGGAGCCGCAGTATCTCGGCGTCTCGTGGCCGATGGGCACGACGTCGTGATCGCCTACCGCTCCGATTCTGCGGCCGCCGACGCAGTGGTGAACGAACTGTCGAGCGCCGACCGAACGGTCGTCGCGATACGTGCCGACACCACCGACGAGCGGTCGGTGATCGATCTGTTCGCTGCTGCTGCCGAGATCGGCACTGTCACCGGATTGGTGAACAACGCCGGATCGGCGCGTGCAGTAGGGACCCTGGCGAACAACGACATCGAGACGATCAGGGCAGACTTGGACGTCAACCTGCTCGGCGTCCTGACCTGCTGCAAGTACGCCATACACGCGATGGCCGACCACGGCGGTGCCATCGTCAACATCTCCTCCGCGGCAGCCACCATCGGAAGCCCCGGTATGTACGTGCACTACGCCGCGGCCAAGGCAGCCGTCGACACCTTGACGGCCGGCCTGTCCAAAGAGCTTGCCGCGCAGAACATTCGTGTCAACGCCGTCGCGCCGGGAGTCATCGAGACCGAGTTTCACAAAGACCGTGAGCGACCACGGAAGATGGCGTCGAGCATCCCCCTCGGCCGCCCCGGAGTGCCCGACGAGATCGCCGGCGCGGTGTCGTGGCTGTTGTCCGAGGATGCGCGCTACGCCACCGGAACGGTCGTCCGAGTCGCAGGCGGAATGTGACGGACACTCGGCATGCCGATCAGCGAGGCGGAAGTCGATGCAGCTCGACGTCTGTCAGCTCGCCGCCTTCGGCAACGGCGGTGAGGTAGGTACAGAACGGCTGCCGACGCCGGTCCGTCGGAGATCCGGGGTTGAGCAGCCGTAGACGGTTGTCGGCCGTCGTATCCCACGGAATGTGACTGTGTCCGAACACGAGGACGTCGGTATCGGGGTATTCGGCCGCCATCCGGCGCTCGCGTCCTGTGGCGGCTCCGGTTTCGTGGACGACGGTGAAGCGCACGCCGCCGAGTGCCACGTCGGCACGTTCGGGCATGACCGCACGCAGCTCGTCGCCGTCGTTGTTTCCCCAGCAGGCGACCAGCGAACGAGATCGCTGCGAGAGTGCCTCGAACGTCGCGAGATTCACCCAATCGCCGGCATGGATCACCACATCGGCGTCGTCGACGGCGGCCCACACCTGATCGGGCAGCACTTTCGCTCGGGTGGGCAGGTGAGTGTCCGCGATGATCAGTAGCTTCACGCCTCGATTCTGCACCGGCGTCCTGCTCGATGACGCACGGGCAGGGCGGGAGTCCATCAGCGAAAGTCTCTGGATCGGGACGCAACTCGCAGATCCATCAATTGCAGATGATCTGCCACCACGGTCACCGCTCCCTCGGCATTCTGCACTTTGCCTCGAATGAGCAACGCCGGAGCGGTGATTGCGAGTTTGCGGTACTTCGCCCACAACCCCACCGAGCACACGACGTTGACCATGCCGGTTTCGTCTTCGAGGTTGATGAACGTAACGCCTCCCGCGGTTGCCGGACGTTGACGATGCGTCACTGCACCGCCGACGAGGACCCGGTCGCCATCGGGGATCTTCAGCAGCCGATTCGCGGGCACCACGCCGAGGGAATCCAGCCGATCCCGGAAGAACTGAGTAGGGTAGGAATTGGGTGACACTCCCGTTGCCCAGACATCGGCCGACGCCAGATCGAGGTCCGTCATACCCGGCAGCGCAGGCGCTTTCGTCGATGCGCCGACGCCGGGGAGCAGACCGGGCCGCTCCCCCGCGGCCGCTCCGGCAGCCCACAACGCCTCTCGACGAGTGGTGCCGAAACACCCCAGCGCGCCGGCCGTGGCCAGTGCTTCCGCTTGCGCCACCGACAGTTCGACGCGTCCCGTCAGATCCAGAAACGAGGTGTACGGCCCGTGTGCGTCTCGCGCATCGACGATCTTCTGGGCAAGTGTCGTCCCGATGAACTTCACGTCCGCCAAACCCATGCGGATCTCGAGACCGTCTGCCTCGAGATTTGCATGGCCGAGGCTGGCGTTGACGTCGGCACCGTGCACGACCACGCCGTGCCGTCTGGCATCGGCCACCAGAGACTGAGGTGAGTAGAAGCCCATCGGCTGAGCACGAAGGAGACCAGCACAGAACGCCGCCGGATGGTGCAGCTTGAACCACGACGAGTAGAAGACCAACGAGGCGAAGCTCTGCGAATGGCTCTCGGGAAAGCCGAAGTTGGCGAACGCCGAGAGCTTTTCGTAGATTCGATCCGCGGCTGCACCGGTGATGCCGTGCAGATCACGCATTCCGTCGTAGAACCGTCCACGAAGCAATTCCATCTTCTCCGGAGACCGTTTCGATCCCATGGCGCGACGCAGCTGATCGGCATCGGCGGCGCTGAAGCCCGCGACGTCGATGGCCATCTGCATCAGCTGTTCCTGGAACAGCGGCACGCCGAGAGTTCGATCGAGAGCTTTCTTCAGCGACGGATGATCGAAGGTGACCGGTTCGAGTCCGTTGCGCCGCTTGACGTACGGGTGCACCGAGCCACCTTGGATGGGACCGGGACGAATCAAGGCGACCTCGACGACGAGATCGTAGAAATTACGCGGCTTGAGCCGCGGAAGAGTGGCCATCTGGGCCCGCGACTCGACCTGGAACACACCGACCGAATCGGCCCGTTGCAGCATCTCGTACACCGCATGTTCGGACAGGTCGATCGAGGCGAGGTCGATCTCGATGCCCTTGTGTTCGGCGACCAGGTCGATCATGTAATGCAGAGCCGAGAGCATCCCGAGCCCGAGCATGTCGAACTTGACCAAACCCACTGCGGCACAATCGTCTTTGTCCCATTGCAGCACACTGCGATTCTCCATCGTCGCCCATTCCACCGGGCACACGTCGGCGATCGGTCGGTCGCAGATCACCATTCCTCCCGAATGGATGCCGAGGTGACGCGGAAAGCCCTCGATCTGACGCGCGAGGTCGAGAACGGAATCGGGGATCCCGTCGCCGTCCTGATCGCCGATTCCGGACCACCGGGTGATCTGCTTGCTCCACGCGTCCTGTTGCCCCTGGGAGAACCCGAGAGCGCGAGCCATGTCTCGTACCGAGGACTTCCCGCGATAGGTGATGACGTTGGCGACCTGAGCGGCATGGGTACGGCCGTACTTGGCGTACACATGCTGAATGGCCTCTTCCCGCCGATCCGACTCGATGTCGATGTCGATGTCGGGTGGTCCGTCGCGTTCGGGTGCGAGAAACCGCTCGAACAGCAACTTGTTGGCAACCGGATCGACGTTCGTGATTCCGATGGCGTAGCAGACGGCCGAGTTCGCCGCCGAACCTCGCCCCTGGCACAGAATGTCGTGGGTCTTGCAGAAATGAACGATGTCGTGCACCACCAGGAAGTAGCCAGGAAATTCGAGCCGCTCGATGATGTCGAGCTCGTACTCCAACTGCGAATATGCAGCCGGGTTCGCCGACTGCGGGCCGTACCGCCGGGCAGCACCCTCGAACGTGAGCCCCCGCAGGTAACTGATCTCGGTGTAACCGTCGGGCACCTCGAACGGTGGGAGACGAGGCGCAATCAGTTTCAGATCGAACGTGCATTCTCGACCCAGTTCGACGGCACCGCGCACTGCACCGGGATAGTGCTCGAACAGCTCCGCCATCTCCGCCCCCGACCGCAGATGTGCACCACCCGTCGGTGCCAGCCACCCTGCCGCCTCGTCCAGACTGCTCCGGGCACGTACCGCAGCCATCGCCATGGCCAACCTTCGGCTACGTGGACTGGCGTAGTGCGCCGCCGTGGTGGCGATCATCGGCAGACCGTACCGGCGAGCCAGCGCCGCGAGAGCGTCGTTGCGCTCATCGTCGTCGGCAGTACCGTGCCTGGTGAGCTCGACGGTGACGCGCTCGGCCCCGAACCGATCGACCAGATCACGCAGCGCGAGATCGGCCGCCTCCGGCCCACCCCGCGAGAGTGCTTGGCGAACATGCCCTTTGCGACAACCGGTCAGGATCTGCCAGTGCCCTCCCGCCGATTCGGTGAGTTCGTCCACGTCGTACCGCGGCTCACCCTTGACTCCGCCGGCCAGATGCGCGGCCGCGATCCGACGCGACAGCCGCCGATACCCTTCCTGTCCACGAGCGAGCACCAGAAGATGCGTACCGTCGGGATCGGTCGCTCCGGCCCTGGACCGGTGGGTGTCGAGTGACAGCTCGGCACCGAACACTGTTCCGATGCCGAGGGCTCGTGCTGCCTCGGCGAAACGTACGACGCCGTAGAAGCCGTCGTGGTCGGTGATCGCAATGGATTCGAGTCCCAGACGCACCGCTTCCTCGACCATTTCCTCCGGCTGCGATGCTCCGTCGAGAAAGCTGAACGCAGAATGCGCATGCAGTTCTGCGTACGGTGTCGACGGCCCCACCGAATCGAGCCGGCGACCCTGGTAGGCGTCGCGTTTGCGCGACCACGCCGGGCTGTCGCCCCCATCGCCTTCGACGACCGGCTTGGGGCGCCCGGAGAGGACTCGCTCCATTTCCGACCAGGTGGGCGGCCCGTCGTTCCATCCCATCGAGACCACCTCCTTCACACCGTCACGCAGATCGTCGAACACTTGTTCTAATGAGAACACGAGGGTCCGACACGATCAACTACAGTCGAATCGCTACTCACCCCTTCCACAGAGCCGGAGCACAGTTGTGACGCGTTGGGCATCGTTCGTCGTATCGCACAAGCGATGGGTGCTCGCCGTCGTCGTCGCGGTCGTAGCCGTCGGCGGCGTGCTGGGACTGGGCGTCTTCTCGAAACTGAGCGAGGGCGGATACGCCGACGCAGGCAGCGAATCGTCACAGGTCGCGCGGCTGGTCCAAGGCATCGGCCAACCGACCCCCGACATCGTCGCGATCTACACCGCACCCGACGGACGCACGATCGACGACATCGGACCACAGGTGCAGTCGACACTCGACGAATTCCGCAGCCGCTACACCCTCGGAAACGTGAACTCCTACTGGACCGCGGACCCGGTGACCAAGGAATTCCTGGTCTCGAAAGACCGAACCAAGGCGCTGGTGACCATCTCCCTGGGTGCGAAATCGGGAGTTACGTTCAACACGTTCGGTGAGCTACCTCCACAACTCGTCGTCCCCGGCATCGAGTCGCAATTCGCCGGCGCATCGGTCGTGGGAGTCTCGCTCAGCCAAACCCTCGAGCGAGACCTCGTGCGCTCGGAGATCATCGCCGTCCCCATCACACTTCTGCTTCTCGTCTTCATCTTCGGTGGCGTGATCGCCGCAGCGGTACCGGTGTTCGTCGGAATTCTCAGTGTGCTCAGCTCGCTGGCAATCCTGCGGGTGCTGACCGAATTCACCGAGGTGAGCTCGTTCTCGATCAACGTTGCGTCGTTGCTCGGCCTCGGCTTGGCCATTGATTACGGACTGTTCATCGTCAGTCGATTCCGCGAGGAACTCCGCACCGGGTCGTCGTCGATGGAGGCGACCGTACGTACCGTGTCCACTGCGGGCCGCACCGTCGTCTTCTCCGGACTGCTGCTGATCTGCGCGTTCGCGGGCATGCTGGTCTTCCCGCAGGCGGTGATTCGATCCCTCGGTTTCGGTGCCATGGCCGCGGTGGCCAGCGCCGCCCTGCTGTCCCTGACCGCGGTGCCCGCCCTGCTCGCCCTTCTCGGCACTCGCATCAACTCCTGGACCTGGTCGCGTACCGCCTCGGACCGCAGCGACGCACGCGCACACAAGTTCTGGGGTGGTGTCGTCACCCGAGTGATGAAGAATCCAGGAATCGTCGCCGCCGTCATCGTCGCGGGCCTGCTGATCGTCGCCACGCCGATTCTGAAGGTCTCCCTGGGGGAGGTCGACTACACGGCACTACCGAAGAACGACCCGGCACGGGCAGCCTTCGAAACCCTCGCCACCGACTTCGAGTCCACCGGCGACGGTGCCACCGTGGTGCTGCGGGGTCTCGACGGCGTCAAGCCTCAGGGCCCGCCCGTTGCGGAACTGACCGCAGCGATGAACGCCACCCCCGGCGTTGCCCGAGCCGAATTCCTCGGATCCAAGGACGATCTGGTGGCATTCCAGGCGTCCTACAGCGAACCCAGCGACGGAACGACCGAGGCTCGGTCCCAATCGAATGCGGTGACTGCCCTCCGCGCGATCACTCCACCGGACGGAACCGAAATCCTCGTCGGCGGCGGACGCGCGAACGTCGACGACGGTAATGCCGCGATAGCGAAATGGCTGCCGGTGATGATCGCGATCATGGTGATCTCGACGTTGGTCCTGCTCTTCCTGGCCTTCGGCTCGATAGTGCTGCCGATCAAAGCAGTTCTCATGGCCGGGCTGAGCCTGGCAGCGACCTTCGGAGCACTGACCTGGGTGTTCCAGGAAGGTCACGGTGCAAGCCTGCTGGGAGTGACGCCCGGTCCGCTCGAGTCGACCTTCGTCGTACTCATCCTCGCAGTCATCTTCGGCCTGTCGACCGACTACGAAGTGTTCTTGATGTCTCGGATGGTCGAAGCGCGCTCGGCAGGTGCTTCCACCGAGGAGGCCGTCATTTTCGGAGCCCAACGCACCGGACGCATCGTCACTGCCGCGGCCCTGATCCTGATCGTCGTCACCGGAGCATTCACGATCTCGGGCCTGTCGATCATGAAGTTCCTCGGCTTCGGCGTGATTCTGGCGCTGATCATCGACGCCACCATCATCCGCATGCTGCTGGTGCCCTCCTTGGTCAAGCTCATGGGCGAAGCCAACTGGTGGGCCCCGGCGTGGATGAAGAAAGTGCACGAGAAGGCCGGTATGGGGCACTAGCCGTCAAACTTACCGAGGAGTAAGGTCGCCTCGCATGGCGAGCTACATCGTGACCGGCGGTACGGGGTTTCTGGGTAAGAACGTGCTGCCCCGACTTCTCGGACGTGATGCGGACGCCCTCGTCCATGTACTCGTTCGACCGCAATCGGTCGCTCGACTCGAGAAGCTGGCCGACGATCTGGACGGCGGCGACAGAATCCGCCCACTGATCGGCGATCTCGTCGAACCCGGGCTCGGCCTGAAAGACGTTCCGGCCGACGTCGATCACATTCTGCATCTCGGTGCCGTCTACGACCTCACGGCGGGAGACGAGCAAACCCCGACCAATGTCGCCGGAACGGCGTCGGTGATCGAACTGGCGAAAAGGACCGGCGCTCGTCTGCACCACATCTCGTCGATCGCAGTGGCAGGTGACTACCGAGGGACGTTCTCCGAGAACGATTTCGACAAGGGGCAGAACTTTCCGACGGCGTATCACCGCACCAAGTTCGAGTCCGAGAAACTGGTTCGCGGCAGCTCCGCTGACTGGCGGGTGTACCGCCCTGCTGCCGTGGTCGGGCACTCCGAGACCGGCGCGACAGACAAGATCGATGGCCCGTACTACTTCTTTCCACTGTTCGCCGAGCTGGCGAAACTGCCGGCGGTCCTGCCGATCACGGTACCCAAGATCGGACACACCAACCTGGTTCCGGTCGACTACGTCGCGGACGCCATTGTGGAACTGGTTCACCGAGACACCCCGTCCGGCAGCGTTTTTCACCTGGTGAATCCGGAACCTCAGTCGATGGCCGAGGTGTACTCCGCATTCTCTTCGGCTGCCGGATCCCGCGCCAGAATCGTCGACATCCCAGGGAAGCTGGTTGCCCCCGTGGTGTCACCCACATCCGCAGCGGTTCGGAAACAACGCAACGCTGCGCTTCGCGATCTGGGCGTGCCGCCGGTGATGCTCGATCATCTGACTCTGCCGACCGTCTTCGAGTCCGCAACGACACAGAAAGCATTGCAGGGCAGCTCCATCGCACCGCCGCCACTGCGGACGTACGCCGACCGCCTGTGGCAATACTGGATGGAGAATCTCGACCCCAAACGCAACCGCCGAGACGATCCACGCGGTCCGCTGTTCGGCCGTCACATCGTCATCACCGGCGGGTCCTCCGGTATCGGCAGGGCCAGCGCCGAGGCCGCTGCACGAAAAGGAGCGGTGGTCATCGTGCTCGCGCGCGGCCAAGATCAGTTGGACGAGGTCGTCCAGCAGATTCGCGCCGACGGCCATGTCGCTCATGGGTATTCGTGCGATGTCACCGACAGTGAGTCTGTCGAACGAACAGTGAAAGCGATACTGCACGACCACGGGCATGTGGACATGCTCGTCAACAGCGCGGGCCGATCCATTCGCCGCGCGCTCTACCGTTCCACCGACCGACTGCACGACTACGAACGCACCATGGCCGTCAACTACTTCGGCGCGATTCGTGTGGTGTTGGCGCTACTGCCGCACATGCGCGAACGCAGCTTCGGGCATGTGGTCAACATCTCCAGCGCTGCAGTGCTGGGGCACCCACCTCGGTTCTCGGCGTACGTGGCGAGCAAGGCAGCACTCGACGGTTTCACCGATGTTGCTGCAGCAGAGACGCTCTCGGACGGAATCACCTACACGACCATTCACATGCCGCTGGTGGACACCCCGATGATCACCCCGACGGGCGACAAGAACGTCGGCACTGTCTTCTCACCGGAGAAGGCAGCCGCGATCGTCATCCGCGCGTTGAGCGACAAGCCGAAGCGAATCGACACCCCACTGGGAACACTCGGACAGTTCGGGGCCATCTTCAGCCCCAAGGGCAAAGATCGCACGATGCATCAGCACTACCGAAAATTTGCCGAGTCGGCCGCCGCCAAGGGCGAAACGCCGGTACCCGTCGAAGACGGGAAAGTGCCCTATCGGGTTCGGCCGTACGACCCGTCGACCCCCAGCGCGCGTATCGGCAAGGTCGTCCGCCGCATCGGCAGGTTGGTACCCGGCACCAGTTGGTGACGTGCACGTCAGGGGGCCACGGCAGTCCACAGGGTCCAGCGATCGCGTTCGATCAACTCACCTTCGGCCAGGCGAGCCCTCAGATGCTCGACCAACTCCGTAAGTTCGACGTCGGAGAGTTCGTGCAGGATCGAGCGGCCTGTTCTGCCCGCGATTTCGTCGAGGTATTCGTCAAGGCCGGAGTAGCGGCGACGGGTTTCCCAGAATTGCTGCGTAGCGACATCGACGAATCCAGCTCGGGACAACGCGCCACGGACATCGTCGACGCCATGCCGTCGTCGAAGTTCGATGTCCATCAGCCGTGGAAATGCGTCGAAAAAATAGCCGCGCGGGTTGGTTGCGGAGCCGGACAGCCCGGCGTCCTCGGCCGTGCGGTCCTGGATGATCACCGTCCCACCCGGTCGTAGAAGCCGAGCAGACTCGAGCGCCACTGTGTAGGCGTCGGGCAGATGGTGAACGAGGGCGCGAGCGAACACGATGTCGGCTTGTCCGTCGGGCAAGCCGGTGTGCTCGGCACCAGCGCAGACGAATTCGATATCTTCGGGCGACGAGCGTCGGGCCGATTCGAGGATCGGCGGACTCGAATCGATCGCCGTCACACTCGCCCCCATAGAACGCCATGCCCGCGCATAGGTTCCGCCGCCGCACCCGAGATCGACCACGTGCGATCCGACCGGATCGACGATACGGACGACGGCGTCGCTCCAGGATGAGTCGGCCTCACGGTTCGAGTAGGTGTTGTTGTTGCGCGGATCACGAAAGTCGATAGGCATGTGAACGAGTACAGCGAGCCACACCGAGGGCGTCCACCATTTAGTGTGGGGCTACATGTTGGCTCTGCATCTTCGGGCCGCCGACTTGGCGGACACGTCACTGACCGTCTCGCCTCTGTTCGAGACGGTCCTGAGCCTGCGCACATGGACCGCTCCGAACCGGCACCCGCTGCACGAGCCCTGGCGACGACGCGTCCGATCGGCATGGCAGCAGTGTGACACCGAGATGCTGACGGCGCTGGTCTCTCCCGATGGGAGAATCCCGGATTTCCTCGCACCCCGACCGCCCACTCAGTCGCCGGCTTTCGACGACGAGATCGCTGTTGTCGGGGCAACACCGGCAACGGAGATGCGACGCGATATCGCGGCCGCCTTCTCCGCTGACATTCCTGCGGTCCTCGTCGGTCCGGCCCGAGAGGTGCGCACCCGTGCAGTCCATGCGCTCTCGCACTACTGGGCAACGTGCCTCGAACCCGACTGGTCCAGGATCCGAGCAGTATTGGATGGCGATCTGGACTACCGCGCGCAACAGCTTTCGCACTTCGGGGCACGAAAGATGTTCGAGCATCTCGATTCTCGTGTCCGATGGGACGATGGCGTGCTGTGGGTCGACAGGCTAGAGGACCAGGTGTGGGTCGACGTCGACGGACGTGGACTTCCTCTCATTCCGTCGGTGTTCGTGCACGGCGCGATCACGCAGACGAGCCCGACGCGAGCTCCCTCCCTGGTGTATCCGGCCCGCGGGCGAGGCGCAGTGTGGGACATGGGGCGGACAGCTCCGAACCGGGCGCTGACCAATCTTCTCGGCACCCAACGTGCAACGATTCTCACGCTGCTCGATGCGCCCACCACCACCGGGGAACTCGCTGCGGCACTGGCCGTCTCACCCAGCGCAGCGAGCCAGCATCTTCGCGTTCTGCGCGAAGCAGCGGTGGTGCGACGCGTCAGACAGGGACGATCGGTGTTGTACGTACGCACTTCGCTGGGGGACGAGCTGCTCGGGCGGAGTCGATAGACCGCCCACCGTCACGCTGTCAGTCGGTGATTCACCGCGCTGACATCGCATCACTCGATCATGGAGTGGGCGGTCCGGGTGATGTTCCGTTACGGGTCCACGTCTGCGAAGCTGTCACGCGTGATCGCCGAGAAGCTGCCGTTGTTCGTGACCGATCGTGCGGCCGCTGCTGTTCTGGCGGCAGCATTCACCGGTTTCGTGTGGTCGGAATACAAGATGGGAATGCGGAAGCCGCGTGCCGGCTCTTCGAATCGAGACAATGGTTCCGGTCGCGCCGTCGGCCGCGGCCTGGTGCTCTCGTATGGCGGAGGCCTTCTCCTGAGCGTGATCTCGCCTGCCACTGTATGCACCCGCCACCGACGGGCGGTGTTCCTGACAGGGTTGGCCACCGCAACCCTCGGGCAGACACTTCGGGTCTCGGCAGCTCGCACACTCGGAGAGTCCTTCACCTTCGTGGTCCACACACACCCTGAGCAACTCGTGGTTCGGACGGGCCCGTATCGGTTCATTCGCCACCCGTCGTATACCGGCGCACTGATCTGTGCGCTCGGTTTCTGTATTGCGTACGGGAACTGGCTTTCTCCCGCCATGGTGGCATTTCTGGCCGGAGGATACGTACGCAGAATCCCATCGGAGGAGAAGGCCATGCTCGAGGGATTGGGAGACGCGTACGCCGACTACATGGCACGCTCGAAACGATTGGTGCCCTTCGTTTTCTAGCCTGGTTTTTCCTCAGCGCAACAGAGCTCTTGCCCACACTCGCAGAAATCCCTGACTCAGGTATGTCAATGAGCCGATGGCCAGTATCCATTTGACGGTGCTGACCACGGTGGTGGCCCGTACGACGGTGTCGGAGATCTGTTCTCGGTTGTCCACCAGTATCAGCCCGACGATGTTTTCGATGTAGTCACCGGCAGCGGAGGCCACGGGAGCGACGGCCAATGCCGTCGTTACTGCAGGGCTCAGCGGAGTCTTCGCAGCCAAGCTCCTCGCACCCGCACGCAGTGCGATGGCATAGATGGCAGGGTGGACGAAGTCGGGCAGATAATGACTGCGGAAGCGGGCGATCTCCGTCTCGTCCATGCTCGCCAGAATCTGCCGGTACCGCTGTTCGGACCAGGCCGTCTGCACGGCAAGCACTTTCGGTGCCGCGGGCCCGAGCAACCGGGCGATATTGGCCTGGGAGACGACGAACAACGCCGACCATCCCAGCAGCTTCCGATCCAGCACAGTCAGCGACATGAGAGCAGATTACTGCGTCAGAAATGGACGAACTACCGCTTCGAAGGCTGAGTAGCCATCGCGGTGGATGCTGTGTCCGGTCCTGAATGCCTCCACTCGACAGTTCGGAATGCTCGCCACCATCGCGTCGAGCCGAACCGGATCGACCATGCCGCCCGGACCTCCGCGAAGTACCAACGTCGGAGCAGTGATGTCGGCCAACGACTCCCACCACCGCGGGTTCGGCCGACGGAACTGCTCGAGAGCAGTGGCGGTCATCGATCGATCGAACGCGAGTACCGCACGGGGATGCAGAACAACGCTGGTCGCCGCATGCCAGAGTTCGGTGACCGACGGCATCCGGCCGGTCAGGGTCGGCGGGGCGTCCCCCGGCCTGATCGGTATCGGAAGTTCTTCGAGAACCAGGCGTCGGACGAGAGACGGGCGACGCTGCGCCACGAGCGAGACCGCGTATCCACCGAGTGAATGTCCGACGAGATCGACTTCGGTGAGCCCGAGGTGATCGATCAGGGCGAGGAGATCACCGCCGAACATGTCGAACTCGTACGTGGGCGTGTGGGCACTCTTGCCGTGCCCTCGGAGGTCGACGGTGATCACCCGGCGACCGTGCGCGGTCAGAGCCCGAGCGAAGCGATCCCAGGTTCCGCTGTCTCCGCCCATGCCGTGCACCAGCATCACCGGTGCCGCACTCGTGTGTTCCTGCGGCACGAACGAGCGATACGCGATGTCGACGCCATCGAGGTCGACCGTCTCGGACATCATCTGCATTTCCCCGACGGTAGCGGTTCCTACTCGTAGATTCCTTCCACCCGCCACAGACCGTCGTCGAACACCAGCAGCAACGCCCTCTCGTCGTCGAGCACCACCTGTGCCCGCGCCGTCGGCCCCGTCGATCCTTGCCCGCTGTCCCACCACCGTTCGTCGACGGGCCACGGCCCGGCCAGGCCCGTCAACTCCCATTCCTTGGTTCCCCACCGCAATCTCTTGGGTGGCGCATCGAACACACCGCGGTCGGTGACGCCGATTCCCGAACCCGCCCGATTCATCAGCGTCACTGCCGGGCGTGTCTCGATCACCGCCGCCGGTGCCGGCTCGGGTAGTCGGCCAGGCCACGGGGCCGATGGATCGGACAGCGGCACCAGCTCGTCCCCCAGTGGACGCAACGTGATCCGCTCGGCCGGCCCGCGTCCACCGCTGAGAACACCCCCGAGCACCGATTCGCCGCCGAGCAGACCCTGAACGCGTACCAACGCCCGACGCGCCCTGTCGTCCTCGTCACCGACACTGCCCCACAAACCCAGCTGCAACTCCCCCGCTGCCACCACTTCGATCGGCTCGAGGCGCAGGACGGTGATCGCCGACGTCGGCTTGTTCTCGCTGCGTCCGGTGATCCAGCCGTCGAGTTGCCACCGCACGCGATCGGCCGTGCCCTCCGGCGTCAACGGCTCGGCGCACCGCCAGATTCGCGACAGATTCTCACCGTTGCCGGTACTGGCGTGCACCAGCAACCGAGTGCACGCAACAGCAGCCGCGGCGAGCTTGGTGTGCAGCTGCTCGGCCAATGCGCGCCCGGCGAACGCGGCTGCATCCACCCGATCGATCGGCGGATCGCACAGATACTCCACATCCAGGTCGGGAGGCAGAGCACGGGCAGACGGCGGCCTTTCGGGCTCACCGCGGGCACTGCGATGCGCCAGCACGGCATCGGTACCGAATCGCGATGCCACATCCGACGGAGACAGGGCAGCGAAGTCCCCGATTCTGCGTAAACCCAAGCGGTGCAACAGATCCACCAGTTCACCACGATCGGCCGCGGCCATACTGGGCTCCGCCGAGAGTTCGGCGATCGGTAACGGCGAAAGAAACCCGGCACCACCACCGCGCGGCACCACCTGTGCGTACCGCGCGGCGACGACTGCGGTGGACAACTCGTCGGCAATCCCGATCTGACATTCGACACCTGCAGCCGACGCTTCGTCGATCAACCGCTCCGCGGCGCGATGCTCGGTACCGAAGTACCGTCCGACACCACGCGCTGCAAGAACCAACAGGCCCGGCCGCAGCACTTCGACGCCGGGGGCGATGGCCGCGACAGCCGAGACCACGGGCTCGAACAGGCGTGCATCACGATCGGTATCGGCAACGGCCACATGCACGTCGGGGCACCGCGCCTGCGCCTCCCGGCGACGTAGGCCGCGCTTGATGCCCGACGCCCGTGCAGTGGCCGAGCAGGCGACGACCCGGTTGGCAGACGTGACGACCACCGGGTGCGTCGCCGGTAGATCGGCCTGAGCTGCTGCGGCGACGGCAGGCCAGTCGGGACACCACAGCGCCAGAACACGGTTGGACTGGCCGGTACTCATGTCGAGACCGCGATCGACAACGGATTCGACTCCTGCTGTTCGGCATGCCATTCGATGCGGCCGTTCTCCGCACGCAAGTCGAATCGAACCGTACGAGGACGCATCGCTTTGCCCCGCGCGCACACCGACAATCGAACCCCACGCAGCCGGCCACGCCCCAGCTCACGGCCTGTGCCGAGGCCGTCGTAACCGTGCACCGACGCGTCGAGTCGTAGCTCGGCTCCGTCCCAGTGCCCGTCGGTCACCACCAACGTCGACCCTTTGCTGCGGGCGCGCGCCACTACTGCCCTGGCCCGAGTCGGTGGTACCGACAGGCCGCCGAGACCGAGGACGACGAGATCGACGCCGTCGAGCAGGATCGCCGCCACTTCCACCGGGTCGGGGCCGGGATCGGGAATCAGAGCCAACTTGCTCAGTTGCGCGCCCATCTCCACCGCAGCCAGCAGCCCGAAGCGGGGCTGACCTATGACGGCGACATGGCCACCGGCACCGGTCACCGCGGCCACCAACCCGATCAACAACGAACCGGCACCGGACACCGAGGCCACCGTTCCGCGCACCAGACCACCGTGCGGAAGAACCTCCATCAGCGCCGACGGCACCGGAAGAACAGGCCGCCTACGGGTCGGTATCGACACCTGCTCCGAGCCGTTGACGACGTCGGAATCGGGGTCGGAATCGGGGTCGGTAGGGCGGGGACGAACGGAAGCAGAACTCTCGATGCGCACCGAGGCCGTTTCACCGCGAGACGGTACGGCAGCCATCCGACTGCGTAGCAGCGCCACCCGCTCGGGAAGCGACAACCCGTCGAGCGCATCCGGCGGTACGGAAGCCTGTGCTGCAGCCTCGGAAACAGACATGTCACTCCCCTTCACTGCATGAAAAATCGAGCCGAAACACCGGTGTTCGACGGACGCGGGAAGTGACGTATTCGAACACAATTTCGATCTGCACCCAGTAAAGCCGTTCGGACGGCAACTCGTCAAGGCGATGCCGTAGCCCCTGGTAGAGGCGGTAGTACCGCTGCTGCGGGCACACCGCGGCATCGTCCACTAACCTGTGGACGTGACCGATCAGCAGCGTGTTCGACGGGGAGTCGGGCCCGACTACCTCCTCGCCGGCAGATACCGTCTCGCCGGCAAGCTCGGCGGTGGCGGCATGGGCGCGGTCTGGCTCGCCACCGACACCCTTCTGCACCGGCAGGTGGCCGTCAAACAGGTCACCTCCACCACCCGATTGACCCCGGAACAGGCAGTGGACGTGCGCAACCGGGCCATGCGCGAAGGACGGATCGCGGCCCGCCTGTCGAGCCCACACGCCATCGCGATGCACGACGTCGCTCTCGTCGACGGCGAGCCGTGGTTGATCATGGAATACCTGTCCTCACGCAGCCTCGCGCAGGCGCTCGGCGTCACCGACTCACTACCACCGTTCGAAGTCGCTCAGATCGGTGCGCAGATCGCCGACGCCCTGACCGAAGCACACGACGCCGGAATCGTGCATCGCGACATCAAGCCGGGCAACATTCTGATCGCCGACCGCGGCAAGGATCTGGGCATCGTCAAGATCAGCGATTTCGGCATCTCTCGAGCCAAGGGTGACGTGGAGGAAGCCGACGACAGCGTCATCACCGGCACCCCCGCATACTTCGCCCCCGAGGTCGCCCGCGGCCAGGACCCCACTGCGGCCAGCGATGTGTTCTCCCTCGGTGCCACGTTGTACACCGCAATGGAAGGTGCGCCGCCCTTCGGCATCGATCACGATTCGATTGCGCTCCTGCACCGAGTTGCCAAGGGGCAGATCATCTCTCCCACTCGCAGCGGAGACCTCACCGGCCCACTACTGCACATGCTCGAGCCCGATCCAGCTCGACGCCCCACCATGGCGCAGGCCCGTGACGAGATCATTCTTGCCGCAATAAGCAAGCGCGGCACTATCTCTCAGTTGCGCGGAGTACCTCTGACCTCAGCGGACGGCGTCGTCCCCGCCTGGGCGAGACGGTCGACTCCCGTCTCGGAATCTCGTCGACCGTCCCGAGAATTCGGACGCACCATCGCCGGTCTGCCCGCCGTGCAACCGGGAGAAAGCCGAACGGATCCGACTCCCTCCTCGTACTCACCGCCGCCGTTCGACCTGCCGAAGAAGAGAAAGAACCCGGTCCAGGACGCACTCATGCGCATCGAGGACGTCATCGGCGACCGGACGTCCATCCCGGCAACGGCCGTCCTCGGCGGACTCGTCGTGGTCGTGATTCTTCTGATCCTGGCCGTCGTCCTGTTGCTGTAACAACTCCCGCACACTCCGTCCGTTCAGCCGAGAACCGGCATCACCAACGTCGTCAGAGCGCCGTCGACCGCGGAACGCACCAGCATCGGTTGATCCGGTGCAGCGATATCGAGCATCAGATCCGGTCCGACGGCCGATGCAACGGCGGCCTGCAGAACGGCCGCATCGAAGAACACAACGCTCTGTGAACCGGTCACCCGTGCAGGAACCGGAACACCATCGACCGAGAAACCGTCGGGCCCGGCCTCGATACGCAGGGTACTGCCGTCGACGGGAACGAAATCTCGTTGCAGCACAACCCTCGTCACGGTCGGAGCCAGACCGTCCATCATCGTGCGCCAGTCGGGGAATTCACCGTCGACCGTGTTCACCGGCACCCGAGAACCGTCGGAGTCGATCACCATCGACTCCTCGGTTCGCGTCAGCACGAGGGTGCCCGACGCGGGGACGGCCTCGAGAGATCCGACGGCTACGATTCGCGACCACGGTAATCCGGGCGAGCACTGCGCGACGAGACTGCGCGTGGACAATCGATACCGATCCGTCGCGGTGAGGGTGACACTGCTTCCGTCCACCTCGATCAGTACGCCCTGCAGTACCGGAAATTCTTCGCTCGTCCCGGCCGCCGACGAGACCTGCGCCATCGCCGAGGCCAAATCCTCGGCTGATACCGTTGCCGTGCAGTCTTTCTGGTCGAACAGTCGGCGAATCGACACTGCTGCCTCGGCTGCCGCCCGCGCCTGTGCAGCCAGAGCTTCGACGTGTCGATCCACGATTTCGATGGCGGCAGTTCCATCGCCGTCGAGGGCAGCGGCAACCTTGTCGAGTGGCAGCCCGATCTCGCGCAGCTGGCGAATGATGTTCGCCCGCTGCGATTGTGCGCGGGTGTAGTAGCGATAACCCGATTGTGCATCGATGGACGCCGGGGCCAGCAAGCCGCAATCGTCGTAGAACCGCAGCGCGCTGGGGGTCAGCCCGCTCTCGCGCGCGAACACACCGATGGTCAGGAATTCTTCGTCCGAATCAGTCATGCCGAAATCCTGAAGCTTCCCGTCGGTCGAAGGTCAAGCCCAACGCAGACGGCCTAATCGATTCGACGCTTGTGCGCCCACCGCGTCAGTGCATTCCTGTTCGATTGCTGGGTCTTCCGAAGAACATTGGACGCGTGCGTTTCGACGGTTTTGACCGAGATGAACAGATCCTCGGCGATCTCCCGATACGTGTAGCCGCGCGCCAGCAACCTCAGCACTTCGAGTTCACGGGGCGTCAACGAATCCAATTCCGGATCCAACGGCGGCTCGGGCGCTGCGCTGCGGCCGGTGAACGAGTCGAGGACGAAGCCGGCAAGACGCGGGCTGAACACCGCGTCTCCCCCGGCTACGCGTCGGACGGAATCGGCCAGTTCCGAGCCGGAGATGGTCTTGGTGACATACCCCCTCGCGCCGGCCCGGATGACGGCGATGACGTCCTCCGCTGCGTCGGACACGCTGAGCGCCAAGCACACCGGGCCCTCGGCGATTCGGTTGAGCACGGCCACGCCACCACCGTCGGGCATGTGCACGTCCAGCAGCACCACGTCGGGCTTGGTGGAATCGATCCCCGACACCGCCTCGGCGACTCCGCCTGCTTCCCCGACGACGTCGATGTCCACCTCACGGCCCAGTTCGGCGCGTACTCCCGAGCGAAACACCGCGTGGTCGTCGACCAGAAAAACGCGGAAAGGGTCGGTCACGTCGGCTGCTCCTGATGGTTGGATTCGGATTCGGTGGTCACTGCCCCGCCGTTGCGTGGCATGAAGATTCGTACTTCGGTTCCCTTACCGACTGTGGACCGCACCTGTACGGAACCGCCGCGGCGTTCGATTCGTCCACGGATGGACTTGGCCAGTCCCTGTCGGTCCTCGGGCACCGCAGACTCGTCGAAACCCGTACCGCGGTCGCGGACGAACACACTGACCTGCTCGGGTTCGGTTTCGGCGAACAGATCGATGTTGGTCTCACCGGAATGCTTGGCCGCGTTGACCAGAGCTTCACGAGTGGCCCCCAGCAGCGCGGTGAAGCTCTCGCGCGACAGCCCCGATTCGACGTCGTCCGGCAACAGATGCACGTCCCCGACCGTGATGGGACGGACCGTCACGCCGTGTTGATCCTCGACCTCGCCGGAGATGGTCTTGAGCGCATCGGCCAAGCTCGAATTGTCTGTGTCGCCGCCGTCGAACAACCACTTGCGCAGTTCTCGCTCCTGCCCACGCGCCAGCCGCATGACCTCCTGCGGCCGATCCGCCTGCTTCTGAATGAGCGCCAGCGTCTGCAGCACCGAATCGTGCAGATGCGACGCAATCTCTTCACGCTCGTCGTTTCGGATACGCGCCGATCGCTCGGCCCCGAGCGCACGCCAGGTCCGCAACCAGATCGGCACCGTCAACAGACCGACTCCGACGAGGGTGACCACCACCGCCAACAGGGACGACCGAAGCGACGCGAGATCGACGCGGGCCAACACCACCACGGCCAGGCCCAGGACGATCAACGTCGCGCCGCCGACGACACGAGCCCAGCTGAGCACGGTCGGTTGCTTGGGCAGCCCCAGCGCCGTCCGCGGCCCCTCGGCATCGAATTCTCGCCACACCAGGGCAGCACCGACGACGACCACGACGACCGGCACGACAACCGATGCCGCAGTACCACTGAGCAACCAGGCCAGCCCGACGGCGAGTCCGAGGCCGATGGCGGCCAGTCCCAATGCTCGTTGCCGCTCGGTAGCGCTCGGGCGTGCCGTGTCGTCACCGACCGGGGTGAACATCCAAATCAGGCCGTACGCAACGATCCCTGCACCGGCTGACGCCGCGAGCAACGCGAACGCCACCCGGATCTTGAACACGTCGACACCCAGATGATCGGCGAGTCCGCCCGCGACGCCGCCGACGATACGACCGCCGCCGCGGCGCCGATACGGTGCGGGGGCCGACCGTTCCAACGCTGCACGAGAAGCCGAACCCGACGCAACGACAGGGTGCGGCGGGAGCGGACGGGTCGACGGCGCAGCACCTGGCGCGGCGGACGCGCCGACGGCGGCGTCAACGGCTGGATTGTCGACAGGGTGCACGCCCACGATCCTGGCACGGCCGAGGGCGGTACCGCATCAGGGTTCGCCCTGATCTTTCGGCCTGCAACAGACCCGGGTGCAAGTCCGGGGTACGAGATCAGGGGAATCCCTGATGTGCTCCGAGGTTGGAGCCGACACGATGGTCATCATGAACAACGTGACCGTCTCGGATCAGCTACAGCAGATGTGGCGCACCCGTCCGCACCGCTTGCCGCAACGCGGACACGTGGCGGGTGTAGCAGCCGGTATCGGCTACCGATACGACGTCGACCCCGTACTGATCCGGGTCGCATTCGTCGTGTCCACCCTCTTCGGCGGCACCGGAATCGTGCTGTACCTGGCGGCGTGGCTGGTCCTCAGCCGCGCCGGCGACTCCGCCTCGGGGGTCGAATCCATGGTGGGCCGCGGGCACAGCTCCGATTCGACGACCAAGACCGTCGTCGTGGCGGTCGCGTTGGTGATCGCACTGTCGACACTCGGTCCGGCCGGTGTGGGACTCGGCGGATCCGGCGTGATCTCTCTCGCGGCGATGCTCGGCGGACTGTGGTTGCTTCACCAGCGCTGCCCCGAGCCGCCGCCGTACCTGCGAACAGCGGAATTCACCCGGCAGCAGTACGCACCGATGCCCTTCGGCTCGTCCACCACCTCCGCGGAGCAGTGGTCCGCCGCGCAATACCGGCCGCCGCAGTTCCAGTACGAGCAGTACACCCCGTACACGACGCTGCCCAAGAGCTACGAGCCGACACCGCAGACAACACAGCCGGTATCGGAATCCGGTACTGCACCGACCGTCGACCTCACCAAGAGCACACGTGCCGAAAGTACTTCTGCCACTGCCGTTCCGACCACACCCCAGGCCGTGACACCTCCGTCGTGGGACCCATTGGGAGTGGCACCGTTTGCGTGGGACCTCCCTGAACCGGCCGGCACCTTCCCACCGGCACCGATCGAACGTAAGCGTCGATCGCGTTGGACGGCAAGCTTTCTCGGCCTAGCATTGCTCGGCGCTGCCGTCACCACCGGACTCGGAGCTCTGACAGGTTCCGACTGGATCACTCCGGGCCGCGTCGGTGCCGTCGCGTTGTCGATCATCGCAGTGGGTCTGATCCTGGGTGCATTTCTCCGAAAGGGCTACGGCCTGTTGGTCGTCGGCGCGCCGCTGGCCGGGTTCGTCGTCCTCGCATCGGTGGTCGGGCCGGTGAATCTGGACGACAGTGTGTCGGGCGCGCAACGGGCTGCCCCGACCACCGCCGCCGCACTTGCCCCCGCCTACGACGTCGGCTTCGGTGAACTGGACCTCGACCTCACCGGCCTGACGCTCACCGAGAACAAGACTGTGGCGATCGATGTGACGTTCGGCAGTGCCGTGGTGACCGTACCGAGCACGATGAGCATCGAGACGAAATGCAACGCCGAATTCGGTTCGGCCGAGTGCGGTGATCCCGGCGTCCGCGCCGGAAAGGACGCACGACCCGACGCGCCGGTCTTGACGATCGAGGGCGATGCGACATTCGGAGAACTGAAAGTGGTGCAGCAATGAGCGACAACGGGATTCACACCGAATACTTCCACGGCGACAGTTCTTCGGACACCGCGGCACAGAGTTCGAGCAGGCAGGGCCCGTCGGCTCCGTTGTTCCTCGCCGGACTCGCCGCGCTGATCGTGGCGATCGCCGCGCTGATCGGCCAGGACGCCGTCACCGCCCTGGCCGAGGTTCAGTTCCGCTGGGTGTTCGTCATCGCTGCGGTCGTGGTGGGTGCGGCCTTACTGCTGGGTCCCAGCAGAAAGCACTGAACCCGCTACTCCCACTCGATGGTGCCCGGCGGCTTGCTCGTGACGTCGAGTACGACTCGGTTGACCTCCGGAACCTCGTTGGTCACCCGAGTCGAAATCGTTTCCAGCACGTCGTACGGCAACCGGGTCCAGTCCGCGGTCATCGCATCCTCGCTCGACACCGGACGCAACACGATGGGGTGACCGTAGGTACGACCGTCTCCCTGCACGCCGACGCTGCGCACGTCGGCCAACAGCACCACCGGGCACTGCCAGATCTGCTGATCCAGGCCTGCGACCGTAAGCTCTTCTCGGACAATCGAATCCGCGTGACGCAACGTGGCCAGTCGGTCCGCGGTAATCTCGCCGACGATGCGAATGGCCAGTCCGGGTCCCGGGAACGGTTGTCTGCCGACGATGTCCTCGGGCAGGCCCAGCTCGCGTCCGACGGCGCGCACCTCGTCCTTGAACAGCGCCCGCAACGGCTCGACCAACGCGAACTGCAGGTCGTCGGGCAGTCCGCCGACGTTGTGATGGCTCTTGATGTTCGCGGTACCCGAACCGCCACCGGACTCCACGACGTCCGGGTACAGGGTGCCCTGCACCAGGAACTCGACGGAATCACCGTGCTCGGCGTTCTCGCCCAACACCTCGGCAACGGCACCCTCGAAACTGCGAATGAACTCACGGCCGATGATCTTGCGCTTCTCCTCCGGGTCCGACACGCCTTCGAGGGCGCCGAGGAAGGTGTCGACCGCGTCGACGGTGACGAGCTTGGCACCGGTCGCGGCTACGAAGTCCTGCTGCACCTGCTCCCGCTCGCCCGCGCGCAGCAAGCCGTGGTCGACGAAGACACAGGTGAGCCGATCACCGATCGCACGCTGCACTAGTGCCGCGGCCACCGCGGAATCGACACCACCGGAGAGGCCGCAGATCGCCTTGCCCGTCGGACCGACCTGTTCCTGGACAGCGTCGACCAGCGCGTCGGCAATGTTCGCGGCGGTCCAGTCCGGCTTGATTTCGGCGGTCTCGTGCAGGAATCGGCTCAGGACCTGCTGTCCGTGTGGTGAGTGGAGTACCTCGGGGTGGTACTGCACGCCCGCCATCCGCTTCTCTTCGTTCTCGAAGGCAGCAACCGGAGCCCCGGCACTGGTCGCGGTGACGGTGAAGCCGTCGGGAGCAGCGGTGACCGCGTCACCGTGACTCATCCAGACCGGCTGGGTGGAAGGCAGACCGTCGTGCAGGCGGCCGCCGTCGACGCTGAGCTGAGTACGCCCGTACTCACGTGTTCCGGTGTGCTCGACGGTTCCGCCGAGCGCCTGCGCCATGGCCTGGAACCCGTAGCAGATACCGAACACCGGGACGCCCAGTTCGAGTAGGGCGGAGTCGAGTTCGGGTGCACCCTCGGCGTAGACGCTGGACGGCCCACCGGACAGCACGAGAGCAACGGGGTCTTTGGCGGCGATCTCCTCGGCGGTCGCGGTGTGCGAGATGACCTCGGAGTACACGCTGGCCTCGCGCACCCGGCGGGCGATCAGCTGTGCGTACTGGGCTCCGAAATCGACGACCAGAACCGGCCGTGCGTGTGCGGGATCGTGTGCAGAGGAGTCGGTCACCTGGTCAGTCTAGTGGGACGGATTCGGTGTGCTCGCAGCACCCGAATCGCTCACGCGACACCCGAATGTTCGACGGGCATGGCCGCCGAACCGGACCTGATCTGCACGATCGGCAGCCGCAGGCCGCCGGGTGCGTCGACGGGCACGACGGGCGAGTTCGGAGCGATCGGATCGAGTCGCTGGTAGGGCTGGCCCTGCGCCGGACGCAGGTCCGACTCGCCCTTGTTCGGCCACAGTGCAGCGGACCGCTCGGCCTGCGCGCTGATGGTCAGCGACGGGTTGACTCCGAGGTTGGCCGAGACTGCCGCACCGTCGACCACGCTGAGGGTCGGGTAGCCGTGGACGCGGTGGTACGGGTCGATGACGCCGTGCTGGGCGTCCTCTCCGATAGCGCACCCGCCGAGGAAGTGTGCGGTGAGCGGGATGTTGAACAGCTCGCCCCACGTCCCGCCCGCGACGCCGCCGATCTTCTTGGCAATTCGCCTGGTGGCGTCGTTGCCCTCGGGAATCCATGTCGGGTTGGGCTGTCCGTGTCCCTGGCGGCTCGAGACCTTGCGGCCGAAGGGGCCCCGCTTGGTGAACGTGGTGATCGAGTTGTCGAGGTTCTGCATCACCAGCGCGATGATGGTCCGCTCGCTCCAGTGCCGGACGTTGACGACGCGGACGAACTGGATCGGATGGGCGATGAGCGCGAAGACGAATTTGAGCCAGCGCGGGATCTTCCCTCCGCCGTCGGTCATCAACGTCTGCAGCATGCCCATCGCGTTGGAGCCCTTGCCGTAGCGGCACGGTTCGATGTGGGTGTTGGGGCTGGGGTGGAACGAGGACGTGATGGCGACGCCGCGCGTGAGATCCATGTTCGGATCGACCGCCAACTTCGCAGCTCCGACGATCGACTCCGAGTTGGTGCGGGTCAGCTCACCGAGAGTGTCCGACAACCGCGGCAACGTGCCCGTGTCCTTCATCTTGTGCAGGAGGTTCTGCGTGCCCCACGTGCCGGCTGCCAGCACGACATTGGCAGCGCTGTACGTCTTGCGACCCTTGCGCAAACGCGCCCCGGTGCGCTCGGTGTCGACGTCCCAGGTGCCGTCGGACCGAGGATTCAGGCCGGTGACCGTGGTCATCGGCACGATCTCGGCTCCGGCACGTTCGGCCAGCCCGAGGAAGTTCTTCAGCAGAGTGTTCTTGGCACCGTGGCGGCACCCGGTCATGCACTCGCCGCATTCGATGCATCCCGTGCGCTCGGGGCCGGCACCACCGAAGTACGGGTCCGGGACGGTCTTACCGGGTTCGTCTCCGAAGAACACGCCCACCGGTGTCTGAATGAACGTGTCGGCGACGCCCATGTCCTCGGCCACCGACTTCATCACCTCGTCGGCGGGGGTCATGTGCGGGTTGCGCACAACACCCAACATGCGGGTGGCCTGGTCGTAGAACGGAGAGAGCTCACTGCTCCAGTCGGTGATGTGCGCCCACTGCTTGTCCTCGAAGAACGGTGCCTGCGGCTTGTACAGCGTGTTCGCGTAGTTCAGCGATCCGCCGCCGACCCCTGCACCGGCGAGGATCAGGCAGTCGCGCAGCAGATGCACTCGCTGGATGCCGTAGAGACCCAGCTTGGGTGCCCACAGGAAGCGCTTGAGATCCCAGCTGTTCTTGGCGAAGTCCTTGTCCTCGAATCGCTGCCCGGCTTCCAGGATTCCGACGCGGTATCCCTTCTCCACCAGCCGAAGCGCGGTGACGCTTCCACCGAAGCCCGAACCGACGATGAGAACGTCGTAATCCGTTGCGCGTCCAGCTGAACCCATGGTGACCTCCGCTACGTCCGTTACCTGTCGAACAGCATGCACATCGCTGTGTGACTACCGCCACAAGCGATTCTAGCTGTTACGGAAGGTATCACCAACCGAGGGTCGGCTTACCGGTGCCTGCCCGACGAACGACACAGGGCGCGCACCCGAAGATCGAGTGCGCGCCCTGTCGTATGGGGGTTCTGTCAGGCCCGAACGTTCAGGCCGACCTTCTGAAATTCCTTCAGATCGGAGTAGCCCGACTTCGCCATCGAGCGACGCAATCCGCCGACGAGGTTGATCGAGCCGTACGACTCACGCGACGGTCCGTGCAGCACCTGATCGAGGCTCGGACGCTCCCCCGCGGACATCGGCAGCAACGCGCCACGCGGCATCGACGGATGCGCCGCGGCGGACGGCCAGTACCAGCCGCCACCGGGAGCCTCGGCGGCCACGGCCAACGGCGCACCGAGCACTGCAGCATCCGCGCCGCAGGCGATGGCTTTCGCCAGTGCGCCGGACGTGGTGATGTCACCGTCGGCGATGACGTGCACGTAGCGTCCACCGGTCTCGTCCAGGTAGTCCCGACGTGCGGCCGCCGCGTCGGCGATCGCAGTGGCCATCGGAACACCGATGCCGAGCACCTCACCGGTGGTGGTGCCGCCTTCGACCGAGCCGTAGCCCACGATGACGCCGGCCGCACCCGTGCGCATCAGGTGCAACGCGGTCCGGTGATCGCTGACGCCGCCGGCGATGACGGGGACGTCGAGCTCTGCGATGAACGTCTTGAGGTTGAGCGGCTCGTCGTCGCCGTGCGCAACGTGCTCGGCGGAGATGATCGTGCCCTGGATGACCAGCAGATCCAGACCCGACGCGATCAGCGCAGGCGTCAGGGCACGGGCGTTCTGCGGGCTCACTCGTACAGCGACGGTGACGCCTGCATCCCGCACCTGGCCGACCGCGGCGGCCAGCAGATCGGGCTGCAACGGTGCCGCGTGCAGTTCCTGCAGGAACGCGATCGGCGCGTCGGGATCGAGATCGGTCTCGGCGATGTGGATCAACTGGTCGAGCTTGGCCTGCACGTCGGCGTGCCGCGCCCACAGCCCTTCGCCGTTGATCACCCCGAGCCCGCCTTGCTTACCGAGCTCGATGGCGAACGCAGGCGAGACCAACGCATCGGTCGGATGGGCGAGCACCGGGATGTCGAACCGGTAGGCATCGAGCTGCCAGGCAGTCGACACCTCCTTGGACGACCGGGTGCGCCGAGACGGCACGATATCGACGTCGTCCAGCTGGTAGGTGCGACGGGCTTCTCTGCCCATGCCGATTTCAACGAGGTCGCGCACGCGCGCACCTTTCTACTTCGAGAGCGAATCGATCGGCCACCACGGGCCGACGCGACTATCGGGTGGTGTAGTTCGGAGCCTCAGCGGTCATCGTGATGTCGTGCGGGTGGCTCTCCTTGAGACCGGCCGCGGTGATCTGCACGAACTGAGCCTGCTGCAGGTGCTCGATGGACGTCGACCCGGTGTACCCCATGGCAGCGCGCAACCCACCGGTGAGCTGGTGGATGACCTGGTTCAACGGACCCCGGTACGGGACGCGTCCCTCGATCCCCTCGGGAACCAGCTTGTCCTCGGCCAGCACGTCGTCCTGGAAGTAGCGGTCCTTCGAGAACGACTTCGCTCCCCCGCGTCCCTGCATCGCACCGAGCGAGCCCATGCCGCGGTAGCTCTTGAACTGCTTGCCACCGACCAGGATCAGCTCACCCGGAGACTCGGCGGTGCCGGCCAGCAACGATCCGAGCATCGCGGTCGACGCGCCTGCGGCGAGTGCCTTGGCGATGTCACCGGAGAACTGCATACCACCGTCGGCGATGACCGGTACACCGTGCGGCTTGCACGCGGCCACGGCTTCGAGGATGGCGGTGATCTGCGGAGCGCCGACGCCGGCGACCACGCGGGTGGTGCAGATCGAACCGGGTCCGACGCCCACCTTCACCGCATCGGCACCGGCCTCGACGAGGGCGAGTGCGCCCGCGCGGGTGGCGACGTTTCCGCCGACGACCTGAACGCGCTCGCCCACCTCTGCCTTGAGCTTGCTGACCATCTCGAGCACCTGAGAATTGTGGCCGTGCGCGGTGTCGACGATGATGACGTCGACGCCGGCATCGGTCAGTGCCATCGACCTGGCCCAGGCATCCTGCCCGACGCCCACTGCTGCTCCGACCAGCAGTCGACCGTCACGGTCCTTGGTGGCGTCCGGGTGCTGCTCGGTCTTGACGAAGTCCTTCACCGTGATCAGGCCGGTGAGTGCGCCTTTGCCGTCGACGATCGGTAGCTTCTCGATCTTGTGGCGACGCAGCAGGCCGAGGGCCGCTTCGGCGGTGACCCCCTCCTGCGCGGTGATCAACGGTGCCTTCGTCATGACGTCGGCGACGCGACGGTTCTGATCCACCTCGAACCGCATGTCGCGGTTGGTGATGATGCCGACCAGCGCACCGGTCTCGTCGGTGACCGGGAGCCCCGAGATACGGAAGCGCGCACACATCGCGTCGACCTCGGCCAGCGAGTCGGTGGGCTTGCAGGTGACCGGGTCGGTGACCATCCCGGCCTCCGAGCGCTTGACGGTCTCGACCTGAGACGCCTGATCGTGCAGCGAAAGATTGCGGTGCAGCACACCCATGCCGCCTGCACGTGCCATCGCAATGGCCATCCGCGCCTCGGTGACGGTATCCATCGCAGAACTGACCAGCGGGACTCGCAGCCTGATCTCGCGGGTGATCTGACTGGACGTGTCCACGGCGCTGGGGATCAGATCCGAAGCGGCCGGCAGCAGCAGGACGTCGTCGAACGTGAGGCCGAGCATCGCGACCTTGTTGGGATCGTCGCCGCCTGTGCGGACGTGGGCTCCGGGACTACTCATACGAATCTGGCCCTCCCTAGAGCCTGGTTGCATCGTGGGCGCGGCATGCGGCCGGTGAGAGCTCGCAGGCGCACCGCGGTGCGGTGTTGGAGAACGGATGGAGTTTCGGCACTTGCACTCATCTGTTCAGCGCCGGGAACCATGGTATCGGCCTGCGGCACAATCAGTGCGCACGCCTCCCGCTGCGGACGCTCGGAGGCACCGAATCGAAGACCCGACGGGGTCCGGCGGTACGGATCGTCCGGCATGTCGTACTCGAACGGCTGGCGCAGACCCACCAGTTCTGCGTACCGTGGAGGCGTGCGCGATCAACTGCCTCCCGGTCTACCCCCGGATCCGTTCGCCGGAGACCCCGCCGACCCGTCGGCCGCCCTCGATGCAATCGAGCCCGGCCAGCCTCTCGATCCCCAAGAACGGCTGGCCGTAGAAGAAGACTTGGCGGACCTCGCTGTCTACGAGGCACTCCTCGGCCACCGCGGTATCCGTGGACTCGTCGTGTGCTGCGAAGACTGCCAGCAGGACCACTACCACGACTGGGACATGCTGCGTGCGAATCTGCTGCAGCTGCTCGTCGACGGCACCGTGCGCCCGCACGAGCCGGCCTACGACCCGGTGCCCGACGCGTACGTCACGTGGGATTACTGCCGTGGTTTCGCCGACGCATCCATGAACGACGCTCTGCACGGAGACGGTTTCGAGAGCTGAGACCCCAGACAAACGAAGAAGCCCGACACGATCATCGTGTCGGGCTTCTTCGTTGTTTACGGTCTGCGTCGTCGAACAGGGCCTGTCGCTCAGCTTCCGCCGGACGGAACCGACATGCGGTCGCCGTTCTCGGACGAACTGCCACTGGCAGTGGCCGTCGGCTGATTCGGGTTGTCAAGCACCGTCGGCGTGACGTCGGTGGTCGTCGGACTCGGACTCGTGGTGACGGGCGGGCTGACCGGTGTCGTCGTTTCCGGATTCGGCGTGCTCGGAACCGCGGTGGATTCCGGTGCAACCGTCTCCACCGGAGCCGTCGGAACCAGAGTTGCTTGGCTGGGCACCGACAACGGGGCTGCCGGGGCCGCACCCATCGGAGGTACCACGGGCGGCACCGTCATGGCCTGCAACTCCTGCAGCAAACGGGCCAGCCACTGGTCGAGTTCGGCTCGCTGTGCATCGTCGATGACCGCGGAACTGCGGTTCGATGCGCCGTCGAGAAGAGCGCGGGCAGCGTCGGCATCGCCGGACGACAGAAGGTTCTCCGCCTCCTGCAGCTTCGATGTCGTATCTATCTGCGCGACAGTCGAATCGGCCTGCTCGGAGAACACGACCGACTTGACGCTCCACAGCGGATCCTCGGGCGTCGAGTTGTACGAGATGACCACCAGACCGCCCAACACGACGGCGATCGCGGCGGCGGCACCGGCGAGCGGACGCAACAGACGCATCCGGCCCCCGCGGTTCGCCGCGCTGGATCGCGCCATGTCGGCTGCCATCTTCTCGCGCTCGACGGCCGCCACAACGGTGTCGAGAGAAGGACCGGCCGGCATGGACGGTGTGATCACGTCCGCTCGCCAATTGGCGAGCAGGAGCGCGAGTTGGTAATCGTCCGCATCATCGGTTGCGATCGGTCCGTCACCACTGATCGCGTCGATGAAGGCATCGTCACGACGAACGGCGACGAGGTCCACGGGACCACCGTCTGCGCCGATGTCGGCATAGGGATCGTTCTGCTTCGGTCCAGTGGGTGTCACGTGCTCTCCGATACGCGAGATTCCGCGACGCGGGGTCTCACCGGGGCCACCGTGACCATTGTCCCTAGCCATACATTTCACCTGCTCTCACAACTTCGTTCTTCAGTTTTGCGATAGCTCGGTGCTGAGCCACGCGGATAGCGCCTGCAGTGCTGCCGACCGCAGCTGCCGTCTCCTCGGCCGACAATCCGACGATGAGTCGGAGCACCAGAATCTCGCGGTGCTTGGCGGGCAAGGTGTCCAGTAGTGCAGTCATCTGACGACTCGACTCGGATTCCAGAGCTCGCTGCTCCGGACCGTGTTCTGTCGACACGACATCTGGTACTTCGGCGGCCGGGTCCGATTTGTTACGCGAGGCACTGCGATGAGCATCTGCGACCTTGTGCGCCGCGATGCCGTACACGAATGCCATGAACGGACGACCTTGATCCTGGTAACGCGGCAAGGCGGTCATGACTGCCAAACAGACCTCCTGCGCCACGTCGTCGGCCGAAAGCTGACCACGCTCAGCCGAACCGACTCGAGCCCGGCAATACCGGACGACGAGTGGTCGGATGAATTCCAAGACCCGGGACAGAGCCAGTCGATCGCCTTGCGCTGCGGCAACGACGAAAGAGTCCAACTCCTCACCCGCACTGTTCATCGTCGACAAATTTCCCCGCGTTACAGGTACGCACCCGCCTGGGAGCGCTTCCACGTGGTGGTGGAACGAACCAAGGATAGCGACACCGACGGCCTGCAATCGAACCGCTCGGTCCGTGCCCGGCTGCGGTCCAGGTCAACCGACCGCGGATCCGCCCAGTCGTTGGAGTGCGGCTCCCAGCTCGCGTGCCGACACCATGTCCGAATCCGCTCCCCCGGTTCCTTCGCACAGCATCGTCGCGGCCCAACGCAAGGGCAGTAAGCCGTGCATCGCCGCAGCACAGGCCACGTCGACGGCCCCTGCGCATGCACGCTCGGTCGCACCGGCGCAGCTCAGGGCCGCCGCCATCACCAGATCGGTTTTGATGCGGTGCCGTAACGAATCGGTGTCGGCGGCAAGTGCACGAGCGAACTCGGCGTGTCGGAGTGCTCCAGTGCCGTCTCCACGCATCATCGCCAGCTCGGCTGCCACCCACTGCGCGCGGAGTGCCGGACGCCACAGATCCGAGCCGCCACGCGCCGAGAGCAGCTCTGCGTTGCGCGCCAGAAACGCGTCCGCGAACCCGAATCGGCCGGTCCCCAGTGCATCCGCCGCCAATCCGACCAGTGCATCACTGCGCGCCTCCACCGCGTCCGTCGTTCTCGCCTCGCCGGTGAGCCCGATCAGGAACACCGCCCTCCCGTCGAACCCGCGGGCGAGCCGGTGCCGACCGATCTGGCGTAGCCATGACGCCCTGGTCGACTCGTACAGGGACTCGAGCGCCGGCGACGTCGGCCGGAACCGCCGGAGCTCGACCCGAGCAGCGTTGTACCGACCCTGGCCGGCCAGTGCGACGCCGCGGCACCAACTCTGCCGCGCATCGGTGGCCGCCGGAAGGTCGGTTCGACCGGGGTCTGCTCCGAACGCCGCCTTTTTCAGCTCGAGCCCGATGCAGTCGGACTCTCCGGTGACGGGCGAGGACTTCGAAACACTGTGCACGACGTCAGGGTATGGCCACAGCCGGACCGCAGGCACGCGAGTCGGCCGACCGAGAACGCCGGACACCGCAACGCACGAATGCGAATGTCGCGCCGGATAGCTGTCGCATTCACGACGACCTTTCGGGACGCCGCTGCAGTTTTCACAGAATTAACAATGTGAATAGGTGTTGTTTCGGAAACAGTTATCTGAACGCTGTGTGGCGAATGGGTTAAACGGCGGGTCGTTTATCGGAGCCGGACAAGAATGCGTCGGGCACATTCGACACCGCCGATCGGAATCGTTCGGCAACAACGACCGACTCCTCGCTCGATCCGCTCGGCCGCTCGTGCGTCGAGGCCGAACCCGGCCCGCCACTGCTCGACGCTCTGCGACAACACCTTCGAGCTGCAGGTCTTCGAGAAACGCGCGGTGGAATTCGGCGCGGCACCGGCTCGCGCCGACACGTCACCGTCGATCCTGCGCCGCGTCGTGCCATGAGCATCGTCTCCCGACTCGACCGATTTCTCAACCGGAAGCGCACACATGCGAGCGGCTCGAAGTAAATATCGAGCGTGTTAATTCTTCGCCCTCCTGCTATGCATTTGCCCACGATCGAGCTCTATTGACTCGATTTCGTCGACCCACATAACGTTGTCGCTGTTCGGATCACGAATCCGTCGAAGCCACACCACCCTAGGAGTTTCCATGCCGCAGCCGAATCACCTCCCTGGGCCGAACGCCGATATTTGGGATTGGCAGATGCACGGCCTGTGCCGTGGCGTCGATTCGTCCATGTTCTTCCACCCCGACGGCGAGCGGGGTCGGGCGCGAGCACAGCGAGAGATGCGCGCCAAAGAGATGTGCCGCAGCTGTCCGGTACTCGCTCAGTGCCGCACCCACGCACTCAACGTCAGCGAGCCGTACGGCATCTGGGGAGGGATGTCCGAGACGGAGCGCGAATTGCACGCCCGGCACAACCGCCGTCGCATCGCGGTCTGAGCACACGACATTCACAGCTGCACACACGACGAAGCCCCCAACCCGTTCGGGTTGGGGGCTTCGTCGTACTACCCGAAAATCAGTGAGCGTGTCCGTGGCCGGTTGCGGCCTCGGATTCTTCTTCGGGCTTCTCGACGATGGAGCTCTCCGTCGTCAGGATCATGCGCGCGACGGATGCGGCGTTGACCACGGCAGATCGGGTCACCTTCACCGGATCCACCACACCGTCGGCCAGCAGGTCGCCGTACGTCAGGGTCGCGGCGTTGAAACCGTGGCCCTTCGGCAACTCGGCCACCTTGCTGACGACGACGGAACCGTCGATGCCGGCGTTGGTAGCGATCCAGAACAGTGGTGCGTTCAGAGCAGTGCGCACCACTGCGACGCCGGTGGCTTCGTCACCGGTCAGGCCCAGATCGTCGGCAAGCGACAACGCGGCCTGAGTCAGAGCAGAGCCACCGCCGGGAACGATGCCTTCTTCCACCGCAGCCTTGGCCGCTGCAACTGCATCGTCGACGCGGAACTTGCGTTCCTTGAGCTCGGTCTCGGTTGCGGCACCGACCTTGATGACGGCGATGCCGCCGGAGAGCTTCGCGAGCCGCTCTTCGAGCTTTTCACGATCCCACTCGGAGTCGGTGTTCTCGATCTCGCGACGAAGCTGGCCGACGCGGGCATCGATGTCGTCCTGCGAGCCGGCACCGTCGACGATGGTCGTCTCGTCCTTGGTGACGACGACGCGACGCGCCCGGCCGAGCAGCTCGAGGCCGGCTTCCTTCAGGCTCAGGCCGACATCTGCAGTGATGACCTGGCCTGCGGTGACGACTGCGAGGTCGTCGAGGAACGCCTTGCGACGGTCGCCGAAGAACGGAGCCTTGACGGCAACGGCCTTGATCGTCTTGCGGATGGAGTTCACGACCAGAGTCGACAGAACCTCACCCTCGGTGTCCTCGGCGATGATCAGCAACGGCTTGCCGCTCTCGGCAACCTTCTCCAACAGCGGAAGGAAGTCGGGAAGCGAGGTGATCTTCTCGCGGTACAGCAGGACGTAGGCGTCCTCGAGCACAGCTTCCTGCGTGTCGACGTCGGTGACGAAGTACGGCGAGAGGTAGCCCTTGTCGAACTGGACGCCCTCGGTGACCGACAGCTCGGTGAGCAGAGTCGAGGACTCCTCGACGGTGACTACGCCGTCTGCACCGACGCGAGTGAGCGCCTCACCGACGAGTTCGCCGATCTCGGGGTCCCGCGACGACACGGTCGCAACCTGAGCGATGGCCTGCTTGCCCTCGACCGGGGTGGCGGCGGCGAGCAGTGCCTCGGCAACCTTGTCCGCTGCCTTGGAGATGCCGGTGCCCAGCGCGATGGGGTTGGCTCCGGCGGCGATGTTCTTCAGTCCGCCGCGGACGAGAGCCTGTGCGAGAACGGTCGCCGTGGTGGTGCCGTCGCCTGCGACGTCGTTCGTCTTGGTGGCGACGCTCTTGACCAACTGGGCACCGAGGTTCTCGAACGGATCTTCCAGGTCGATTTCACGAGCGATCGACACACCGTCGTTGGTGACCGTGGGGCCACCGAAGGCCTTGGAGAGGACGACGTGGCGACCACGCGGTCCGAGAGTGACCTTGACTGCGTCGGCGAGCTTGTCGACGCCGCGCTCGAGAGAGCGGCGTGCTTCCTCGTTGAATTGGATTTGCTTTGCCATGTTTCGGTGTTACTCCTTCGAGTAAAGAAACTCGATCGAACGCACTCCGCCCCGGGACCGACACTGAAATCGGATTCCGGGGCGGGATGCGTTGTGGCCTACTTGGCGATGACTGCCAGCACGTCGCGTGCCGACAGAATCAGGTACTCCTCGCCGGCGTACTTGATCTCGGTGCCGCCGTACTTGCTGTAGATGACGGTGTCACCTTCTTTGACGTCGACCGGGATTCGGTTGCCCTTCTCGGTGACACGGCCTTCGCCAACGGCGACGACGGTGCCCTCCTGGGGCTTCTCCTTGGCTGTGTCGGGGATGACCAGACCGGAGGCGGTCGTCGTCTCGGCCTCGTTGGCCTGGACGAGGATCTTGTCCTCGAGCGGCTTGATTTTCACGCTCGCCACGTTGAGCCCTCCAAAGTTATGGGGTACGCGTCCGGGGTCGGATCCCCGGACAGCTGTGTGTAAGTACTTCTCGTGCGGTCCTGACAAACTCGGCACGAAACTCGGTCCCGTCGTCGCGGGTGCCGGGACTTCGCTCGGTGCCAACTAGCACTCTATACACGAGAGTGCCAGCACTCAAGGGCTGGGTTCGCCAGGCTTGCGTTCGGGGGACCGACTCGGCCGGATCGCACTTCCACCCGACCCGCACCGGTCGCCTCGGCACGCGACACGGGGATTTCCACACTTTTTTCTCGATGCCGCGACACTGCCGAAGGTGCAGGTGAGGCCGCACCCGGGCCTGCGAAGTAACCGACCGAGCAGATTATTACGGTCGCGCAACGGGATCGGTAACGTTACGATAACGGAGCTGTCCGAACGATAACGATCGACAGCCGCGCCACGACTCGACAGACGAGAGGCACTGCACGACATCGGCGGAACCGAACGGTTCCTACACACGGACAACGGGGCGGAGGTACACCATGCGGGTAGGAGTCGGTGTATCGACCGGATCCGAGGGCGTGTGCGCAGCCCTGGTCACCGTCGAATCCGACGGCAGCCATGCAGTCGAGTACCGCACCGTCTCGGCGGATCGCCAGGCGAAGATCGATGTCGGTGATCTCGTGACGTCCGCGGTCGAGCTGATGGCGTCCCTCGTTCCCGGCGACCGGCAGCCCGATTCCATCGCCGTCACCTTCCGAACCGAAGAACATGCGGCGCGCATCCGCGCTGCACTTGCACACACCACGCGAGACGTTCGGCTCGTTCCGGAAGCCGCCGCCGCGTCGGCACATCTGGCCACCACCGGTCTGGTCGACGGGTACGACACCATCGCCCTGGTGGACCTGGGAGCCAGTGGACTGTCGGTGACCGTGGCCCGCCGGACCGACGGTGTCGTTCTGTCCTACCGCCGATCCGAGGCCATCGGCGGCGTGGTTCTCGACGCACTGGTCAAGGACCTCGTTCAGAACATGACGCTCGACAATCTGCGAGACGACATTCGCGACGACCGCGGAATCGGATCGGCACGGTACCGGGCGATCAAAGAACTGCTCTCACACGAGAACGAAGCACGCATCGAGCGCTACAGCGGTGTACCGCTGACCGTGAGCCGCGCTGCATTCGAGACCGCTGCGTCGCCCCTCTTCGACGAGGCAGCGCAGTTCGTGCGCAGCGTGTTCGACGAAAGCACACACGAACCCGAGGCCATCGTGCTGATCGGCGGCGGCGCCCACATCCCGCTGCTGGCCACGTCTCTGACCGACACGTTCCATGCACGCATCGTTCGCCTCCCCGAGCCGGATGCCGTGCTCGCCGTGGGCGCGGCTGTCGTCGCCGCATCGGTGACCGACAACGATTACCCCCTTGTCTCGGCCGCACGCCGGACTGCGGGCCGGATGGGTCGCTACTCGGGTGCGATCGCGGCGGCCGTCGTCGCAGGCGGGCTGGTCCTCGCCTACGGGCTGCAGACGATGACCCCGGCAGACGACCCCAGCGTGTCCCCTGCCGGTAGCGCCACCGAACCCGTCGCAGCCGGGGACGCAGGACGACCCGCAGCCGAGGGCTACTCGCCGAGCGATACGCCGACTTCGACCCGTTACACGGCTGACCCGATCGGCCCCGCGGCGACCACAGCCGATTCCTCGCGTCCGACGTCCCGACTCCCCGCGTCCTCGGCACCGACCACCACGCCGACGCTGCGACCGGCTCCCGACCTCCCGCGGATCGACTGGCCCATGGATCTGGCACCGGAGTCGTCGTCGCCCGACGCGGGCACCAGCGTCACCGTCGAGCCGTCGACGCCGGTCTCGCCCGAGCCCACGACGACGCCCGCGCCGACCACCAGCTCGCCCGTCGAGCCGACCCCGGCCCCGGGTGAGACTTCCGAACCCACTGCGCCGTCCGGCCCGATCGAGCTCAGCCCAGGACCGACACCTCGGCCCTCGGCAGGGTCGGTTCCGGAAAGCTCGGAAGTCCCGACCGGATCGATCACCGTTCCCACGACGGTCGTCCGTGGCTCGGATCCCACTCCGGAATTGACCGCTCCGCCGACGGTCTGGTCACCACCACCTGCTGTATCCGGTCAGAGCGTCGAACCCCGGACGTCACCGGACACGGCAGCGCCGCGAACCTCCGAGCCCCCTCAGGACGCTCAGCCGGGAACCTGACTGGTCGCGACCGACAGGCCGGGGTCCGTCACCGCTGTCAGAGCAGACGGTGCCGCGCCCCCGGCAACCAGGTGAGCACCGAGGGCGGCAATCATGACACCGTTGTCGGTACACAGCCGCGGCTTCGGAATTCTCAGCGTCAAACCGTTGTCGGCGCACCGTGATTCGATCAACGAGCGGATCCGCGAGTTGGCCGTTGCACCGCCACCGAGAACGACGGTGTCGACGTTCACGTCGGTCGCGGCGCGTACCGCCTTCATCGTCAACACATCCGCAACGGACTCCTGGAACGACGCCGCGATGTCGGCGACCGGAATCGGATCTCCGGCCCGCTGACGGGCCTCGACGAAGCGGGCGACGGCCGTCTTGACCCCCGAGAACGAGAAGTCGTAGCGCGCGTCCCGTGGGCCGGTCATCCCGCGCGGAAAAGCAATTGCAGTCGGATCGCCTTCGCGCGCCGCATCGTCGAGCGCCGGACCGCCCGGGTAGCCCAGACCGAGCAGGCGGGCCACCTTGTCGAACGCCTCACCGGCCGCGTCGTCGACGGTGGTACCCAGTTCCGCGATGGGCTTGGACAGATCGTCGACGTGCAACAGATGAGTATGGCCACCGGAAACCAGAAGTGCCACGCACGACGGCATCGGACCGTGTTCGAGGGTGTCGACCGCGACGTGGCCGCCCAGATGATTGACGGCGTAGAAGGGAACGTCCCACGCCGCTGCGTAGGCCTTGGCAGCGGCAACACCGACCAGCAAAGCACCGGCCAGTCCCGGTCCGATGGTCACTGCGACCGCGTCGGGACGATCGATGTCGGCGGCGGCGAGAGCGCGGCGCATCGTCGGAACCATGGCCTCGAGGTGGGCCCTCGACGCCACCTCGGGCACCACCCCGCCGTACCGGGCGTGCTCGTCGACACTGGATGCCACCTCGTCGGCCAGCAACTCGCACACACCCGAGTCGCGCCAGCGAACGATGCCGACTCCTGTTTCGTCGCAGGAGCTTTCGATACCCATGACGATCATCGGGCAGCCTCCGTCTTCTCCGGTCGACGCATGGTGAACGCATCGGCTCCGCTGGGCTGGTAGTACTTCGCCCTGGTACCCACGATCTCGAAGCCCTCACGTCGGTACAACTCGATGGCCGGGTCGTTGTCGGTGCGCACCTCGAGAAACACCGGCCCACCGTGATCGTCGGCGACGCGCAGCAATTCGCCCAACAGTCGTCCGCCGATCCCCCGGCGATGGTGCGCGGGATCGACTCCGATGGTGTGCACCTCGGCCTCACCGACGACGAACGCGCCGCGGCTCGGTTGCCCCAGCAGAGAGATTCCCGCATAACCGACGATCTCGCCGGCCTCCTTCGCCGTGACGTAATGATTGTGCGGCGCAGCCAGTTCCGCGACGAACGCGTCTGCCGACCACGGGTCGTCACCCTCGAAGAGCACCGTCTCGAGATACGCGCATCGTGCGCAGTCGTGCACCGTCATCGGTTCGATCGTCACCGTCATCGAGCGGCCTTCTCCGCAGCCCGTTCGGCGAGTGTCTTCGCGTCCGGGCGCCGCAGATAGAGCGGAACGAGCGGTCCCGGTGGCACCCCGCTGCCGATGTCGGTGGCAGCGACCCGAACCAACCCTGCCGGCGACGGGGCCTGCACGTCACGCACCGGCAACCCGAACAGTGCGGCATGCGGCGCGGAACCGGCGACAGCGTCGACGCCTCCGTGCTCCAGTTCGGCCGGAGCGATCACGTCGGGGCCCGCTACCTGAACCCCGGCTTCGTAACGTGCCCAATAGATTTCGCGACGACGTGCGTCCGTGACCACCAACAGCGATCCGGATTCGTCGACGTCAGCCGCGATCGCGTCGAGACTGCAGACACCGTGGACCGGCAGTCCGAGCGCATCACCGAATGCGGCCGCGGTCGCCATCCCCACCCGCAGGCCGGTGTAGGGACCGGGGCCCACCCCCACGACGACGGCCGCGAGATCGGCAGCCACGATTCCGGCCTCGGCCAGGCACTCGAGGATGTGAGGAGTCAGAACCTCGGCGTGCGATCGCGCGTCGACCTTGATGCGGGTGGCGACGGTGGTGACATCGGCCCCGTCGGCAGCGGAGTCGGACAACCGCACTACACCTGCGGTGACGGCAGGGGTCGAGGTGTCCACGGCAAGTACGAGCACGAGGATCAAGGCTACCCGCCCGGTGGTCGCACCCAGCACTCCCGTAGCCGCGGCACCAGGAACCCGGGATACCCGCATCGCACGCTTCGTCGAGTGCCGTTACGGGCGCGCCGGGTTTCGGTGCTCACTCGGGTAGGCGGCCGAGCGCATCGCCATTCACCCGGCGAGCACTCACCCTTCGGACGTCCGATTCCGGATCGCGTGACAAGCGCACGGAGACATGCTGATCCGTCAGGGTTTCCACCACGCCCTCGCCCCACTCGACGACGACGACGGCGTGCTCGAGATCGGTATCGAGGTCCAACGCGTCCAGCTCGTCGAACGCGGACTGTCCCGTCATACCCAGACGGTAGGCGTCGACGTGCACGAGGGCGACAGGCGGTAAACCGTTGGGGCGCACGCCTGGTCGATGCTCGCGGGCGATGACGAACGTCGGTGAGGTGACGCGACCGTGCACTCCGAGACCCGCCGCGATCCCCTTGGTCATCGCGGTCTTCCCCGCACCGAGCGGACCGTCGAGTACGACGAGATCGCCGGCGACCAGAATGTCCGCGAGCCGAGCACCGAACTCGGCAGTGTCCGTCGCCGTCGCCAGTTCGGCCTCGACGGGCAGGTCGAGCCGGGAGTTCGGTGGACTCTCGGAATCAGACAACGCCCCACCGCTTCTTCTTGGGCTCCGATGCTCGCGCCACCAGGCGAAGGATCGCACCGTTGACCTGTTCGGGGAACTCCAACTGCACCAGGTGCCCACCTTGACGCACCCGCACCATCTCCGATTTCGGCAGGGCGTCGGTGAGTGCTTCCGAACTCGCGAAGGGAATGATCCAGTCCTCGTCGCCGCACACCACCGACACCGGAATGTTCTCGAATTCCGCCAGAGCCGCCGACTCGTCGTGCAGTTCGAGGGTCTCGAGAAAATTCACGATGGTGACAACGGAGGTGTCGTCGATCATCGACTGCGAGAATGCCACCAGCCGAGGAGACACCCGCGTTCCGTACGAGGCCGCGCGCAGCACCGGTGAAATGATGGCGCGCACCGCTCCTCGCCCGAATTGCACCAGGCCGGGTGACGTGCGTACAGCCAGTCGAAAAGCATCGACCGCCGGATTCTGCAGGCTGCGGCCGACTCCCGTCTGTGCGAGGCCGGCAGCCGTAGTGGAGATCAGCACGGCACCGATCACTCGTTGCCGGACGACGGACGACCGCTGGCGCGCCATGGAAAGAATCGACATGCCGCCCATCGAATGCCCGACCAGGACGATGCGTCCCTTGGGCACGACCGAACGGATGACCGCGTCGAGGTCGAGGCCGAGCTGACCGATGGTGCAACTGCTTGCACTGGGCACCCCGGAGCGGCCGTGACCGCGCTGGTCGTAGAACACCATGCGCACGCTCGAACCCCACTGCTGTTCGAGCGCACGTCGTTGGAAATGCCACGACGACATGCGCAGGCAGTATCCGTGCACGAACACGACGGTCAGTTGTGCATCCGCCGGCCCCACCTCACGGACCGCCAGCGGAACACCGTCGTCCGCCGTGACGATACTGCCTCGATCGGCGTCCATCAGGTCGAGATTCTCGGTCGCCAGCGGATCCTTGTTGGATCGAAACGCCGTCTCCCGCACCACTATCGCAAGACTCTCCAGCAATCCCAGCATGGCCTACTTCGTCGCCTCCCCTGAGCGCGTGCCGACGAAACGACGTCGAACACGTCCACGAACGCCGGTGACGACCTCGTAGCCGATGGTGTCGAGCGCATCCGCCCAATCCTGAGCGTGCGGCTCTCCGCTGTCCCCCGGCCCGAACAGTATCGCCTCGTCGCCGATGGCGACACCCGAGCTGTCGCCGCCGAGATCCACGACGAATTGGTCCATGCACACGCGCCCCACCGACGGGTAACGACGACCGTCGATGGTCACCTCGAAACGACCGCTGAGTCGGCGTACGACCCCGTCGGCGTAACCCAGCGCCACCAGTGCGACCACCGTGTCGGTCGGAGCTGTCCAGGTGTATCCGTACGACACCGATTCACCTCGGTTCACCTTCTTGATGTGGGCCACCTGCGCGGACAATGTCATGACCGGACGCAAGCCGAAATCTCCCATATCGGGCACCGGCGACAGGCCGTACAGCGCAATACCCGGACGCACCATGTCGAAACCGAGGTCCGGCCTGGTCAGCGTTGCCGCCGAGTTGGACAGATGCACGACGGCCGGCGAGATACCGCGCCGGCCGGCGCGGGCAACAGCGTCGCGGAGCCGCTCTGCCTGGGCGTCGTTGGCCGGGTGATTCGGTTCGTCGGCACAGGCGAGATGCGAGAACATCCCCGTCAATCGCACGGACCCTTCGGCGACCGCCGACGCGGTGGCGTCCAGGACGACATCGAGGTCCGCCCGCGCAACGCCGTTGCGATTGAGGCCGGTATCGATCTTGAGCGAGAGGTCGGCGGTGAGACCGGTCCGCCTGGCTGCGGCGATCACCGAATTCAGCTGGCCGGCCGTGGACACCCCGACTCCGATGTCCTCGGCGATCGCAGCACCGAAGTCCGAATCGGCCCGGTGCAGCCACGCCAGCACCGGCACGGTGATTCCGGCTGCGCGCAATTCGAGGGCCTCGCCGATGGTCGTGACCCCGAATTCGTGCACGCCCGCCGCGACGGCAGCGTGTGCCACGGGGCCTGCCCCATGGTTGTAGGCGTCGGATTTCAGGACGGCCATCACGGCGGCGTCGCCTGCGAATTCCCGCAGAACCCGGACATTGTGGGCCACGGCATCGAGATCGACGGTTGCCAGAGCACCCGAATCCGTCCGCGGATCGGTCTCCACGTCGCCGTTACCGATAGTCACAACATTCGATAGTGCCATCCCTGCCGCACACACCACGGATCAGGTGGCACAACTCATGACACACCGTTAGGTCGGCCGGCGAGCCCAGTGCAGCTCAGACAGCGATCGAGCGGACCGTCCGGATGGCTTCTCGCAGGCTGTTCGACAACGGTGTCGCCGAGATCGGGGCTGCGAATTCGCCATCGGCTCCGTGCGCGGCATGGGCTGCGGCCAGTGCGTGCACTTTGGCCCCGCACGCGGCCGCGGTCGACGGTGCCATTCCGGTTGCGAGTAGGGCACCGAGGACGCCGGACAGCACGTCCCCGGATCCGGCGGTGGACGCGGCGGATCCGCCCGCGTCACTGACGAACGCGGTGCCGTCCGAGTCGGCGACGACCGTCGCGCGGCCCTTGAGCAGCACGGTGACGCCCCACCGAGCGGCGAGGCCTCGTACGGCCGCGACGCGGTCGGGACCGGGTTCCGATCCGGTCAGGCGGGCGAACTCCCCGGCGTGCGGGGTCAACAGCGTCGGTGCAGTGCGATCGACGACCCACTGCTCGTTGTCCGCGAGGATCGTCAATGCATCGGCGTCGACGACCACCGGCAGATCCGATTCGAGCACTCGACGCACGATGTCCGCCGAGGAGTCGTCCGTGCCGAAGCCGGGGCCGACGACCCACGACTGCACCCTCCCCGCTGCATCCAGATCCGGTGCGACGACGACCTCCGGGTGGTGCGAGACCACTTCTGCGCCGGCACTTCCCACGTACCGAACCATCCCGGACGTGGCGGCGACGGCTGCGCCGACACACAGCAACGCGGCCCCGGGATACGTGGCGCTGCCGGCCAACACGCCGACGACTCCCTGCGAGTACTTGTCGTCCGACGCGGTGGGAATCGGCCAGATTCGGCCAACGTCGGCCGGCTCGAAGGACTCGATCTCGGGTGACGGCAGGGTCAGCCCGATGTCGACCACGTCGATTCGGCCACAACGAGGTACGGCCAACACGTGCACCGGTTTGCGAGCGCCGAACGTGACGGTGACATCGGCGGTCACCGCCGGTCCCGACACCTCACCGGTTTCTGCATCGACGCCACTGGGAATGTCCACGGAGACAACGGGCGCGGTGATCCGGTCGACCATCCCGGCAGCGTGGGGACGCAGCGGACCCTTCCCGGATATCCCGACGATGGCGTCGATGACGAGGTCCGGATCGTCCGGCTCCGTGACGACCCGTCCCCCCGAGGCTCGCAGGGCCGCAAGACCTTCGGTGTGCACACGGTCCGGATCGAGCAGCAGCGCGGACACCGCGACGCCGCGCCTGCGCAGGAACGCACCTGCCCACAGGCCGTCTCCGCCGTTGTCTCCCGATCCGACCAGTATCAGTACTCGTCGCCCCGCGACGCCGCCGGTTCGCGAGAAGAGCTCGCGCGCCACCACCGAGGCCAAGCCGTACGCAGCGCGGCGCATCAACGTGCCGTCGGGCAACGATCGCAGCAGCGGAGCCTCGGCGTTCCTGATCTGCTCGGGTGTGTAGTAGCCGCGCATGCCGAGGTCCTCCCGCTCGTGCCGTCGTGTGTGTCGAGCCCCGCCGGTCCTACTACTCGACCGTGACGGACTTGGCCAGATTTCGCGGCTTGTCCACGTCGTAGCCGCGCGCCTGAGCGACCTCGGCTGCGAAGACCTGCAGCGGAATCGTCGAGAGCAACGGCTGCAGCAGTGTCGACGCCGCCGGGATCTCGATGAGGCTGTCCGCGAAAGGCCGGACCGCTTCGTCGCCCTCCTCCGCGATGACGACCGTCCGAGCGCCGCGGGCCTGGATCTCGCGGATGTTGCTGAGCATCTTCGAGTGCAGCACCGCACGGCCCTTGGGCGACGGCATGACGATGATGACCGGAACGCCGTCCTCGATCAGCGCGATCGGACCGTGCTTGAGCTCACCGGCGGCGAAGCCCTCCGCATGCATGTAGGCGAGCTCCTTGAGCTTGAGCGCGCCTTCGAGAGCGACGGGGTAACCGACGTGTCGACCGAGGAACAGGATCGTCGACGACGTCGACAGCTCGCGCGCGAGCGCACGCACCGGCTCGACCGTCTCGAGCACCCGCTGCACCAACTCCGGCATCGCTTCGAGTTCGGCGAACTCGCGCGCCACCTCGTCCGGGTACTTGGTGCCGCGCGCCTGAGCGAGAGCCAAGCCGACGAGGTAGTTCGCGGTCACCTGGGCGAGAAACGCCTTGGTCGACGCGACGCCGATCTCCGGACCTGCACGCGTGTACAGAACTGCGTCGGCCTCGCGGGGAATCTGCGAGCCGTTGGTGTTGCACACCGCAAGAACGCGCGCCTTCTGGTCCTTGGCGTGCCGCACTGCTTCGAGGGTGTCGGCGGTCTCGCCGGACTGCGAGATGGCCACGACCAGGGTCGACCGATCCAGTACCGGGTCGCGATAGCGGAACTCGCTGGCCAGTTCCACTTCCACCGGCAGCCGGGTCCAGTGCTCGATGGCGTACTTGGCGAGCAGACCCGAATGGTAGGCACTGCCACAGGCGACGACGAACACCTTGTCGACGTCACGCAATTCCTGATCGGAAAGACGCTGCTCGTCGAGCACGATCCGGCCGTTGTCGAAGTGGCCGAGCAACGTGTCGGCCACGGCGGCGGGCTGCTCCTGGATTTCCTTCAGCATGAAGTAGTCGTGGCCGCCCTTCTCGGCGGCCGCGAGGTCCCAATCGATCCGGAACGGACGCCCCTGCGCCTCGTTGCCGTCGAAATCGCTGATGTCGTAGCCATCGGCCGTGATGACGACGACCTGGTCCTGCCCGAGTTCGACGGCGTCGCGCGTGTGCTCGATGAATGCTGCGACATCGGACCCGAGGAACATCTCGCCCTCGCCGACTCCGAGCACCAGAGGGGTGGACCTACGCGCCGCGACGATCGTGTCCGCGTGATCGGAATGAGTGAAGACCAGCGTGAACGCACCTTCGAGGCGACGCAGCACCGCCTTCGCACTGGCGACGAAATCGCCCGCGGTAGGCCCGTCCGCGTATGCCCGAGCGACGAGGTGGACAGCGACCTCGGTATCGGTGTCGGACAGGAACTCCACACCCGCCGTTTCGAGTTCGGCACGCAGCGGACCGAAGTTCTCGATGATGCCGTTGTGCACCACCGCCACCGTTCCGGACGCGTCGCGATGTGGGTGAGCGTTGCGGTCGGTCGGACGCCCGTGCGTCGCCCACCGCGTGTGTCCCATGCCGGTGGTCCCGACGAACGTATCGGTGCCGATGTCGTCCAATTCGGCCTCGAGGTTTGCCAGCCGCCCGGCCTTGCGCTCCACCGCGGTAGAGCCTGCGCCGTCCAGTATCGCGATTCCTGCGGAGTCGTAGCCCCGATATTCCATACGCCGAAGCGCCTCGACCACCACACCCAAAGCTGGGCGGTGGCCGACATATCCAACGATTCCGCACATGGTGCATCAGGGTACTCGGCACGACGCGCACGACCCATTCGCTCAGGTCGCCGTGTCCGGCGTCCCCGTACCCGAGCACATTCGGTAGCGTCATCTCTCGTGGCGAAACCGAAGAAGCTGGCATCTGCTCTCTCCAAGCGTGGCCCGCACAAGGTACTCAGAGGGAACCTGGCCCTGGCCGGGCAACCTGGCGTCGTCTACACCCCGGCCGAGGGCTTCGGCCTGCCCGGTGTGGCGTTCGCGCACGGTTGGATGCTGCGCCCCGGCAGTTACACCGACACCCTGAAGCACCTGGCGTCGTGGGGGTTCGTCGTGGCAGCACCCGACACCGAGCGTGGCCTCGTGCCCTCGCACCGCGGACTCGCCACCGACCTGGGCACTGTGCTCGACATCATGACCGGCGTTCGCCTGGGCTCGGGCAACATCAGTGTGCATCCCGAGAATCTGGCCACAGTCGGTCACGCGATGGGCGCCGGGACCGCCGTACTCGCTGCCTCCCGACGACCGGATGTCAAAGCGGTCGCCGCCCTGTTTCCGGCACCGACGGCACCGTCGTCCGAGGACGCCGCCGCAGGCCTCGACGTGCCCGGACTGGTCGTCGGCGACAGCTCGAACGCAGATTCGCTCAACGACAATTCACTGGCTCTCGCCCAGGCCTGGCACGGACCATCCGTCCTCCGACGGATCGACGGCTCGACGGCAGACGGATTCGTCGAAGGCCGGCGAATGCTCCGCGCACTGGGAGTCAACAGCTCCGACCGCAAGACCCAGCAACGCACCCGCGCTGTACTGACCGCATTTCTGCTCTACCACCTGACCGGCGACTCCGACTACGAGGAATTGGCCGGAACGAACGGCGACATCGCCGGCACCCGTGCTGTCGACCCTCACGCGCCGCTGACCGAGCAGCCCAAGCCGAAGGCGACCGCGTCGATCAAGGCATTGCTGGGTCGCGGCTGACCCACCGGACTCGGCGTCGTCACACCAGCCACGATCGGGGTTGCTCGTCGGGGTCCGGTTCGACGTGTGGTGCGCCGTGCCGCCGATCCAGGTGAGCCGGGCGCAGGACCGAGCCCGCTGCCAACCGAGTGTCGCTTCCGCTCAACCGGTCCGAAACCCCCTGTCCCACATCGGTTCTCGCCGGTTCTCTCGGATTCCGTAGCCGTTCGGCGGCATCCGCCATCGCCGACCGATGCGCGTCGCGAATACGGTGCAGTTCACGACGCCACGCGGGGTCCGAATTCACAGTGCACCCGCCTCGCTCAAGCCCGCGCCGGACCCCGCCGAGCTGGGCTGAGGTTCGGTGACCGGAGGGGCCACGGGAGCTGCAGGTACCTCATGAGTCTCGTTCGAGCCCTGCCGGACGGAGCGCTCCTCGCCCGAAGTTTCCGGAACGCATACCTCCGGAGTGTCCGCGGTCGATGCGGGCTGCAAGTCCGTGGGTTCACTACCCACCTGCGGCTCGTCGGCCGGTGCGACATCCACCGGCGGTGAGGTCGCTGTGTTCGGCTCGGGAGCGCCGGACTCGGCAGAAGGAGGTGCCGGTTCGATCTCGGGTTCTGCATCGGGTGTGGTTCGATCCCCCGCGGCGGGCTCCGGCGGTTCCACGGTCGCCGAAGACCGGTTCGGCACCCCGACACCGCTCGGATCGACGGTCCCGGGAACTTCGACGATCTCCGGCAACCCGAAGGGACCAACGCGCAACTCGAACGTGCGCACCCCGAGGCCCGGTGTCTCGAGTCGAAGCGATACGGCCCCATCGTGTTCGAGCGCGATACGGGCACGATGGCCGTCGAGTTCGGCCTCGAGATGTCCGCGCTCGCCGACGACCTTCGATGCATCACCGAATTCCGGCGACGGGATCGAAGCGGGCGGATCATCGAGCGTTGCAGTCGGATTGGGTTCTGAGGCGGGGTTGGGTTCTGAGGCGGGGTTGGGTTCTGCGGTGGGTCCGGATTCTGCAGTGGGGTCGGCATCGGTCTCGTCGCTGACACTCCCGTCGCCGGTCGTGTCACCGAGCGCCTCGACAACCCGGTCCACGATGTCGTCCACAATGCCGTCGACGAGTCCGGCGACTGCGTCGACCCGACTGTCTTCACGACCATTGTCGTTCTCGGTTTCGCCCCACGCTTTGGGACCGGTGGCACGTGCATCCGGAGCAGGTGCCGGTTGCGCCGACGGAGCCGAGGCCGGCACCTCGGACGGAGGTTGGTCTGTCGATGCGGGTCGGTTGACGGCTGCCTCTCCCCCAACTCCGCCCGTGACCGCCGCAGGGCAGTTCTCGGGCGACGACAGCTCGCTCGAGTGCTCGGAAACAGCCAGCGGCACCCAGCTGCGCTCGTCGAGCTCGTCGAACACAGGGTGGACGACTTCCTCGATGACCTTCACCACCAGGGCCAAGCACTCTCGAACGGCCGTGTCCGTGGCCGTGCAGGCAGACGACACTGCGGCACACGTGCGTTGCACATGTGGCACGAACTCGCCCTCGATCCATTCTCGAGACCGGTCGGCGACCTCGGCCGCGAACTCGTCCGATACGTCTCCTCGCGCGAATTGCTCGGCCCATTCCGGAAACGCCGGTGTCAGGCGGGCGAACACGGTTGCCCGGTCGACCGGAACGCACTCGATGCCCGAGGCCAGCAGAAGCGCATCGATTCGGTCGGGATCGTGTCCTTCTACGGTGTCGGTATCGAGGCTTCCGACGAGCTCGGCCTTGTCGGTCACAGCCTCACGCAGTACGTCCACAGCCGTGTACATCGTCTGCAGCGCATCCTCGACCGAGTCGAGAAGCACCCCTGCTCTCTCCTGCTCGGTGCCCACGTACTGCTGCGCCGTCTCACCGGCGTCACCGTGCCACCGCAGTCGGAGAACGATCAGAAGCTGCGCCTGCTCGTCCAATTGTTCACCCAGCGCCGCAGCCATCGCCCCGACCGCATCTGCGTCGGACGTCAGAGCCTCCAGATTCAGGCCGCGCTGCTCGTCGTACCGTGCACACACCTCGTCGTAGCGCGGGACTTCGCTGCCGGACACGCGCTCGGCCAACGGCAGGAAACGCTCGAAATACAGCAGCCCGACGGCATTGGCGTCGAGAATCTCGTCGACCGATGCCGCCTCGGCGGGCGAGGTGGAAGACACGGTCACCGCAACGAGTCGATCGCGTGCGCGTCGACGTCGTCCTGTAGTTCGTACGCATTCATCGCAGCGACGAGGGCATCCGCGATGTCGTCGACCGACGATCGCCACACCCCGACGGCCCGCCCGAGCCCGGAGTGGGCGTCGAGATAGGCCGCGCCCAGGTCTCCGTAGTTCCGTCCTGCGGCGGCGGTACCGAATCCCGGTGATGCGATCGAATCGGCTGCCGCACCCAGGGCCTCCGCCGACGCCGTCATCGAGTCCGCCACCTCGCGCACGCGGACCGCGTCCACCCAGAATCCGTCGCTCATCGCCCGCCCGTTCCCGCTCGAAGTGCCCCTTTCCCACTATGACGTGCGCCGACTCCCATCGGTTCCCCGGCGAGCGGTAACGTCCCGATACGAAACGTCGGTAACAGACAACCGAGCAGCTCCACCAGCTACTCGAGAACGAGGAGTCCCATGCACATCGGAACGATGCTGAACTACAGCGGTGGTTTCACCGAGACCGTTGCCGAGGTAGCCGAACTCGAGAAGGCGGGCCTCGACATCATCTTCGTGCCCGAGGCCTATTCTTTCGACGCCGTCAGTCAACTCGGGTTCCTTGCGGCCAAGACCAGCACGATCAAGATCGCGTCGGGCATCTTCCAGATCTACACGAGAACGCCGTCGCTGACGGCCATGACGGCCGCCGGCCTCGACTACGTTTCCGACGGGCGCTTCGTTCTCGGACTCGGCGCATCCGGGCCACAGGTCGTCGAGGGTTTCCACGGCGTCAAGTACGACGCACCCATCGCCAGAACCCGTGAGGTCATCGAGATCTGCCGCCAGGTGTGGCGTCGAGAAAAAGTGCAGTATCAGGGCAAGCACTACCAGATCCCGTTGCCGGCGGACAAGGGAACCGGCTTGGGCAAGCCACTGAAGCTGATCAATCACCCTGTGCGCGAACGCATTCCGGTCGTCATCGCCGCTCTCGGACCGAAGAACGTCGAGCTGACCGCAGAGATCGCAGAGGGCTGGCAGCCCATCTTCTACTTCCCGGAGAAGGCAACCGACGTGTGGGGCGAATCGCTGGCCGCAGGCAAGGCCAAACGCGATCCGTCACTCGGCGAACTCGAGGTGTTCGCCAGTCCCACCCTGGCCATCGGCGAGGACGCGGACAAGTACCTCCCCTGGGTCAAGCCGCACCTGGCGCTCTACATCGGCGGCATGGGAGCCAAGGGAAAGAACTTCTACAACTCCCTTGCTCAGCGCTACGGCTACGAAGCCGAGGCCGAGAAGATTCAGGATCTGTACCTCGCCGGCAAGAAAGAGGAAGCAGCAGCGGCGGTTCCGGACGAGCTCGCGCGTTCGGTGAATCTCATCGGACCGGAGAGCTACGTCAAGGAGCGCGTGGCAGCCTTCGCCGAAGCCGGCGTGACGACACTCAACGTCGCACCGTTGGCCGAGAACACCGCAGGACGCGTCGCGCAGCTCACCGCCTTGCGAGAACTCACCGCCTGACGATCGGACACTGCCTGACGATCAGACCGCCGCGACCCGGCCCGCCAACTCCTCGGCGAGCCGGGTCGCGACGTCGAGTTCCGACGCTTCCACCATCACTCGCACGAGCTGTTCGGTCCCGCTGGGACGCAACAGAACTCGCCCCGATTGGCCGAGCTCGAGCTCGGCGACGGCCACGGCGTCCGACACCGACGGTGCCGACGCCACCGCAGCTTTGTCCGAGACACGTACGTTGATCAACACCTGGGGCAGCGTGCGCATCGGCGACGCCAGATCCGCCAGGGTGCGTCCGGTCCGGGCCATCCGCTCCATCAGGCGCAGCGCGGTGGCGATCCCGTCGCCGGTCGTCCCGATCGCAGGGAGTACGACGTGTCCGCTCTGCTCACCACCGAGTGCGTACCCTCCGCGGCGCAACTCCTCGAGGACGTATCGATCACCGACTGCGGTGGTAAGCAACGTGATTCCCGCTTCGCGCATCGCGATGTGGAGCCCGAGGTTGCTCATGACGGTGGCGACCAACGTGTTGTCGGTCAGCGTGCCGTTCTCACTCATCGCGATGGCCAGCACAGCCATGATCGCGTCCCCGTCCACCACCGCACCGGAGGCATCGACCGCGAGGCAGCGGTCGGCGTCGCCGTCGTGCGCGATCCCGAGGTCGGCCCCGTGCTCGACGACAGCCTTCTGCAGCCCTTCCAGGTGCGTCGAACCACACCCGTCGTTGATATTCAGCCCGTCGGGCTCGGCGTTGATCGCCACGACCGTCGCACCGGCCCGGCGGTAGATTTCCGGTCCGACCGTCGAGGCTGCACCGTGCGAGCAATCCACCACGACGGTGACACCGTCGAGTCGGTGCGAGAGCGGTGCCACGAGGTGCGCGGCATAGAGCTCGGCAGCGTCCGGCGCGACGTCGATACGACCGATGGCAGCGCCCGTCACATCGACCGGCTTCTCGGTACGACCGTCCACCCCGAGTAGCGCCTCGATGCGATCTTCCATGTCGTCGTCGAGCTTGTGCCCGCCTGCGGCGAAAATTTTGATTCCGTTGTCGGGCATCGCATTGTGCGAGGCGGAGATCATCACGCCCAGCGCCGCGCCGTATTCGCCGGTGAGGTAGGCGACCGCGGGGGTCGGCAGCACGCCCACGTCGATCACGTCGACACCCGAGGCAGTGAGCCCGGCCGACACTGCGGCACCGAGCATCGAACCGCTGATTCTGGGGTCACGGCCGACGACCGCTGTCCGTCGACCACCGTCGACATCCGGTGCCAGCACGGCGGCGGCAGCCCGGGCGATGGTCATCGCGAGCTCTGCCGTCAGGACCCCGCCTGCGAGTCCCCTCACTCCGTCGGTGCCGAACAATCGCGCCATGAATGAAGACCCCTTCGAACAGAGAGAACATCGTCGGAAAATGCCTCGAGGGCAGGCATCCGATCTTGCTGGAGCCTGCCCTCGAGGATGGAACGGGTAAGACGCGTCAGCGCTTGGAGTACTGCGACGCCTTACGGGCCTTCTTCAGGCCGTACTTCTTGCGCTCGACCGCACGCGCGTCACGCGTGAGGTAGCCGGCGGCCTTGAGAGCCGGGCGATCGTCCGGGGTGAGCTCGATCAGCGCACGCGAGATGGCCAGACGCAGCGCGCCTGCCTGTCCCGACGGTCCGCCACCGTGCAGCAGTGCCACGATGTCGAAGGACTCTGCGCGGTCGACCAGCACCAGAGGAGCCTTGATCAGCTGCTGGTGCACCTTGTTCGGGAAGTAATCCTCGAGGGTGCGGCCGTTGAGCTTGAATCCACCGGTGCCCGAGGACAACCGAACACGAGCGACGGCTTCCTTGCGGCGGCCGACGGTCTGGATCGGGCGATCGAACACGATGGGGGCCGGAGCTGCAGCAGCTTCGATTTCCGTGGCCACCTCGGGATCTTCCACTGCCACGAACTCGTCGGCGGCGATCTCTTCGATGTTCTCCTGCGACGTCACGTCATTTCCCTCCGGCGCCGTCACTGGGACACCTGCTTGATCTCGAACGGAACGGGCTGCTGAGCGGCATGCGGGTGGTTCGGTCCCGCGTAGACCTTCAGCTTGCTCGCGATGGCATTTCCGAGCTTGTTCTTCGGGATCATGCCGACAACGGCCTTCTCCACGAGACGGTCGGGGTTGTTCTCGAGCACCTGACGCGTCGAGCGCGACTTCAGACCGCCCGGATGGCCGGAGTGGTGGTGGTGGAACTTGCCATCGAGCTTGTTGCCACTGATGGCAACTTTCTCGGCGTTGATGATGACGACGAAGTCGCCACCGTCGACGTTGGGTGCGTAGGTGGGCTTGTGCTTACCGCGGAGCAGTGTCGCGGCCTGGACGGCGAGGCGTCCGAGCACGACGTCCGTGGCGTCGATCACATGCCACGTCCGGGTGGTGTCCCCGGCCTTCGGGGCGTAAGTAGACACAGAAAATTCCTGTCTTCATGATGTCGCTGCTGGCCAAGACGTGTGGATGCCCTCGGCGGCCAGTTGAGACCCGAGGACAAGAGCTCTGCGCATCGAAGAAATGCGGCGAGCCCATACACGCCAACGGGGAACGATACCGGGAGCCGGCACCCAGGTCAAAACGCCTCCGACGCGGAAGACCGGCTCAGGACAGGCGAACGCACCGCACACAGCGGCGGGCCGCAGGCAATGCCTCGAGCCTGATCGCCGGTATCGACTCTCCGCACCGCTCGCACGTGCCGTACGTCCCGAGATCCCACCGCGTGGACGCGGCGTCGAGCTCGCGCATCTCGGACTCGGTGTCGGAGATCAGGGCCGCGATCTTGGCACGCTCGAAGGCGATGGTGGAACCCTCCGGGTCGTGTTCGTCGTCGTCGGTGGTCCACCGGCTGCCTTCGATGACCGACGCGAGCTCGTCGCGAAGGGAGTGCAGGCGGTGTTCGGCGCGAGAACGCTCGGCATCGATCGCCGTCCCGAAATCCGTCATCCGTCCAGTACACACCGCCACCACAACCCGCGCCAGGTGCCGCGCCCCTCGACAGTCGTATGCCCCGACCGACAAGTGCCGATCGGGGCATACGACGCTCGTGGTCTACGGTCAGCGCGCCATGCGTGCCTTGTTCGCCATCTCCACCCCGTGCATGGCCTCGCCGCCGGTGCGGGCGGCCGCGACGAGGCTCGACAGAATGAGATTGAGCTCGTCGGATGCAGAGTTCCACTGACGCTGGAGTTCGTAATAGGACGTCATCGCGTCGCCCTCCCACGATTCGTAGAGTCTCTTCGCAGTGCCGTCCACGTCGGCGAGAAGGTCTTTGGTCACGTTCGCCTGCTTGTTCATCGCCTCGGTCAACGCCGCGATCTGAGCGAAGTCGTACTTCATGTCGAATCAGTCTCCTAAATAGAGCTCGGTCGTGTGGTCGGTCGTTCGGTGGCCGGTCGTGCCGTCAGTTGAACGTGGTCAGTCCCGAACCGAGCGATCCCGCCACCTGGTTCACAGCCGCCACGTTGTCGTCGTCCGCATCGGAGTAGCCGTGGCCGTTGGTCTTGATGTCCGCCGAGATCTGCTCGAGCGCGCTGCGCATCTTCTGGGCACTGGTGTCCCACTGCGACATGACATCCTGAAACGACTTGCCGGCCTTGCCCACCCACGCCTCGGCGGTCTGCTCGACGATGGAACGCACGGCCGAGTTCGACGCATCGATCGACACGCTCAGGCCCTCGATCGTCGCCCCGGCAGCAACGAGCTCCTGCGGTGTGACGGTGACGCCGTTCGACGAACCCATAGATTCCGGTCCCCCTGGATATCCCACTTCGACTCCTCTGCTTCGATTTTCGTATCCACGTACGCCCGCGGCGCACATGACGCTCGACCGAGGGACCGCGTGCGGCCCGCTCACTCCCCTACATCTCCTTGGACGCAGCCACCCCTTGGTTCGGTTCCGGCATACGGCGAAAATCTGCGCGGCGGCCTCAACGCATCTTCACGACCTCCAGAGTCTGGGTGGCCAAATCACATTCGGTGTCGATCGCGGACGAGTCCGGTCCCTCGAACTGACAGCCGATGCTCACCTGCACATCCGATTCGACGAGCACACGCCACAACACTGTGGACGCATCGGCCGGCCGCTCGACGTACGAGATCCCCACCCGACCTCCGAAATCCCGGGCAGGCTCCAGCGATCCGATCGGGGAGTCGGGTCCACGCGCGTCGACTGCCGCACCGAGCTCGGACGCAACCTGTTCGAGCGTCGAGCCGTGCACCAGTTCCTGCACTGTGACGACGATGCGACGCTCGGGTGCTGTCGGCGGAATCAACACCATCCGGGCCGGGTCCTCCATCCTGGTCCAGGTCGCCGGTAGTCGCAGCGACGCCCGGCCCGAGACGAACGTCGCCGACGGGATCACCGACGGTGACTCGCTCGTCGCCGATACTGCTGTCGCCGAGGTTGTTTCGGTCGCGGAGGTGGCTTCGGTCGCCGACACCGCCTGGGTGGCAGGCATCGCGAACGGCGGCGAGGTCGCGACGGCCACCTCTTGCGGAGACCGAAGGACGAACGTCAGTGCAACGACACCACCGGCAACGATGACCGATGCGGCCACCGCACCGAACGCTCGAACCGGCCATCCGCTTCTTCGGGGAGGTGGCACCGCGACGGTCACTTCGTCGAGCCATGCCGCCGAGCGCCCTGCCGTGGCTCGACCTGGCGGGGCAGTCTCCACCTCCGCTCCCGCACGTCGATACAGAGACCTGGCCACGTCGAGACCGGTCAGCCATCGTGCCGGATCTTCCGCAGCGGGGCTCGAGCTCGAACCCGACTCCGTCACGATGAAAATGTCCGCGGGACATTGCGACACCGACGATCGAAGGTAGTCGTCGGCTCGTCGTCGCCAGCTGTCGTCTCGTTCTCCGACAGCAAGTACTGCACCGATGTCGCCGCCGTGAGTTCTTGCCTCGTCCACCAGGACGACCGTGGTGTCGAGGGTGCCCACTTCGATCACCACCGCAGCAGCCGGTGCCCGTTCTCCTGCCGACGCGACCGCGGCGATCGCCGTCTCCACGACGACGACCTCGCTCGCCGACGTGGCGAACACTGCTCGGAGGAGCTCTCGACGCTCGTCGCCCCACGTCGAGGGATACGCGATCTCGAGCAGATCGAGTCGGTCGTGTATCCCGGCTCCCTGCAGCGCCGACCACACGATCCCGTGCAGGACTTCGCCGCGATCCCACACTGCGCCGCCCACGAGGATCGATCGATCGTCGAGACACAGCAGCGGAGGGACCTCGGTGTCCGCGCCCGCCCGCCCGAAGACGAGACGACCACCCTCCGATACCGCGTATGCGGATCCGACGTGTTCGCGTGGACCCTGCAGCGTCGCACCGGACGCGACGACAGAAATCTCCGAATGACTCAAATGCACAGCCGCGTAACGCCACTGCGGCCTCGTCAACTCGAGTGTCCGAGCTGCACGAGCGCGGGGCCGGACCGATCGACGAACACTCCACGTCCGGGCGGCATCGGGCTCGGACGCACGGTGCCGATCAAGCTCCCCTCGTCTCGGCTCCCGCTCATGACCAATCCCGGAGTCACCAGGTCGCGTAGCCGCCCGATCACCGGGTCGAACAGTGCCCGCCCCGCCCCGCCCGAGCGACGCGCCACGATGAGGTGCAGTCCGATGTCCCGGGCGTGTGGCAGATGCTCGACCAAGGGCGACAACGGGTTCCCGGACGCGGTGGCCACCAGGTCGTAATCGTCGACGACGACGAACACCTCGGGCCCGTCCCACCACGACCGCTCGCGGAGCTGCTGCTGGGTGACGTCCGATCCCGGCATGCGCCTGCTCATTCTGCCTGCGAGATCGGCGATCATCGCCGTCAACGTCGCCTGCGCGGCCGCATAGCCGGCCAGATGCTCGGAATCGACTGTGCCCAAGAGAGTTCGACGGTAGTCCGCCACGATCAGTTTCACCCGATCGGGTGGGTTCGCATCGACCAAAGATCGACAGATCCCCCGCAGCAGGGACGTCTTCCCGCATTCGCTGTCGCCGAAGACGACGAAATGTGGGTTCTCGGCGAAGTCGACCGTCACCGGAGCCAGCTCGGCCTCGTCGATGCCGATCGGAACCCTCAGTTCCGCAACGGTGCCACGGTCGCGGGGCCAGGCGCCGGCGAGTCGATCGAGCACCTCCGACCGTTCGAGCATCTCCGGCAACATGCGGACCGGCGGGGCAGGCGACCCCGTGGACGCTGCGGCGATCGCGCTGACGGACTCTGCGACAGCTCGGGACAGGTCGGCCACCGATCGACGGTCGTCGACCCGAGGCAGTGCGATCTGCAGGTGCAGACCGTCCTTGGTCATGCCCCGGCCCGGTCGGCCCTGCGGCACACTGGCGGCTTTCGTTCGGCCGATGTCCGAGTCCGACGGATCTCCGAGTCGCAGCTCGAGCCGGGTCCCGATCAGATCCTTCGTCGCGGGCCTCACTTCTGCCCAGCGAGAGGCCGTCAGAACGAGGTGCAGACCGAATGCCAGTCCCTGGGTCGTCAGCGTCGCGATCTGTTGTTCGAGACTCTCGAAGTCGGATCTGATGGACTGCCATCCGTCGATCACCAGGAAGACGTCGCCGAACCGGTCGTTCTCATCGACCGGTTGCATCGCCCGCAGCCGCCGGAACTCGACCATGGAATCGATGCCGCGATCTCGAAAAGTCTTCTCCCGCTGACGAACGACAGCCGCGACCTCGGCCACGGTCCGGCGCACTCGGTCGACGTCCAATCTGTTGGCCACCGATCCGACGTGCGGTAGTTCGGCCAACCCGGCCAGCGTTCCACCCCCGAAGTCCAAGCAGTAGAACTGAACCTGAGCGGGTGTGTGCGTCATCGCCAGAGCCATGATCAGCGACCGAAGGGCCGTCGATTTCCCCGACTGCGGAGCCCCCACGATCGCGACGTGCCCGGCTGCACCGGACAGGTCGACGGTGAGCAGATCCCGCCGCTGATCGAACGGCCTGTCGATGATGCCGATCGGCGCACGAAGTGTGCTCAGCGCATCGACGCCGCCGCTCAGTACCGACCGAGGCAGTAAGCGGGTCAGTGTCGGTGCCTTGTCCAACGGCGGTAGCCATACCTCGTGGGCCGGCATACCGCGGCCTGCGATTCGGCCGACGACGACGTCGAGAACGGTCGCGCCGGTGTCGTCGTTCTCGACCGGATCCGGTTCGACCACCGGCTCGACACGGACGTCGTTCTCGACGGGATCGACCATGACCGGATATGCGGTGAACGGCCTCGGACGGATATCGACGCCCTGCGCGGCGGGTGCCCCCGCACTCGAACGTGGCGGAACGTACGGTCCGGACACGTAGGCCGCAGCGAAGCGGACGATCTCGGCCGAATCGCACTTGAGATAGCCGGCACCGGGCTGAGCAGGCAGGTGGTACGCGTCGGGAACACCGAGAACGGAACGTGACTCGTTGGCCGAGAACGTTTTCAGACCGATTCGATAGGACAGATGGCTGTCGAGTCCGCGCAGCTTGCCTTCTTCCAGACGCTGACTGGCCAACAACAGATGCATGTGCAACGAACGTCCGAGCCGCCCGATCGCCACGAACAATTCCGCGAATTCCGGTTGCTGACTGAGCAATTCCGAGAACTCGTCGACCACCACGAACAGAGCGGGCAACGGTGCCAGAGCAGCTCCCGCTGCGCGCGCCTTCTCGTAGTCGGACACATTGGCGAAGTTTCCGGCCGCGCGCAGCAACTCCTGCCGACGGTTCATCTCGCCGGCGAGGGCATCACGCATCCGGTCGACCAGAGCCAGGTCCTCGGACAGGTTGGTGATCACGGCCGCAACGTGCGGCGCGGCCTCGAGCCCCGCGAAGGTCGCCCCGCCCTTGAAGTCGACCAGTACCAGGTTCAACTGCTGCGGGGCGTGGGTGGACACCAACCCGAGAACGAGCGTACGCAGAAACTCCGACTTACCCGAACCCGTTGCGCCGATGCACAATCCGTGTGGACCCATGCCGTTCTCGGCAGACTCCTTCAAATCGATCTCGACCGCGCTGCCGTCGGGTGCGACGCCGATGGGTACCCGCAACCGGTCTCGACCGCGACGCACTGTCCACGCTCGATCCGTATCGAGCGCACCGACGTCGGCGATTCCGACGAGGCTGTTCCATCCCGACACTGCGGCCCCGTCGTCGGTGACGGTATCGACAGCGGAGGGCGACGACGGCGCGCGATACGGAGAAAGGCGTCGAGCAACGGCGTGTGCCTCGGTGGTACTCATCGCGTCCGCCACAGCGAAGACCTCGACTGCCGTGCCGCTCACAGCACCGATCGAGCCGTTCTCGACCACCAGCTGGAGCCCGCGACTTGCCGCCAGTCGCGTACACAACCCGGACAGGTCGACGATGGTGACGGAATCGAGGCCGGTGTCGGTGAGGTCGGTCGAACGGTTGGCGACCAGTCCGCCGTCCACCACGATCACCAACTGCGTGACCCCACTGTTCACCGCCCCACGTGCGAAGCGATTCCGCATCGACAGGACGTCCCCCAGCGCGCTCTCGAGCTCGAGGACACTGCCGAAGATCATTCGCGCAGAACCGGCACCGTCTCGCAACACGTCGTGTTGTGTGTGCGGCAGCCACTTGGTCCATTCCCACTGCTCCACGGTGTCGGGGCCGCAGACGACGGCAACCGCGAGGTGGTCCGGTCCGTGAAAGGTACAGAGATAGGCGACCATCGAGCGCACCATCGCACGAGCGGCATCGCGATCCCCGGCTATCGACAGAGCGGCGAATCCCCTCAGCGACACGGCAATCGGCAACTCGGACACCACCGAGTGTGCTCGCACGAATCGGCGCAGCGACACCGCGGACACCGGTTCCAGCTCTTCCACAGGTCCGGTCTCGGGAGGCACGAGTCGGGTCGCCAAACGCTGATCGCCGAGCCCGACCCGCACGTGGGCGAAGTCGGCGTCCTGAGGCCGACGCTCCCACATACGCTGCGTTCCGGCCGTCGACCACAGAGTGCCCGGATCCGGGTGGCTCCACTCGAGTGCCCTGCGCTGATCTCGCTCGGTGTCGGCGACGTCTCGTCGAAGCTGGTCGAGATACCGCAGATAGTCCTTACGGTCCTCGTTCGCCTCGGCGGTACGTGCTCCCCCGGACTTGCCCCCGCCGGCCAACATGCCCACCATAGACATCAGCATCATGGCTGGGAACATCAACATCATCGGGTTCGCTGCCGCACCGGAAGTGAACATGAGCGCAACCATTCCGACCATGGCGGCGACCATCACCAGCGGCATCAGCTTCATCAGGAGATTGCCGGGTACCGCGCGCGGCACGGGAGGCGGCGGTTGAAGTACGACCTCGCCGCCCGGTGACCGAGGTACTTCCCGGCGCGCGCTGCGAACGAAGCGCACGGTACTCATCGATCAGCCCCCACGGCCGCGCCCCCACAACTGCATTCGCGGCGACCTCCCCCCGAGGCCGCGTGGACGACAGGCTAACGCATGCACAACCGGAGGGTCCACTGTTGAGTCGAAGCATCGGGATACAGAAATAGAACGGCACCGCATTCGGTTGAACGAAGAATGCGGCTCCGAGGCCGCACATGTTCGACGAACGAAAGGTCGGCTTCCGTGTCCGTACCCCTGTCCATCCTCGATCTCGCACACGTGGGCGAGGGCGAAACAATCCGAGACAGTTTCGACGCCAGCGTGACGCTCGCCCAGCATGCCGAGAACTGGGGTTACCAGCGCATCTGGTACGCCGAACATCACAACATGAAGACGATCGCATCGTCGGCGACATCGGTGTTGATCGGGCACGTGGCCGCACACACGAAGCGAATTCGACTCGGCTCCGGCGGGATCATGCTTCCCAACCACGCGCCGCTCACCATCGCCGAGCAGTTCGGCACGTTGGCCACGTTGTTCCCGGACAGGATCGATCTCGGACTGGGCCGCGCCCCCGGCAGCGACCAGGTGACCATGCGCGCCATGCGCCGCGACCCGGCGTCCTCGGACCGATTCCCTCAGGACGTCCAGGAGCTGCAGGGGTACCTGTCCCAGCAGTCCCTCGTCCCCGGGGTCAGTGCCACGCCGGGTGCCGGCACCGAGGTGCCGCTGTACATCCTCGGATCGTCTCTCTTCGGCGCACAGCTCGCGGCAGCCCTCGGCCTGCCGTACGCATTCGCATCGCATTTCGCACCCGACGCACTCGAACAGGCCGTGGAGATCTATCGCCGCGACTTCCGTCCGTCGGCGCAGCTGTCCGAACCTCACCTCATCGTGGGCGTCAACGTGATCGCCGCGGACACCGTGGCCGAGGCTCAGGCCCAGTTCCTCCGCACCAAGAGAAGCCGCGTGAGCCTGCTGCTCGGACGGGGTCGCACCTTCACCGACGAAGAAGCCGACATGGTGCTGGAAGCACCTGCGGGGCAACAGATCTCGAAGATGACGAAGTACTCGGCCGTCGGGACACCCGACATGGTCAGGGAGTACCTCGACCGATTCGCCGAACGCACGGGAGCAGACGAGTTGATCGTCGCCTCGGGCGTCTCCGATCGTCGATCCTGGCTCAGGTCGTTCGAGCTGCTGGCCCAGGTGAGCGAGCTGGTTCCTGCCTGACTGCTGCGAGCAGGTCTCGGCGGAGGAGACGAGCGGTCGAGTGTCGGCGTGATGTCGTAGGGTGTGGACGCACGATGCCCGGGGGGCGGGCATCGACAGTGCATTGCACGCATCCGGGGGGATATCCATGACACGCGCCGACAGCCGTCCCGCAACGACGAACACACCGTCCGACGCAGCCGAACCGACCATCGCATCGGACCCGGCCCGACGTGCGCAGGGGCTGCGTGCCGTCTTCGCCCAGGACGTGTGCCGGGTGACGGTGTCGGCGAGGTCGACCCAGGTTGATATGGCACTGCCCGTGGACGTTCCGGTGTCGCTGTTGATTCCGGGGATCGTCGATATGATCGCGTCACGAGCGGAGCCTGCGGAAGGACCGGGTCCGGTCGGGAGCCGGACCGCGGACTCCGGATCCGACGGGTTGTCGGGGGCCTGGACGCTGTCCCGTATCGGACGTCCGCCATTACCGTCGACGTCCACACTGTCGGAACTGGGCGTACGTGACGGCGACCTGCTCGTGTTGGGTGTCGCCGCGCGTCCGGCACCGACTCCGTTGTTCGACGATCTCATGGATGCCGTGGCCCGTTCCGGCACCGACGACCTTGCTCAGTGGACCGCGCGTACTGCACGCACGGTCGGTTCGATCATCACGGGCTCGACGGTCCTGCTCGCCTGCGGAATCGTTCTGAGTGACCCGGTGCGAGCCGGTGCCGAGAACACGAGCAGCCCGGTCGAGGCAGTCGCCGCGGTTACGGCCGCGGTCCTGTTCGCCGTTGCGGGGATGATTCTCGGCCGGCTGTACGAGCAGGTGGCCGTCGCGGCGCTTTTCGGGGGATGCGCCTCGGCGCTGATGTTCACCGGTGGAACGCTGTTCGTACCCGGCCAGTTCGGGGCAGCTCACGTGATGTTGGGTTCGGCCATGGCCGGCTCGATGGCGCTGTTGTCTCTGCGAATCGGCGGTGCCGGGCTCGCCGTGTTCACCGGGTCGATCGTGCTGGCAGTGTCGGCGTTCGCCGCGGCTGCCTGCGCGTTGTTCACCGTGATGACGCCGGCGGCCATCGGTACCGTCGCAGCACTGGTAGGTCTGACCGGAATCGCCGTGTCGGCCCGACTGTCGATGATGCAGGCGCGGCTTCCGTTGCCTCCGGTCCCCACCGCCGGTGCCCCACTGGACACCGCCCAGGAGGCAGAGCTCGATTCGATGTCGTTCGCAGATCTGCAGGTGGCAGCTACGCGCGCACGGAGCTACCTGACGGGATTGCTCACGGCGTTCACGATCGTGGTGGTGATGGGAGTACTCGCTGCGGCGGCGAGCGACACCGCGACCGGTTCTGGGTGGCCCGGCATCGCCCTCGCCGCACTGTGCGCGCTGGTGCTACTTCTGCGCGGACGCACGTATGCCGTTGTGGCACATGCCGTCCCACTCGTCGGTGGTGGTGCGGTCGTCCTGTTCTCGCTCTCGGTCGGGGCAGTGATCACATTTCCGGACCGTGCACTCGAGTTGTTCGGCGCGACGTTGGCCGCCGCCGTCGTCGCATCCGTGTTCGGAGCCCTGGTTCCGACCCGCAACTATTCGCCGGTGATGCGGCGATCGGCCGAACTGGTGGAATACGCCGCGATCGCCCTCGTCATTCCGATCGCAGTATGGGTGTGCGGTCTGTACAGCGTCGTCCGCGGACTGTGACCGCGCGCCGGCGTCGAGCGTGCGTCGTTGCCGCGCTCACCGTCCTGACCCTCACCTACGAAGCACTGATCGGACCGTCCTTCGCACACGCCGAACGCCCGCTCATCGATCCGGTGCAACTGCCACCGCCCAGCCCTCCCGCCCCTTTGGAACCGACCGAGCAGAAGAACGCGTGCGCCGTCCCCTCCGAAACGATCGACGCCCAGGAAATTCCGACGGCGCAGCAAGCACTCGACTTCGCGTCCGTATGGCCGATCACTCGCGGAGCCGGTCAACTGATTGCCGTCATCGATACGGGCGTCACGCCTCACCCACGTCTGCCGGGGCTGATTCCGGGGGGCGACTACGTCGGCACCGGCGACGGATTGCTCGACTGTGACGCGCACGGCACGATGGTGGCCGGTCTCATCGCCGCACAGACGGCCTCGGGCAGCGGTTTCGCCGGCGGCGCTCCGGACGCCCGTGTCCTGTCGATCCGCCAGTCCAGCAACGTGTTTCAAGTCGTGGACAACAGGACCGACCAGGAGAAGACGACCGAACCCGAGAACGCTGCCGGGTACGGAAACGTACGGACGATGGCCATGGCAATCCGGGCGGCGGCCGACGCAGACGCATCGGTCATCAACATCTCCGAAGTGGCGTGTGTCCCTGCCGGCGCAGGCGTCGCCGACGGCCCACTCGGTGCAGCAGTGCAGTACGCCGTTCGTGAGAGTGACGCCGTCGTCGTGGCTGCGGCAGGCAACTTCGGAAGCGACGCGTGCAGGACACAGAACCCCATGCCCGACCCGGTCCGGCCCGAGGCGGACCCGTGGGAAGGGTTTGCGACCATCGCGACACCTGCCTGGTTCGACGACGTGTTGACCGTCGGTTCGGTCGAGTTGGACGGTTCGCCGTCGTCGTTCAGCCTGGCCGGACCATGGGTGGACGTGGCTGCTCCGGGCTCCAACATGACGTCGCTGTCGCCGGCGGGCAACGGCCTGGCCAACGGCATTCGGGGCACCGACGGCGTAGTACCGATGACCGGAACCAGTTTCGCCGCACCGCTCGTCGCTGCGACAGCGGCACTGGTGCGGGCGTACAGGCCCGATCTGTCCGCTCTCCAAGTGATCGACCGCATCGAGCGAACAGCTCATGCGCCGGCCGACGGATGGAATCCGTCGGTCGGCCACGGCGTCGTCGATCCACTCGCTGCGGTGACCGACGTCGTGACACCGACGCAGCGAACCGTCCCCGCAGATGCGGTCGCGATCGGTGCGCCGCTCCCACCGCTCGCCGTCGATCATCGGCCCCGCGATGCGGCGGTGGCCGGGTCGGTAGTGGTCGCGGTGATTCTGGGCCTCGGAACGGCAGTCTCCATTCCCCTGCGCCGACGACTGTGATCGGCTCGCCCACTCACCGGGACTACTTGGACGGAACCGCGGCTGCCTGCGGGTCCGCCGCGACCCCGTCGTGCATGGTCAGCGCCTGACCACGCCCCAGAGTCGGCCCGCTGCCCAGCAACTGCAGAATCTGCCACGGTGCAGGTGCCGGGAGTCCGAAGCCCAATGCCGACGCTGCATCCGCACCCTCGACTCCGTAGCGAACTCCCGTGTCGGCGACGAAGAAGACGCTGTCCTGACGGGTACTGGCCGTCGAGATACCGGTGCTTCGAACGAATCCGCCGCTACCCGGCGACAGATGGACCTGGTCGACCGCATCACCGCCGCCGTCCGCCTGAGCCAGTGCCACCGGTGAAGCGGTGGTATCGAGTGGCAACGACCGTCCTGCGGATTCGACCAGCTGCGCAGTCGGACCACCGTCGGCGACATCGAGTGGTGACCATGTCAGACACCCGACGGGCCTCTGGCCCGAGTCGACGATGTCGGGAGTCGTCGGTGGGAAGGTCGATATGTCGAGTCCGGACATCGTCTTGGGAGCGTCGGCCAGGACGTCGGGATTGACGGCCGCGATGTCGGGGCTGCCCTGCGAGTCGGCGAACTTGACGAGTAGGGCTGCGGTTTCGCTGATGGCTTGGATGCCGTCCTCGAGCACGACGTAGTACCGAACGTCGCGGCCGGCAACCTTGACCACGGAGCCGATAGGCCGGTTGTCGAACGGGTAGGCGGGGATCTCACCCGCTCGCGCTATGAACGGAGCCGTCACCGCAGGCGACTGCGGTACCGCGTTGAGCAGACCGGCACTGACCGGCGTCGGCGTCGCATCCTCGAGGCCCAGCGCACGAACGACAGCTCTGTCCGCCAGATCGACCGGCGACTTGGTGCCGTCGTGGACGAGATACGCCGCACCGCCCGAAGTCCACAGGAATGCCTCGGATGGGCCGAGCGCAGCCGCGTTCTCGCCGTAGCGGGGCTCCCCCACGATCACTGTCGTGGACGTGACGCCGGCGATCGGATCGACGGTGTCGCACACGGTCCACGACTCGGCCTCGCCGTCCGGGTCGTGCGGCAGCGCCGACGGGGCACCGGGAATTCCGACCAGCGCACCGCGAGGTCGCGACGCCAGTTCCGACTCCTTCACCGTCACAGGGTTGTCGGGCCTTCCCACGATCAACCGCGCCGAAGCCAGGTTCAGCACCGGATGGAACACGCCGTCGACGCTGACGAACATGGCGGCCGACTCCTTACCGACCACGATCGACGCGTCGCCGATCTTGTCCTGAGGCCGAAACAGCGCCAGGGCAGCGCAGCCCGCCAGACCCACGCATGCGACGACGACACCCACCATGAGCGCGCGCGACTGCGACTTCATCGGGTCGTGCAGCATCCGCGCGTCGCGCCTGATGAGGGCATGTTCCATTCGTCGGACGAGAAAGCGGTATCCGCCGACCTGCCATTTCGTCGTCGGAGTAGATGCCACGATTCCTCCCCAAGATTGTGCCGACCCGATCCCCCATCGGGTCACGCGACACAGTACAGTTCGTCCGCACCCATCGGCGACCGCGTCGGCGACGATCGATCGGGCTGCAACCTTCGGGGGGAGGGTATGTGATGACGCGTTCGAGGAGACGACGGCGCACGTCGGTCGTGTCGTTCGCCGTGCCATCTGTTCGAGGGTTGTTCGCGGCCGAAATAACTACTGTGACAACAACTCTCGCACTACTCGCGGCCGACGTTCCCGTCGAGTGGACGCTCACCGCCGCAGCGACGGTGTCGCTCGTACCGTTCGTCGCCTTTCGGCGAACGTCGATCGCCGGCTGGCTGGTCGTCGCTCTGCGCTTCGGATCCGGCCGAGCCCCTGCCGTCGGGGTGACAACAGAACATGTCGACCCCGACGGCCGGACCGTCGCTGTGCACTGGCAGCGCGATACCGTCACGTGCACCGTGGAGATCATTGCACCGGAACACGACACGACGGTGCTGGCGCGAACGCGAGCCGACACACGACACACGCTGCCCATCGAGGCGTTGACGTCGTGCTTTCGGCAGCACGACGTCGAGGTTGCCGCAATCGACATCGTCGCGCTCGGGTTTCGAACCGCCGACGGTTCGGTGGCCACCGACGTGTACGAGGGCCTCATCGGCCCGTTGCCCGCCGTCGCGCAGCGCACGGTGTGGGTGTCCGTCACTCTGGACGTACGAGCCAACGCCCTGGCGATGGCAGCGAGGGGCACGGGCCGGACGGGGGCGGCCCGAACCGCGGTCGTTGCAGCCCTCCGCATTGCACGCGCCTTGGAATCTCATGGACTGTCCACACGGCTGTCGACGGCCACAGAACTCCGAGCCGCGGCATTGCACCTGAGCCGGGGTGTCGACACCGACGACCTGACTCAGGTGTGGTCCTATGCTCCATTGCCCGGCGTCGCGAGTACGGGTTACGGAATCGATTGCAGCACAATCACTGTCGAGGATCTTTCGGCCTTGTGGGCGACACCGTCGCTGGGTACGACCATGTCCGTTCACCTGCGCCCCACCGACGAGCCGAGCCGCGTCCGCGTTCGTGCGTCGTGCAGATTCGCTGCGCGAGAGGCAATCTCGAGGCCCGATGTTGCTTCACTGACCTCGATGGCCGGACGTCAACGAGACGGCATTCTCGCCCAATTGCCACTGGCTGTGGCAACACACTCGGCAGTGATGCCGGTCGGAACCCTCTCGACCTCCGCACTGCAGGCCTGGGCGTTCCCGGTGAGTGGTTGCGGCCAACTACTGGGATCGGATACGAACGGAAACGGTGTGGCAGTGCGGATCTTCGGGGCGAACCTGCCGCGGGTCAGCATCGTGGGCGAGCTCTACCTCGCCCAACAACTTCTGTTCCGAGCCGTGGCGATCGGAGCGCGAGTTGTCGTCAGAACGGACAGACCGCACGCCTGGGGAGCCCTCCGCGACGCCATCGGGGAGCCCAAGCGGTTTCTGGTCGACAGCGACCACACTCGGGTGCGGCCCTCGTACGACGTCGTCGTGGTCGACTTCGCAGACGGCTCCATCTCGCTCGATCAACAGTCTGTTCCCGGCGTCACTGTGATCTCGCTGACCGAACACGAACCGCCGCATGATCCGGCGGCACCCGGGCCGAGCCGACAGGAATTCGCCGCGATGCTGTCGATCGTTCAGCCGCGTGCGTCGGGTGACCGAATTCGGGTGCGCTCGGGTCCGATCGACATCGAACTGACGCTGGTCACCATTCCGCAGGAAACGGCGTTCATCGGTCGACCGAGAAGTCTTCGACCCGCCGTCCGAGTCTGACAGTGTCAGCCGGGGTACCGGACGCGCGCCCGTGCGCTCGACACTGCGCCGGCCCACCACTCGAGTTGGTCGAGCAATCGCCCCAAGGAGTCGACAGCAGCGGGATCGTCGACGCCACCGGCCTCGTCGAAACGCCGACGCACGCGATGGAGTGATACCGAATCCCGTACCGACACCATGTGTAGCTCTGCGGCGATGAGGCGCAGTTGCTCGGTCGCTCGCACACCACCCGCCAGACCACCATAGGAAACGAATCCCACTGGCTTGGAACGCCATTCGTACTTCACCGTGTCGAGCGCGGTCTTCAGCGAGCCGGGCACAGCGTGGTTGTATTCGGGAGTGACGAGGACGAACGCGTCGGCCTCGCCCACGATGCGGGTGAAACGTTCGGAGTCCTCGCTCGACGTCAAGCTGTTCGGGAGATCGAAGTCCGCGAGATCGACATCCACAACCGTGAGGGAGTCGCGCGCCGACGCCACGCTGCGTACCCAGGCTGCGACGGTGGGGCCCACCCGCCC